>JBLMYA010000073.1:0-32243 GCA_050258035.1 Verrucomicrobiota bacterium
TCGACGACACGCAGGTCGCACGCGACGTCATCCCCCGGCTGACCACCGTCCGGCAGCCGCTCGCCGAGCTCGGGCGCACCGCGGTCAGCCTCCTCAACCGACTGATCGAGGGGCAGAGCACGGAGACGCTGCGGGTGGAGCTCGCAACGCGGCTGATCGTCCGTGAGTCGACCGGCCCGGCGGCGCGTTGACCCGAACAGAGTTGCCGTGACCTACGGGCACTTCGACGACCACGCACGGGAGTACGTGATCGAGCGGCCCGACACGCCGCTCCCGTGGATCAACTACCTCGGCAACGCCGACTACGTCGCCATCGTCTCCAACACCGCCGGCGGCTACTCCTTCCACCGGGACGCGCGCCTTCGGCGCCTGACCCGGTACCGGTACAACGGGGTGCCGCCCGACCTCGGCGGACGGTACCTCTACGTCAGGGACGCGGGAACAGGCGACTTCTGGTCGCCGTCGTGGCTGCCGGTCGGGGCCGACGTCCAGGACTACCGGTGTCGGCACGGGCTCGGCTACAGCGTGATCGGCTCCCGGCGGGCAGGCATCGAGGCCGAGACGGTCTACTTCGTGCCGCTCGACTCCACGCTCGAGATCTGGCGGACGCGGATCGTCAATCACCGTCGGGAGGAGGCTCGACTGTCGCTCTTCAGCGCCGTCGAGTTCTGCCTCTGGGACGCGTGGGACGACGCGACGAACTTCCAGCGGAACCTCTCGATCGGCGAAGTGGAGGTCGAGGGCGCGGTCGTCTACCACAAGAGCGAGTACCGTGAGCGCCGCAACCACTTCGCGTACTTCGCCTGCTCCGGAGACGTCGCCGGCTTCGACACCGACCGGAACGCGTTCCTCGGGCCGCACCGCGGCTGGGACCGGCCGCTCGCCGTCGAAGAGGACCGCTCGCGCAACTCGATCGCACACGGATGGGCACCGTGCGGGTCGCACCGGATGGAGCTCGTCCTGGAGCCGGGCGAGACCCGCGAGATCGTCCACGTCCTCGGCTACGCCGAGAACCCGCCGGACGCCAAGTTCGACCCACCCGGCTCCCAGACGATCGACAAGCGCTCGGTGCTGCCGCTGATCGAGCGCTTCCGGGACGCCGGCGAGGTCGAGGCGGCCCTCGCGGAGCTCCAGGGACACTGGTCCGACCTGCTCGCAGCCCTCGTCGTGGAGACACCCGACGATCACGTGAACCGGATCGTGAACGTGTGGAACTCGTACCAGTGCATGACCACCTTCAACCTCTCCCGCTCGGCGTCGCTGTTCGAATCCGGCATCGGACGCGGGATGGGGTTCCGCGACTCGAACCAGGATCTGCTCGGCTTCGTCCATCTCGTTCCCGGGCGCTCGCGAACGGCTCCTCGACCTCGCGGCCACCCAGCTTCCCTCGGGCGGCGCCTACCACCAGTACCAGCCGCTGACCAAGCGGGGCAACGACGCGATCGGCCCGGGCTTCAACGACGACCCGCTGTGGCTCGTCCTCGCGGCCGCCGCCTATCTGAAGGAGACCGGCGATGTCACGGTTCTCTCGGAGCCGGTCCCCTACGACAACGAGCCCGGCTCGGAGACGCCGCTCTACGAGCATCTGCACCGGGCGCTCCGCTACACGCAGGAACGGCTCGGCCCGCACGGACTGCCGCTGATCGGGCGGGCGGACTGGAACGACTGCCTCAACCTGAACCTGTTCTCGGAGACGCCGGGAGAGTCGTTCCAGACCGCGCCGCAGCGCGAGGGAGGCGCCGCCGAATCGGTGTTCATCGCCGGGCTCTTCGTCCTCGCCGCCGGAGAGCTCGCCGTCCTCGCCGACCGAGCCGGCGACGTGGACGGAGCGGAACGCTGCCGCGCCGCGGCCGGCGAGATGGCCAAGACGGTGCACCGTGACGGCTGGGACGGTAAGTGGTATCGCCGTGCGTACGACTACTTCGGTCGGCCCGTCGGCTCGTCGCAGAACGACGAGGGGTGCATCTTCGTCGAGCCTCAGGGAATGTGCGTCATGGCAGGGCTCGGGGTCGGCGACGGCCGAGCAGAGCGTGCGCTCGCCTCGGTCCGCGAACACCTCGCCACACCCCATGGCGTCGTTCTCGTCCAACCCACCTATCGCCGGTATCGGCCGGAGCTCGGGGAGATCACCTCGTACCCGCCGGGGTACAAGGAGAACGGGAGCGTCTTCTGTCACACGAACCCGTGGGTGATGATCGCCGAGACGATCGTCGGGAACGGTGACGCCGCGCTCGACTACTACCTCCGGATCAATCCTTCGGCCCGCGAACGGATCGCCGACGTGCACCGCTGCGAGCCCTACGTCTACGCGCAGATGATCGCTGGGCCCGACGCCCCGACCCACGGAGAGGCGAAGAACTCGTGGCTGACCGGGGCAGCAGCATGGACGCTCGTCGCGATCACCCAATGGATCCTGGGGATCCGACCCGACCACGACGGCCTGCGAATAGATCCGTGTCTGCCCGTGGGCTGGAGCGGCTTCACCGCCGAGCGGCGCTTTCGCGAGTCCGTCTATCGGGTCAGCGTGAAGAAGCGACCGGGCGCGCGCGGGCGCGTCCGGTCGCTGAGGGTCGACGGAGAGCACGTGGACGGCAACCTCGTCCCTCTCGCCCCCCCGGGGTCGACCGTCGACGTCGTCGCGGAGATCGGGCCGACGACCGACCCGGCCTGATCGGCTCGGAGCCTCAGCGGGCCCGGCGGACGCGATGCCGGACCGTCGCGTCGCTGCTCGGGTAGAAGACCGTCTCGCGGCCGTCCTCCCAGCGGACGCGGTAGTGCTCGTGGCCCGGCTCTCCGAGCACCTCGAGGATCTCGCCGCTGCGGCGCGCCTCGCCCACGTGGTGGCCTTCGATCACGACCACGTCACCCGGCTCGGTCCGACGTACCTGCACGCGCGTGCTCATCTCTCACCTCCGTTGTCGGTCGGTCTCGGGTCTGACCGAGTAGGGCTGCTCGCTCATGACCTCGCGGACCTTCACATTCCACCTCTCGCAGTCGTCGACGAAATAGTCAGGGGCCGGGCGGGGTGCCGGCATCCGCGAGAACGCGGATCTCGTCGCGGTCGACCGTCGTGCCGGCCCGTCCGGGAGCGGGCCGACGGTTCGTCGCCTTGCGGAAAAGTCCGCATGCGCTCAGTTCTCCCACCGATGTCGCGCGGGCGGCGCGAATGCAGATTTGAGGTGAGATGACGGCGCAGACAGTCAAGGAGGCGGAGCACCGGCTGCACGACCTGCATCAGGACGAGTGGGCGGATCTCGGCCTCGCGGCACTGGCCATGGGACTGGCGCTCGCGGCGAGCTTCCTGCACCCTCCGCTCGCCCTGCCCCTCTTCATCGGCGCTCTCGCGAGCAGCGTGCTCGCCGGTCGTGCCTTCTTCCGGCGATCGGAGCTGTTCGATCAGCTGCTGCTCGACAGCGACGCGTACTCGATCCCGGAGATTCGCCGGCGCGCCGAGGAGATCGCGTCGACGGGGAGCAGACGGGCACTCGCGCAGGCCGTGCGCGCGAAGCTGATACCGGCCCCGGGCTATTCGCGCCCGACCCGGGTGACGGCCGCCGCAGAGGAGCTCCGATCGCTCGCGTGCGAACTCGACGACGAGACGCTGTCGCTCGACCTCGACTGCGCCGTCCGCTGCCACCAGCTCCTGAGCAACTACGGGGAGAGCCCGCTGCTCAACTACCTGCTCCCCGAGCAGGACGTCCAGACCTGGATCCGCCGGATCCGCTCCGGCTTCCAGCCGCGAGCGCCGCTCGAGAAGTGAGGTCCAGCGCGTCCGCGACGTCCATGTGGACGCCCCGCGCGCTGAGCGAATACTCCTCGTCGAACTCGACGGCTCCGTTCAGCTCGATGACGACGTGGTGGTCCTCGCCGAGCGGCATCAGGTCGACTCCGACGAAGTCGGCGCCGAGCGCCGAGGCCGCCGCCACCGCGAGCGAAGCGGCCGCCCGCGACGGTTCGGCCGGAACGACGCTGCCGCCGAGCGAGACGTTCGTGCGCCATTCCCCTGGAGCTGCAACCCGCTTCCCGGCGCCCACGACCCGACCGCCGGCGACGATCAGCCGCAGGTCGTATCCCCGCGGCCGGACGAGCTCCTGGACGAGCGCTCCCTGTCGGCGGAACCACGGCCGCTCGCTCACGGTCCGCAGCGTGCGACGGACGTCCTCGGCGTCGTGACACAGGAGAACGTCGCGTCCCCAGCTGCCGAAGCGCGGCTTCACGACGAACGGAGGCTCGAGCGGCGGCTCGCGCTCGCCGTTCCACCCGACCGTCTTCGGGTGCGGAAGGCCGGCCAGGTCGAGGCGACGCGCGGTCAGCAGCTTGTCGTGAACCGCGAGCAGCGCCTCGGCCGGGTTGAGCACGCGGGCGTTCCGCCGCCTCCGCCCGAGAAGGAAGAGGCCGAAGAGGCCCGGCTCGATACCGTCGAGCGTCGGCAGGACATCGAGCCTGCCGATCACGACCGATCCCGGCCGCACCGCCTCGAGCGGCGACCGCAAGACGGCATCGAGACCTCCATCCCGCCAGAGCCGGACCAGGTCCACGTTCGTCGTGTTCGTGGCCGATCCCAGGACGCAGACCCTGGTCGGCTGCCGGGTTACGTCTCTTCCGTCCGGTTGCTCCACCAGCCACGCTCCTCGCTCTGCTCGTCGCCCCGGCACCCGATCGGCAGTGGCATCCTCTCGCCGACCGGCCGACCGGAGCATCGGGGCCGCCGCTGATTCCCGATCGTCCACTGCGCCGGTTCCCCGTGTGGTCGGTAGTTCCGGCGCAACCTCTGCGGCTTATCGCTGAGGGCCGAGCGGACGGCAGCGGGGAGACTTCGAACGATCGGACGTGAGCACCACCGCCCCACGCGACCTTGTGCCGGCCGCCGGAGGTGTCTTCCGGCGGGTCCTGTGCGGCGTCGATCTCTCCGCGGCGAGCCGGGAGGCGACCCGACAGGCGGCACGTCTCGTCGACGTCGACGGTTCGCTGCTCGTCGTCGCCGTTGCGGTCGGCGAGGCGGTCGCGATCACCGCTCCTGCGGGCGTCGCCGCCGCCGTTGCCGACACGGCCGTGGACGAGCCGACCCGCGCCCGCTACCGGGCCGCGCTCGCCGAGGCGGCGCGCTCGGCGGGTGCGACCTTCCCGCAGACGCAGAGCAGGCTGCTCGAAGGCGAGCCCGTGACCACCTTCCTCGAAACGCTCGCGGCCGAGCGGGCGACCCTGGCGGTCGTCGGCAGCCACGACTACCACCGGATGCAGGGCATCGTGCTCGGCTCGATGGCGACGCACGTCCTCCACAAGGCGCCCTGCTCCGTCCTGGTCGCGCGGCCGCCGGAAGGTGGTGTCGGCCGCCTGCTGGTCGGCGTCGACGGCTCGGACGAGGCGGCGTTCGCGCGGGCAGTGGCCGCCCACCTGGCAGTCCGCCTCGACCGTGAGGTCGAGACGCTCGTCGCCTACGGCGGCAGGCCGCTCCACGACCTCGACGCGGTGACGCGCCTCGCCCCGCTCGTCGAGACGTTCGACGAGCCCGTTCACGCGCTCGTCTCGCGGGCGGGCCCCGACGATCTCGTCGTCGTCGGCTCACGCTCCCTCCACGGCCTGCGCGCCCTCGGCTCCGTCTCCGAGCGCGTCGCGCATCGCGCGCCGTGTTCCGTTCTCGTCGTTCGCACTCAGGAGGGGACATGACCGCCTTTGCCTTCCGCGCGGCCGTCGCCGGATTCCGTCGCGAGCACGAACGGCTGCGCCGGCACACGAGCACGCTCGAGGCTGCCGCCCGCGAGCTTCCGACGCTGTCCTACGAGGAGCGGCAGACCCTGATCCGCAGGATCGTAGCCGTCCTCGAGGGCGACATCGAGCCGCACACGCGGGCCGAGGAGGAAGCTCTCTATCCGACGTTCGAGAGGCACCTGCGGCCCGGCGCGTTGCACCGGATGGGGCGAGACCATGCACGGCTCCGCGGATTCGAGCATCGACTGGTCGCGACCGACGTCAGGGACACGACGTCGCTGCAAGAGACGCTCTTCGACCTGCACGGCCTGCTCGAGACGCACCTCAAGAAGGAGGAAGAGATCTTCCTGCCTCTGCTCGCGGATGAGCCGGACGAGCAGCTCGACCGTCTCTTCCGCGCAATGACGCGAACGGCCGGACCCGAATCGCCTCACGAGAAGGAGGTTGCGGAATGTCGCTCATGAAGGAGATGCAGTTTCCCGTGTCGATCCGCTGGCGAGGTGGTCGGCTCGTCCAGGCCGAGGCCCGCGACAAGGAGGCGCTGGCACTGGCGACACCGCCCGAGTTCCGCAGCGGCGTTGCCGGTTACTGGACGCCCGAGGACCTGGTCGTCACCTCCGCCGCGTCGTGCTTCGCTCTGACCCTGGCGGCGGTCGCCGAGCGACACGAGGCGCCGCTTCTCGACGCGACGATCACGGCGACGGGCCACATGAGCCGCCGCGACGACGGGACCTTCGGATTCACGGTGATCGAGATCGATGCCGCCCTCGAGACGATTTCGGGCGGGGAGAACGCCGTCCGGCGGGCGGCGGCAGACGCCGAGGGCCGCTGCCTGGTCAGCCGCGCGCTCGACGTCCCGGTTCATGTCGCCGTCGCAGTCACCGAGGTGGGTGGGGCGGCCACGACGCCGATGAACGGCAAGCCCGAGCCCGCATCCGCGACGCAGATCTGATGCCGGCGAGCATTCTCGACGGCGGTCGGACGACCTCGGCGGAGCCCCGGCTGCCGAGCGCCCATGTGCCGGTCGTCCGTCCACCTACGGGCGAGGTCGTGAGCATCGAGCACCTCAGCAAGCGCTTCGGCGACCTGCTCGCGGTCGACGACCTGACGTTCGGCCTCCAGGCGGGCACCGTCACGGGTTTCCTCGGCCCGAACGGCGCGGGCAAGACCACGACACTGCGCATGCTGCTGGGGCTTGTCCGCCCGTCGGCGGGCAGAGCGCTCGTCTTCGGCCGCCCCTACCGCGACCACCGGGATCCGGCGCGACGCGTGGGTGCGGTGCTCGAGGCGGCGGACTTCCACCCGGGTCGCACCGGACGCGAGCACCTGATCACGCTCGCGCTCGCAGCCGGTCTCCCGATCCACCGGGTGGACGAGGTGCTGGAGACGGTCGAGCTGGCCGATGCCGGACGCCGCCGGGTGGGGACCTACTCTCTCGGGATGCGCCAGCGGCTCGGGCTGGCAGCCGCCCTCCTCGGCGACCCCGAGCTGCTCGTCCTCGACGAGCCAGCCAACGGGCTCGACCCGCAGGGCGTGCACTGGCTCCGCACGATCGTCCGGGGCTTCGCCGACGCCGGCAAGACGGTGCTCGTCTCCAGCCACGTCCTGGCCGAGGTGGCCCAGACGGTCGACAGGGTCGTGATCATCGACAGGGGGCGCCTCGTCACGATCGCCGGGCTGGACGACCTGACGGCCGGAAGCAGCGTCCGGATCCGGGCGCCCGGGATCAGAAGCCTCGTTCCGGTGCTCGAATCGGCCGGCCTGGAGGCATCGCAGCTCGACGGCGACGAGCTCCTCGTCCGCGGGGCCTCGACGGCCCAGATCGGCGAGCTCGCTGCCGGCGCCGGCATCGCGCTCCACGAGCTCGTACAGGAGTCCTCCACGCTCGAGAAGATGTTCCTGGAGCTGACCTCGGAGAGCGAGCGATGAGCGCGCAGCTTCGCTCGGAGCTCCGCAAGATGCGAACGACGCGCACGAACCTCGGGCTCGTGCTCGGGCTGGTCGCCCTGGTGCTGTTCGGCGTGATCGCGGGCAGCTTCTCCGGCGAGAGCGATCTCGGGCTCGCCGAGGACCAGAGGGAGCTGGTCGGGAACGGCTCGTTCGCCGCGGCGTTCGCCGCGCTGATCGGCGTGATGGCCGTCACCGGCGAGTTCCGGCACGGCACCATCCGCGCGACCTTCGTCTGCACACCCTCCCGCCTGCGGGTGATCGGCGCCAAGGTGATCGCCAGCCTGCTCGTCGGCGCCGGCTTCGGCGCCCTCGGCGCGGGTCTCGGGCTCGGCGTCGGCGTCCTGATGATCCGCGTCCGAGGGTACGACCTGCTCGTCGGCTCGGACGACGTCCGGCGTCTGCTCGTCGGGACGGTCGTGATGTCGGCGCTGTGGGCAGTGTTCGGCGTCGGTTTCGGTGCGATCGTCCGCAACCAGGTGGCGGCGATCGTCGGCCTGTTCGCGTGGGTGGCCGTCGTCGAGGTGCTTCTCTACCGGTACCTGCCCACCTTGGGGCGGTATGCGCCGGGTGCCGCGGGGACGGCGATGACCGGCACCGCGGTCGGCGAGGCCTCGATCGACCTGCTGACCGCACCCCTCGGAGGCTTGCTGCTCGTCGGCTACGCCGTGATCGCGGTCGCCGTCGGTGCGCTGGTGACGCAGGCTCGCGACGTCACCTAGACGCGGCCATCCGGAGTCGCCGCACGAGCAACGCGTGCGGAGGATCCTCGAGCATCCCCCGGGGCTTCGACCGCGAACGCCAGATACGGCCGGTCGACCGAGTCGGGATGAGCCGAGCCTGTCACATCCTCGAGAGCGACGGCCAGTCGCCGCCGTCCCCCCGGTCGCGGAGCCCGCGTACCCGGACGTGCTGGGCGAGGGCGAGAACGTGGCCCTTGCCGTCCGGCGTGTCGCACGAGGCTCCGAAGCGGAACGCGAGAAGGGCCGCCTCGGGCGGCCCTTCTCGGGTCGTGCGACCAATCTTCGCTCAGGCGCCGAGCCGGTCGGCGAGACGCTCCACGAGCCAGAGGTCGTAGACGTACCCCTGCGGGTGCAATTCGGTGGCCGGCAGCCGCCCGTAGTCCACGCGAATGCTTCGCGCCTCGTCGAGCCCCAGCTCCTGGGTCACCGTCTCGGAGAACCGCCCGCCGAGCGCCTCGACGCGGTCGGCCAGGCCGCGCAGGCCGCTGGTTGCCCAGCATCGCCGTCGTCCAGAGCAGGCGGTCGTCCGGCTGCCGGAGCTCGCGGGTGAAGAACTCCATCACCCCGACGACCCCGCGCGGGCTGCGCAGGGGGAAGGCGAACGCCGCGTGGAGCCCGGCCCGACGCGCCGCATCGGCCCGGGGGAAGTTGGGATCGACGTTCGCATCGGTCACCCACGTCGGCTCGCCGGAGACGACCACCCGGCCGGGGAGCCCCTCGCCGGGGGCGAGGACGAGCCGTTCCGTCAGCGCCGCGAACTCGAGGGCTCCCTCCTCTGCATGCCAGGTGCAGACGCATCGCAGCCGGCCGTCGTCCGGATCGACCTCCCAGGCGGCACCGAGCTCCCAGCCGAGCGAGGTGCCGATCGCCTCGAGCACGGCGTCGTAGGCCTGCATCGGCTGGCCGGTCTCCGCGAGGATCCGGGCGACGCGGTGCTCCGTGCGCTGCAGATCGACGCGATCGGCGATCATGCCCTCGCCTCCCCCGGAACTCGCCATGAGCGCGGACGACGTTTACACCAGATACGAGCCCTCCTGAAGGAACGGGATCGCTTCGCGTCGTCGTCGCCGACGACAATGCGCTCCTGCGCGAAGGGATCGCGTCGCTGCTCGAGGAGACCGGTCACGAGGTCGTCGGCCGTCGACGCAGACGACCTGCTGCTGAAGGTGCGCTCGTACAGTCGCGTGTTGGTGCTGGCGCTGCTCGGCAAGTGAAGGAACGAGGGCCGCCGGAGCGGCCCCGCGTTCAGACGTCCTCCAGGCGCAGTGGAGCGTGACGCTCGCCGACGCGTGCACGCCGGACCCGTCCACGTGGGATCAGCTGCTCGCCGGTCTCGCCGAGCCACGCGCCGGTGGTGAAAAACGCTGCTGCCGCCCGGGAGCCCGCCGCTCCCGTCCGTGAGGGCCACGAGCCCCGGAGTCGTGACGGACAGGTGACGGCCCGGTGACGGCGGCCTGAAATCGTCGTGCCCATGCGGCCCCCGCTCGGACGCGGGGACGTCCGTCGTACACAGAGGGGGAGGAGTAATGCTTCGAACGATCGGGAGCCGCCGGCGGCAGCTGACCCTGTCGCTGGCCGCGCTCACAGCCGCGGCACTCGCCGGGGCGGCGATCGCCGCCAACCCGGGCGTGGACCCGCAGACCGTCTCGAAGACGGTCAATCCAGGCGACAGCTTCCAGGTCGCCAAGACCGTCCACACGCCCGTGATCCCGCCGAACCCCGACATCGTGTTCCTGGCCGACACGACCGGGAGCATGGGAGGGGCGATCGCGAACGTGCAGACGAACGCAACGACGATCATGAACACGATCGCCGGAACGCCCAGCGTCGGCTCACCGGAGTTCGGAGCCGCGAACTACACGGACTTCGGCTGCACGGATCCCTTCCCGTTCCATCTCGACCAGGCGCTCACCTCGTCGGTCCCCGCCGTTCAGACCGCGATCAACACCTGGGCGGCCGGGAACGGCTGCGATACGCCTGAGGCACAGATCAACGCGCTGTTCCAGCTGGCGACCGACCCGTCGGTCGGATTCCGGGCGACGGGTACCTCGACCCGGATCATCGTCTGGTTCGGCGATTCGTCCGGCCACGATCCGAGCAACGGGCATTCGCTCGGAGACGCGATCACGGCCCTCAAGAATGCAGGGATTCGCGTGATCGCGGTTCCGGTGTCGACGCCGTCCGGGGACGGGCTCGACTCGACCGGCCAGGCATCGGCGATCACGACGCAGACCGGCGGGGTGCTCGTCTCGAGCACGGATCCGGGCGACGTCTCGAACGCGATCCTGAACGGACTGCAGAACCTGCCGGTCACCGTCTCGCACTCGGAGAGCTGCGATCCGGATCTGACCGTCGGTCTCTCGCCGACGAGTTCGGAGACCGTCGTCAGCGGCAGCGACGTCACCTACGACGAGACGATCAGCGTCTCGCCGACCAACCCCGGCGGCGTGACGCTGAACTGCACGGTCCAGTTCTCCCTGAACGGCGTCTCCGGCGGCGATGACTTCAAGCAGACCATCGCAGTGACCGTCAACGGCGCCGACCTGTCGATCACCAAGACCGGTCCTGCCTTCGCGCAGAGCGGGGGAACGATCACCTACACGATCACGGCCCAAAACGCCGGGCCCGCAAACGCAACAGGCGTCGCGGTGAGCGATCCGCTCCCGGCCGGTGAGACGCTCGTCTCGGCGACCCCGAGCCAAGGGACCTGTTCCGGCTCGCTCACGTGCGACCTCGGCTCGATCGTGAGCGGGGGCTCGGCCACCGTCACGGTCGTCGCGGACGTGTCGGCGACCTGCGGCTCGACGCTCGCGAACACCGCCACGATCAGCGGCGATCAGTCCGACCCGAACACTGCCGACAACACCTCGTCGACCTCGGCCCTCGTCTACTGCCTCGTCCCAGGGGGCAACTTCGTCATCGGCGACGGCAACGCGGCGGCAGGGACCCTTGTCACGTTCTGGGGTGCGAAGTGGTCGAAGCTGAACAGCCTCTCCGGCGGGGCCGCACCTGCCTCGTTCAAGGGCTTCGAGAACTCGCCTGCCGTGGTCACGTGCGGCACCAACTGGACGACGGAGCCGGGCAACAGCCCGCGGCCGCCGGCCGGGCCGCTCCCGTCGTTCATTGCGGTGATCGTCTCGAGCTCGATCGACAAGTCCGGTTCGACGATCTCGGGCGACACGGCTCACATGGTCGTCGTCCAAACGGACTCCGGCTATGCGCCGAACCCGGGCCACGCCGGTACCGGGACGGTGATCGGCCAGATCTGCTGACCGAGCTGCTGATCTGAGTCGAGCGCTCGAGGGGCCCGGCCACACGGCCGGGCCCCGGCCTCTTCGGGGAGGACCGTGGCAGGCCGGGCGCCGATCGAGCACAATACGCCGATCCGGACAGCACAGGGGGTGAACGAAGGGTGAAGGTCTTCCAGCGGGAGCAGCAGCTACGGACGACGGGCGGACTCCACGTCCGCGACATCACGGACGACGTCACCGAGGCCGTGCGCGAGAGCGGTGTCCAGGACGGGATCGCCTGCGTCTACTCCCCCCACACGACGTGTTGCGTCCGGGTGAACGAGTTCGAGCAGGGGTTCCTCGAGGATTTCGCCCAGCTCCTCCTGCGCCTCGTCCCGCGCGAGACGTACTACGCCCACGACGACTGGGACCGCCGCACCGAGAACATCTGCCCGGAGGACATGGACTTCGGGAACGGCCACTCCCACTGCATGGCGATGCTCCTCGGCACCGCCGGCGAGTCGATCCCGATCCGAAACGGCGAGCTCCAGCTCGGGACCTGGCAGCGCGTGCTCTTTCTCGAGCTCGACCGCGAGCGCGACCGGCGTTGGATCGTGCAGGTCGTCGGGCACTACCCCGACGACGAGCTGGCGTCGGACAGCGTCACTCCGCCCGTGCCTCCGCGCGGCGCTCGACCCGGGGACGCTCCTCGACGGCGAGCTCGAAGACCCAGAAGTCCTTGCCGGTGACGTAGGTGGCGACGTTGTAGACAGGAACGCGGCCGATGAAGCCCTCGAACGTCCCGGCATGCGCATGACCGTGGAGGACGACGTCCGGGGCATGCTCCGCAATCGGGCCCGCGAGACGATCGCTGCCGAGGAACGGCCAGATCACGCGAGGCTCTCCCTCGAGGGTCGTCGTCGTCGGCGCGTAGTGCAGGAGCACCACCCGGACGTCGCAGTCCGCGACGGCCTCGAGTTCCCGGTCGAGCGCGGCGACGTCCTCGGTCGTCTCGGCGTACACCTGTCGGAGGAGCGGTTCGCCGAAGTCGGGCAGCACGTGGTCGGGGAAGCCGCCGACGAACCCTTTCAGCCCGACGATCCCGACCTCCTGCCCGCGAACGTCGAAGCGCACCGAGCTCCGTTCGAGCACGTGCACGCCCGCATCCGTGAGCACGGCGACGAGCTCGTTCGTGCGATTCAGGTGCCAGTCGTGGTTGCCGAGCACCGCGCACACCGGGGCCGAGCGGTTGCGACACGCTTCTGCGAGCACACCGGCCTCGCCCGGGTCGCCGCACGTGGTCAGGTCGCCGGCGAGCAGAACGGCGTCGATCGACGGCTCGAGCTCGGCGAAGGCCGACGTCAGCTTCTCCCGCCCCGCCTCCGAGGCATGGATGTCGCCTGCTGCGGCGATCCGGATCGGGCGGCCGTCGCGCACCGGACCATGGTGCCCAGCACCCGCTCGTTCCATGCTCGTTACGCGGCCGGTTCCGTCGGGTACCGACCGCCCGTGACCGACGAGCGCGAGCCGCTCAACGGGATGGTGCCCACCCTGAAGCGCTCGGCTGCGGCGCTCCGCGACAACGGCATTCCCTTCCTCGTCGCCGGCGGTGTCGCCTCCTGGGTGCGGGGCGGGCCTGCGACCGGCCACGATCTCGACTTCCTCGTCCGGCCGCAGGACGCAGAGGCGGCACTCGAGGCACTGGAAGAGATCGGCCTCCGGCCCGAGCGCCCGCCGGAGGAGTGGCTGTTCAAGGCGTACGACGGCGACGTCATGGTCGACGTGATCTTCCGCCCCGCCGGGCTCGAGATCACCGACGAGGTGATCGAGCGCGGCGAGGAGCTCGAGGTGCAGGCGATGACGATGCGGGTCATGCGCCCCGAGGACCTGCTCGTGACGAAGCTGATGGCGATGACCGAGCACTCGATCAACTACCGGAGCTGCCTCGAGATCGCCCGCGCCCTTCGGGAGCAGATCGACTGGGGCGACGTCCGTGAGCGGAGCGCCGAATCGCCGTTCGGCCGCGCCTTCTTCGTGATCGCCGAGGGGCTCGGGATCGTCTGAGCTACGCGGCCTCGCGCAGCCCCGCGACCTCGCGCAGCATCGAGAGCGTCTCGAGCGCGTTTGCCTCGATCTGCCGGACGCGTTCGCGGGTGAGGCCGAGTGTCCGCCCGATCGCCTCGAGCGACATCGGCTCGCTGTCGCCGCCGAGCCCGTAGCGCAGCTCGAGCACGGAGCGCTCGCGATCCGGCAGCTCGTCGAGCGCCTTGCGCAGCGTCTCCTGCCGGAGACTGACCTCGACCTCCTCGTCGGTGTGCACCTGCTCGGACGCGAAGAGGTCTCCGAACGAGCCGGAGTCGTCGTAACCGATCGGCTTGTCGAGGCTCGTGACGGCCCGCGCGGCCGCCTTGACCTCCAGCACCTGCTTGAGCGGGAGCTTGGCCGCCTTCGCCAACTCGTGGTCCGACGGCTGGCGCCCGAGCTTCGCCACCAGCTCGCGCTCCGCACGCGCGATCTTCTGCTCGCGCTCGACGATGTGCACCGGGATGCGGATCGTGCGCGACTTGTTCGCCACGCCACGCTGGACCGCCTGGCGAATCCACCAGGTGGCGTAGGTCGAGAACTTGAAGCCCCTGCGGTAGTCGAACTTCTCCACCGCCCTGATCAGGCCGATGATCCCCTCCTGGATCAGGTCGAGCAGCGACAGGCCGTGGCCCTGGTAGCGCTTCGCGATCGAGACGACGAGGCGGAGGTTGGAGTTGATCATCAGGTCCTTCGCCTCCTTGTCGCCGCGCTCGATGCGCTTGGCGAGCTCGACCTCCTCCTCGGCGGTCAGCAGCTTGTACCGGCCGGCCTCGTTGAGGAAGAGCTGGAGCGCATCGGTGGTCGCGTGCGCGAGATCCCCGTTGGCGAAGGTGGCTTCGTCCTCGCGGACATGGCCACAGTCGTCGGTGAGCTCGATCCCGCGCTCGTCGAGCTGCTCGTAGACATGGGCGAGCTCGTTCTCGTCGAGGTCGAGCTCGTGCAGCAGCTCGCTGAACTGCGACAGGTTGACGCAGCCCTGCTCTTCGGCCCGATCGATCAGCGCTGTCAGCCGGTCCATCCGCTCTCCAAACCGCGTAGTGCCCGATCTACGCTCAGCGTAACCGCTCCGGATCTCAGAGCAAACCGCAAAAGCGCGCGGTGTTCGGCCAGGGCCAGAAGCCGCGGGTGCGATAGGCACGCTCCGCCACCCACATCTGCTCGAGCGGTGTCCAGTGGTCGGCGGTGCCCTTCGACCGGTACAGGTCGAGCCCATATGTCCGCTGGAACTCCACGTCCATCTGCAGGCCGCCGTAGAAGGGCGCGTTCGGGTCCCTCCACGACGCTTCGTAGCGATGGATACAAAGCCACTGGGACTTGTGCGGGGGCCGCTGGGCCTGGTTTCTGGCGACGACCGCCCGATGGAGCCACAACCCGGCCACCCACCGGCGGTACGAGAGGCTCGACGTCAGGCGGGCCGAGTCCCTGAACGGCGTGCGCGGCCGTTGCATCACCCGCTGCCACCGCCACGTCTCGTCCCTGTGTGCCTGAATTGTCCGCAGAAGCGCCGTCGACTCCGGCGGCACGACCTGCCTCGCCGCCTTGACTGACCGTACGGCTCGCGCCACGTGCTGCCGCGCGGTCGCCTGGGGAACGAGGGCCGTCGCAACACCCGTGAGCAAGGCAAGCAGGACGACGTTTTTCAACGTGGTGTACTCCTTCATCGTTCCGGCGACGACGGGAGTGGTCAACCACGCTGGGGATGCACGCCGAGGCGTGCCGCAGCCACTCAGTCGTCTGGCTTTGCGCTAACCGGCTCAAGGTAGCAGCCAGATCAGACAACAGGAGTCCCCCAGGTGAGCGAGTTGGTCACCCTGACCCGAGAGAGGGCGATCAGACGTGCGCTTTCGGGCAGCGAAGAAGTCGTCGAGGAACGACCGTGCGGCGCACGTGCCCGACGTAGTGCCACGCAGCACGGAAGATACGTTCCTGCTCGGCCGCCAGCACCTGGGGATCGGAGTACCAGGCTCAGGGAAACGACTCAGCCACGCCGGTCCTCACGGATAGCTCCCGTCGCGCCGATGGAGACTCCGTGCGACGGACCGGCCGGACGCTGATCTCCTGCCTGGCGCTCGCCTGCCTGCTCACGGGACCCGCCCGGGCCGGACAGGGGCTCGTCGTCGGCGTCGCGGACGACACGCTCAAGTGGTCGGACAAGCCGACCGCCCAGCGGGCGCTCACCTACTCGCGCGACCTCGGGCTCCGCGCCGTTCGCGTCACCGTGCCCTGGACGCCGGGCCAGACCCGCCTCGGCGTGCTCGACCGGCAGCCGGTCGACCGCATGATCCTGGCGACCTGGGGCGGCGGCCTGCGGGTCGTGCTCGCCGTCTACGGCAAGGCCGACGACGCGCCCCAGACGGACGCACAGCGCGACGCATACTGCCGGTTCGTGGCCAGCCTCCTCCAGCGGTACCCCGGCGTCCGCGACGTGGTGATCTGGAACGAGCCCAACTCGAGCCGATTCTGGCGTCCCCAGTTCGCCGCAGACGGAGCGAGCCTCGCGCCCGCCGCCTACGAGGCGCTGCTCGCCCGCTGCTGGGACGTCCTCCACGCCGCACGGCCGGGCGTGAACGTGATCGCCGCCTCCGCCCCACGCGGAAACGACAACCCGGGCGCTTCCGCGAACGTCTCCCACTCGCCGGGCAACTTCTACCGCAAGCTCGGACTCGCCTACCGTCAGAGCCGTCGGCGCTTGCCGATCCTCGACACGGTCGGACACAACCCGTATCCGGTCACGAACGCGGAGCGTCCGTGGACGCGGCACCCAGGCTCGACGACCATCTCCGAGGGCGACTACGACAAGCTCATGACAGTCCTCACGGAGGCGTTCGGCGGCACCGCACAGCCGGTCCCGGGCCGGCGCGGCGTGACCATCTGGTACATGGAGCAGGGCTTCCAGACGACGGTCGACCCTGCCAAGGCCGCCTTCTACCGCGGGCGGGAGACCGTCCGGCAGCTGTTGCCGCCGTTCTTCGCCCTGGCGGCCGGCGTGACCGCGGGGCTCGCTCCCGACCAGGCGACCCAGGTCTCGGACGCCCTCCAGCTCGCGTACTGCCAACCGGCGGTCGGCGCCTTCTTCAACTTCGAGCTCGCCGACGAGACGAACCTGGCCGGGTGGCAATCGGGCCTCCTGTGGAGTGACCTGACGCCGAAGCCGTCCTACGTCGCGTTCCGCAGCGCCGTGCGGAGAGTCGCGTCCGGCCGGGTCGACTGTACCGAGTACGCGAAGCTCTCGGATGAGACGGGGACGGGAATCGGCTTCACCGTGTCGCCGAGGAAGCGCAGGTCCGCCGCCCGGTGAAGACCTGCGGCGTGAAGTAGCCTTGGACGCGTGATCGTCGTCCGCTCGCTCGAGCAGGCCGAGCCCTTCACGACCGCCGACGGCAGCACGATCCGGGAGCTTCTCGGCCTGCCGACCGCGCCGGTCCGGAACCAGAGTCTCGCCGAGGCGACGCTCGAGCCCGGCCAGGCGACGGAGCGCCACTACCACGCGGCGAGCGAGGAGATCTACTACGTCGTCGAGGGCTGGGGCGAGATGGAACTGGACGGCGATCGTCGGCAGGTCGCGGTCGGCGACGCCGTGCTCATCCCACCCGGCGCTCGCCACCAGATCCGCGCGGACGCCGACGGCCTGCGGTTCCTCTGCTGCTGCGCTCCCGCCTACCGCCACGAGGACACCTTCTTCGACTAGGCCCCTGGACGCACGCGCCCGCCCGCCTGTGGAGACGTTGTCACGCTTCTGTCACACGTCCGGTGCCAGGCATCGGTTGTGGACAACACTGCCGCGCCGGCCGATCGAGCCCAGGTAGGTTTCGGCGGATGGCGCGGGTCACGATCGGCGTCCAGGTGATCCCCCAGCACGGCGACTTCGAGACCATGAAACGCGCGTGGATCGAGGCCGACGCGCTCGGGGTCGACCGGATCTACAACTGGGATCACTTCTTCCCGCTCAGCGGCGACCGGAACGGGGAGCACTTCGAGTCCCTGACCGTCCAGGCGGCGATGGCGGCCCTGACGAAGCGCGCCGAGATCTCCTCGCTCGTGATCTGCAACTCGTACCGCAACCCGAGCCTGCTCGCAGACATGGCTCGGACGATCGACCACATCTCGGGCGGTCGGTTCATGCTCGGCATCGGCTCGGGCTGGTTCCGGAAGGACTACGACGAGTACGGCTACGAGTTCGGCACCGCCGGCAGCCGTCTTCGCGACCTGGCGCGGGCCCTGCCGATCATCAAGGCGCGGTGGGAGAAGCTGAACCCTCCCCCGCTCCGGCGGATCCCGATCCTGATCGGCGGCGGCGGCGAGAAGGTGACGCTCCGGATCGTGGCCGAGCACGCCGACGTCTGGCATGCCTTCGGCGACCCGACGACGATGAGGCGGAAGTCCGACATCCTCGACGACTGGTGCGCGAAGGTCGGACGTGACCCCGGCGAGATCCAACGGTCGACCACGATCAGCCGACTGACCGGTGCGGATCACGATGCGGACGCGTTCCTCGCGCACGGCTTCACGGACTTCATCGTCAGCGTGCAGGGGCCGGATTGGGATCTCGCCCCGCTGGAGCGCGCGCTCACCTGGCGTGACGGCCTGGGCTAGCCTGCCGCCGTTTCGGGGTCGAGCATGCCGGCGGCACGGTCGATAGGAACGTGAGATGACGCTCGTCGCACGCCTCGCCGTGATCGCCTGCTGCCTGCTGATCGTACCGGTCGGAGGCGCCGCCGCCCCCGCCTCCGTGACGGGAGGAACCGTCCTCGCCTTCGCGTCCGCGCAGACGATCCCGCCCAGCGGCCGTCTCCCCCAGGGAGGCAGCCCGTCGCCGACGATCAACGCCGCGATCGGCGAGCGGGAAGGTGCCTGGCTCGTCGCCACGAACGTGAAGACCGTCTCCGCCAGCGTCGACGGCAGCGGACTCGGCCCGCTGAAGGCACAGGTCTACTTCGCCCACTTCGTCTCGTTCGGCGGCCGCGCCGTCCCGGACGCGCTCCTCCCCTGGGACGGCGCAACGCGGCCGACCGAGCGCCCGAACCAGCCGCTCTACCTCCAGCTGGTGATCCCGCCCGATGCCCAGCCCGGCGGCTACCGCGCGGTCGTCACGATCACGGCCGACGGCAGGGCGACGCCGATCCCGGTGTCGATCCGCGTCTTCGACGTCCGGCTCCCGGCCCCGTCGTCGGTGGACGGGAACCTGCTCACTTCCTTCCACGTCGTCCCCGAGTCGTACGTGAAGAAGGTCGACCAGCTCTACCGGCTCGGGTCGAACGCCGCCCGGTCGGCTGCAAACGTGAAGCTCTTCTCCTTCCTCGCCTCCTACCGGATCTCACCGGCGGGCTGGGGATTCGGCGAGCCGCGCAGGCGGAGCGGATACAGCTCCTCGAGGAAGTGGTGGCTGGACTCGAGCGAGAACATGGTCAAGCAGACCCCGTCGTCCTTCGCCACGCTGAGGATTCCGATCTCGAACCAGCGGCCGAGCCCACGCAACCGCATCGCGGGCATCTCGCCCTTCGACCTCGGTCCCTGGTGCGACTACCTCCACTCCGTCCGTTCGTTCTGGGATGCGCACGGCTGGGTCGCCGGCCACCTCTCGTACCTGTACTCGCTGGACGAGCCGGGCGCCGCCGGCATGCGGCTCCTCGCCCGGCAGTCGTCCACCGCCCACCGGTGCTGGCCGGGCTCGAAGACACTGGTCACGGGCAATCCGATCCCGGCGAACCGCTACCTCTGGGACAACAAGGGCGGAGACGACGTCGACATCTGGGCGGTGCTCTCGCGGCGGTTCTACGGTCGCTACAACGACCCCCGCGGCAACCTCTCCGTGATCGGGCAGGCACGTCGAGCCGGGAAGATGGTCTGGTCGTCGACGTACACCGGCGTGGACGGCAGCCCCGGCTACAACGCAGCCGAACCGCTCTCCGACCCGCGCGTCTTCCTGCTCTGGAACGCCCTCGAGGGCATCCAGGGGACGCTGTACGCGCAGGGGCTGACCTCGTATACGAAGGGCAATCCGCTCGACGCCGTGGCGGGCAACGGCGAGTCCGTCCTCGTCTACCCCGGCCCCGACGGCCCGGCTGCGAGCGCCCGGCTCGAGCAGATCCGGGACGGGATCGAGGACTGGGACGTGCTGGAGCTCGTGCGCAGGAAGCGTGGCCTGGCCGGCGTGCGGACCATCCTCGCCGACGCCGGCCTCTTCAGCGCGACGCCCGAGCGGGTCGAGCTCGCCTGCAAGGTCGGCTGCGAGCTGCACGGCTCGACCACCTACTCCTGGCCGCAGTGGTCCCACGACGCGGCGACGGCCCAGAAGATCGAGGCAGCGCATCTCCAGGCGCTGCGTGTCGCCTCGGGCAGCTGAGAACTCGGCGTTGATCGTCACGTACGCTTCGCCCGATGACGGATCTGCCACTCACCGGCGGCTGTCTCTGCGGGGGCGTCCGCTACGAGGTCACCGAGACGCCGCCCGTCGCCGGCTACTGCCACTGCACGCGGTGCCAGCGGCGGACGGGAAGCGCGGCGGCGGTCTCGGCGATCCTCGTGCCGGGGACGCTGCGGATCACCGCCGGCGAGGAGCTGCTCGGGTCGTTCGATCCGCCGGACGGCTGGTCGAAGGTCTTCTGCTCCGCGTGCGGGGGAGCGCTCTGGGCACAGAGCCGCGACGACCCGCGCCTGGTCGCGGTCCGGATGGGCACGTTCGACGCAGACCCGGGAATCAGGCCGTCGTACCGCCAGTTCACCGCGTACGCCGCACCGTGGGAGCCGATCCCCGACGACGGGCTGCCGCGGTACGCGGAGCGGAGGCCCCTCTCCTGACGCCGGTCCACATCACCTCTCCCGTGGTCGTGCCCGGCGTCGGCGACAAGGTGATCCGCGAGCTGGTCGGAAACGTCAGCACGGGCACGGCGACCGTCAGCGTCGCGCGGATGTCGAGCCCACCCGGCTGGGACGAGCCGGCGCAGACGCCCGAGTTCGACGAGGTGACGGTGGTGCTCGAGGGCACCGTCGTCGTCGAGCACGACGCGGGACAGATCGAGGTGCGACCGGGTGAGGCGGTCCTCGCGCGGGCGGGAGAGCGGGTCCGCTACTCGACGCCGGATGGCGCCGAGTACGTGGCGGTCTGCGTCCCGGCGTTCAGCCCGGATGCGGCCCGCCGCGACGAGTAGTCCCCTACGAATCGGGTACCGAGAGGAGCTTGCCATGTGCAGGAACATCCGCACCCTCTACAACTTCGAGCCGCCGATCACACACGAGGAGATCCGGGACGCGGCCGTTCAGTACGTGCGCAAGGTGAGCGGCATGCAGAAGCCGTCGCAGGCGAACGGCGCGGTGTTCGAGCGTGCAATCGACGAGGTCGCCGCAGCGACCGTGCGACTCCTCGACGATCTCGTCACTTCTGCGCCACCCCGCGACCGCGAGGTCGAGGCCGAGCGCCGACGCGCTCGTGCGGCCGCCCGCTTCGGCACCGCCGCGTAGCGATGCGCTTTCGCCGCGACGCCACTCTCGACACCGGCCAGGTCACCGACGCCCGGGGACGGCGCGCGGGCGGGTTGGCCCTGGGAGGCGGTGGTGCCGGGCTCGGCATTCTCGGCGTCCTCGTCTACCTGGCGGTCACGCTGCTGTCGGGCGGCGGCGGGCTCGGCCAGCTCGGGCAGCTCGACAACGTCAGCGTCGGCCGAGGCGATACGCCGAGCACCATCGACCAGAACTGCCGCACCGGCGAGGACGCGAACACCCGCGACGACTGCCGGATCGTCGCAGTCGTGAACAGCGTGCAGAAGTTCTGGAACGGCGTGTTCGAGAACAGCAACCGCCGGTACGCCTACGCGAACACGGTCTTCTTCACCGACTCGATCCAGACCGGCTGCGGGTACGCGACCTCGGCGGTCGGCCCCTTCTACTGCCCTGCCGACAAGCACGTGTACATCGACCTCGGGTTCTTCCAGGACGTGAAGGACCAGCTCGGCGTCGAGGTCACGCCGTTCGTCCAGGCGTACGTGATCGCCCACGAGTACGGCCACCACGTCCAGGACGAGCTCGGGATCCTCGGACAGATCCGCGGCAGCACGCAGGGGCCCGAGAGCAAGGGGGTGCGGTCGGAGCTGCAGGCGGACTGCTACGCGGGCGTCTGGGCGAAGCACGCGGTCGATACCGGACTCGTCGAGGAGCTGACGCAGGCGGACATCAACTCGGGCCTGGACGCCGCCGCCGCGATCGGCGACGACCGGATCCAGGCGAGGACCCGGGGCCAGGTCAACCCCGAGACGTGGACGCACGGCTCGTCCGAGCAGCGCCGCCGCTGGTTCGCCCGCGGGTACGAGACCGGCAAGCCCGCCGCCTGCGACACCTTCTCGGGGTCGATCTAGCCGGGCCCGCAGGAATAGCCGTGGAGCCGCTGTTGCGAGTCGCCGGCCCGGCCGACGCGGCCGCGATCAAGGCGCTGATGAAGGAGTCGGGAGCCGCCCTCTTCCCGTCCGGATACGACGAGCGCCAAACCGAGAGTGCCGTTCGATTCGTCGCCGAGGTCGACGAGCTCCTGCTCGCCGACGGGACGTACTTCGTGTTCGAGGCCGGCGGCGAGCTCGTCGCGTGCGGCGGATGGAGCCGCAGGGACAGGCTGTACACGGGCAGCGGCGACGTGGCCGGCGATGCGCGCATGCTCGACCCGGCGACCGAACCGGCACGAGTCCGCGCGATGTTCACGCGCTCGGACTGGACCCGCCGGGGCCTCGGTCGGCGGATCCTGGAGGCGTGCGAGGACGCGGCGAGGAAGGAAGGGTTCCGGAAGCTCGCGCTCGGCGCGACGCTGTCGGGCCTGCCGCTGTACGCGGCCTACGGCTTCGAGCCGATCGAGGAGTTCGAGGTCACGATGCCCGACGGAGTGGGTATCCGGTGCGTGGCGATGGAGAAGCCGATCACGTGAACGCGGACGAGCGCCTCGCGAAGGCGATCGACCTCCGAGAGAGCGGCGAGCTCGAACAGGCGCTGCCCCTCCTCCTCGAGCTGCGGGAGGAGCTCCCGGACGACGCCCGGGTCGCGATCCAGACCGCCTGGGCGCACGACTCGCTCGGCCTCGAGGAAGAGGCGGTACCGCACTACGAGGCTGCGCTCGCAGCCGGCCTTCCCGACGATCAGGCCCGTGGCGCATACCTCGGCTTCGGCAGCACGCTGCGGACACTCGGCCGCGACGCCGACTCCGAGCGGGTCTTCCGGGAGGGGATCGACCGCTTCCCCGACTTCCTGCCCCTCCGGGTCTTCCACGCGATGCTCGAGTACAACCTCGGCCGGTCGCGCGAGGCCGTGCGCACGCTGATCGAGGTACTGCTGGAGGCGACCGACGATCCGACGATCGTCCGCTACCGGCGGTCGCTCAGCGGGTACGCCGAGGACCTCGACCGCAGCTGGCTGGACGAATAGGGCGGGAACCGGCCGGTTCCCTCCGGTGTAGTTGCCGCAGCTACCGAAGGAGGCGCAGATATGCGTAGGCCCCGTTGGATCGCGGCGGTCGCCGCGGTCGTGTCGGCCGCGGCCCTGGTCGCCGGAGCGGCGCTTGCGGTCGGGCCCTGGCCCGGACTCGCAGCGTCGATCTCGTCACCCTCCGGCGACGTCCGGTACACGGCCGTCCGCGCCGGAGGCACGACCACGGTGAGGGCGATCCGGAACGGCACGGTGATCGCCTCGGCCAGGATTGCCGGAGCGTTCGGGATCCCCGCGGTGACGAGCCTCGGCGGCCCCGGCGGACTCTCCCCCGACGGGCGGCTGCTCGTCCTCGTGCAGCCGCCGGACTACAACGGCCTCCGGGCGAAGAGCCGGTTCGTCGTCCTCTCCACGGGCAGGCTCACGCGGGCGGCGACGATCGCCCTGCCCGGCGAGTTCGGCTTCGACGCAGTCTCGCCCGACCGGCGGACGCTCTACGTGATCCAGCACGTGTCCGCGAACGACCTCGTCCGGTACGTCGTGCGCGCCTACGACCTGGCATCACGGCGGCTCCTGCCGAAGGCGATCGTCGACGAGCGGAATCCCGGGGAGGTCATGCGCGGCTATCCCGTGGCGCGGGCAGCCACGCCGAGCGGGGACTGGGTCTACACGCTGTACACGAAGAACCCGGGCTCGTCGCTCACCTTCGTCCACGCACTGAACGCCGCCGGGCGCTCGGCCTTCTGCATCGACGTTCCGTCGTCCGCGTTCGGCGGGGACGTCTGGGCAGCGCGCCTCGAGCTGTCGGGAGACACGCTGCTCGTGAAGACGAAGGCGGGCACTCCGGTCGCCCGGATCGACACGACGACGCTGCGCGTGCTCTAGTGCCCGCTCTGGGAGAAGTGCATGTAGTCCTTGGTCGACCCGGACCAGGACCCGCCCCACCCCCAGCCGATCGAGCGGAAGGCGGCGACGACCTGCGGCGTGACCATCCCCTTCCGCGGCCGTGACCGGTCGATGTAGGCCCGCGACGCCTTGTCCCTGGACATCCCGCAACCGACGTAGGGGTTCTCGATCGGGTTGAGGTCGATCGCCTCGCCGTAGGCGTGCTCCGACCAGCTGCCGGTGCCGGTTCCCCCGCTGCAGGGGGACGGCACCGCCTGCCGGCACTCGAAGGAACCGGTCAGGTCTCGATCGACAGGCCACTCGCGCGGAGGCCCGTACATGGCGAGCGACATGTGGTGGATCGGGAAGCGCAGCTCGTAGAGCTTCCGGAACACTGTCGCCAGATCGGCGGCGTAGCTCGCGTTGACCACCAGCTGTCCGGTATGGGCGCGGCCGTCGAAGCCCCGGTACGAGACCGTCAGCAGTCGCAGCCCCGAGAGCGGCACGGGACAGCGCGAGTGCCAGGCACCGCCGGCGACCACTTTCGACTTCACGGCGGCGGGAAGCGGCTTGATCGACGACTGGAAACCGTGGAGTGCGAGAAGCGTCAGCGGAACGGCCAGGACCCGCATCGTGCCGAACATCCTAGAGCCGGTCGTCGCCCTTTCCGTGGAAGACTTCCGCCGAGGTCTGTGATCGCGTAACGTCGCTCTCGCACACGCCGACCGAAAGGACGCCGCCCTGGCAACCACGACCTTCGGCATCTTCGACCACATCGAGGGAATTCCGGGCACGCCGACGCACGAGCTCTTCCGGGACCGGCTCGAGCTGATCAGGCTCGCCGACGAGGCCGGCTTCGGGGCCTTTCATCTCGCCGAGCACCACGGCTCCGACCTGTGCATGGCGCCCAACCAGGAGCTGTTCATCTCGGCCGCGTCGCAGATCACGAGGACGATCCGGCTCGGCCCGATGGTGAAGCTGCTGCCGCTCCATCACCCGGTCCGGATCATCGAAGACATGTGCGTCGCCGATCAGCTCACCGGCGGTCGGCTGGACTTCGGCGTCGGCCGCGGGGTGGCTCCGATCGAGCACGCGTGGTTCGGCAGCGTCTGGACCGAAGGCAGGGAGCGCTTCGAGGACGCGCTCGGGATCATCTGCAACGCGCTCGCGAACGGCGAGATCTCGAGCGAGGGAAGCACCTACCACGACTTTCCCACCGTTCCGCTCGCGACGAAGCCGCTCCAGGACCCGATCCCGTTCTGGTACCCGGGCAACCCGGCCGTCGCAGGGCGTCACGGCATGAGTCTGATGTGGCCCGGTCCGGTGCCGCAGGAGGTCTACGAGACCTACGTCGACGCCTGGGAGACGCACAGGGGCGACACGCTCCGCGTCGACGGCCCTGACTCCCGGCCACGCGTCGGGATCACGATGCTGGTCGCGATCGCGCCGACCGAGCAGGAGGCGCTCGAGATCGCCCGCCGGGGCATGAGCGGGCTGGTCCGCCGCGCGGAGGCGGTCCATGTGCGCGACCGGCTGATCATGTCCGAGGAGGACTGCCAGGCTGCCCTCCGCCCTCTCCATGCGATCCTCGCCCACGTGGAGGACGCGATCGCCGCGGGCGCGGGCACGACCGACCAGATCGCCGAGCGCTTCGCCGCCATCCTCGAGCCCGGGCTCGTCGACCACGTCGCGCTCCAGCTGCCGACCGGCGACATGACCTTCGGCGAGGCGAGGCGCACGTTCGAGCTCTTCGCGTCGGATGTCAAGCCGCAGCTCGAGCAGGCGTCTCTGGCGGCGTAGGCGACGGCCGCGTGAGCAGACCCCGGCATCTGGAGGGCGAGCTCGTCACGGCCCGACGCGGCTTCTTCTGGGTGGTCGAGGACGCCGTCTCCCTGCCGCAGGGGACCGTTCCGCGGGGCCAGATATTCGTGCAGTGGGAGGCGCCCGAGACCGTGACGAAGCCCTACCCGCTCGTGTGCATCCACGGCGGCGGCGGCCAGAGCACCGACTACCTCGGCACGCCCGACGGCCGTCCCGGCTGGGCGACGTTCCTCGTCCAGGAGGGATACGCCGTCTACGTCGTCGACCGTCCCGGCCACGGCCGCGCCCCCTTCCACCCGGACGTGCTCGGGCCGCTGGGCAGCCTGTTCCCGTACGAGCTGGTCTCTGCCCTCTTCACGAACTCCGCGGACGGGCCGATGGCGCACCCGACCGCACACCTCCACACCCAGTGGCCGGGAAGCGGCCGCCCGGACGACCCGAGCGTCCACCAGTTCGCGGCCGGGGCCGGCTGGCTGCCCGCGGACTTCCCGGCCGCGCAGGCCATGGAGCGCGACCGCGGCGCTGCCCTGCTCGACGACATCGGCCCGGCGATCCTGATGACGGCGTCCGCCGGTGCCCCGATGGGCTGGCTGACCGCCGACGCACGTCCGTCGCACGTCAAGGCGATCGTCGCGCTCGAGCCGATGGGGCCCCCGTTCCTCGTCAACCCCGACCTCGGCGTCTCGCTCGACTGGGGTCTCACCGCCGCGCCGATGACCTTCGATCCTCCGGCGGCGTCGCCCGACGAGCTGGAGAAGGCGACGGTGGGCGAGTGGACGCTCCAGGCCGAGCCTGCCCGGAAGCTCCCGGGGCTGGCGGAGATCCCGGTCGCCGTCCTCGAGTCGGAGGCGTCCCTCTTCGCCTACTCGTGTCCGGCAACGGCGGCCTTCCTGGAGCAGGCCGGGTGCCGGGTCGACCGGATCGTGCTGGCCGAGCACGGCGTCCACGGCAACGGGCACCTGATGCTGATGGAGCGGAACAACCGAGAGGCGCTCGAGCCCGTCCTGCGCTGGCTGGACGACACCGTCAACCGCGAGGCCTGATCTCGACCGTCTGGATCGGGCGCGTGTGAAGAAGATCGGGTTCCTGTCCTTCGGCCACTGGACGGCGTCACCGTCGTCGCGGGTGCGCTCCGCCTCCGACTCGCTGCTCCAGTCGCTCGAGCTCGCCGTCGCGGCCGAGGAGGTGGGCGCCGACGGCGCGTACTTCCGCGTGCACCACTTCGCTCGACAGCTCGGTTCGCCGTTCCCGCTGCTCGCGGCGATCGGCGCACGAACGACGACGATCGAGATCGGCACCGCCGTCATCGACATGCGCTACGAGAACCCGCTCTACATGGCCGAGGACGCCGGAGCCGCCGACCTCATCGCCGGCGGCAGGCTGCAGCTCGGCATCAGCCGTGGCTCGCCGGAGCAGGTGATCGACGGCTGGCGCTACTTCGGGTACCGGCCGGCCGAGGGCGAGACCGACGCCGACATGGCGCGCCGCCACGCCGAGGTGTTCCTGCAGGTGATCGAGGGCGAGGGCTTCGCTCAGCCGAGCCCGCGTCCCATGTTCCCCAACCCGCCGGGCCTGCTGCCCGTCGAGCCTCACTCGCCGGGCCTGCGCGAGCGCATCTGGTGGGGCGCAGGATCGTCCACGACCGCCGCCTGGGCGGCCAGTCTCGGCATGAATCTGATGAGCTCGACGCTGGTCGACGACGACGAGAGCGGCGACCCGTTCCACGTCGTGCAGGCACGGCACATCCAGGCGTTCCGCTCGGCGTGGCGAGAAGCCGGGCACGAGCGCGAGCCGCGCGTCTCCGTGAGCCGCAGCATCTTCGCGCTCGTGAACGACCTGGACCGCAGGTACTTCGGGCACGACAACGACGACGCGGACCGCGTCGGCTACATCGACCCGACGACCCGGGCGATCTTCGGCCGCACGTACGCCGCCGAGCCCGACGTGCTCGTCGACCAGCTGGCCGGCGACGAGGCGATCGCCGCCGCCGACACGCTGCTCTTGACCGTCCCCAGTCAGCTGGGCGTCGACTACAACGCGCACGCGATCGAGAGCGTCCTCGGGCACGTCGCGCCCGAGCTCGGCTGGCGCTGACGCCAACGCGTCCCTGGCGCCGGACTACTCGTCGGCGGCCGGTGCAGGGACGAGCCCGAGCTGCTCGAGCATGAGCAGCCGGTCGAACATCAGGTGGAACGACGCGTGCTTGCCGTCCCGGATACGGAGCATCTGGATGTAGTCGACCTCGACCGAACGCCCCGTCGGCGGGATGTCGCCCGCCGGCGTGTGGAGCGTGCCGTCGTGCGTTCCGGTGAACCTCCCCTCCTCGACGGCGACATCGTCGACGATGTGCAGGCTGCGGATGTCGACGCGGGCGTCGGGGAACGCCGCGAACCAGCCGCCGTAGAACGCCGCACACGCCTCCTTGCCCCCGCCCCGCATACCGCCGGGCGCCTCGAAGACGACGTCGTCCGCCAGCATCTCGGCGAACCCCTCGATGTCGTGCGCGTTGAAGGTGTCCGTCCCCCGCTCGAAGGCCTCGCGCGTGCTCATCGACATTGCAGCCCCCTTTCGTGTGGGACGCCAGTGTGATGGGACGCCAGTGTGATGGGTCGGCCGGGAGGCGTCAACGAGGAACCGGCGCTCCTGACGGCGGAACGGTAAGTTGACCGCCGATGCCCCTCCCCGTCCTGCTCGCCGTCGACGATGATCCAGACGTCCTCGCAGAGGTCGAGGCCCAGCTCCTCCAGCGCTACGGCCGCGACTACAGGGTCGAATGCCTCCGAGATCCGGCGAAGGCACTGCGCACGCTGGAGGAGCTGAAGGAGGCCGGGTCGGACGTCGCGCTCGTTCTCGCAGGGCAGTCGCTGTCGGGCACCACCGACGACGAACTGCTCGACCACGTGCGCCACCTGCACCCGCACGCGAAGCGCGCACTCCTGGTCACGGCCAACGCCTGGAGAGACGAGCCGACGGCACAGGCGATCCGAGCGTCGATGGCGCTCGGTCGCATCGACTACTACGTGCTCAGGCCGGCTCCCTCTCCGGACGAGGTCTTCCACGAGGCCGTCTCCGACTTCCTGCTCGAGTGGGCGCGGGAGCGGCGGCTCGTTCCCCAGACGGTTCACATCGTCGGCGAGTCCTGGTCGGGCCGGGCCTACGAGCTGCGGGACGTGTTCGCGCGGTGTGCGGTCCCACATTCCTTCTGCCTGGCCGATTCCGACCAGGGACGTGAGCTGGTCGCCAGGGCGGAGCCCGGCGCGAAGCTGCCGCTGATGGTGCTCCCGGACGGCCGCGTCCTGAGCGATCCCTCGGACGCCGAGATCGCCGAGGCCGCCGGTGCGCCGTCGGGTCTCGAGGAGCGGATGTTCGACCTCGTGATCGTGGGTGCAGGGCCGGCGGGGCTGTCCGCGGCCGTCTACGGCGCCTCCGAGGGTCTGCGCGTCCTCGGAGTGGACGCGGGCGGCCTCGGCGGGCAGGCGAGGTCGAGCTCGCTGATCCGCAACTACCTCGGCTTCGGCCGGGGCGTCAGCGGCAGCCTCCTCGCCGAGGAGGCGTTCGAGCAGGCGTCCTCGTTCGGAGCAAGCTTCCTGTTCCTGCAGCGGGTCACCGCACTGGGGCGCTCGGACGACTCCTTCGCACTGACGCTCTCCGACGGGCGGTCGATCGGCGCGGGCGCCGTGATCCTCGCCACCGGAGCGACCTACCGCCGCCTGGGCATCGACTCGCTCGAGACCCTGAACGGGGCCGGCGTCTTCTACGGCGGGCCCACCTCGGAGGCTCCAGGTCTGACCGGGAAGGACGTGTACGTCGTCGGCGGCGGAAACTCCGCCGGGCAGGCGGCCCTGCACCTCGCGCGCTACGCGCGGCACGTCACCGTCGTGGCGCGCGCGCAGTCGCTCGAGGCGGGAATGTCGCACTACCTCGTCCGGGCGGTCGAGGCAGCGCCGAACGTCCATGTACGGACCGGGACCACGGTGGTCGGCGGCGGAGGCGAGGGTCGCCTGCAACAGCTCGTGCTGCACGACGGCGCCCGCGGCGACGAGACCGTCGCCGCCGACGCACTCTTCGTCCTGATCGGCGCCCGCCCGCAGACGGAGTGGCTGCCGTCGGACATCGCACGGGACGAGTACGGATTCCTGCTCACGGGAGACGACGTCGCTGCCGACGTCTGGCCGCTGGAGCGCCACCCGCTCTCGCTCGAGACCAGCATGCCCGGCGTCTTCGCGGCGGGAGACGTGCGACACGCATCGGTCAAGCGGGTCGCCGCCGCGGTGGGAGAGGGCTCGATCGCCGTCCAGCTCGTGCAACGGCTCCTCGCAGACGACCTGCTGCGCCCGGAGGACGCGACGCAGGCGACGAAAGTGGCCTCAGGTCGGTAGCAGGCGCAGGGGTTCGCGCGTCTTCGTCGCCTGGACGATCGCGCCATGCATGCCGTCTGCGACCTGGTGGGTGAACTCGACCGAGACGTCCTCGAAGCCGGCCCCCTCCAGCCCGGCGACGTACTCGCTCTTCGACAGGGCGCCGGCGATGCAGCCGACATACGAGCCCCGTTCGGCGCGGTCCTCCGCGGTCAGGCGGTCCTCGGCGACGACGTCGGAGACCCCGACACGCCCGCCCGGCTTCAGTACGCGGGCGATCTCCGTCAGCGCCGCAGCCTTGTCGACCGCGAGGTTGATCACGCAGTTCGAGATCACGACGTCGACCGAGTCCGCCGGAAGGGGAATCTCCTCGATCACGCCCTTCAGGAAGTGGACGTTGGTCACCCCCGCCTCCGCCGCGTTGCGCCGGGCGAGCGCGAGCATCTCGTCCGTCATGTCGAGCCCGTAGGCCGTGCCGGTAGGACCGACCCGCTTCGCCGACAGGATCACGTCGATCCCGCCGCCCGAGCCGAGGTCGAGAACGGTCTCGCCCTCGTGGAGGTCGGCGACGGCAACCGGGTTGCCGCACCCGAGCGAGGCGAGCACGGCCGCCTCGGGTAGCTCCCCACGCTGCTCGGCGTCGTAGAGGGTCTCGCCGATCGTCGGACTCGAGTCGTCAGAGCAGCACGATCCGCTCCCGCACCCGCGTCCGGAGGTCCCCTCGGCCACGGCGCGGGCCGACTCCGCATAGCGGCGGCGCACCTGCTCCCGCAGCTCGTTCACTGTCGTCGTCATGAGCAGCACGCTCCTTCAGATCTGCGACTGCGGCCAGCCTCTCGGCGGCGTCGCGGTTCAACGAGAAGTACGCCCACTTGCCGCGCCGCTCGCGGTCGAGCAGCCCGGCGTCGGTCAGCTTCTTCAGATGATGGCTCACCGTCGGCCCGCACCGCTCGCAGAGCCGAGCCGCCACCTCCTTCGACCTGCTCACCACACGCAGCAGCGACCAATGCCTGATAGCCATGAATGTCAATATATCGATAAATATCGATATATCAAGACGGGTGCGTCGCGCCCCGGGGCGCCCGACCAGGGTTGCGACGTCGAAGGATGCATGAGTGCGTCGCGATGAGGCGCGTGTTACGTGACTTCGCGCCCAGCTGCACGGATGCGTGGTGCAGCCACGATCCCGCGAGACTTCCACCCGGCCTCGTTGTCGGCAAGGGAGAGACCAGGCGGCAGCCCCTCGTGCATGCCGGGCACACGAGTCCCGTCCTGCTCGTCGACGAGCGCGATCGTGATCGTCATCTGGCCGCGCAGCGCAGGATCCTCCGTCTCGAACTGGTCGACCTCGACCACACGCTCGTCCGGGATCAACTCGATGAAACCGCCCCGATAGGTGTCCGTCCGTCCCTGCGGCTGATGCGTGTCGACCTCACGCCGAGGGCCTTCCCGCCCGAGCAGCATCGGCGCGTCCCCGCCTGTTCGAGGCAGGCTCGCGCACCCTGAGGCTCATTCGGCCGCCGCGCGCGGCTCGAAGACGACGACCGCCGTCTCCTGCGGGCGTCGTGCCGCGTAACTGTCGAGGTTCTTGTCCAGTTCACGCCAGTGCTGCCACAGCCGTTCACGCTCCCCGCCGGCTGCGGGCCTCGCGAGCACCTCGCGCCGGGTGCCGCCTGCCAACTCGACGACCGCACGCGGATCGGCCTGCAGGTTCAGCCACCAGGCCGGCTCGGGCGCACCCCAGCCATTCATGGCCATCGAGACGAAGTTCGACCCGTCCTCGTAGTAGCCGAGGATCACGCTCCGCGGCTCGCCGCTGCGTCGGCCCGTCGTGGTGAGCCGCAGGGCGCCCCACCTGCCCGGGCGCGGACGCCAAAGCCCCTTGCGGCCCCGGCTCGTCCGTACGATCCGCCGGTGCACGTGCCAGGCGGTCTTGATGAACCATCGCGGCGGTAGCCGCGCCTTGCCTCCGGCCACGCCCCTCCTCCTCTCACTGACGACCCTACCGTAGCTCGTTCCTGAACATTTCCCAGTACGAGAGAAGGCCGCGCCCGCGGGCGCGGCCT
>JBLMYA010000074.1:0-35136 GCA_050258035.1 Verrucomicrobiota bacterium
CGCAGCGAGAAGGAGCGGGCACGGGCGACGAGGTCGCGGAAGCTGTGCATCAGCTCGTCGAGCGAGCGCTGGTCGGTGTCGTGGATCGCGGGCGCGACGAGGCCGCCGCCGCGGAGGAAGATCGCGTTGCCGACGTGGACCCGCTCGCTTCGGACCACCCGCTCGCCCTCCCACCTCGCGTTCAGCTCCGGGAAGTCGCGGAGGGCAAGGGCGACCGCCTTGACGAGCAGCACGCCGAGCAGGAGCCGGTCGGGGACAGACCGCCTCGTGTTCTCGTCCGCGAGCCAGGCGACCGCCCGGCTCAGGTCGATCGTCTGGCCCAGGTAGACGTGCGGGATCTCCCGCTTCGAGCGGCTCATCGCCGCGGCGATCGCCCGCCGCATCGCCGCCCGGGCATCCTCCGCCGGAGCTGCGGCCGGCGGCGGTGCAGGAGGCGGGGTGGCCGCCGGTGGCGGCGCAGCCGGGGCAGCGGCTGTGGGTGGCCGAGCACCTGGGGCAGGCGCCGGAGGTGGCGAGGGCGGCGCAGCGGCCTTCGCGCGCTCGACGTCCTTCCGTTGGATGCGCCCACTCGGCCCCGATCCCTCCACTGTCGTGAGGTCGACCCCGAGCTCGGCTGCAAGGTGTTTCGCCGAAGGCGACGCAAGCAGCCGGTGGCCGTCCCCCGCGGCGCCGATGAGCCCCGGCTCTAGGACCGGGGCGGCGGCAGGCAGCGGCTCGGCCTGCGGCCTCGCCGCCGGAGCTTCGCCTTCCTCGGCGATCAGCGCGAGCACTGTTCCGGTCGGAACCTCCGTGCCGGGCTCGACGACGAGTTCCTTGATGACCCCGCTCGAGTAGACCTCGACCTCGATGTCCGCCTTGTCGGTGTGGACGATCGCGATGATCTCTCCTCGCTCGACGTGGTCGCCCGGCTGCCTCAGCCACTCGAGCAGGGTGCCCGCGCTCATGTCCGCGCCCAGAGCCGGCATCACGAACTCGGCCACGGCTCAGATCTCCATCTCGCGGACGGCCGCGACGATGCGCTCGACGTTGGGCAGCGCGGCGTCCTCGAGGTGCTTTGCGTACGGCATCGGAATCTCGGCGCTGCACACCCGCAGCACAGGCCAGTCGAGCAGGTCGAAGCCGCGCTCCATGATCTGCGCGCTGACCTCGGCGGCGATGCTGCCGGTCCGCCAGCCCTCGTCCACGATCAGTGCCCGGTGGGTCTTCGCGAGCGACGTGAGCACCGTGTCCATGTCGAGCGGCCGCAGCGAGCGCAGGTCGATCACCTCGAGCTCGATCCCCTCGGCAGCGAGCTGCTCGGCCGCCTCCAGCACCTTCCACAGGGACGCGGAGTAGGTGACGACGGTGACGTCGCCGCCTTCGCGCCGGATCGCCGCCTTCCAGACATCGGGCTGGCCGTCCTCCTCAGCCTCCCCTTGGATCCCGTACAGGATCGCGTTCTCGAAGATGAAGACCGGGTCGGGATCGGCGAGCGCGGCCAGCACCATCGAGCGGCCGTCGGCGACCGTCGCCGGCGATAGCGACTTGATCCCGGGTACGTGCGCGAACCAGGCCTCGAGGCTGTGCGCGTGCTGGGCGCCCATCTGGCGGCCGCCGCCGGTCGCCGTTCGGACGACGAGCGGAACGCTCACCTGGCCGCCGGACATGTACCGCAACGTCGCCGCGGTGTTCACGACCTGGTCGAGAGCGAGCATGCTGAAGTTGATCGTCATGATCTCGACGATCGGGCGCATTCCGTTGATCGCCGCCCCGATGCCGGCACCCATGAACGCCGACTCGGCGAGCGGGGCGTCGCGGATGCGCTCCGGCCCGAACTCCTCGAGCAGGTTCCCGCTTACGGCGAAGGCTCCGCCGTAGCTGCCGACGTCCTCGCCCATCAGGAAGACGCGCTCGTCCTCGGTGAGCGCCTGGCGCATCCCGTCGCGGATCGCCTCCCTCAGAGTCATGGTGCTCATTCCGTATGCACGTCCTTCAGCAGGTTCTCGAGCGGCTCGATCGGACCAGCGTCGGCGAACGCAGTTGCCTCGTCGATCTCTGCCGCGACGACCGCCTCGATCTCCGCGAGGCCGGCGTCGTCGAGCATGCCCTGCTCGCAGAGCAGGGCGACGTAGAGGTCGATCGGATCGCGCTTGCGCCACCCCTCGATCTCCTCCTTCGTCCGGTACAGATCGGGGTCGGCCATCGAGTGGGCGCGGAAGCGGTAGGTCTTGAGCTCGACGAAGTGCGGGCCTTCGCCGCCTCGGACAGCCTCCGCTGCACGGCGGACCGCGTCCTCGACGTCGAGCACCTGCATCCCGTCCACTGCCTCGGCGGGCATCCCGTACGTAGCCGCGCGGGCGGCGATGTCGGTCTGGGCGAGCGCCTTCTCGATCGCGGTGCCCATCCCGTACAGGTTGTTCTCACAGATGAAGAGCACTGGCAAGCGCCAAAGCGCGGCCAGGTTCAGGCACTCGTGGAACTCGCCCTCCACCACTGCACCGTCGCCGAAGAAGCAGGCTGTCACGCGCTGCCTCTTCTGGTAGGTGTCGGCGAGCGCGAGGCCGAGCGCGAGCGGAATCCCGGCAGCGACGATTCCGTTTCCGCCGTAGAAGCGGCGCGAGACGTCGAAGAAGTGCATGGAGCCGCCGCGGCCGCGGCTGCAGCCGGTCGTCTTGCCGTACATCTCCGCCATCAGTTCCCCGGCTGGCAGCCCGCGGGCGAGCGCTTGGCCGTGGTCGCGGTAGGTGGCGACGACCGCGTCCTCCGGACCGAGTGCCTGCATCGCCCCGACGGCGCAGGCCTCCTCGCCGATGTACAGGTGCAGGAAGCCGCGGATCTTTCCGAGGCTGTAGACCTCAGCCGCCTTCTCCTCGAAGCGGCGGATGCGAAGCATCTCGTGCAGCAGGTGCAGGCCGTGCTCCCGTTCGAGCGTCGGCTTCTTCCTCGTCGCGGCCTGGCGGGTCATTCCTCGCCCTCGAGCGTGGAGATGTCGCCCTCGGGGAGCCCGAGCTCGCGCGCCTTGAGCAGGCGGCGCATGATCTTGCCGCTGCGTGTCCTCGGCACCCAGTCGGAAAACTCGATCTCCTTCGGCGCGACCACAGCGCCGAGCCGTGACCGTGCGAGGGCCATCAGCTCGCGCTCGAGCTCGTGCGAGGGCTCGTATCCGCGGCGGAGGGTGACGAACGCCTTGACGACCTCGCCGGCGACCGCGTCAGGCTTGCCGATCACGCCGGCCTCGGCGACCGCGGGGTGCTCGAGCAGGACGCTCTCCACCTCGAACGGGCCGATCAGGTGCCCCGACGTCTTGATCACGTCGTCACCGCGCCCAATGAACCAGAAGTATCCGTCGGCGTCGCGCATCGCGAAGTCGCCGCTCAGGTACCAGCCGTCGACGAACGCCTTCGCGTAGCGCTCCGGCTCGCCCAGGTAGGCCCGGAACATCGACGGCCAGCCTGCGCGCAGGGACAAGATGCCCTGCACGCCGGGCTCGGTGATCTCCTCGATTTCGCCGCCGGGCAGCCGGCGAACGATCCCGGCCTCGATCCCGGGCACCGGTCTGCCCATCGAGCCCGGACGGATCTCGAAGGCGGCGAAGTTGGCGATCATGATTCCGCCGGTCTCCGTCTGCCATCAGTTGTCGTGGAAGGGCAGCCCAAAGGCATCCTGCCCCCAGACCACGCACTCCGGGTTCAGCGGCTCGCCGACGCTCGCCATGAAGCGAAGGGCCGGATACTCGCGCTCCTGGACGAGCTCGACACCCGCCTTCATCATCATGCGGATCGCGGTCGGCGCCGTGTACCAGACCGAGACGCGCTGCTCGTCGAGGATCCGGTACCAGCGCTCGGCGTCGAACTCCTCCTGGTCAACGATCATCGTCACGCCGTTCGAGAGCGGCGAGATGATCCCGTACGAGGTGCCGGTCACCCACCCCGGGTCTGCGGTGCACCAGTAGACGTCCTGCGGGTGCAGGTCGAGGGCGAGCCTGCCGGTCACATGGTGGACTGCGATCGCGCCGTGGACGTGCACCGCACCCTTGGGCGTGCCGGTCGTGCCGCTCGTGAAGTGGATGAGCGCCACGTCCTCCGGGTCGGTCGGCCCGATCTCGTAGTCCTCGGACGCCGCCATCATCAACCGGTTCCAGTCGAGCGTCCCCTCGACCTCGGTCGGGCTGCCCTCACCTACGAGGATGACGTGCTCGAGGTCGTGCAGCTCGTCGCGGATCCCGGCCACCTTGCGCTCGTAGAGGAGCGGAGTGGTGACGAGGACCTTCGCTTTCGCGATCGTCATCCGCGTCTTGATGGGCTCGGGGCCGAACGCCGAGAAGAGCGGGCAGAAAACGCTCCGGTGTTTCACCGTGCCGAGCGCGGTCACGTACAGCTCAGGGATGCGGCCGGCGAGGACGCAGACGACGTCGCCTGCGGCGACACCGAGACCGTCGAGCACGTTCGCGAAGCGACTCGTCAGGAGGGCGAGGTCGGAGTAGGTGAAGTCGCGAACCTCCCACTCCCTGCCGATCCAGCGCATCGCCAGATGGCTGGCGAGCGGACCGGTGGCGTGGCGGTCGAGCGCCTCGTGGGCGATGTTGAAGCCGCGCCCGCTCGGAAGCCCGTCGAGCTCGCCGCGTGCGCGGTCCCAGAAGTCGGCGGTCCGCCCGGCCTCGTAGTCGACGAGGTTGGGCCGAACGGGAAACTCGGCCAGCCGTGGCTTGACGACCGTCGCGAAGGCCACGACGCGATCGTCGGCGCTCGCACCGGTTCCGGCATCGGCGGATGCTCTGTCTTGCTTACGGGGAACTACGTGGTCTCGGCGTGCACCTGAGCAGGGTCGGTCTGCCGGCAGGAACGGTCTCGCTGCACCTGAGGGGGGAGAGGTCGAGGCTCCGGCGGCACCACCTGGGCGCCTCAGAGCTTGTAACCGATCGCGCGCAGCAGATCGTGACGGATCGCCACGTCCTCCTCGGTCTCGACACCGAGGGGAGAGGCTCCGTCGACTACACCGAGGATCGCCCGGCCTTGCGACGTCTCTACGAGTACGACCTCGACCGCGTTGGCGGTAGCGCAGTACACGCGGCAGACCTCTGGCACCTGCTTGACCGCGTTGAGAACGTTCACCGGATAGCCCTCACGCATGAAGACGATGAACGAGTGACCTGCCCCGATCGCCAGAGCATTGCGAACGGCGATCTCGACGAGTTCCTCGTCGTTGCCTGTCCGCCGAACGAGCCTCGGGCCCGACGACTCGCAGAAGGCGATGCCGAAGCGCAGGTGGGGAGAGCTGCCGGCGAGGGCTTCGTAGAGATCCTCGACCGTCTTGATGAAGTGCGCCTGGCCGAGGATCAGGTTCAGCTCCTCGGGCTTCTCGATGGGAACCGTGATCAACTCCAGGTGAGCCGTCATGGACCTGTCCTCCCTTCCTCGGGGGGGCGCGCCCTTCCCCGCGGGGTCAGCGCGGATGTGCCGTCGATGACCGCGTCGGCGGCGAGGGCGGTGGCATGCCGTCAGGCCGGCTCCGCGGAGGAATCGGAGAAGCGGGCACGCGCCGCAGCAACCGCTTCGAAGATCTCGCGGAACTCCTCGCGCGCGCCTTGAAGAGCAGTGAGGACTTGGGCGGCCGCGGCTCGGCCGGAGCCGGCAAACCCTCGTGGAGAGAGCGCCGCCATGCCTCGCGCGTCCCCTCGTCGGCAACGGACTCCTCGAGCAGCCGCTCGAAGTGCGACCCGAGCCGGCTGAGTCGTGCGTGCAGGTGCCGGCGAACGGTGCCCTGTACCCCTGCTCTGCGGTGCTCGCTCTGGACATGCCGGTACTCGGCGACAGTTGTCTCCAGCTCGTCACGCGCGTTGGTGCCCGGCGGCATCGTCGGCTCACTCCCTTCTACTCAACGTTGTCGAGTTTGCGCCGCGGCTCATGGTGTGTGGACGCCCCCCGGCTGACTCGTCCGCGCCGGCGTCCCTGGAAGGTGGACGAGGTTGTCGACGTCGCGCACGCCGGGGACATTCCGCACTGCCTCCTCGAGATCGTGAATCAGCTCCGACTGGTCGAGCTGACCGCGCAGAAACACTTTGCCCTGCTCGGCGTTGATGTTGATCTGACCTTTCGGGAACTTCGGGCTCCGGAACACGATGCTCTCCACCTTGTGGGCCAGCGTGGCGTCGTCGAGCGGCTCTGCCGCCGGCGGCCGCACGCGGTGCATGAAGCCCTTCGCGCGCCCCTCCGCTCGCGCGACGGCAATGCGTATCGCGCGGGTGACCCGCCGCGAGCTTCGGCGCGAGTTTGCTGCAGTGCGCGCCATGAAAAGCCGCCGTCGCCGACGCGCCCTTTCAGAGCCAAGCGGGTACATGAGCGCTCCGCCGGCGGCGGCTCCGGTGAGGAACGACCTCCAGCGCCACGCACCCGACGGCTTCCCACCCGTTACCACGTGCACTCTGCGCCTCCAATCCACGAAATCGGGGCGCTTCCCAATCCTCATCGTCGCCCTCCTCTGGCCCGAGGACCGTGCGTATTCGGCCCGGAAACCCAGCATCGCCGGGCCGGCCCTGATCGGCATCGGTTGCCTCCCTGAGCTTCCTCCGGAGAACTACGGAACGGCCTGAGCCGGATCCGCAAAGCAGGTGCGGCTATCCGGCGTGAGGGCGGGGAAGCGGTGTTCCAGGGTGTCTCAGCTTCCCCCGTTGCAGATCTAGTTCTGGCCTTTGCGTTCCGGCCGTCACCGCCTATAGTCGCCATGCGGGCCACAGCAACCGGCTTTGCATGCAGGGCGACTGTCGTAGGAAGTCGGCGTCGCGAAGATCATCCCTCAGCAATCGGGTTGTGCGGCTCCAGCCGGTCCAAGCATCGGGCGGCGTCGATTCGAGCGTGAGGAGGGCCGACATGGAGATGCTGATCGTCGAACCGCAGACGGCGAGCGCAGGCCCGCTCGCCCGCGTGCACGATTCGGCGCTTCCGGCGCTCGCAGGCGGTGAGGACGCGCCCCTCGGAAGCGTGCTCGAACATCGTTTCGGAGCGAGCGAGCCGTTCACGCTCGGCGTCGAGGAGGAGTACATGCTGCTCGACGGTGAGACGTTCGACCTCGTCCAGCACATCGACACCTTTCTCGCTGCGGCCAACGGGCACGAGTTCGAGCCGCGGATCACGCCGGAGCTGATGCAATCGGTGCTGGAAGTCGCGACGCCCGTCTGCTCGACCCTCGCCGACGTCGAAGAGCAGTTGCGCAAACTGCGCACGTTCGTCTGCGAGGTCGCCGCGGGCGAGGGTCTTCGCGTCGGGTCGGCGGGGACCCACCCGTTCTCGCTCTTCGAACGACAGCTGATCACCGTCAAGGAGCGCTACCAGACGCTCGTTGACCAGCTGCAGTTCGTCGCCCGACGCGAGCTGATCTTCGGCCTCCATGTCCACGTCGCGGTCGACGACGCCGAGAAGGCGGTGCAGGTCGAGAACGGGCTTCTCGAGCATCTCCCCGAACTGCTCGCGCTCTCGGCGTCGTCCCCGTTCTGGCGCGGCGAGCCGACCGGGCTCGCCTCGACGCGGCAGATGGTGGCGAGCGCGGGCCCCAGGTCCGGCCCGCCTCCGCACTTCACTGATTACGCCACGTACGCCGCCGTTGTCGGGCGGCTACAGCGCACCGGCTGCATCGCCGACTGCACGGACCTCTGGTGGGACATCCGCCTGAACCCGCGGCTCGGCACGGTCGAGATCCGCATCTGCGACGCGACGACCCGACTCGAGGACGTCGTCGCGATCACCGCCTACTGTCAGGCGCTCGTCAAGCACTACTGCCAGCTGCACGAACGGGGCGAGAAGGTCCCGTCGTACCACCCGGTGTTCACGACGGAGAACAAGTGGCTCGCCGCCCGCCACGGGCTCAGGGCGCTGCTCATGGATCTGGCGACGGGCCGTCCGAACCGCGTCCCCGTGGCCCGACTGATCGAGCGGACACTGGAACGAATCCGGCCACACGCACGCGAACTCGGATCGGAGCGCGAGCTCGACGGCATCCACGAGATCCTCGCCCACGGAAACGGCGCCGACAGACAGCTACGCGTCTTCGACACGAACCACGACGTCCTCGAGGTCGTGGCCGAGATCGCGGACGCAACAGAGATCACCGCAGGCGCGTATCCGTGATGAGGAAGCAGCGGGCGAATCGTCGGGGCCTCCCGGCTCGTGGAGCCGGACTTGTGGAAGACCGTCGGCACCCGTCCTCAAGCTGGAGGGGTGCCGATGGCTGTTGCGCCGTGGATCGTGTCCGACGAGTTGTGGAAGCGGATCGAGCCGCTGTTGCAGAAGATCGAGCGGCGGTTCCGCTATCCGGGCCGCACGCGGCTGCCTGACCGGCAGGCGCTGCATGGCCTCCGCGTGACCCGTGCGGTGGTTCGACGCGCATCAGGACTCGCCTCCTTCCGGCTCGTCGTCACCGGGGCCGCGCATCTCCTGACGGGCAGCCTCACGCGCCTCGTCGACGGTCTCGTACAGGCTCGCTCCCGACACCCCGCTCGGGTAGCGGATGGTGAAGCGCGAGAACGTCGCGCCGTCCTGTACCTCTGCGGCGTGCCGGCCGATGACCAGCTCGTCCACGACGAAGCCGCCTTCGGCCTCGTGCTCGACCTGCGCGACCACCGGCCGCTGAAACCCGTCCCCCAAGTCGATGTGTCCCTCAGGCTCCGGACCAGGCATTGGCCCTCACCTTCCTCCCCCGTCAGCCATGACTCGGACCTCGAGGCCACCGCTCGGGATCGTCTCCGCGTGACCCGTGCGGGGGTCGACGCGCATCAGGACTCCCCTTCGTCGTCGGCCTCGTAGCCGACCTCGACGATGCAAAGCCAGACGTTCCGGGACAGCTGGACCTCGAACATCGCGACCTCGACCGGGTCTGTCCGACGCTATCTTCTCTTCTTCCTCGGCTCGGCTTTCTGGATCGTCGAGTCGCTGGAGGGATAGAAGACGCTCTCATGGTCGTCCCAGCGGACACGGTAGTGCTCGTGCCCAGCCTCCCCGAGCACCTCGAGGATCTCGCCGATCCGGCGAGCCTCGCCGATCCGGTGGCCCTCCACGATCACCAAGTCGCCAACGTGAGCTCGGGGCGAATCCTGTGCCGGCGCCATCGCAGAACTCCCTTCTCTGTCTTCCTCACAACAAGCCTATCCTCCTCCGCTCGCCGGCATCGGCCCTCATAGAGTCGTGGCTGGATGTGAGCGAGCCGCCTCACCTGTTGGCACGGTCGCGGCGCCTCCGAGCTTCGAGTTCAGAGGCGGCGTCGCGAGGCTCGCCGCCTCGAAGGGACCCGAGCCGGAGGCACAAGGGCTCATGCTGTCCTCGAGAACCGTCCAGAAGCCGCGGCCTCGACTTCGACCGAGCCAGATGAAGCGGACACAGTGCATTCCCAGCGTCATGGACTGAGTCGGAACGGTGGGTATTCGTCGGTGACCAGGATCAGCGCGTAGCCGACGACGCGGTTCGTCCAGCGGAAGACTCCGAGGACGAAGTCGAAGAGGCCGCGTGGGTAGCGCCCGGTGAAAAGGATCGCGAACCAGGCGATGACCACCGCCACCACGGCGGCGATCCAGAGGAAGACGAGCACGAAGTAGTGCGGGATGGCGAGCAGCCACTTGACCAGCGGCAGCCATCGATTGAGTCCCTGCTTCGCGTTCGGGTAGGAGAAATCGAGCGTGACTCCCTGCTGCTCGTCCGTGGATGGGTAGCGGTCGTCCATCAGTGCGAGGTAGACGCCGATCCGGTTCGAAAACCTGAGCAGCTCGCGGTTCCAGTCGAACCACCAGCGGGGGTACTTCTGCCGGAACAGGATCATGAGAAGCGGCCCGAGGAACAGGAGTCCGGCGGTCCCGCCTGCGATCCTCCAGCCCTGCTCCCCGGCCGCATACGTGCCGTCCTGGCCGCCGAGGGTCGCCGCGACGATCAGGATCGGGATCGCGACGACCAACCTGAAAGCGGTGGTCAGCCGCTTGAGCGCGCGATCAGGGTACTCGACCGAGAACCGCACCGGATATGCCGGCTGCGCTGTCATTTGACTGCTGGACTCCATCGCCGCTCCACCTCCGGTCACCCGAGGAAAGAACCCTGCCCGCCATCGCCCACCGGCGACGGCCGCCCTACCAGCCTGCCATGGTCCCGTCCAACGCGTCGCTCGCCAAGACCCGAACCGCCTCTCGTCTGTCTGGGTCTCGTCCGGGACTTCTCGCTCTTTGCGGATTTCTTCCGTTCGCGGCCCAACAGGGCTCGTACCCGCAGTCCTCTGCTCGGTCCGCCGGTGCCCGTCATGTCCGCACAGTGGTGAGGCGCGGGTTCTGCGTTGGCCCCCGCCGTGCGTGGAGACTCGACGGCGAAACCGTCGCGTTACCTGTGAGCACTGTAGGGTGGGTGTCTGTTCGAGCGCGGAAGATTTCTGGCGCGCCGGCCGTCTGGTGACTTGAACAGAGCAAGAGAAGTGGCGGCTCTGCGGCCCTGAGCTTCTCGCGACAAACACTTCTTCTGGATGGGTCAGAAGGTAGGTCCTATGTATCACTCGGCGAACTTCGATCACTCCGGTGCCGGCCGCGACCGACAGCTGCAGCTGTTGGCTCAGGCCGAGCACGACAGCCTGGTGAAGCTCGCCTGGCTGCCTGGCGCCAGGCGACGCGCGGCGAAGCGGGAGATCGAGAGGGAATGGGAGCTCTGGCAGACGATGTTCTGCCGGCTGATGGAGTTGATCGCTCGGAGCGGCTTCAACGTCAAGCGTCAATCGGAGCTCGGCTACTGGGTGTCGCAGCAGCGAGCCGCATACGGCGCCGGCGATCTCGATGAGAGGCGCAGCGGGCTCCTCGAACGACTTCCCGGCTGGTCCTGGGCTGCGAGCACTGCTGGGGAATTCGCCTGAACGCACGCCGACGATGAGGGCCCCGGTTCTTCGCCGGGGTCTCTCATCGAGGGCTTCGCCGACAGTGCGCCCCCGGCCGAGTGGCTCGTGGCGCTCGGAACGAGCGGACTAGCTGTCGCTACGGTGCTTCTCGCTCGAGAGGCTCGTCACGAGGCGGTTGCTGTGCGGGAGGAGGCTGAGCAGGTCAGACGACAGGTGGAGGTTGAGGCCGGGCAACTCGTCGCCGCTCAGCGCCCTCTGGCCGTCCCGGTCACGAGTGACAGCAACATCGACGGGGTGCCGCATGTCATGCTCGAGAACGCCGGCGTCGGCCCGGCGCTGAACGTACGAGGATCGCTGTGGTGGGATGGTGGCGCATCCTCGCTTCATCCGCAGGTCCTCGCACCGGCCGAAGAGGTCCGGCACGGGGCACTGCCGCGGGGGGCGTGGTCGACCGGAGCAACGCAGTGGGCTACCTCCGTTACCACGACCTAAACGGAACGGAATGGCAGACTCATTTCCGCGTCACAGCGGATGGGGTTGGGAACATCCGAGTCGAAATCCTCGTGGCTGAACCGACGAGCAAACTCGGCGAACCCGCCTACACCGCTGAAGGATGGCAAAACCAACCGGCCCAAGTCAGCCTCTGGCGAGTGACTGTCCGAGGCAAGCGTCCTTTCCCGCCGGCGAGGTAGCTGAGCCGAGCGCTTGCTGCTGGTCCGGACAGGTTTAGGGTACTGGCATGGCCGAGCGATTGAGGGTGTGGCTTGCCGGCGGCCACGAGTGCGATCTCGACCTCGGGGACGGCTCGGCTCGAGAGCTGATGGAGAAGATCGAGAACGCCGGTGATCGCAGTTGGTTTTCGACGGACGACGGACGTTCTCGTGTACGCGCGAGCGCGATCGTCAGGATCGAGGTCGAAGGCAAGCCCGAGACACGGGGCGACCCCGGCGAGCGGCGAAGCTCATAGAGAGGGGCACACATGCCTGAGAGCGGACTACCGATCCGGGTCTACAAAGAAGACGACATGTGGCACGTCGACTACGGCGAAGGCGTGATCGAAGACCACACCAGCGAGGAGGAGGCCACGTCGGCGGCCGACGCGGTCGCGGAGGCCGAAGAGCGCACAGTGGTCGTCGAGGAATAGCGACGTCCTCGCCGCGAGCGCGCGACGTGCTCTACCGCTTGGGAAGGTCCCGACCCTGGAACCGCGCCGCGGGATCGCCAGTCCGGGGTCTACGCACGCGGAAGCACGTACAAGGCGACGGCGACGTATTCGCACGCCGCCGCGGCGAGCGTGAGCAGATGGAAGAGCTCGTGGTAGCCGAACACCCGCGGGAGCGGGTTTGGACGGCGCCTCGTGTAGATGATCGCGCCCCCGGTGTAGAGGATCCCGGTGGCGACGACGAGCACGACGGCCACTGCGGAGAGCTTGAGCAGCTGCGGGAACGCAGCGGCTCCGACCCAGCCGAGGGTCAGGCCGATCGCGGCCGCCAGCCACTTCGGCGCCTGTACCCAGATGAGCTTGAGCACGATCGCGAGGAACGCGCCGCCCCAGACGATCGCAAGGATCGGGATCGCCCAGTCCCTCGACATCACGATCAACCCGAACGGCGCGTAGCTGCCTGCGATCAGCAGGTAGACGCCGGCGTGGTCGAGCCGTGCGAGCCAGGCGCGCGTCCGCGGTTGCCACATCGGCCTGTGGTAGACGGCGCTCGCCCCAAAGCAGCCGGCCACGCAGGCCGCGAAGATGGCGCCCGATATTCGCGCCTTTCCCGGGTCGGCGGTGACGACCAACACGACGCCGACCGCGGCAGCGGCGTAGAAGCCGAGTTCGTGAAAGACGCCGCGTAGCTTCGGCTTCACGAGCTGTTCCGCCGCTCCCACCCCCCCATCGTAGGATGGAAGAGCCCCCGGTGCGGAGCCGGAGTGCGGCCGTGGCCCTGTATCCCTTCGGCGGTCCATATCGGCGCTGCGGGCGCGCGAGAGGTACGCGGCGGCCGAGCAGTTTGCCGCGATACGCTTCCTTGGACGTCGGTGGAAGCCGCGGTTGCTGCGGGCATGCTACGCCGTCGGCGCACGAAAAGTCCAGGGTTAGGAATCACGTATGCCGGTGGACGGAGAAATCGATCCTCTCGGGAGACGCAAGAACGCGCTCGACGCCTTCCTGGAGACGAAGGTGGCGGAGGGTTTCACGATCGAGACTCGCACCGACACCCACGCGATCATCACCGAGGCCGGCCAACGCCTCTGGAGGCGACTCCATCGCGGAGGTGACTTCAGACGGCACGTGGTCGAAGTCGATGAGGACGGCATTGTGACAATGAGAGCCGCAGAGCCACGGCGAAGCTAGGAGCGTCCCCTCCCCGGGTCTAGGTTCTGGACGAGGCTGTTCGCGAGATGCTCGAGCACGTCCCGGGAGCCCGCGGAATGCGTCAGTGAGCACCCGGCCGTGCTCGCGCGAGATGCGGGTGAGGGCCGATCAGGAGATAGCCGGCGAAGCTGGGGAGCTTGCTGAGCTCAGGGACGAGCTTCTCGTTGACCTTGCCGGTGGCGTCTCGGGGGGTACGAGCCGCCCAGGGGCCGGACGCTCCTGACGGGAGGTTCGGCGGCTTCGACGATTCGTGCTGCGGCGCCCAGAACGAACGAGGCTCCGGCGAGCTCGCGAAACGCTCGACTCTGATCTGCGGGCGAAACGGTGTCGAGGAAGCTCTCGAAGCGGCTCCGCAGCGCCTCGTGCGATACCCCGAGTTGCCTGAGGAGCTCTTCGAGACTCGTCAAGTCCGCCCCCGGCGGCCAGGCCCCGAGTCCGTACGCAAGGACCACGACCGGGTCTTCCGTGTCCGGCACGGTTGCACCGGCGCTGGTGCGCTCTCTCTTCAGCGCTTCGACGGTCTCTCGCACGAGATCACCGCCCTGCACGACCTCCGCCGGGGAGGGGATCGTCTCTGAGGCCACCTGATAGCCGTGCGCGTGGACAGCCCCGAGTTGCGCTCGCCAGCGGCGAGCAGACCCTCGGAGCTCACCGGAGGCAACGTGTCCTCTGAATACTCTCAGTGTGTCCTGCTTGAGTGCTGCGATCGTCCCGCCTCGGTCGGTCTCGACCTGAGGGAGGAGGAGGACGAGGAGCCGGTCGAGCCTGCGGCCGAACGGGTTCCTGCCCGGTGGGCGGTGGCCGAACCAGAGCACGAGGATCCAGACCTCGATGAAGAGCAGCCACCCCGGCGACGCACTCTGGAACACGAATGTGACTACGACGACCTCCCACGATCAACGACTGCAGGGCGCGCACGGCGAACGTCGTCCAGTTGGGAGGAGCCCGCATCGAGGGTCCTTCTCCCATTCCGCGATCCTCCCGTCACGGTTAGGTCCCTCCCTCGTCTTCCCATACCCGGAGCGCCTCGTCGTCTTCCGGCCTGTTGGGCTGTTCCGCAGCGAGACGCTTTCTGTACGCGTCATACGCCTTCAGCACCCGGACGTCGTGCCGCGCACTCCCCGGGTGGAAGCGGGAGACGAAGGACTGCCAATCGAGACCCGCCGTCATGCGCGCGCCTTCGCCGCGCTGATCGAGCCGAGCACGACTCCGCTGCGGGAGAGGTTGTGCCGGGCCACGGCCCGGAGGGCAAGCGAGGCGAAGACGCCCGACAGGGCGGCGACCAACGCACTGCCGACGAGCAGGAGGCCCGAGGCGAGGGAGAAGTTGATCGCGACGTCCTTGCCGACGCCCAGCGCGAGCAGAATGCCGGCGGTTGCGCCGGCGCCCGCGACAGCGCCACCGGAGGTGATCGGGATCACGCCGGCCGCGGCGGAGAGGCAGATCACGGAAAGCGCGGTCGTCGGCGAGAAGGAGAGCCCGAGCGCTGTGAGCAGGGCGGCGCTGCCGAAGGCGCGCGTCGACCAGCAGGCGAAAAGGTAGAACCACGCGACGATTGCGTCTCGCCGCCCGCGAGTAGTCGCATGGTGGGCGACGTGGTCGCTGATCGTCCGCAGTCTGCCGCTCCTGCGCAGGAGCGGCAGACGGATCAGGCGTCCACCGACGACGAGCAGCGTGCAGCAGCCGATACCGAAGACGACGACGATCAGGAGTGGGCCCCGGAGGACCGAGCCGCTCGACGCCGCCGCCGAGATCGAGAGCGGCAGCATCGCGATCGCATCGATCATCCCCAGCGAGACGATCGACAGGACGATCGCCTCGAAGCCGATGCGGACGCCGCCGAGTTTGCGCAGCACGCCGACCTTGATCAGGTAGTCGAGACGGAACGGAAGCACGGCGCCGCTCGCCGCCGCTGCACCAACCGAAGCGAGACAGCGGGCCTGATCAGGACACTCGCCCGCCGGAAAGAGCCTGTGCCAGCCACGGGCGCGGAAGAGGTAGCTGGCGAGATAGGAGAGAGCGGCAGCGGCGACCAGCGCGGGTTGAGCGTCATCGAGCGGCCAGCTCGCCTGCGTCAGCCGCCGGCCGACGAGGATCGCCGCGGCGACTGTGACCAGCGAAAAGGCCAGGCTCGCGACCAGCCGACCTCGATGCCGCAGAGGTGCGTCGTCGCCCACCCCGATTCTCGCGTCCTTGCTCACAGCGTGCCGCCGGCGAGCCGGGGTGTGCTCGTGATGTCAGTGACCGTGCTGGGCCGAGCGATGTCGGGAGAGGTGCGGATCAGGTAGCTGCGGCCGCCGTAGAGCACCTTGACGCAGGGAAGCCGTGCGGATTCCAGCCAGTGCAGGATGAGCGACAGCAGCTCCGGGATCCAGCTTCCCTCTGTCGGCGGCTGCAGCCTGACAGTCCAGGCGGAGCCGCACACGACTTCCGCCGGAAACAGCGGGGCGGCGTATTCCAGGAGGATCCTGGTGGAGTCCCGGTCGTGGACGACGATCTCGACCGGTCGCATGCTCCCGGAATTCCAGGCGGGCGGCGGCTCCAGACGCGCCCCCGGAGGAGCTGATCGGCGCCTGCGATGCTCGAGGAGGGGAGGTGCAGGTGCTTCGGTCATGTCTCCTCCCGCGGTCGAGGCGTATTCGCCGATCGGGCCGAGGGTCGGCCTGATCTGCTCCAACCCGCTTCGTCTGTGGGAGGACATTCGCCGGGCCACATTTATCGGGCCCGGCGAGCACTCCGCAACGCCGAGGATGTACGGCGCCGCCTTCACAGACCATAGCACCTTTCCGGCTTCCGGGCCCGTTTCCGGCCGGGAGTAGAATGGTGTTGCTGCCGACGACCATGCCCGAGAGCGATGTGCAACACCTCCGCGTCCTGATCGCGAACGAAAAGCGCGACCGGCTCGAGTTACTCGCCCAGGTGGTGATCGGCCTCGGACACGACGTGATTGCGCGGGAGATCTACGTCAAGGAGGTCGGCGCGGTCACGGCCAGGGAGCATCCCGACGTCGCACTGGTCGGGCTCGGGTCGAGCTCGGAGCACGCGCTCGACCTGATCTCCGAGATCGTGCGCGAGGCATCCTGCCCGGTGATCGCGATCCTCCACGCCGACGATCCCGCGTACGTTCGCGAGGCTGCAAAGCGCGGCGTCTTCGCCTACATCATCGACGGTACTGCCGACGAGCTTCAGAGCGCGATCGACATCACCCTTCAACGCTTCAGCGAGTACCAGAACCTCCAGGGGGCGTTCGGGCGCCGTGCCCTGATCGAGCAGGCAAAGGGGATCCTCATGGCCCGCCACTCGATCGGCGCCGACGCCGCCTTTCAACGCCTTCGCGACCATTCACAACACAACGGCCGCAAGCTCAGCGACGTGGCCGCAGCCGTCGTCGAGAGCCACCTCCTCCTTCTTCCTCCAGTTCCCACGGCGCCGCACACACCCAGGACCGAACGCGCCGACGCCGACGGCTGACCGCATAATTGGAGACACCCAGCCAGTCGCGCCGACGGTCTCGAGTTACAGCGAGGAAGAAGAGTCGGCGACTCGACGGGCAAGAATCTCCAGCCGAGCCGAGGCGGCTCTTCGGAGGCGGACCCTCGCCGAGTGCTGCTTACTCGTGCCACTCCTGAGCTCGCACCACGGCCGCCCAGGACTCGCCCGCTGTCCCGCGCACACGTCGGCCGTCAGCGCACGACCTGTGCTTATCTAGGACGGGCATGGCTGAGAGCGGGCAACTGACGAACGAGGAGGAGGAGCGCCGGTACCGCCAGATCGAGGACTGGTTCGCCCGGAAGGAGAAGCTCTTCTGGACGGAGGAAGGTTCTGGCGGCACGTGGGAGGCGTTCGTCGCCTCAGGACACATGATGGAGAAGAGTTCGCGAGCTGTCGGCCCGTGCGTGCGCGGGGCGGCGACGCGTCTGGAGGCGGCCCAGAAGGCGCAGGACTTGCACCGCGAGCTCCTTTGACTCGCATCCGGTTGCCGGGCCAGCCCAGGTACCAGATGCGGCTGACGCTTCGAGATGCGTCGAGAATGACGACCCCGACGCCGTGTACGTACGTCGCTCGCGGGGGAAACCGGTGCAAGAGTGACCGGCTTCGACGGCACCTGGACTGTCCACCGCACCGGAGGGCTGCTCCCGCCGATGATCGGCGTTCGCAAGCACATCGACGGCGGCCGCGGCGAGACGCGCCTCGGGCCGTTCCCCGGCGTCCCCTTCGTCGTCGACGGCAACTCGCTCCGGTACCGAAGACCGTTCCAGGGCTTCGTCGACATCCTCGACCAGCGGGTGGGCGACCTCGTGCGCGGGCGCGCGACCTTCCGGGGCTGCGACTTCGGCCGATTCGAGATGCGCCGGACGAGCCGAGACTGGTAACCGTGTCCCGGGCATGCGCGACCCAGCCGGACGACGACTCCCGAGCTGGGCGAGAAAGCCCCACGTTCTCAGCAGCGGCGTCTCCCCTGACTTATGCTCCTCGCGTCCTGCGACGAGAGGAGCAGTCATGTACGCACGAGTCGCGACGTTTCAGAGCGATCCCGCGAACGTGGACGACGCAATCAAGACCGTTCGCGAACAGGTGGAGTCCGACAACACGCCGCCTGGGCTCGAAGGCGCGAAGATGCTGATGCTGATCGACCGTCAGACCGGCAAAGGCCTCGGCGTGACACTCTTCGAGAGCGAGGAAGCTATGCGCCGCGGCGACGAGGCACTGAACGCGATGAACCCGGGCGCGAGCGAGCGCCGCGTCTCCGTTGAGTTCTTCGAGGTCCCCGTCCGGACAGTCGGCTAGCCCCCGCTCGAGCGTGGGGAACCGGCGCTGGCCGCCGTGTGCTGGTCTCGCCTACCTCCGTGCGAGGGCCGCCGGCTCCGAAGCCTCAGGTCAGGGCGAGCCGAGCGGACGGTTTAGGAACGTCCATCCCTAGGCGGCGCGGTTCATCGATCGCCGGACGAGGTCGTCGACGATCACGCACAGGGCTCGCCTGAGCTCGGTGTCCCGGACCTGGCCCACGGCGTCGAACGCCTCCTGGGCCGTGAACACCGAGAGACCCGATTCGAGCACGTCTGCGCCGATGGCAGTGAGGACCTTTCGGAGCTCGGCCTGGGCCCGCACGGCGCCGAGCAGGCCGGTGCTCGCCCCTACCACGGCGACGCGCTTGTTCCTGAGGACATTCGTGGCGAACGGCCGGGAGACCCAGTCGAGTGCATTCTTGAGGGCGCCGGGGATCGACCCGTTGTATTCGGGCGTCGCGATCAGGACGGCGTCCGATCTGTCGATCTCGTGTCGAAGCGCGGCGACCGGCACCGGCGCCGCCAGGTTCTCGAGGTCCTCGTCGTACGCCGGAATCTCGGTGAGGCCCTGCCAGCCGGCGAACTCGACGTCGGCCCTGCACTCCGCGGCGGCTCGCAGGAGCGCCGTGTTGTACGAGTCTCTGCGGACGCTGCCGCTGATCGTGAGCACCCTCACGCGTCTTCCTTCACCAGCTCCAGGCCGGCGGAGATCTCGACCTCCCAGCCCAGTGCGTCGCCCCCGTCCGGGAGAGGCAGCTGCCAGCTCATTTCCCAGTCTCGACGGTCCACCGTTGCACTGAGGTCGAGGGCAGCGCGAGACACTCCGAACGGATCGGTGATCGTCGGCGCATAGGTTCCGGTCGCAGTAACGGGGTGGGATGCGCCTCCGATTTCCAGCTCGCCCGCGACGACGGCGCTTCGGTCGTCGCCGAGCTCGATGCTCGTGGAACGGAACACGATCAGCGGGTGGGCGTCCGCGTCGAAGAAATCGGTCCCGCGCACGACGTGCGCCCGGAAATCGGGATCGTCGATCGAGATCGAATCGGCGCGGGCGTGGCCGACCAGCGTGATCGTGCCGTCGTCTTCGGCCAGGAGCCGCGCGTCGATGTCGGCGAACGAGGCACGGAACGTCGAGAGTCCCAGGTGTGTGACGGAGAACTGGAAGGACGAATGGTTCCCGTCGAGCTTGTAGCTGCCCTCGAAGGGCTGAACTGCGATGGCCATTGGTGCCTCCTTGCCGAGCGGTTCGGTGATCTGTGCTCCGGTGTTGTGCCGCGGGGGCCTCATCGCGCACTGAGCGAGAGCTGAGTGAGCAGATGGGCGATCAGGCGGCGGCCGATGCGAGACCAGGACGCCTGCGGCGGTCTCGCATGCCGCACGGAATGGGGTCGGAGTGCGGAAGCTGCCGCACCGTGTCGTCGACCACGACCGCGATCCCGGCTCGCGCCGCCGCTCTGGCGGCGGCACGGAGGGCGGCGCCGTTCACCGAGGCACGCCGCAGGCTCCCGAGATCGCCAGGCTCACCGGGCGGAGTAGCCGGAGGCGTTCGGCTCAGAGGTACCAGGAGCCTTCTTGCCGGACTCGTCGGCCTCGATCTTCTTGTCGGCCGGTGAGAGGACGTACCAGCCTGCTCCGAAGGTGTGCGAGTTGTCGTCGAGATCGGATGAGACGGCGGACCCATGGGGCCCGCCGTCTCGGAGACCGCACCTAGCGGGGCGGGAACTGCGAGTTGTCCGCGGGCTCTGCGAGGTTGGCCGTCGGGGCCTTGTCGGTGAACCCGATCACCGCGCAGTTGATGTCGACGCCGGCCGCGCCGTAGGGGGCGGGCTTGCCGGTCGCCGGGTCGATGCCGGTGAGCAGGTCCGGGCGGGTGGCGGCGAGGTTGAACACCTGCACCTCGTCGATCTGCCGTTTGTCCAGGCCCTGCTGCACGGCCTTGTCCGTCCAGAGGCCGAGCTGGGCATCCCACAGCGGGCTGTACGCCTGGGCATGGCGGGGATCGGACTCGGTCGGGAAGTCGCCGAAGACGTTGAGCAGGTCGCCGCCGTTGCGGAGCGCGTCGATCAGTGCCGTGTTGGCAGCACTGGCATCCTCGGAGGCGTGGCCGTCCTCGACCAGGTGGACGAAGCCCTGCGATTCGGCGTTGCCTTCGCCGGTCTGACCGTTGACGAACCCGAACAGCCGCTCCCGGGCGGAGCCGAGGAAGTCGTCCCCGCCGTTGTAGGCGGCCTTGTCGAGCGCCGGAACGTAGGTGGAGCGCTCCAGCACCGCGGAGAGCGGCTGGCCCGCGTCGGTCGAGATGTAGACGATCGGCTCGCCGGCGTCGAAGCCCTTCACGAAGAGCAGGTCGACCCACGACTCCGCGTACTGACCCTGGGGAGCCGTGCCGGCAATGTGAACACCGAGCACGCGATCGCCGGTGTTGGTGTGGTGGACGACGTCGAACGGACCGTCACCGGTCGCGACGATCGGCGCGCTGTAGACAGTCTGCGAGCCGGCGATCCGGATGAACGGGCTGTAGCCCCTGCCGCCAACGGCTCCGGGCTGGAACTTCGCCAGCGGGAATCCCTTCGGGCCCGGCTCGGCGATGCGGGTCGGGCTGAAGTCCGGAGCGCCCTGGAAGTCGACAACGGCCTGGCCGAACGCGTTCTGGGCCGGAGTCGGCGACTCGAGGGTCACCGTCTGTATGCAGTCCGGGCAGCCGATCCCGATGTTCCCGAGCTTGGGCGCGTAGTTGACGCCCAGGTCGTGAGCGATCCCCTGATCGGACGCGTCGAGCAGGACGTACCAGACGGTCTGGCCGTTCGCCTCGCCCTTGTACAGCGGCAGCCGAACGGTCTCCTTGCTGAGATCGACCTGGATCGCGCTCTCCTCCGTCAGGTGATCACGGGGAAGCAGTCCGGTCAGTGGGCCGAGCCCCTTCGCCGACGCCGGATCGCCTTTCGAGCCGGCGAACGCCTGACTTCCTACCACTGCGGCGAGGGCGACGATTGCCAGCACCGGCAGGCTGAACAGCCAGCGCTTCGATGGTGTCTTCTTCATTCCATCTCTCCTTTCGGTCCGGCGATGCGCCGGGTAGCCAGGCCGCGACCGTACGAAGCGACGCTCACCAGGAACTGAGCGCGAGCTCAGCCGGCCCCCGGGGTCCAGAAAGGACGGCCGCTCGCCGGTCTCGATCCGGCGCGTAATGAATTCGCCCTCGGGCCTACTAAAGGGGCATGCGCATCTTCGCGACCGGCGCCGCGCTCGCCGCCGTTGCCCTTGCATTCGCGGCGACGGCGATGGCAACAAGCGGATCTGCGCATGCGCGCAAGATCTCGAGCGTGGCCGCCGCCCGCTCGCCGTTCGGGACGATCCTCTTCGACGGGCGCGGCTTCGTTCTCTACGCGTTCACGAAGGACGCCCGGGGGCGGAGCGCCTGCGCAGGCGCCTGCGCGAAGGCGTGGCCCCCGTACATCGTCACCGGCAAGCTGATCGGCGGCGCCGGCGTCGCTGCCGGCCGGCTGGGGACGATCCGCCGGAGCGACGGTTCACGACAAGCGACGTACGCGGGAAGACCGCTCTACTACTACGTCGGCGACCGCAGGCCTCGTCAGATCCTCTGTCAGGACGTCAGCGAGTTTGGCGGCTTGTGGCTCGTCGTGCGACCGAACGGAACGGTCGTCCGGTAGCCGCGGGGGCAAAGGCGGTGGTCCGAGGGGAACGGACGAACGGAGTCCACGGGCGTTCCGAGCGGCCGGTGATCCGCCTGTTCGGTCCGCTCGCGATCGAGAACGGCGAACGCACCATCGGCCCTGCGGAGCTCGGAGGCGTCCGGCCGAAACAGGTGCTCGAGATCCTCGTCACCGCCCGTGGACATCGAGTGCCGATCGACCGGCTCGCCGAGCTCGTCTGGGGCGACGAGCGGCCGCAGAACGTTCCCGGCTCGCTCCAGACCTTCGTGTCGACGCTGCGTCGGCACCTGACCTCCGACCGAGAACGCGCCCGCGAGCTGGTCGTCACGGAGAGCGAGGCGTACCGCTTCGCGACCGAGCGCGTCTCGCTCGACCTCGACCGCTTCGACGAATTGCTGGAACGCTCGGCGCACGAGCCGACGCACCGGGCCCGCGTGTCGCTCGAGCAGGCGCTCGACCTCGTCCGCGGGGAAGTGCTGGAGGACGAGCCCTATGCGACCTGGGCCCTCGACGTGCGCGGGAGCTACCAGGGCCGGGTGCTGGGCGCCCGCCTCGACGTGGCCGACGCCGCCCTTGCGGAGCTCGACTTCGCTCCCGCGCTCGCCCATGCCGAAGCCGCGGCAGCGCTCGACCGCTTCAGCGAGCGCGCCTACCGCACCGGGATGCTCGCCCTCTATGCGCTCGGCCGCCCCCACGAGGCACTCAGCCGCTACCGCGAGTTCCGGATCCGCCTGGATCAAGAGCTCGGGCTCGAGCCGGGCGGGGAGACGCGGGCGCTCGAGTCGGCCATCCTCCGTCAGGAGGACGTCCATTCGCTGCTCCCTCGTCCGACCGGACGGTCGCGTGCAGAGATCGGGAGCTCGGGCTCGACCGTCCGGCTCCTGGGCCGCGAGGCAGAGCTCGACGCCCTCGCGGAGGGTGTGCGGCAAGGGCTCGACGATGCCGTCTTCCTTCATGTCGAGGGAGACGCGGGACTCGGAAAGTCGCGACTGCTCGACGAGCTGACTCGGAGGCTCGACGGCGCGCGGATCGGGCGCGCGAGCTGCTCCCAGCTCGAGCAGCACTTGCCCTACGTGCCGATCGCCGCCGGACTGCGGCAGGCGTTCGACGGTGTCGAGCTCGATGTCCAACGAGTACCGGCGCTCGGACAGATCCTTCCCGAGCTCGCGCCGGACCTGCCTGGACGGAGGTTCGACGAGGTCGAGATTCTCGAGGCGCTCGTCTCCGTCGTCGCCGAGGACGGGCCGATCGTCCTCGTGCTCGACGATCTCCAATGGGCGGACGCAAGCACGCTCGCGGCGCTGGCGTACCTCCGACGTCGCGGCGCCGGTCTCGGCGTGGCAATCGTGACTGCGGCGCTGCCACCCGAGCCGACGAGCGAGAACCCCCTCAGGAGGCTGGCGCCCGACACGATCATCCGGCTCGAGCCGCTCACACCCGCGGAGGTCGCGCCGTTGGGCATCGACGATCTGCACGAGACGACCGGCGGGCATCCACGTGTGATCGCCGACGTGGTCAGCAACGGCCGGCCCGCAAGTCCGTCGCGAACACTGGCCGAGGCGCTGCTCAACCAATGCCGGGCCGAGGGTCCGCAGGCGTTCCGGATCCTTGCCGCTGCCTCCGTCCTCGACCAGCCGTTCGATCCCGAGCCGCTCGCAGAGCTCCTCGCCACCGACCCGACGGAGCTCACGGAGGAGCTCGAGCGCCTCTGTGAACGACGGATCCTCCGCGTCGACGGACTCCGGTTCCGCTTCCGCTACGACCTCGTCCGGCAGGTGCTGCGGGAGACCGTCTCCCCGGCCCGGCAGCGCCTCATGCGGCAGCGCCTCGACCACCAGCACATCGCCATCGGCTTCCGGACGGGAGCACAAGCCGGATGAGGTCGATCGAAACCACTCACGATCTCATCGCCGGAACGCCGTTCGAGCGCTCGCCCGAGCCTGCCTACGTCATGGATCCGGAGCACAGCTGCGTCCTCGCCGCCAACGACGCCGGTTGCGAGCTGCTCGGGTACACCCGCGAGGAGCTGCTGCGCACCCCGATCTCCAGCATCCATCCGTCCGAGCTCGCGGAGCTGAGCGAGCTGCTCGAACGAGTGCTGCGAGACGGTCGGGCGTCGACGATCAAGCTCACCTGCCGGACGAAGCAGGGCACGTTCCTCCCGACCGAGCTCTCGCTCCACGCGCTCGAGATCCAGGGCCGGATCCGCATCCTCGGACTCGTCCAGGACCGCAGCGAGCATCGCCACTGCTGCGCCGGCGACTGAGGCGCCGCACAGCTCCCGCACAGACGCCCGCTGCACACTGGCGGCACGACTCCCACCGCCACCGATCGGAGGACCTCGTGAGCTCCACAACCGACAAGACGACCCGTGTGCGCGGCCGGGTTCGGGTCGAGCACGGCACCAAGCGCATCCGCGCCTTCCTGGGCGGCGAGCTCGTCGCCGACACGACCCGGCCGCTGCTCGTCTGGGAGAAGCCGTACTACCCGACGTACTACATCCCGGAGACCGATGTCCGCACCGAGCTGCTCGCCCCGGACGGCGCGGTCGCCCACTCGCCGAGCAGAGGAGACGGTCACCTGTTCACGGTCCGGGCCGGAGGCAAGGAGGCACCCGGCGGCGCACTCCGCTACACGCACTCGCCGTTCGAGGAGCTGCGCGAGGCGATCCGGCTCGACTGGAACGCGATGGACGCCTGGTTCGAGGAGGACGAGCAGGTGTTCACGCACCCCCGCGACCCCTACACCCGCGTCGACATCCTCCCGAGCTCACGCCACCTCCGGGTCGAGCTCGACGGAGAGACGATCGCCGAGACGACCAAGCCCACTCTCCTGTTCGAGACCGGGCTGCCCGTGCGTTACTACCTGCCCAGGACGCACGTCCGCATGGACCTGCTGCTCCCGACCGAGACCGAGAGCCACTGCCCGTACAAAGGGCAGGCCGAGTGGTGGTCGGTCCGTGTCGGCGGCACGGTGCACAACGACCTCGCATGGTCGTACCGGACACCGCTACCCGAGAGCCAGAAGATCGCCGGCCTGGTCGCCTTCTACGACGAGAAGGTCGACGTGTACGTGGACGGAATCAAGCAAGCTTGAGCCCACCCGGGTTCTCCCCCGACCCCCTCTTCGAGCGGACAAGCGACCCGGCATTCGTCATCGATCCGCTCGACGACCGCTTCGTCGACGCAAACGCGGCCGGCTGCGACCTGCTCGGCTACACCCGCGAGGAACTGCTCGATACGCCCGTCTCCCGCATCCATCCCGGCGAGCTCGAGCAGCTCCAAGCGTTCGTCTCCCGAGTCCTCGAACAGGGACGCGGGTCCGCCATCACGCTCACCTGTCGGATCAGGCAAGGCAACCGCCTGCCGATCGAGCTGGCGCTGTGGGCGTTCGAGAGCTCCGGACGCATACGGCTGCTCGGCCTCGTCGACGACCGAAGCGAGCATCGCGGGGCCCGCGCGGGTGACTGAGCCGTCACTCAGCGCCCGGACAGAGACCGTTGCGAATGTGGTGGGAGAAATCCAGCCAGGAAGGAGCACCGCAATGGTCACCACAGGCTTGATCGTCCGGCTCGAGGCGAGGGTCGGCAAGGAAGAGGAGCTGGCTGCATTCCTCGTGGATGCCCTGCCGCTCGTCCGGGACGAGCCGGAGACCGTTGCCTGGTTCGCGGTCAGAACCGGGGTGTCGTCGTTCGCGATCGTCGATGCCTTCCCGGACGAGGCCGGACGGCGCGCACACCTCGGCGGCCCCGTCGCAGCGGCACTCACGGAGCGGGCCGGCGAGCTGCTCGCCGCGCCGCCCGAGCTCGAACAGGTCGACCTGCTCGCCGCGAAGCTCCCGGAAGGAGCCCGGCCATGACCCGCGCCGAGACGCTCCAGACGCGGCAGGAGCTGGCTCACCGGGTGAGCGGGGGACTCGAGATCACCCTGTTCTGGTGGGCTTCCGACAACAGCACGAGCATCGAGGTGCGACAGCCCGACTCCGGAGAGGTCGTCGCCTTCGCGGTCCCGCCGGAGTGGGCGCTCGATGCCTTCTACCACCCGTTCGCCCATCTCGCGATCGTCTCCGCCGACGCGATCGCGACCGTCGCCGCATGACCGGTGTTGCCGCCCCGGACGGCCTGTTCGAGGCGCACCTGACCGTCGCGGACCTCGCCCGATCGGTCGCGTTCTACCGCGACGTGGTCGGCCTCCAGCCGGCGTTCGAGATGCCCGACGGCGACGCTGCCTTCCTCTGGGTCGGAGAACGCGGCCGTTCGATGCTCGGGCTGTGGGTCGAACGCGCCCCGCTGAGCCTCTCACTGCACGTCGCCTTCCGGACGTCCGTCCAGGAGATCCTGGGCGCCTGCAGCCGCCTCCTGTCGGCCGGAGTCACTCCTCTTTCCTTCTTCGCGACCGAGACCGGCGAGCCGAGCGTGATCGGCTGGATGCCGGCGGCGGCCGTCTACTTCCGCGACCCCGACGGCCACCTCCTCGAGTACCTGGCGATGCTGGACGAGCAGCCGCGTCCCGACCTCGGCGTCGTCTCCTGGTCGCAGTGGGCGAGCCGGCCCTCGCGGACGCCGCTCGTCCAATGAGGATCCGTAACGCCCGCCCGGACGACCTCGCCAAGCTGGTCGAGATCGAGCGCGCCGCCGGGCAGTCGTTCCGGCCGCTCGACGCGAACCTCTTCGCCGACCACGACCCGGGCTCCGTCGAGACACTGACGCCGTACGCCGACGGCGGCCGAGCCTTCGTCTCGGTCGACGCCGACGACAGGCCTGTCGGCTACCTGCTCGTCGACCCTGTCGACGGGGCCGCCCACATCGAGCAGGTGAGCGTCCACCCCGAACACGCCGGGAAAGGCATCGGCCGGGCGCTGATCGAGCATGCGGCCTCGTGGCCGAGCCTCCACGATCTGCGCTCGCTCACGCTCACCACCTACGTCGGCGTGCCGTGGAACGGCCAGTACTACGAGCGGCTCGGCTTCCGCTACCTGACGGCAGACGAGGAAACCCCGTGGCTCCGCGCCATCCGCGAGCACGGGCGGGAGCTCGGTCTCGAGGTGTGGCCGCGCGCCAGCATGCGCCGCAGCCTCGCAAACGACGCCGGAAGCGTGTCCGCCGATCGCTACACGATCCGGTGGCATCGCGGACCGCGTTCCGAACTACGCAGCCTGTTCGGCCTCGCCGACGAGTCCGACGAACGGATCGACAGCTACATCGATCTGGGACGCGTCCTGGTGGCGATCGACAATCGAGGACGGATCGTCGGTCACCTGCAGCTCGCCCCCGACGCGCAGCCCGACGTCACACGGATCGAGAACCTCGCGGTCGACCCACGGTTCCAGCGTCGGGGCATCGGCAGCCGGCTCGTCGATCGCGCCATCGCGGTGTGCCGCGCCGAAGGAGCCAGGACCGTGACCGTGGCGACCGCCATGGCCGACATCGACAACCTCCGCTTCTATCAGCGCCGCGGGTTCAGGGCGGCGTCGATCGTGCGAGACGCCTTCACCCCGGAGAACGGGTACCCAGCGGCCCCGGCCGTGGACGGTATCCCTCTCCGCGACGGCATCCGCTTCGAGCTCGCGCTCGACGAGGATGCGGATCGCCGCAGTGAGGAACGCTGACCTCTATCGGCGCGGGATCGAAACCCTGCTCGCCTCCTGGAAGGCGTACGCGGTCGGCTCACGAGGTGCTGCGGTGATGCGATTGCCGGGCGCGTCGGTCGCTGTCTTTCCCGAAGAGCCCGAGCGGCGTGTCTACAACAACGCGATCCCCGCACGCGATCTCGCCCGCAGGGGTCGGGCAGAAGCCGCGGCTGCGATCGAGGCTGCGTACGCGAGGGCCGGTGTCGACCGCTTCGCCGTCTGGGTTCACGAGAGCGATCAGGCGATGCGTGACGACCTCGAGCGGCGAGGCTACGCCGTCGCCGAAGCTACGCGTGCGATGGGCATGGCGCTCGACGACATCCGAGTCCCCCCTCCGGACATCGAGCTCGGGCCGTCCGGCCTCGACCTGCATCGGCGCATCCTTGGATTGCCGCCCTGCTTGCTCAACGGAACCGATCGCTCTGCCGTTCGTGTCCTGGTCGCGAGCCTCGACGGGGAGAACGTGGCAACCGCCCTGGCCGTCGACCACGAAGGCGACTGCGGCATCTACAACGTCGGGACGCTGGAGCGGGCCCGAGGGCGCGGCCTTGCGACCGCGCTGACTGCCCTCCACGTACACGGGGCACGTGCGCGCGGATGCCGGACGGCGAGCGTACAGTCGACCCCGATGGCCGAGCGTGTCTACGCTGCCGTGGGTTTTCGTGATCTCGGGCGGATCCTCGCGTACGGGTTCAGGTAGCAGCCGTGATGAGCGATACCCCGGAGCCCTTTCGCCTCCAACTCCTGGACGAGGTGCTCGAGGATCTGCGCCGGCGCCTGTCCCGCACCCGCTGGCCGGACGAGATCCCCGGCTACTAGCCCGCAACTGCCCGGTCAGTGGCGGGCTGCGGAGCTCCCCTCGAGCCGAGACAGGCCTGTGCGGAAGTGCGCCCTCCAACTCTCCGGGATCACCTCGTGCGCCGCTGCACGACGCAGCCCTTCGACGTCGCCCTGGTCGTGGGCGAAGAGGCGCGTGACCTCGGTCACGCGAAAGCCGTTCGGATCGCGGGTCAGCTCGACGATCGGATCGCCCGCCCCCACCGCTCCCTCCCGGGCAACCGCGAGATAGAAGCCGAGCCGGCCGCGCTCGAGGAACTCGGTGACTTTCCAGACGACCTCGCGCGGGAGGCCGACGTTGACGGAGAGCACCCTCACCGGACCGACCCTGCGGGCTCGGCCGCGCGCGCCCCTGGATCCGCGACGACCTGATCCGCATGGAAGCGCTCGATGTGCGAGACGATCTCGTCGAGCGAGTCCTCAACGGCGAAGTGACCGCTGTCGAGCATGTGCAGCTCGGCATCCGGCAGATCCCGCAGATACGCTCGCCCGCCCTCCGGCGTGAAGAAGATGTCGTTCTCGCCCCAGAGGATCAACGTCTTGGGCCGGCGCTCGCGGAGAGACGCCTGCCACTCCGGATACAGCTCGACGTTGGTGCGGTAGTCGTAGAGGAGGTCGAGCTGGACCTTGCGGGCACCTGGACGCTCGAGGAAGTGCAGGTCCATGTTCCAGTTGTCCGGGCTGATCTGCTCCGGGTCGCGGTGCCCGTGCGTGTAGACGAGCTTCACCCCTTCGAGCTGGAGGAACGGCTCGAGCGGCGCCTCGGTCTGGGGGCTGCGGTCGACCCACAGCGCATGGCGGATGCCGTCCCAGGCGTCGGTGAAGCCCTCTTCGTACGCATTGGAGTTCTGGATCACCTGCCACTCGAGCCAGTCCGGGTGACGGCCGACGATGCGGTTGCCGATCGGTCCGCCGTAGTCCTGGTGGTAGAGACCGAACGGGTGGAAACCGGTGTTCTCGAGCAGGGTCTCCACGATCTCCGAGAGCCGGTCGAATGTGTACTCGAAGTTCTCGGGCATGTCGGTGTTGCCGAAGCCGGGGTAGTCGGGCGAGAGGACGTGGAAGCGGTCGGCGAGCGCCGGGATCAGGTTGCGGAACTGGTGCGAGGAAGCGGGGAAGCCGCCGAGCAGCAGCAGCCTCGGACTCGCCGGATCCCCGGCCTCGCGGTAGAAGACGTTCAGCCCGTCGATCTCCGCGGTGCGATGCCTGACCATGTCATGAGCTCCTTTCGTTTCGCTTCTGGGACACGAGGTCTGCATCCGGACGAGCGCGGTTCTTACGCGTCCCTCGTAAGAACGTCCTGGTTGGCGACGCAGACCGGGCGTGACTAGGCTCCTCGCACGCGTGGACCCGGAACAAACGCGCCCTGAGCCGGCCGTGTCGCCGCGAGATCTCGACGCCGAATCACGTGCGTGGATCGACGGTCTTCGAGCAACGGGCCCCGAGCACGTCCGCACGCTCGACCGGTTGCACGAGCTCCTGCTGCGGGCCGCGTACGCCGAAGCTGGTCGCCGCCGACACCTCTACCCGGAGATCGGCGGCGCCGAGCTGGACGACCTCTGCAAGCAGGCGGCCGGCGACGCTCTCCTCGCGGTCACGGCGAAACTCGACGGGTACCGCGGCGCCAGCCGCTTCACGACCTGGGCGTACGCGTTCGCGATCTTCGAGATCTCCGTGAAGCTTCGCCGGCACGCCTGGCGACGGGGCCGCATCCCGACCGCCGACGACGACGCGACCTGGGATCGGCTCGCCGAGAAAGCGGACACGGCCGAGGCGCGGATCGAGTCCGCCGAGCTCCTGCACGCCTTGAGACGTGCGATGGCGGAGGAGCTGACGCCGCGGCAACGCCGAGTCTTCGTCGCCGTCGCCCTGAACGACGTACAGATCGACGTCGTCGCCGACCAGCTGAGATCGACCCGCGGCGCCGTCTACAAGGTGCTCCATGACGCGCGCCTGAAGTTGCGTCGACGTCTCGAGGGAGAAGGCCATCTGGAGCAGGAGGCAGCACGATGAGCGACGATCTCGTCACACGGCTGCTGGGGACGGCCCGTGAGGACGCAGGATGCGAGGGAGCCTTCGCCCTCCTCGCCGAATACGTCGAGGGCGAGCTCGCGGGCCGGCAGATGGCCGAGCTGCTTCCGGCCGTCGCCGAGCACCTGCGCAACTGCCCCGCCTGCGGAGACGACTACCGGGGGCTGCTGGCACTGCACCGCGAGCAGCCGGGCGCCTGATTCCCTAGGGGGAGACCACGTTGTGGATCTGGACGACCTCCTGCGTGATCTCCGCGGGGACGTTCGGCACGACGTTCTCGTCGAACCACGCGTCGTGCTGCTGCTGCGACTCCCAGATCTCCGCGACACAGAACCCCTGCGAGTCCTCGAACGCCACGTGGAGCACGAATCCGGGTTGCTGTTTGACCTTCTCGATCAGCGGCGGCGAAACCTTGTCGTAGAGATCCCGGGTCATCCCCTGAGGGCGGTGGCGGATCAAGACAGCCATTTCGATCTCCCTTCGTCGTTGCCCAAACTCCACCGTCTCACATCTCGCGCGTGGCTGCGCCTCGCGTGGCACTGCGGCGGCGGCCGGCAGCTCGGTCATGTCGAGCTTCCAGCGAATCGGTGCGGCCGGGCCGCAGCTGGCGCAGGCCGACGAGCTTCAGCCTTGGCACGTCCTGGTGGCGGCGGCCGTCCGCCGTCCACAGCGTCGAGCCCTCGACCGTCATCGAGATGAGCACGCCGGCAGCCCCGGGCGCCAGTTCGATCTCGGTGGCGCCTTCCTCCGGGTTGTTCCAGTGGGCGACGACGCGCGACGGAGGCCTGCCCGGGGGGAGGGAGCGCTCGGCCATCCCGATGGAGGTGAGCGTCAGCACCGCCGAGCCGGGATCGTCGGCGATGACGCTTGCATAGCGGCAAGGCCACCTTGTCGCCAGCTGCGGCCCGTCGAGCAGGACGGCGACGACGAGGCTCGGCCCGATCCGCCGAACCAGGTCCGCGACCTCGTCCAGGCGCGCCAGGTCCTCGCACACCAACGGGGTGGTCGTCATCCCTCCGCCCATCTCGATGACGTGCAGTGTCCGCTCCCGGATGTCGATCGCCTCCCACCAGAGCTTCTTCACGTCCAGCGATCGCGTCAGGTGGTACTGACGGATCTGGCGCTCGTCCAGGGCCCACCGATGATGCTTGTCCTGCTCGTAGTGGGCCCACCCCCCGTCCCCACGGATGCCGAAGTGGAGGTAGTTGCGGCCCGGTCCATCGGCGCTCGGACGACATGCGACGCCGGCGATGAGGAAGGAGACGTCGTGCGCCGCGAGCACCTGCTCGACCTCGTCCACCGCATCGGGAGAGAGCGCAGCCTCGGGAAGGACGACGGCGTCGACGACGTCCGCCGAGCCGGTGGCGTCGGCCAGCAGGGACTCGAGGACACGGCAGTCGAAGCCCTTCGCCGGCGCGAACTCGAAGAAGCCGAAGAGATCCGAATCCATGTTCCCGAGCGACATCGGCGGGACGGGACGAAAGTCGTCTGCCTCGACGGCCAGCGGCCACGGCAGGAGGACGACGCGGTAGTCCGAGCGGTCCGCGGCCCCGCTCCTGCCCGCTGCCCGCCACCTGACCGCAACCGACTCGTAACAGAGCGCGAGGTGCCGCGACAGCGATCTGATGGTGATGCCGCGCGCCGACAGGTGTGCCTTGGGGACGATCCGGACGCGGACCGGCGAGAGCCGCGAAAGAGAGCCGCGCCCCTGCAGAAGCTCCCATGCCTGTGCCTCGAACGACGACGGAGCGGAGTCCTGACGCAGGACCACCTCGGCGCAGGTCTCGTCGGCGATCGCATGCAGCGTCAGAAGTGCGGTCACGAGGCTCCACGCCGCACCGCTCCTCACGTCGGCCAGGCGGACGTCGCGGAGACGCGTGACCGTTCGCCAGAGGCGGCCGACGAACTCGGGGGGTTTGGCGCCGCTACCGACCGAAACGCGCCACGCCCCGGCCGCTGCCTGGACCTCGGCGCCCCAGGTCGGCAGGGGCGGCCAGGTTCGCCGCGGGGGTGGTGCCACGACGAAGCGGTACGCCTCCGTATGGTCGAGCACGAGGTTGGCCAGCGCGAAGACGTCGGGCGGCCACGAGGTCAGATCGGCCCAGTCGGGCGCTGGAGAGAAGGCATCGAAGTACGACCGAACAGTGCGCTCGTGCCCCGGCAACCCGAGCGCGCCGCTGCCGTCCTCAGCCACCGCGGCCGCCTGCGAAGGCGATCCCCATTCCGGCAGCGACCAGTGCCGCCCCGAGGCCGGCCATCGCCTCGGAGAGGCGGAACGCCATGTACGCCTGCATCAGCGCGGACTGAAGCGTCGTCGACTGGATCCAGAGCGCGGCCTCCGGATTGGAGAGCGGCTCCCCGGTCCTCTCGTCCTTCGCGGCCTGCGCGGCCTCTCCGGTGGGCGAGCCGTTCGCGTCGAGGTAGGGCTCGATCTCGGCGTACGTGCGTCCCCCGGTTGCGTCGACCGTCGACTGCCTGATGAACTCCGCGAGCGATCGTGCCCGAGCGGGACTCGTCACCGGAGCGGGTGAGGCGTCGCCCGGATAGCGAACGCGCTCGCGCGCGAGCGCGGTGCGCGCCTCACGGCGCCCCCAGAGCCCAGCACCCACGAAGACCACACCGGCCAACGCGACGCCGACTCCGGCCGCCGTCGAGACCGACGGTTCCGGCTCATGGTGACGGGCGATCATGGCTGCCTGACGCAACCTCGTCAGCGCGCTCGGCGCATGACCGAGATTGCCCATCCGACCGGCTTCCGACGGACGGCGCCGTTTCGCCAGACGGCGGCCGGGGGACCAAGTCGCCGACCGGTGAGCACCGCTGGAGGATCATCCGTTGGGCTCGAAGCGCTGGAAGAAGTCGCGCGGCATTTCCACGAGCACGAGATCCACGACCCGCCCGACCGGATCGCCGCGCTGATCTGCGAGGACGCCGAGATGGTGCTCCTGGTCAACCATCTGCGCCCGCTGCGGGGCAAGCACGCGATCCTCGACGCGTTGGTTCGCGGCCGAGCAGCGGAGATCTACAGCGCCTGGATCGATCGGACGCAATGGCTCGACGAGGACACGTTGCTCCTCTCGGGCAACGCGCGATACGCCCCTGACGAGACGAGCCTCTCGGTCTCACGGGTCTGGTGGATCGACGCGTTCCGGGACGGGTGCCTCTGGCGGGTGCACGCATTCCTCAAGGAGGACGACGCTCGCAACGCCTACGCCCACGGCCGAGCAGAGGAGATCGGCGCCGACGCGGGCTGACTGTCTCGCGGCGCGTCGCGGCGATTGCCTCTCCCCCTGCGAGCCAGCTCGGGGCATCCGCGGTCGGGGTCGCGCTCCCACGGCCGACCGCGATTTCGAGCAGGCAGGAGGTCGCGGTACGCTCCGGCCGATGACGCGTCACCGGACGGCGTTCTGGCTCGCGAGTCTCGCCGTCGCCGGCGGCTGTGGATCTTCGACGTCGGGCGTCGGGACGGTTGATGCGTCCATCCGACACGACCTGCTCACCGGCGTCGCCCAGATCCGCGCGACGCACGACAGGAAGAAGCTGCGCGCTGAGCTGACCCTGGTTCTCGCGAATCTTCACCGCGATCGTCGATCGACCCCATCGGCACGGCGCGCGAGGGAGCTCGCCATTCAGGGGTTCGAGGCGACGCTGAGGGGAGTCAGGAGCCAGCTCGACTTCAGCGAGAACGACAGCGGGGAAGTTGCAGCTGCCACGAGGGATGCCATGCGGGCCGACCGCTTTCTCAGGCAGGGTGCAGATCGTCTGCGGGCAGCCGGGCGGGCGCTCGGGATTCAGATCGGCACCCTGAACGGATTCTGATCCCGCGTCGCATTGCCGCCGGCGGCACCCGCTTGCGCTCCGAGCCGCCGACCCGCGTCGTCTTTTCCGACAAGCCCTCCGCTTGCCGCCGCGCGACGTGGCAGAGTAGGCTCACTGCTCGAAGGAGGGTCTGAGCTGGCGAAGATCGAGTTCGACGGCGTCTCCAAGATCTACAGCGACGGGACCCAGGCCGTATACGACCTCGACCTCGCGATCGAGGATGGCGAGTTGATGGTGCTCGTCGGGCCGTCCGGGTGTGGCAAGACGACGGCGCTGCGCATGGTCGCCGGGCTCGAGGAGATCACCGACGGCGAGCTCTGGATCGGGGACCAGATCGTCAACGACCTCACCCCGAAGGAGCGGAACATCGCGATGGTCTTCCAGAGCTACGCGCTCTACCCGCACATGACGGTCGAGGACAACCTCGCCTTCAGCCTGAAGCTCCACAAGATGCCGAAGAAGGAGGTCGCGGAGCGCGTCCAGAGGGCCGCCAACATCCTCCAGATCGAGGAGTTCCTGAAGCGCAAGCCCCGCGCGCTCTCGGGTGGTCAGCGCCAGCGCGTCGCGATGGGCCGGGCGATCGTCCGCGAGCCCGAGGCGTTCCTGATGGACGAGCCCCTCTCGAACCTCGACGCGAAGCTTCGCGTGCAGATGCGCGCCGAGATCCACCAGCTCCAGCGGCGGCTCGACGTGACGACGATCTACGTCACGCACGACCAGGTCGAGGCGATGACGATGGGCGACCGCGTCGCGGTGATGAACGCCGGGCGCCTGCAGCAGGTCGACACGCCGCAGGTGCTCTACGACCAGCCGAAGAACGAGTTCGTCGCCGGCTTCATCGGCTCTCCCGCGATCAACCTCGTCGAGGCCCAGCTCGAGCAGGCGAACGGCCACCTCGCGGTCGCCTTCGGAGAGCACCGATTGACGGTCGACGATCGCGCCGTCCGCAACCGGGCGGCGTTGAAGGACTACGTCGGCCGGACGGTGATCCTCGGCATCCGGCCCGAGAACTTCGAGGACGCGAGCATCGAGCCGGACGCGCCGAGCGATCGTCGGATCAGGGCGCTCTGCGAGCTGACGGAGCCGCTCGGCGCCGAAGTGCTCGTCCACGTCGGGACGGCCGCGACCGGTGTCGTCTCGAGTGCCGCAACAGCCGACGCCG
>JBLMYA010000075.1:0-68724 GCA_050258035.1 Verrucomicrobiota bacterium
ACAGAAAAGCCGCTGTCCCCAGCGGCTTGGTCAGGCTGCGGGGCAGGGATTCGAACCCCAACTTCCTGATCCAGAGTCAGGCGTCCTACCGTTAGACGACCCCGCAACGGGCCGGCGGCCATTGTAGCCGCGGTCTGGGGTCAGGTCTCGAGCCGGTAGATCGGGACGAGCCGCTTCTCGGCCTCGGTGTCGATGTGGGCGATCACCTCGACGTACGGCTCGAGCCCCGACCCGGTCAGCTTCGCCTTCAGCAGGCCGTCCACCTGGTAGAGGCCCGAGGAGTTGTTCATCACGATCTCGATCTTGATCGGCTTCTCCTCGCCGTCGGCGATGCTGACGTCGTCGATCGCCGCCGCCGAGAGGGAGTGCATCGAGACGCGGCCCCGCTCGAACGGGATCCGCGACCGTCCCTGCGCCATGTCGAGCGCGTCCGCGACCCGGACGACTCCCGCCTCGAGCGAGAACGGCTCGCCGCCGGAGCGGTGGGAGATGATCGCCTGGAGCACCTCGGACGCGATCACGGTCAGCTCCGGCTCCTCGTAGACCCCGTCCAGCAGCTTCCTGATCTCGGGCTCGACGAGGAAGAGGCTGAACTCCTCGTGGCCCTCCCGGTGGATCGACATGCCGACGTCGTGGAGGAGCGCGCCGAGCGCGACGACGACCTCCGCGTCGTCGTTCGTCATGTTGAAGTCGCGGACGACCGACGGCTCGATGCGGTGCTTCGTCAGCTGGCGGAGGAGCTTCAGGGCGATGTTCGTGACGATCTGGATGTGCACCCAGGAGTGGTCGTTGATCTCCATTCGCACGGTCGCGTTCACGTTCGCGACGTGCCACCAGCCCTTCAGCCGCCGGTCGGAGTTCGCACGCTCGATCAGCGTGCGGAGCTTCCGGTTGCCGCGCTCGGGGACCCGGATCCGCATCTGCTGGACGGCCTGGGCCGGCGCGAGGCGCGTCTCCTTCTCGGCCTGCTCGGAGACCGGCTGCTCGATCCGCTCCTCGGTCTCTCTGTCGAGCGCCATGGACGCGGACTCTACTCCGTGCCGCGCGGCCTGCCGGCAACCGCCGTTGGGTAGCGTGGGATCCGTGGGGGGTGAGCTCGCGATCGAGGCGTCCGGCCTGCGGAAGCGCTACGGGAGCGTGGCCGCCCTGGACGGCGTCGACCTGCAGGCGGAGGCGGGCATGGTGATGGGGCTGCTCGGGCCGAACGGCGCCGGCAAGACGACCGTGGTGCGGATCCTGACGACGCTGCTCGAGCCCGACGGGGGAACGGCGCGGGTGGCCGGCGTGGACGTGCTCCGCGAGCCGGCGCGGCTGCGCGCGCAGTTGGGCCTCGCGGGCCAGTACGCAGCGGTCGACGAGAACCTCACCGGGTTCGAGAACCTGGAGATGGTCGGTCGTCTCTACCACTTCAACCGGAGCAGGGCTCGGAGCCGCGCACGGGAGCTGCTCGCCGAGTTCGACCTCGTCGACGCCGGCGGGCGGCTCGTGCGGACCTATTCCGGCGGGATGCGCCGCCGGCTCGACCTGGCCGCGGCGCTCGTCGCCCGCCCGCCGGTGCTGTTCCTCGACGAGCCGACCACCGGCCTCGACCCGCGCAGCAGGCTGGCGCTCTGGGACACGATCGAGGGGCTCGTCTCGGACGGCGCGACGGTGCTGTTGACGACGCAGTACCTGGACGAGGCCGACCGGCTCGCCGACCGGATCGCCGTCATCGACCACGGTCACGTGATCGCCGAGGGAACGCCGAGCCGGCTGAAGGCCGACTGCGGCGGGGAGCGGCTGGAAGTTCGGCTCGCGAACCGCTCCCAGGGCGAGCAGGCGCTCGCGGCACTTCGGTCCCTGGCGGCCGGGAGCCCGTCGCTCGCGGATTCGACCGTGCAGGTGCCTCTGCTCGAGCGGAAGGGGGCGGTCGCAGAGGCGGTTCGGAGGCTCGACTCGGTCGGGGTCGCGGTCGACGACCTCGTCGTCGTGAGCCCGACGCTCGACGACGTCTTCCTGCGCCTGACCGGGCACGGCGCCGAGCCCGAGGAGGAGGGGGAGCGGTGACGACCCTCGCGTACGCCGTCTCGGACACGTTCGTGATGGCGAAGCGCAGCCTGCTCCGGATTCCCCGGCAGCCGGACCTGCTCGTCGGCTTCACGGTGCAGCCGATCATGTTCGTGCTGCTGTTCGTGTACGTCTTCGGCGGCGCGATCTCGACGCCGGGGCTCGACTACGTCGATTTCCTGATCCCGGGGATCATCGTCCAGTCCATGACGTTCGGGGGCTTCGTCACCGCTCTCGGGCTGTCCGAGGACCTGAAAAAGGGGCTGATCGACCGGTTCCGCTCGCTGCCCATGTCCCGTGCCGCCGTCCTCACCGGCCGCACGCTGGCGGACGGTGCGACGAACGTGGTTCAGCTCGCCGTCATGCTCGCGGTCGGCTTCGCGGTCGGCTTCCGCTTCAGCACCGACGTCCCGAGCATCGTCGCGGGGATCGCGCTGTGCCTGCTGATCGGCTACGCGTTCTCCTGGGTGTTCGCCTTCATCGGCCTGACCGCCTCCTCGCCCGAGGCGGCGAACGCCTTCGGCTTCACGATCCTCTTTCCGCTCACGTTCGTCTCCTCCGCCTTCGTGCCGGTGCAGTCGATGCCCAGCTGGCTGCAGCCGTTCGCCGAGCACAACCCGTTCACGGAGATGGTCAACGCCGTGCGCGCGCTCTTCGTCGGCACCCCCTCCGGCAACCACGTCTGGCTCGCCGTCGTCTGGTCGCTCGGGATCACCGTCGTCTTCAGCGGGCTGTCCGTCTGGCGCTACCGCCACGCCGTCGGGCGCTGACCGGCCGGCGAGGCGCGGCGCGCGGCGCTCAGGCGACGTCGGCCGCCCAGTCGCCGTACAGGCTGGTGTACAGCCCGCGGCGGGCGAGGAGCTCCTCGTGCGAGCCCTGCTCGACGATCCGCCCGTGCTCGAGGACGACGATCAGGTCGGCGTCGCGGATCGTGGACAGCCGGTGGGCGATGATGAAGGCCGTCCGGCCGGCGAGGAGCTTGCGCAGCGCGATCTCGATCCTCCGCTCCGTGCCGATGTCCACGGACGAGGTCGCCTCGTCGAGGACGAGGATGCGCGGGTCGGCGAGGAGTGCCCGCGCGAATGCGACGAGCTGACGCTGGCCGAGGGACAGGCGCGAGCCGCGCTCGCCGAGCTCGGTCTCGTAGCCGTCCTCGAGCGCCTGGACGAAGTCGTGCGCGCCGACCGCCTGCGCGGCTGCGACGACCTGCCCGTCGGTCGCGTCGGGGCGGCCGAAGGCGATGTTGTCGCGCACCGTGCCGGCGAAGAGGAAGCCCTCCTGCGGCACCACGCCGAGCTGGCGGCGGAGCGACGCCTGCGTGACACGTCGAAGGTCGGTCCCGTCGAGCGTGATCCGGCCGTGCGTCGGATCGTAGAAGCGAGCGAGCAGCTTCGCGATCGTGGACTTACCCGCACCCGTGTGACCGACCAGGGCGACGGTCGTGCCTGAGGGGACGTCGAGGTCGATCCCGTGCAGAACCTCGTCGCCGCGGCCGTAGGAGAAGCGGACGCCCTCGAACGCCACGTGTCCCCGGAGCTGGCCGAGGTCGCGGGCACCGGGGTCGTCGACCACCTCCGGCTGCTCGTCGAGCAGGTCGTTGATCTTGTCGAGCGCAGCGGTCGCGGAGAGGAACGTCCCGTAGAGCTGGGAGAGCTGCTGCACCGGGTCGAAGAAGTTCTGGACGTAGAGCATGAACGCGAACAGCGTCCCGATCTGGATGGCGTTCTGGAAGTACAGATGCCCGCCGTAGCCGAGCACGATCGCGAGCGCGACGGTGGAGAGCAGGTCGACGAACGGGAAGTAGAAGGCGTTCAGGACGACCGTCTGCTGGTTCGACTGACGGTACCGCTCGCTGACCTCGCGGAAGTTGCGGATGTTCACCTGCTCGCGGGTGAACGCCTGGACGACGCGCATGCCGGCGATGTCCTCTGCGAGCGTCGCCGTGACGAGCCCGAGCCGCTCGCGAACGGCTCGGTACGCGCGCGTCGAGTAGCGGCGAAAGAGCACGGTGCCGATGCTCATCACCGGGATGACGGTCAGCGTGGCGAGGGCGAGTCGCCAGTCGAGGATGAAGAGCAGGATCGCCGTGCCGACGAGCGTCAACGTGCTCTGGACGAGGCTCGAGACCCCGTCGGTGACCAACTGGTCGAGCGCCTCGACGTCGTTCGTGAGGCGGCTGATGACGACGCCGGCGCGGTTCCGTTCGTAGAAGCCGAGGGAAAGCCGCTGCAGGTGCTCGAAGAGACCGGTGCGCAGGTCGGCCAGCATCCGCTCTCCGACCCAGCCGGTCAGGTACGTCTGCGCGTAGGTCATCCCCCAGTTCGCGACCCCGGCGACGAGGAAGAGCGCGACGACCAGGTAGAGGTGTCCGCCGCCCTGCAGCGCGTCGTCGAGGGCGTACTTGGCCAGGAACGGCGGCGCGAGCGCAATCACGGTCGCCAGGAGCAGCGTGACCAGCGACAGGATCGCGCGCCCGCGGTGAGGCGCGACCAGCCGATTCAGGGTGGAGAAGCGCCGGCCGGTCTGGCGCCAGGACCAGTCGCGGACGCGAACGCCGCGCTCCTCGAGCAGGTGGCTCCCGGCCTGGTAGACCCTCACCGGCCGCCTCCGCTCCGAGATCGGTACGGAACGCAGGACGCGTCGCTTCGCCGGGGCCGAGCCAGACCCCCGGCGACACCCCCACCCATAGGGTGGGGAGCCGTCCCGCCGCCCTCGAGGCCGACGATACCCGCGGAAGGCTCACGTGTCCGTGCCGATTCGATGCCGATTGCCGCCAAGAATGGCCCGGCGACGGTGTGGCGGAACGGGACGGGGCAGCCGGGGCTCACGCGACCTCCTCGACGGCGGCACGCGCCTCGACGGCGTCTGCGAACTGGCGCTCGAGCAGTCCGTGCTCGTAGATCTCGCGGTAGACGGGGCTGCGCACGATCAGGTCGTCGTGCGTGCCGCGCGCGGCGATCCGCCCCTCGGCGAGCACGACGATCTCGTCGGCCAGCGCGATCGTCGACAGCCGGTGGGCGATGATGAAGGTCGTGCGGCCGGCCATCGCGCTGCGCAGGCCGATGCGGATGAGCGCCTCGGTGGAGGCGTCGACGGAGGCGGTCGCGTCGTCCAGGACGAGGATCCGCGGATCGACCGCGAGCGCGCGCGCGATCGCCAGCCGCTGACGCTGCCCACCGGAGAGCGTGATGCCGCGCTCGCCGATCACCGTGTCGTAGCCCTGCGGCAGCCGCTCGATGAACTCGTGCGCCTGGGCTGCGCGTGCCACCTCCTCGACCGCGGCCTGCGGCAGGTCGCCGGCGCCGAAGGTGATGTTCTCGCGCACGGTCGCCGAGAAGAGGAAGGGATCCTGCGAGATCACGCCCACCGCCTTGCGCAGGGAGGCGAGGGTCAGGTGGCGCACGTCGTGACCGTCGACGGCGATGCGGCCGCCGGTGACGTCGTAGAACCGAGGCACGAGCGACGTCAGCGTCGTCTTCCCGGAGCCGGTGTGCCCGATCAGCGCGATCGTCCTGCCGGCCGGGACGTCCAGGTCGACCTCCCGCAGCACCGCCCGGCCTTCGAGGTACTCGAACGAGACTCCCTCGAAGCGCACTTCCCCCGGGCCCGGCGGGAGCTCGATCGCATCCGGACGGTCGGCGACCTCTTCCGGCTCGTCCATGACCTGGAAGATCCGCTCGCCGGACGCCGTCGCCCGCTGAGCCTGCCCGATCCACATGCCGAGCGACCGCAACGGCAGGACGAGCATGCCGAGGTACAGGTTGAAGGAGACGAAGGCGCCGACCGAGAGGGTTCCGTGCCGCACCATGGTCGCGCCGATCAAGAGCACGGCAGCCTGCGCCAGCATCGGGACGAACGAGATCAGCGGCACGAAGAAGGCGCGCTGCCGGTTCGCCGCGACCGTCTGCCCGAAGACCGCCTCGGAGCGCCGGTCGAACTTCGCCTCCTCCGCCGGCTCCTGCGCGAATGCCTTGACCACGTGCACGCCGACGATCGCCTCCTGCGCGACGGTGGCGACGTCCGCCAGCTTCTGCTGCACGTCGCGGAGCGTCGGGTGCGAAACACGGCTGTACCGGTAGGCAAGGACGGTGAGGATCGGGACGATCGCCAACGCGATCAGCGCCAGCTCCCACTGCACGAAGAACAGCACGATCGTCACCGAGAGCACGGTGATGACGTTCTGGAAGAGGAAGATCAGCCCGTAGCCGAGGAAGAAGCGGACGCCCTGGAGGTCGACGGTCGCCCGCGACATCAGCTGCCCGGTCTGGTGCGTGTCGTAGAAGCGGAACGACAGCCGGACGAGCCGGGCGTAGAGCCCGTTCCGCATGTCCAATTCGACGCCGAGTGCCTGGCGACCGGAGATCAGGCGCCGGCCGACCATCAGCCCGGCCTTGATCGCGCCGAGGCCGACGATCGTCCAGATGTAGATCCGGAGCTTGGCGGAGTCGTGCGGGACGATCGCCTTGTTGATAACCCCGCCGACCACCCACACGAGCGCGATCTGCGCCGCCTGCGAGCCGCACGCGAGCACGATCGAGACGACCAGCGAGATCTTGTACGGCTTCAGGAAGCCGAGCAGGCGCACGAAGGTGCGCCGGTACGGAACGGCGGCCACCGGCGAAACTTATCCGGCGGATATCGCGCTGGTGCGAGGCGCGAGTGCATGCACCCGGCGCCGGATCAGGGCGAGCGCATCGTCGAGCCGCCTCCGGTTCTCGGGCGCGTTCAACCAGCGGCTCACCCCGGACGGATGAGGGAGCGGGATCACGGTCGCGCCCTCGTGCTCGAAGGTCGCCCCGATGCACTCGCCGAGGCCCCTCGCCGGAACGAGTCGGCGCGTGGCGAGCCCACCGACGGTGACGATGAGCTCCGGCCGCAGCAGCTGAAGCTCCCAGTCGAGCCAGAAGGAGCAGAGCTCCTGCTCGCGCCGGGCGGGCACACGGTCTCCCTGTCCGGATCGCGAGCGGCCCGGGTAGCAGCGCGTCACCGACGCGCAGTAGAAGGTCGCGTAGAACGCGTCCTCGTCGAGTCCGAGCCAGCGGCGGAGGTTCTGGCCGGCACGTCCGCGCCACGGCCGTCGCTGGTCTCCCTCGACCACGCCGGGGGACTGGCCGTAGATGTATGCGCGCTGCCCCTCGTGTCCTTCGAGGACCGGGAGCGAGCCGAGCGGGAACCCGGCCTCGGCACAGGCACGACAGCTGCGATTGTCGCGCTGGAGCGAGGCGAGCGAGCGGTACGCCGAGCGCCGCCGCGTCACGTGGTGACGAGGACGAACCAGCGGCCCTCGTGCAGGACGGTGCCACCGCCGAGCTCGTCGACGAGGCCCCGGCCGGTGAAGAACCGCTTGTAGACGTCCCAGGTGGTGCCGTCGTTGAGGACCCGTTCCTGCCGCTCCCCACGAGGCTCGCCGTCGTGGAGGGCGGCGTCGAAGACCACGAGCTCGGCTGCGACCCGGCGCGCCTCGGCGAGGAAGCGCTCGCGGTCGCCTTCCTCGAGGTGTCCGTAGAAATGGCTCGTGAAGAGCCGCTCGAAGGCTCCGTCCTCGAAGGGCAAATCGAGCCCGTCGCCCTGGACGAAGGCCGCGCCGGGCGCCTGCTCCGCCGCGACCTCCAGCATGGCGTCGCTCTGGTCGAGCCCTGTCACCTCGCCGGGCAGGAGGCGCGTGACGAACCCTGTGCCACAGGCGACGTCGAGCGTGCGCTTCGGAGGGAGCGTTCCGATCGTCTCGAACGCCTCGTCGCGCTCGGACTGCCAGGCCGGGTGCGCGCGCTGCTCGAACAGGCCGCGCTGGAGCCACCAGTCGTCGTACTCGCGGGCCCGTGCGTGGTAGTAGGCCTTCATCCCGGCTCCTAGAGTACGGAACGTGTTCCCGCTCGAGTCGGTGCCGAACTTCTCCGTGGGGCGCGAGCGAGGAACGATCGACGCAATCGCCGCAGCGCTCACCGACGGCGGCGCCCGGCTGCTGGATGTCCACTCGGACGGCGATCACAACCGGTCGGTCTTCACGCTCGTCGGCTCGGAGGCGGAGCTCGTGGACGGGCTGGTCGGGGGCGTCGCACGTGCGAGGGAGCTGATCGACCTGCGCCGGCACGGGGGCGCGCACCCCCGGATCGGCGCGGCCGACGTCGTTCCGCTCGTGCCGATCCGTCCAGAGGACATGGAGCGGGCGAGAGGGGTGTCACTGGAGGTGGGCGCGCGCATCGGCGACCTCGGCCTACCGGTCTTCCTGTACGGAGCGCCGGGTCGAGGCCCCGCGTACTTCCGGCAGGGCGGTCCGGAGCGCCTTCAGGAGCGGATCGACGGGGGCGAACTGATACCCGACTTCGGCCCAGGTCGCGTCGATCCGTCCGCCGGCGCAGTGCTCGTCGGCGCCCGCCGACCGCTGATCGCCTTCAACGTCAATCTCCACAGCGAGGACGTCGAGGTCGCCCGCGCGATCGCCGGCGCCGTCCGCGAGCGCGACGGCGGCTTCCCGGGCGTGCGGGCGCTCGGGCTCGACCTCCCGCGTGCGGGACTCGTCCAGGTGAGCATGAACGTCGAGGATTGGGAGGCGACCGCGCTGCACATGATCGTCGCGCGGATCGCCGACGAGGCCGCCGCACGCGGGGTCGAGGTGGCTGGTTCGGAGCTCGTCGGCCTGATGCCGGCGGGCGCGGCCGCCGCCGCCGCGGGCACGCTGCTCCGGATCGACCGCTTCGACGCCTCGCGCGTCCTGGAGCTGCGCCTGCTCGAGGATTGACACACCGTTGTCACAGGCGCGTCGCTGACCCGCGACGCGGTCGTGGGTAGCGTTGGTACAGGGGGTCGCCGCACCCCCTCTCCGGGGGTGGGGCGAAGCAGCCCGGAGCTAGACTCGCCGTGTGCCCTCGGGAACGGCGATCGGCCTCACGGGCGAGGATCTGACCGTCGACGACGTCTGGGCCGTCGCGGTCGAGGGCGCGGCGGCAGGGCTCTCTGAGCCGGCGCGCGACCGGATGATGGAGGCGCGTGCGGTCGTCGACCGTGCCGCTCACGGACGGCACGAGCACACGTACGGCGTGAACACGGGCTTCGGCCGGTTCGTCTCCCAGACGATCCCCGAGGAGCTGACCGAGGAGCTGCAGCTGCGCCTGCTGCGCAGCCACGCGTGCGGGGTCGGCGAGCCGTACCCGAACGAGATCGTCCGCGCGGCGATGGTGCTACGCGCGAACACCCTCGCCAAGGGCCGGTCCGGCGCACGGCCGGAGCTCGTCGAGCTGCTCCTGGCGTGTCTCGATCGTGGCGTCCTCCCGGTGGTGCCGAGTCGTGGGTCGGTCGGCGCCAGCGGCGACCTCGCTCCGCTCGCCCACCTCGCCCTGCCGCTGGTGGGGGAGGGCGAGGCGTGGTTCGACGGCGAACGGCTCCCCGGACGAGAGGCACTGGAACGGGCGGGGCTCGCGCCGGAGACGCTGCTGGCGAAGGAGGGACTCTCGCTGGTGAACGGAACCCAGTTCATGGCGGCGTTCGGCGCGCTGGGTCTTGCGCGTGGCCGCCGGCTCGCCGAGGCGGCCGACGTCGCGTGCGCACTCTCACTGGAGGCGTTGCAGGGCTCGCGCACGAGCTTCTTGCCGCAGGTGCACGCGCTTCGACCGTTGCGCGGCCAGCAGGAGTCGGCCGCGAACGTCCTGGCGCTGCTCGAAGGCTCTGCGATCAACGAGGCGCACCGGTGGTGCGACAAGGTGCAGGACGCCTACTCGCTCCGCTGCGCGCCACAGGTGCACGGCGCCGTCCGTGACCTGCTCGACTACGTCGACTACACGGTCTCGATCGAGCTCAACGCCGCGACCGACAACCCACTCGTTCTCGTCGAGGACGACCTGCTCGTCTCGAACGGGAACTTCCACGGCCAGCCGCTCGCATTCGCGCTCGACGCGCTGGCGATCGGGGTCGCCGAGCTGGCGAACATCTCGGAGCGGCGGGTCGAACGGCTGGTGAACCCCAACCTCTCCGGCGGGCTGCCGCCGTTCCTGACCGTCGAGGGAGGGCTGAACTCCGGCTTCATGATCCCGCAGTACGTGGCCGCGTCGCTCGTCAGCGAGAACAAGGTGCTCGCCCATCCGGCAAGCGTCGATTCCGTTCCCACGAGCGCCGGCCAGGAGGATCACGTCTCGATGGGGAACGCCGCCGGCCTGAAGGCGTGGCAGGTGCTCGGGAACGCCGAATGGGCACTCGCGATCGAGCTGCTGGCCGGAGCCCAGGGGGTGGAGTTCCTCGCGCCGCTCGAACCCGGCCGCGGGGCGGCCGCCGCACACGCCTTCGTCCGCTCAGTGTCGCCGCGGCTGACCGACGACCGACCGCTCGGCGGCGAGATCGAAGCGGTCGCCGCCGCGATTCGCGACGGATCGCTCGTCGCCGCCGTCGAGGAGGAAGTCGGCACGCTCCGGTGACCGAGACGACGAAGAAGAAGCGACTTCGTTGGGACGGCTCACCGCGCCGGGTGCCCAGGCACCCGTACCGGGACAGCGCCATCCTCTATGCGATCCTCGCCGGGGTGGTCGTCGGCGTCACCGCCCTGACCGGCGGGAACATGCGCGCGGCGCTGGTCATCGCGCCGATGTTGTTCGTGGTCGCAACCGCATACAGCTGGTGGCGCTGGCGCCGGCGTGAGCGGGAGGAGGCGAACACCGAGTGAGTGCGACGAAGATGCTGGACGCCGCGGTCGAGGCGCTCTGCGGTGACCTCTCCCGGATCCGCGCACCTCGCGGCGGCGAGCTGAGCGCACGCTCGTGGTCGACCGAGGCGCCGCTCCGTATGCTCCTGAACAACCTCGATCCCGAGGTCGCCGAGCACCCCGAGGCGCTCGTGGTCTACGGGGGGACCGGCCGTGCAGCGAGGAGTCACGACGCGCTACGTGCGATCGTCCGCACGCTGCTGCGACTCGGCGACGACGAGACCCTGCTCATCCAGAGCGGCAAGCCGGTCGGTGTGTTCCGGACGCACCCGGGCGCTCCGCGCGTCCTGATCGCCAACGCGCTGCTCGTGCCGCGGTGGGCCACGTGGGACGAGTTCCGCCGGCTCGAGGCGCTCGGTTTGACGATGTTCGGACAGATGACGGCCGGGAGCTGGATCTACATCGGGACGCAGGGGATCCTCCAGGGGACGTACCAGACCTTCGCCGCGGCGGCCGAGCGGCATTTTGGAGCCGCCGACCTGTCCGGCCGCACCGTCCTCACCGCCGGCCTGGGCGGCATGGGGGGCGCGCAGCCCCTGGCCGGAGCGATGCTCAACGCGGCAGTGCTCTGCGTCGAGGTCGATCCGTCCCGCATCGAGCGTCGGCTGGAGACCCACTACCTCGACGAGGCCACCGACTCGCTGGACGACGCCCTCGCTCGCCTCCGCTCGGCCCAGCGCGAGGCGCGCGGACTCTCGGTCGGCCTCCTCGGGAATGCCGCCGAGGTCGTCCCGGAGCTCGCGCGCAGAGGAGAGGCGTTCGACCTCGTCACCGACCAGACCGCGGCGCACGACCCCTTGAACGGATACGTCCCGGTCGGCCTGGACGTCGGGCAGGCCGCTGAGTTGCGCTCCACTGATCCTGTTACGTACCTGCACCGAGCCCGTGCCAGCATCGCAACGCACGTCCAGGGGATGCTCGACTTCGTCCGGGCCGGCAGCTACGTTTTCGATTATGGCAACAACCTGCGAGGTGAGGCCTTAGAGGCGGGCGTCGAGGACGCGTTCACATACCCGGGCTTCGTCCCGGCCTATATCCGGCCGCTGTTCTGCCTCGGCATCGGTCCCTTCCGATGGGCGGCGCTCTCCGGCGACCCGGGCGACATCGCGGCGATCGACGCGGCACTGGTGGACCTCTTCCCCGACGACAGGGTGCTCCAGCGCTGGCTAGAGCTGGTACCCGAGCGCGTCGCGTTTCAGGGTCTGCCGGCGCGGATCTGCTGGCTCGGCTACGGCGACCGAGCACGGGCGGGTCTGGCGATCAACGCGCTCGTGCGAAGCGGAGCCGTCAAGGCGCCGGTGGTGATCGGGCGGGATCACCTCGACGCGGGCTCGGTTGCGTCGCCCTACCGGGAGACGGAGGCGATGGCCGACGGCTCCGACGCGATCGCCGACTGGCCGATCCTCAACGCGTTGTTGAACGTCGCAGCGGGGGCGACCTGGGTGAGCGTCCACCACGGCGGCGGCGTCGGGATCGGCAACTCGATTCACGCCGGCATGGTCGTCGTCGCCGACGGCTCGCCCGATGCCGACGAGCGGCTCGAACGCGTGCTGACCACCGACCCGGGCACGGGTGTGATGCGCCATGCCGACGCGGGGTACCCCGAGGCGCTCGAGCATGCCCGCGAGCACGGGCTCGACCTCCCGAGCCTGGAGAGATCGTGATCGAGAGGCTCGAGGAGCGCGGCGCGAGGCTCCGACGACGGGTGCGGCGCCCGCTTCGAGACGTCGGCCTCCGCCGGCTGTGAGCCGACTCCTCGTCCGCGACCTCGCGCAGCTCGCGACGCCGGCCGTCGCGTCCGCACCCCGGCGCGGCGAGGCACTCGGCGAGGTAGAGGTCCTCGACGATGCCTACGTGCTCTGCGAGGACGGTCGAATCGTCGCGACCGGTCGGATGCGCGACCTTCGTCCCCTCGACGGCCAGGTCGAGGAGCTCGACGGGCACGGCCTGTCGGCGATCCCGGGCCTCGTCGACTGTCACACGCATGCGTGCTTCGCGGGCGACCGAGTCGAGGAGTTCGCGCTGCGAGCGGGCGGCGCGACCTACGAGGAGCTGCACGCCGCCGGCGGCGGCATCCTGTCGACCGTCAGCGCGACCCGGGCGGCCTCCGGCGAGGATTTGGTCGCTCTGACGAGCCGCCACCGGGACTGGATGCTCCGCACCGGGACGACGACGTTCGAGGCGAAGTCGGGCTACGGCCTCGACCGTGAGACCGAGCTCGCACAGCTCCGCGCGATCGAGGCGGCCGGGGGCGTCCCCACCTGGCTCGGCGCGCACGCGGTCCCGCCCGAGTTCGCCGAGGGCGACGCATATCTGGACTTCGCTCTCGCCGCTGTTCTGCCCGAGGCGGCGCGGATCGCGACCGCGGCGGACGTCTTCCTCGAGAACGGTGCGTTCGACACCGGCCAGGCCCGCCGCTACCTGTCGGCGTGCCGCGACGCCGGTCTCGCTCTCCGGATCCACGGCGACCAGTTCACCGAGCTGGGCGCCATTCCGCTGGCGGTCGAGCTCGGCGCCCGCTCGGTCGACCATCTCGAAGCGACCGGTCCCGACGGCGTGCGCATTCTCGCGGCGAGCGGGGTCTCGGCCGTGCTCCTCCCGGCGAGCGCGCTCTTCCTCGGCAGGCCGATGCCGCCGGCACGCGCGCTCGTCGACGCAGGTGCCGCGGTCGCCCTTGCTACTGACTTCAACCCCGGCAGCGCGTTCTGCGAGAGCCTCCCGCTCGTGTGCTCGCTCGCCGCCACACAGCTCCAGCTCTCGCCCGCGGAAGCGCTCACCGCCTGCACCGCCAATGCCGCCCATGTCCTCGGCATCGCGGATCGCAAGGGCTGCCTCGCACCCGGCCACGATGCGGACATCGTTCTCCTGGATGCGCCCGACTGGCGCTACGTCGCCTACCACCTCGGACACGACCACGTGTCGACGGTCCTCGTCGGCGGGCGGCCCGCGGAGCTACCCTAGCCGGCGATGCCGACCCGCAAGCAGAGGCGCCGCCGCGAGAAGGACCGGCGGCACGAGTACGAGTACGTCTACGTCGACGAGGGGGGCCAGGAGATCGAGGTCGACGAACCCGACCCGGGGGACACCAAGGCGGCGAAGGATGCGAGGACGCCGGCGAAGGCGGCATCGAAGACGAAGTCGAGGAACGTTTCCGGCAGAGCCACACGCGAACCCCCCGAGCCTTCGTGGTCGCGGAGCGCCAGGCGCGCCGTTCCCTGGCAGATCGGCATCTTCGTGCTCGTCGTGTTCTTGCTCCGCAGCGGGCCGCTGATCAGCCGGGTGATGATCGGCATCCTCTATGGGCTGCTCTTCATCCCGATGATGTATCTCACCGACCGCATCGTGCGGAACCGGTGGCTGAAGCAGCAGGGCGCATTGCCGCAGAAGGACAAGCGGCCCAGGCGTCAGTAGACCCCCGGCTAGACTCAGCCGCAGGATGCCCCTGGTCGTCGACCGTTACGAGCTCGGCCCGATCGGGACGAACTGCTACGTCGTCCGTACCGAACGTGGCGCAGCCGAGGCGGTCGTGATCGACCCGGGCGGCGACGCGACGACCCTGCGGCTCGAGGTCGCCCGGATGGGAGTCACGGTCGCAGGGATCCTCGTCACGCACACCCACTACGACCACATCGGCGCGGTCGCCGATCTCGCAGAAGCGACCGGCGCACCCGTCCACATCTCCGAGGTCGAGGCTGCCGTGCTGGCCCGCCCCGCCGACTTCTACCCCGGGCACCAGATCCGTCCCTGGGATGCGGAGGTGCCGCTGAGCGGGGACGAGACCCTCGACCTGGCCGGGATCTCGTTCGAGACCATGCAGGTGCCCGGCCATTCGCCCGGTCACCTCGCGTTCTACGCCGACCTCTGCCTGTTCTCGGGTGACGTCCTCTTCGCCGGCTCGGTCGGCCGCACCGACCTGCCGATGGCGAGCTGGGAGACCCTGGTCGAGTCGATCCGGGCTCTCGTCGACCGCTTCCCGCCGGAGACGGTCGTGTATTCCGGCCATGGGCCGCCGACGACGCTCGGCGCCGAGCTCGCGCGCAACCCGTTCCTGACCGAGCTCCGTGCCTAGCTTCGAAGCCCCGCGCGGCACACACGACATCCTCCCGTCCGAACAGTCCTCCTGGCAGTTCGTGAAGCAGGAGTTCGAGCGGCTGTGCGCGCTGTACGGGTACCGCCGGATCCACACGCCCGTGTTCGAGGACACCGAGCTCTTCGCGCGGACGTCCGGCGAGGGCTCGGACATCGTCACCAAGGAGATGTACACGTTCACCGACCGCGGCGACCGCTCGCTCACGTTGCGGGCGGAGGCGACCGCTCCGATCGTCCGGGCGTATCTCGAGCACGGCCTCCACCGCGAGCCGCAGCCCCAGAAGCTCTACACGATCGAGACGATCTACCGTTACGGGCGTCCGCAGAAGGGACGATTCCGCGAGCACTGGCAGCTCGACGCCGAGTCGGTCGGATCCGACGACCCCGCCTGCGACGCCGAGGTGATCCATCTCTACGACTCGTTGCTCGGCAGGCTCGGGATCGACGAGTACCGGCTCGAGCTGAACTCGATCGGCGACGCGGCCTGCCGGCCCGGGTACCTCGAACGGCTGCGGCCGTGGCTGGCGGAGCACGACGCCGACCTCGACGCAGTCACGCGTGAGCAGGCGTCGCGCAACCCGTTGCGTGCGCTCGACAACATCGCGGCGAAGCCCACCGGAGTGCAGGAGGTACTCAGGCGGGCACCCACGATCGGCGATTCGCTGTGCGACGCCTGTCGCGCGCACTTCGCCGACGTACGCCTGTACCTCGACGCGTTCGGCGTCGAGTACACGCTCGTCCCGACGCTCGTACGAGGGCTCGACTACTACACCCGGACGACCTGGGAGTTCGTCGGCCCCGAAGGCGGATCGCAGTCGACCCTCTCAGGCGGTGGGCGGTACGACGGCCTCGCCGAGGAGCTCGGCGGCAGGCACACGCCGGGGGTCGGCTTCGGGGCAGGGATCGAGCGGCTGCTGATCGCCCTCGAACAGGCCGGCACGCCCGTCCCCGCCGACCAGGGGATCGACGTCTTCTTCGTCTGCAGCGAGGACGCCGACCGCGCCGCCGTCCTTGCACGCCTGATGGAGCTGCGCGCAGCGGGGGTGCGGGCGGACGCCGACTTCGCAGGCCGCTCGGTGAAGGGGCAACACACCCAGGCGGGCCGGCTCGGCGCGAAGAAGGTCGTCGTCGTCGGCGCGGGCACCGACCTGGCCGAGGTGACGGCGTGAGCTGGCGGGACCTCCGTTGCGGCGAGGTCGGTTTCGACCTCGTCGGGCGGCGTTTGACGCTGGCCGGCTGGGTCGCCACCCGCCGCGATCACGGCGGGCTCGTCTTCGTCGACCTCCGCGACCACACCGGCGTCTGCCAGCTCGTGGTCAACCCCGAGCGCACGCCGGGCGCGCACGCGGTCGCGCACGAGCTCCGGAACGAGTTCGTTGTCCAGGCGGAGGGCGAGCTGGTCGCGCGGGCGCCCGAGGCGGTCAACCCGAACCTGCCGACCGGAGGCGTCGAGCTCCAGATCGACCGGCTGGAGATCCTCTCGCGCTCGACCCCGCTTCCGTTCCAGCTCGACGAGGAGAACGTCGACGAGACGCTGCGACTGCGCTACCGGTGGCTGGACCTGCGCCGCGACCAGATGCAACGGAACCTGCGGCTCTCGCACACGGTCGTGCGATCGATCCGCAGGACGATGGACGATCGGGAGTTCATCGACGTCTGGACGCCCGGCATGACCCGCGGGACGCCGGAGGGTGCGCGCGACTTCCTCGTCCCGGTACGCCTTCAACCCGGTCGCTTCTTCGCGCTCGCGCAGAGCCCGCAGCTCTTCAAGCAGCTCTGCATGATCGGTGGGATCGACCGCTACTACCAGATCGCCACGTGCTGGCGGGACGAGGATCTGCGTGCAGACCGCCAGTTCGAGTTCCGGCAGCTGGACCTGGAGATGGCGTTCGTCGCGCGGGACGACGTTCTCGACGTGCTGGAGGCGGTCGTCGTGGACGCGTTCGCCGCCGTGGGGCGGGAGCCGCCGACGAGACCGTTCCCGCGCATGGGCTACGACGAGGCGATCGCCACCTACGGAACCGACAAGCCCGACCTCCGCTTCGGGTTGGAGATCCAGGACGCGACGGAGGTCACGCGCGGCTCGGAGTTCGGCGTGTTCGCCGGCGCCGATGCGGTGCGGTTCATCGTCGTCCCGAACGAGTACTCGCGAGCGGAGCTCGCCCGGCTGGAGGAGGTTGCGAAGGAGTGGGGGGCGAAGGGGCTCGCCTACATCGTCCGCGGCGCGGACGGCGAGGTGCGCTCGCCGATCGCGAAGTTCCTGTCGGAGCGAGAGCTATCCGTGTTCGCAGCTGCGCCCGGCTCGACCGTCCTCTTCGCGGCCGGAGAGTCGTCGACGGTCGCGCGGGTGCTCGGGGGCCTCCGGCTCCACGTCGCGCGCGAGCTCGACCTCGCGGAGGGCACGGACGTCTTCCACTGGGTGATCGACTTCCCGCTCTTCGAGCGGGACGAGGACACCGGCCACTGGACGTTCCTGCACCATCCCTTCACTGCGCCGGTCCCGGGCGACGAGGCCTTCGAAGCCGACCCAGGGGCGGCGAAGAGCCAACACTACGACCTGATCTGGAACGGCTGGGAGCTCGGCTCCGGCTCGATCCGGATCCACCGCTCCGACACCCAGGCGGCCGTCTTCAAGGTGATGGGGCTCGCGGACGAGGAGGTGCGGAGCAAGTACGGGTTCCTGCTCGAGGCGCTCGAGATGGGCGCGCCTCCGCACGGCGGCTTCGCGATGGGCCTCGAGCGGTTCGTGGCGCTGATGGCAGGAGAGCCGGACATCCGCCAGATCGTCGCGTTCCCGAAGGTGTCGAGCGGCTCGGATCCTCTGACCGGCGCGCCGACCACCATGCCCGCCGGCGTGCTTCGCGAGCTGGGGATCGAGGTCGTGGCCGAGGACGAAGAGGCTCCGCAGCCGTCCGGCTGAGCCGTCTGTCTGCCCAGCCGGGCTGTCTAGACTCCACGCATGCCGGGCGCCTTCGCGCCGAGATTCGCGATCGAGGCAGCCTTCCTGATCCTGCTCGGGGTCGGTGCGGGCTACGCCGACCTCCGACCCGCCGTGATCGTCGCCCTGCTCGGCGGCGGCTGGATCCTCGTCGCCTTGATCGAGCTTGCGATCTGGCGCTCACAAACGCGTGCCGTGTCAGGCACCGTGTCCGCGGTGTCCGAGCAGGCCGAGAACGAGCCGGGGCCCGAGGAGGAGGCGGAGGCGCCGGCGGAGCCTCCGGCTCTGCCCGCGGCCGAGGACGAGTACCCGCTTCGCCCGAATGCCGCCGACGCTCCGTCCGAGGAGGTCGAGGAGTACACGCGCATCCTGAGCGGCTCGCCGACCGAGGAGCCCTCGACGGCGGTCCGGCGGGAGGACTAGCCGGTGACCGCGATCCTCGCCCAGAGGCAGCTCGCCCTGCTCGGGGCGGCGCTCCTCGGAGCGGTCGTCGCGCTGGCCGTCGCCTCCAGGGACGACAGCGTCGCTCAGCGGCGCTCCCTTCTGCCGCTACCCGCGGTTTCGAACGTGAGCGGCTGGTACCCGGCGCTCGCCGGCGTCCGCCAGCGACCCCTTGCCGGCCACGCGTCCGGCTGCGGCACGCTGCTCACCCCGAAGACGCTCGGCGTCGACCACCAGGTGCTTCCTTGCGGCGCGAAGATCTTCGTCACCTACCGCGGGAAGACCGTGTTGACGTCCGTCGTCGACCGCGGCCCGTTCACCCCGCGGTTCGACTTCGAGGTCACGCCGGCGCTGGCCGAGCTCCTCGGGCTCAGCGGTGTACAGACGATCAGGTGGAGCTTCGCCCGCGCGGCCTAGCGGTCTGTGCCGGGTAGAGTGAGGCGGGTGCCCGACCCTGTTCGTGGCTCCGCACACCAATGTAGAACCAACAGCCAAAGCGAGGGAGCCCGAGTCGGGCGTGGCGAGTCGGGAGACGAGCCCGCCCGCACGGCACCCACCTGGTTCGTCCAGGTTCGCTACGGGGCGGAGGTATCGGCAGGGTCGGGGCACGCCTCTTTCGACGCGTTCGTGGCTGCCGGGCGGCGTCAATGTTCCACGATCGGCACGGTTCCGTGACGGTTGGACGACACGAGCCTCGATAGGCTCGGTTGCAGGGGCGAGGGGTGACTCCCCCACCCATGGGCGGGGGAGTGCTGCGGGGAAGCCGAACGGGCAGTCCCTCGGGCGGCGGCCCGCCGGGCGTGAACCGGCGTGTGCCATCCTGATCGCATGAACGAGATCGCGGGGGATTCCTCTCGGGACGGCTGTTGGGCACTCGTCCGGCTGCGCCTCGACGGCGAGCGGATCGTCGACGCCGACGCGGCCGGGCTCGACACGGACCTCCGCGGCCTGAGCCTGATCGAGGCGGCGGCCGTGGGAGGGGAGACCCTCGCGGTCGACGCCCTCGCGAATGCGATCGGGCCCGTCTTCCACGCCTCGTCCACGCCGAACAGGGTTGCCGTCGCGATGAGCGGCGGTGTCGACTCGGCCGTGGCGCTCCTGCGCGCGGGCTCGGACCGGATCGGTGTGACCCTCCGCCTGTGGATCGATCCGGAGGGTTCGGATTCCGAGCGGGCCTGCTGCTCTCCCGCGGCGGTGATCGCCGCGCGAGAGACGTGCCACTCCCTGGGCGTCCCCCATGTGACGCTCGACCTTCGAGAGCCGTTCCGGCGCGCGGTCGTCGAGCCGTTCGTCCGTGGGTACGCGCGTGGTGAGACGCCCAACCCGTGCACGCGATGCAACGGAGGGTTCCGGTTCGCCCGACTCCTGGCCTTCGCCCGAAGGGCGGGAGCGCGCCGCCTCGCGACCGGACACTACGCGCGGATCGTCGAGCACCGCGGCTGCCGGCTGGTCGGCCGAGGAGTGGACGAGCGCAAGGACCAGTCCTACATGCTCGCCGGCCTCGATCCGGTGCTGCTCGCCGCCGTCTGGTTCCCGCTCGGCGACCGCTGGAAGGAGGAGACGCGTGCCGAGGCAGAGGCGGCAGGGCTGAGTGTTGCCTCCCGCCCCGAGAGCCAGGAAGCCTGCTTCCTCGCCGGCGACGACTACCGCCTGTTCCTCGAGCGGCGAGGAGTCCCGACCGAGCATGGCGCGATCGTCGACGTCTCGGGGAGGCGCCTCGGCTCGCACGGCGGGCACTGGCGCTTCACGCCCGGACAGCGGCGCGGCCTGGGAGTCGCCTCCGGCCGCCCGCTGTACGCGATCGCGACCGACGCAGCGACGAACACCGTCGTCGTCGGTCCCCGCGAGGCGCTCGCGAAGACCTCTCTGCGCGCCCACGGCCGCCTCTACGTCCCGGTCGATCGAGCCGACGTGAAGGTCCGCTACCGGTCACCGGCCGTGCCCACGCGGGTCGACCCGGTCGAGGGCGGTTTCCGACTCGAGCTGGACGAGCCCGCGTACGGGGTCGCCCCCGGCCAGACCGCCGTCCTCTACCAGGACGACGTCGTCGTCGGTGCGGGGCGGCTCGTGCCAGCTTAGGATCGCGAGATGATCGCGTCGACCAACTGGGGCGACGTCGCCTATGCGGCGCTCGCGGTGTTCCTGGTGCTCGCCGGACTCGCGCTCGCCTACGGAGCGATCAGGCTGGGCGGGACTCTCGGTCGGGCTTCGGCGCTGATCGAAGGGACGGAGAAGGAGCTCCTGCCGGTGATCTCGAAGCTCGGCGGCACCCTCGACCGCGTCAACACCCAGCTCGACAAGGTCGACGTCATGACGGACAGCGCGGCAGACGCCGTCGCGACCGTGGACAGCGGCGTGCGCATCGTGACGCGGGTGGTCACCCGCCCCGTGCAGGCGATCGCGGGATTCTTCAGCGGAGCGCGACACGCGGCGTCGGCCGCGCGCTCGGGCGCGGGCCTGCAGCAGGCGGTCCAGACAGGCAGGGAGGAAGCGGCTCGCCGCGAACGCGACCTGGCGACAGAGCTCGCACCGGACGACGACGGCTCGGCCTGAGGGGCCTCGGCCGTCCCTCGCCCAGCCAGTCCGGCCACCGCTCCTCCGATCACTGGCCGTTTCGGCCGGCCCTGGTGCTCCCGGCCTCCTCCCCACTGCGATCGTACGGCGATCTGCGTGACGTGTCCGTCACGCGTCTGCACCAAGGTCGTGTGGGGTCGCTCACGAGCGCGCGCCCAGCCCCTCCCTAGAATCACAGCGTGCAGACGACCGCCGAGCTGCGAGAGGGCTTCCTGTCCTTCTTCGAGGAGAAGGGCCATCTCCGCTGCCCGTCTGCGTCGCTGATCCCACGCGCCGACGACCACTCGACGCTGCTGACGAGCGCCGGGATGCAGCCCCAGATGCCGTTCTTCCTCGGCCGCGAGCCGCCGCCGGCGCCGACGACGACCACCTGCCAGAAGGTCTTCCGGACCCCCGACATCGACGAGGTCGGGCTCGACACGTACCACCTGACCTTCTTCGAGATGCTCGGAAACTTCTCGTTCGGTCAGTACTTCAAGGAAGGGGCGATCTCGTTCGCGGCCGAGTTCCTGCGCGAGCGCCTGGGGCTGGACTGGGACCGGATCTGGGTGAGCGTCCATGCCGGCGACCCCGAATTGAAGCTCGGCCCGGATCAGGAGGCGATCGACCTGTGGGAGCAGATCGGCATGCCGCCGGAGCGGATCGTGCCGCTGCCGTCGTCGGAGAACTTCTGGTCGGTGGGCGGACCGGGGCCGTGCGGCCCCGACTCCGAGATCTACTACGACTGGGGCGAGGAGGCCGGCTGCGCCGAGGGCTGCCTCCCCGGCTGTTCGCGCTGCGAGCGCTTCCTCGAGTTCTGGAACCTGGTGTTCATGTCCTACCAGCTTCACCCCGACCGGACGTTGACGCCGCTGCCCGAGCAGAACATCGACACCGGGATGGGGCTCGAGCGCACGGCGCGCATCCTCCAGAACGTCGCGTCCGTGTACGACACCGACGGGTACCAGCGCATCATGAGCTGGATCGCGGCCGCGTCCGGCGTCGCCTACGGGGACTCGGTCGACGCGACGAAGGCGCACCGGGTGCTCGCCGACCACGGCCGCGGGATGACCTTCCTCGCCGGCGAGGGAGTCACGCCCTCCAACGAGGGACGGGGCTACGTGCTGCGGCGGATCGTCCGCCGGGCAATCCAGCACGGCCTCCGCATCGGAATGGAGGCGCCGTTCGTCGCCGACCTCGCCGGCGCGGTGATCGACCAGATGAGCGACGCCTACCCCGAGCTGGCCGAGGATCGCGGCCAGATCGGGCGGATCCTCGGGGCGGAGGAGGAGCGTTTCTCGGAGACGCTCGAGCGGGGCATGAAGGTGTTCGAGGAGGCCGCCGCCGGCGGCGCCGTCTCCGGCGCGGATGCCTTCACGCTCCAGGCGACGTACGGGTTCCCGATCGAGTTGACGCTCGAGCTCGCCCGCGAGCGCGGGATCGCGGTGGACGAGGACGGGTACCGGCGTGAGATGGAACGGCATCGGGAGATCTCCCGGGCCGGCGGCGGCAAGGGGGAGGTCCAGCAGGCGGCGGACTTCGCGCGCGCGGCCGGGTTCACCAGCGAGTTCGTCGGCTGGGAGAAGACCGACGTCCTGACCCAGATCGGCGCCCTGGAGGAGGTGGGGGACGGGCTGTTCCTGGCGAAGCTGCGCGAGTCGCCCTTCTATCCCGAGGGGGGCGGCCAGGTGACCGACGCCGGCGAGCTCCGGAAGGACGACGGCGCGCGGGCGATCCTCCGCGCGGCCTATCGGATCGAGGACGACCAGGCGCTCTTGTTCGAGGGCGAGGGGTTCGCGACCGGCGACCGTGTGCGTGCGGTCGTGCCGTGGAACGTCCGCTTTCCGACGATGGCGAACCACACCGCCACCCACCTGCTGCACGAGGCGCTGCGGTCGGTGCTCGGGGACCACGTCCACCAGGCCGGCTCGGCGGTCCGGCCGGACAAGCTCCGATTCGACTTCACGCACCCGCAGGCGCTCACGGTCGACGAGCGCGAGGCTGTCGAGCGACGCGTGAACCAGGCCGTCTTCGAGAACCATCCGGTGCGGACGTTCATCGTTCCGATCGACGAGGCCCGCAACCTGGGCGCGATCATGCTCTTCGGCGAGAAGTACGGCGACGAGGTACGCGTGGTCGAGGTGGAGGGCGTCTCGCGGGAGCTGTGCGGCGGGACGCACGTCCGGGCGACCGCCGAGATCGGCCCGTTCGTCGTCCTCTCGGAAGGATCGGTGGGATCCGGGGCGCGCCGGGTCGAGGCCGTCACGGCCGGCGAGGCGTTCGCGCTGCTCCGCGCACGGGCCGACGAGGCCGAGGAGCTCCGCCGCGAGCTGGAGCGGGTGCGCAAGGAGGCGAAGAAGCCGGCCAAGCGGGTCGAGGCCGAGTTCGACGTCCTCGCCCGCGAGCAGGACATCGTCGTCGTCGAGGCCAGGGGCGTCACCGGCGGCGACCTGCGCGACCTCACCGACCGTATCCGACAGCAGGAGGGAGCGGCCGCCGTGCTCGCCGGATCGACCGACGACGGGCGTGCCTTCCTCGTCTTCAACCTCGACCAGTCGCTCGCCGACCGGGGGATCGACGCCGTCGCGCTGGTGCGCGACGCGGCGAAGCACATCCAGGGCGGCGGGGGTGGGCGCCCGACGCTCGCCGAGGCAGGCGGGAAGAAGCCGGAGGCGCTCGGCGAGGCGCTCGGCGCCGCGAAGGACGCGTTGCTCGCCCAGCTTTGAAGGTGCTGGCGCTCGACTACGGCTCGGCCCGCACAGGCGTAGCGGTCTCGGATCCGACCGGAACGCTCGCCAGGCCCCTCTGCACGGTCGAGGACGCCGCAACCGACGCCGGTCTTGCCCGACTCGGCGAGCTCGTCCGCGGCGAGGATGCAGACCGGGTCGTCGTCGGGCTCCCGCTCACACTGCGCGGCGAGCGAGGTGCCCAGGCCGACGAGACTATGCGCTTCGTCGACCGGCTGCGTTCGGTCGTCGACGTGCCCGTGGAGACGTTCGACGAGCGCTTCACGACGGCGCTCGCGGGGCCGGGGGAAGGAGACGACGCCCGCGCCGCGGCCCACCTCCTGTCCGGCTACCTCGAGTGGTCGAGAGGCCGCACCTGACCCGCGGTCCGACCCGTCGGCAGATCCACCGGCGTCGCCTCGTGGCGCTGGTGGTCGTCCTCGTGGTGTTCGGCGGATGTGCCTGGGCCGCGTACGCGGTCGTGCGCGGCCGCCACGATTCCGCGGCGCCGCCGCCGGCGACCACGCTCACTGCGCCGAAGCAGGTCCGGGTGACCTTCCCCGAGGGCTTCACCACCCGCCAGATGGCCCAGGTCGCCGGCCGGACGAGCCAGCTGATCACCCCGACAGGATACGTCCGGGCCGCGGGCAGGGCGCGCCTCCCGGCCGGATTCGGCCGGCCGGCCTCCCCGGAGGGCTTCCTGTTCCCGGACACGTACTTCGTGTTCGAGACCGACCCGGCCGCCGCGCTCGTCGAGAAGCAGCTCGAGAACTTCCGGGCGAAGTGGAGCCGAGTCGACCTGCGGTACGCACGCTCGAAGAACCTCACCCCGTACGACGTCCTGACCATCGCCTCGATGATCGAGAAGGAGGTCGTCGTCCCGAAGGAACGGCGACTGGTCGCGGCCGTGATCTACAACCGCCTGCACGAGCGGATGCCGCTCGGGATCGACGCGACGCTCCGCTACGGGCTGGGGATCCTGCCGACGAAGGCGATCACCAAGCGCGACCTCGCCTCCGACTCGCCGTACAACACCCGCAGGTTCCGAGGCCTGCCGCCGACGCCGATCGCCAATCCTGGACTGGCGTCGATGCAGGCGGCTGCACACCCGGCGAAGGTCGACTACCTCTACTTCGTGCGCACGCCGGATTGCCGCAGCCACTTCTTCACGGCCAGCATCGAGGAGTTCGACGCCTACACCCGACAGGGGCTGACGAATTGCTGATCGGCGGCCGGACACGGCTGGTCGGCCTGATCGGCAACCCGGTGGGGCACTCGCTCTCCCCCGCGATGCAGAACGCGGCGTTCGCCGCCCGCGGGCTCGACTGGGCGTACCTGCCGCTCCTCGTCGAGGACGGTCGCGTCCGGGACGCGGTGCGTGGGCTGGCCGCTCTCGGCTTCGCCGGCGCGAACGTGACCGCTCCGCACAAGGCCGCCGCCGCGGCCGCCGCCGGCGCCGGGCTCGAGTCGGTCAACGTGCTCGTGGTGCGCGACGGGCGCGTCGAGGGCCACTCGACCGATGCCGCGATCCTGGACGGGCTCGCCGCCGACCGGCCGGCCATCATCGGGTCGGGCGGCTCGGCCGCCGCGTTCCGGGCGGCACTTCCGCAGGCCCGCGTCTTCTCCCGTCGCGGGAAATGGCCCCCGGACGTGTCCGATGCCGACCTGGTCGTGAACACCACGTCCGAGCGGGACGTGGTGCTCTGCAACCTGTCCGAGGGTCAGACCCTGATCGATCTGCCGTATCCGGAGACGGCCACCGGCCGAGCGGCGCGCGAGGCGGGCGCGACCGTCGTCTCCGGTCTCGAGGTGCTCGTTGCCCAGGGTGCGAGGTCGTTCGAGCTCTGGACGGGGATCCCCGCCCCCGTCGGGGTCATGCGCGCCGCCGTAGGCTTGCCCTCATGAGTCTCGAGCTCGTCACCGCCGGTGAGTCGCACGGGCCGGGCCTGGTCGCGATCGTCAGCGGCCTTCCGGCCGGGCTCGTGCTCGACAAGGCAGCGATCGACTCCGACCTCCGCCGCCGCCAGCAGGGCTACGGGCGAAGCCCGCGGCAGCAGATCGAGACCGACGAGGTCGTCGTCTACGCGGGCCTCCGGCACGGGCGGACGCTCGGGACGCCGCTCGCGCTCGTGGTCGAGAACCGCGACCACGAGAACTGGACGTGGGGGATGAGCCCGTGGCCGCCGGAGGGCGAGCCGGAAGCGGGGAGCAAGGGCAAGGAGCCGGTGACCCTGCCGCGGCCCGGCCATGCCGACCTGGCAGGCGTGCTCAAGTACGGCCTCGCGGACGTCCGCGACGCGCTCGAGCGCGCGAGCGCGCGGCACACGGCTGTGGTGGTCGCCGCCGGCGCCGTGGCGAAGGCGCTCCTCGCCGAGATCGGGGTCGAGGTCGCCGGAACCGTCGTCGGCGACGACCTCGAGAGCCGCGTCGACGAGGCCCGGAAGGCGCGGGACACGGTCGGCGGGGTGATCGAGGTGCGGTCGACCGGCGTGCCGCCCGGGCTCGGCTCCTACGCATCGCGCGCCGAGCGGCTCGACGCCCGGATCGCGGCGGCGCTGATGGGCATCCAGGCCGTGAAGGGCGTCGAGATCGGCGAGGGCTTCGCACTCGCCGGGAAGCCCGGGTCCGAGGCCCACGACGAGATCCACCGTGACGAGCGTGGCTTCTACCGCGAGACCAATCGTGCCGGCGGGATCGAGGCGGGGGTCTCGAACGGCGAGCCGATCGTCGTACGGGCGGCGATGAAGCCGTTGCCGACGCTGATGAAGCCGCTCCAGTCGGTCGACCTCGCGACCGGCGAGCCGGCCGGGGCGCTGGTCGAGCGGAGCGACACCGCCGCGGTCGAGGCCCTCGCCGTCGTCGCCGAGGCGTCGGTGGCGTTCGAGCTCGCCCGGGCAGCCCGCGAGAAGTTCGGCGGCGACGCGCTCGCCGACTTCGTCGGTGCATACCGGGCGTACCGCGGGCGGATCGATTGGCAACCACGCACGCACTAGACAGTCACCTCGCGCTCGTCGGCTTCATGGGCGCGGGCAAGACGACCCTCGGCATACAGGTCGCCGAGCGCCTCGGCAGGAGGTTCTTCGACCTCGACCAGGAGATCGCGCGCGAGGCGCGGCAGACGATCCCGGAGATCTTCGCGCAGCGGGGCGAGGTGGAGTTCCGCGTGCTGGAGCAGCAGGCCGCGCTGGACGTGCTCATGGCCGGAAAGCCGGCCGTCGTCGCGCTCGGCGGGGGAGCGGTGACGACCCCCGCGATCAGGAAGGCGCTCCGCGACCACGCGTTGACCGTGTTCGTCGAGGTCGATCCCGACCTCGCGTGGGAGCGCGCGCGCGGGCAGGGGCGCCCGCTCGCCCAGGAGGAGAGCTCGTTTCGCGCGCTGTACGAGCAGCGCCAGCCGCTCTACCGGGAGTCGGCCGACGTCGTCGCAGCCGATCTCGAAGGCATCGTGCTCGCCGCTGCGGGCATCCACGTCGGCGCCGGGACGCTCGAGCAGCTCGGCGAGCTCGTCCCCGGCGACGCGGCGGTCGCGCTCGTGGCCGACGCACACGTGTCCGGCATCCACGGCATGGACGCGCAGCTCGCGCTCGGCTCCCGCCTCGCCTCCACGCACGAGGTGCACGGAAAGACCGTGGACGATCTCGGCCGCCTGTGGCGCTCGCTGCGGCTCGACCGGGGCGGCACCCTCGTCGCGCTCGGCGGCGGGACGACCACCGACGTCGCCGGCTTCGCCGCCGCCACCTACATGCGCGGCGTGGCCTGGACTGCCGTGCCGACGACGCTGGTCGGGCAGGTCGACGCGGCGATCGGCGGGAAGACGGCCGTCGACCTTCCCGAGGCCAAGAACCTCGTCGGCGCCTTCCATTGGCCCGTGCGCACGATCGTCGATCCGGCGCTCCTGGGCACGCTGCCGGAGGCCGAACGGTTGAACGGGATGGCCGAGGTGGTGAAGACCGGTCTGCTCGCAGGCGAGCCGCTCTGGGAGCTCGACGACGAGGAGCTCGTCCGGCGGTGCGCCGCGTACAAGGCCGCGCTCTGCCTCCGGGATCCGCACGACCGCGGGGCTCGCCACGCGCTCAACCTCGGCCACACCTTTGGGCACGCGCTCGAGGCCGCATCGGACTACCGGCTCCCCCACGGGCGCGCGGTTGCGCTCGGGCTGCTCGCCGCGCTCAGGCTGTCGGGACGCGATACCGCCGCGGTCGAGGAGGTCTTGAAGCCGCAGCCCGTCCGGGTCGACCGCGACCGGGCCTGGGAGGCCCTCCTCCGCGACAAGAAGGGCCGGCTGCGGATCGTGCTCCTCGGCGACGAGGGCGCGCACGAGCAGGAGCTGCCCGAAGCGGACGTGCGGGCGGCGCTCGACGAGCTGATCTTCATCTAGGGTCCGGGCGTGAACGTCGACGTCCTCAACGGGGTCAACCTCGACGTCCTCGGACGCCGGCAGCCGGAGTTCTACGGGGGGCTCGGCCTCGAGCAGCTCGAGACGAGGATCTACGAGTGGGGGAGGGAGCTCGACCTCCGCGTGCGCTGCCGCCAGACGAACAGCGAGGGCCAGTACGTGGACTGGTGCCACGAGGCCCTCGACGCGGCCGAGGGCGTCGTCCTCAACCCGGCGGCCTGGACGCACTACAGCTACGCGATCCGCGACGCGGTGGAGCTGTTCGCCGCTCCGGTCGTGGAGGTGCATCTGTCGAACGTCGAGGAGCGCGAGGAGTGGCGACGCGTCTCGTTGATCGCCGACTTCGCCGCCAAGCGCGTGATCGGCAAGGGGCCGGACGGCTACCGGGAGGCGCTCGAGTTCCTGGCGGGGCAGCGGTGAGCGACGGCGCCGTGGGCATCGGCACGCGGGTCGACAGGCTGCGGGCGGCGATCGACGCGCCCCTGCTGGTGACGAAGCCCGTCAACGTCCTCTGGCTGACGGGCCTGGACAGCTCGAACGCGGCGGTGCTCGTCGAGCCCGACGGGCTGCGCATCTTCACCGACTTCCGCTACCTGGAGAAGGCGCGTGCGACCGGGGTCGAGGTCATCGAGATTCCACGGGCGCTGTTCAGCAGGCTGCCCGAGCTGCTGCCGAAGCGGGTGGCGTTCGAGTCGGAAAGCCTCGTCCACGCGTCCTGGGCCGCGCTCGACGCGGCGGGAATCGAGACCCTGCCGACCATCGAGCTGCTCGAGGGGATCCGGGCGGTCAAGGAGCCGGCCGAGCTCGACGCGATCCGCCGCGCGGCCGAGGTGACGAACGAGACCTTCGCGCGCCTCGCCGAGCAGCCGTTCGTCGGGCGAGCCGAGAGCGAGCTCGCGTGGTGGATCGAGTCGACGATGCACGACCTCGGCGCCGAGGGGGTCGCGTTCCCACCGATCGTCGCCGCCGGGGCGAACGGAGCGTTGCCGCACGCGAGCCCGGGCGACCGTACGATCGAGCCGGGCCAGGCCGTGGTCGTCGACGCCGCCGCCCGGGTCGACCGCTACAACTCCGACTGCACGCGGACGTTCGCGACCGGTCCGCTCCCCGACGCGCTGGCCCGTTCCTACGACGCGTGCCTCGAGGCGCAGCTGGCCGGACTCGCCGCCACGCGGGCAGGCCGTTCGGGGCGGGAGGTGGACGCCGTCGCCCGGGACGTGATCGACCGGGCGGGCTACGGCGCGCTCTTCGCCCACGGCCTCGGGCACGGCCTCGGGATGGAGGTGCACGAGCAGCCGAGGTTGCGCCCCGAGAGCGGCGACGTCCTGGCGGTCGACGGCGTCGTCACGGTCGAGCCGGGCATCTACCACCCGGGTCTCGGCGGGATCAGGATCGAGGACCTCGTGATCATCGGCGAGAATGGGCCCGAGGTGCTGACGACGTTCACCAAAGAGCTGGTCACGGTCGGCTGATGGCGACCGCGACCGAACGGCTGGCCGCGGCGCTGGCTACGCTCCCATTCGCCCAGCTGCCGCAGGAGTGGCAGGGAGGATCGCGCCTGAACATCCCCGGGCTGAGCTCCGCCACGCAGGACGATCCGTGGGACGCGCTCGTCGCGGCATCCGCCCCCGGGCTCACCGGCGAGGAGGTCCGATTCGCGGTCGACGAGAGCGGGCGCACGATCTCCGGCGGCGACGCGTCGCCCGAGGCGCTCGGCCCACTGGTGCAGGCGGTCTTGGGTCAGCTGGAGGCGCCGTTCTGGGCGATCGCAGTGCCGGACGAAGGGGATGAGTGGAGCGCCGCGGCGACCGGCGCCGAGATCCTCGACCTCCCGGACGCCGGCGGCGACGAGATCGAGGCCAGCCGCGTGGGCGGCGCGTTGACGGTCCGCGTGGACGGCGAGGAGTCCGACGTGCAGCTGCCCGCGATCGGTGCCCTCCTCGACCGGCAGGGCGGCGACGCCGTGGTGGTCGCGCACCGCTTCGCCGGCCCGGTATGGGTCGCCGAGGTCTTCTCGCTCTAGGGGGCGGTACACTGGCCCGCCGATGGCCGAGACCGTCTCCACCAACCAGTTCAAGAACGGCATGCACATCGAGCTCGACGGCGAGCCGTGGCGGATCGTCGAGTTCCAGCACGTCAAGCCGGGCAAGGGGGGCGCCTTCGTCCGCACGAAGCTGAAGGCGCTCGAGTCCGGCTCGGTGGTCGACCGCACCTTCCGCGCGGGCGAGAAGTTCCCGCGCGTCCGCACCGAGGTGAAGAACGTCCAGTACCTCTACGACGCCGGCGACGACGTCGTCTTCATGGACGAGGAGAACTACGAGCAGATCCATCTGGCACGCGGCTCGGTCGAGGACGCGCTGGAGTTCCTCCAGCCGTCCAGCTCGGTGCAGCTATTGGTGGTGGACGGCAGGCCGGCGGGCGTCCAGCTGCCCGCGTCGGTCGAGCTCACCGTCACGGAGACCGAGCCCGGGGTCCGCGGCGACACCGTCTCGAACGTGACCAAGCCTGCGACGCTCGAGACCGGCGCGGTCGTGCAGGTGCCGCTCTTCGTGAACGTGGGCGACCGGCTGAAGGTCGACCCCCGCGAGAAGCGCTACATCTCCAGGGCCTAGCCCGCGGCAATCCCTGCGTCCCTCTCGGCCGTCCGGCGTGCAGCGCAGCGCGCGGCGTTGGATAGTGCCACTCACCCACGCCGAAAGGAGTTACCGATGATGCACAGGTGGGCCACCGAGTTCCGCACCTTCCTGCTCCGCGGGAACCTCGTCGACCTGGCGGTCGCGATCGTGATCGGCGTCGCCTTCGGCGCGCTCGTGAACGCCCTCGTCGCCGACCTGATCACGCCGATCATCGCCGCGATCTTCGGCAAGCGCGACTTCTCGAGCCTCACGTTCACGATCAACGGCAGCACGTTCCGCTACGGCGACTTCATCAATGCCACGATCACGTTCCTGTCCGTCGCGGCGGCGGTGTTCTTCTTCGTGGTGAAGCCCGTGAACGCGCTGGCGGCGAGGCGGCAGAAGACCCCCGACGAGGACGACCCTGCGCGCGCGTGCCCGGAGTGCCTGAGCGAGATCCCGAGGGCGGCCAGGCGGTGCGCGTTCTGCACGGCCGAGGTCGGGGTTGCGGACGTCTAGGCTCCGACGGAATCGGCGACCTGTCGAACCGCTCACGTCGGTCTCGGGAGGGTGGGGTGACGCTCTGAGCGTTCCCCACCCTCCGCATCTCCCGTCGCTGGACGCGGGCGAGCGGCGGTAGGCTCCTCTCCGTGCCGGCCCTCGTCGACACGACCATCCGCCTGCTGGGGCAGGAGCCGCTCGCGCCGGTCATGCCCACCTCCGCGCAGCTCGACCTGGCGGGCATCCTCGACGGCGCCGGGTTCGCCTACCTCGAGGTCTCCGGTGGAGGCTGCTTCGACTCGGCGGTCAAGCGGGGCCTGGAGAGCCCGTGGGAGCGGATCCGCGCGCTCCGTGCCCGCACGAAGACACCGCTGGCGCTCGCGCTCCGCGGCCGGTTCCTGGTCGGCTCGCGGCCGGTGGGGGGCGACTTCGTCCGACGCTTCGTCGCCACCGCGGCCGAGAGCGGGATCGACGTCTTCCGCCTCCACGACCCGCTCAACGACGTCTCGAACCTCCTCGAGGCGAGCGAGGCGATCAAGGCGGCCGAGCGCGAGTTCGACGCAGGACTGGTCTACAGCCCCGGCCCCTCGGGCGAGACCGCGGCCCTCGTCGCCCAGGCCGAGCGGCTCCCCGAGCTGGGCGCGGCACGCGTCCTGGTCCACGACCCCTCCGGGTCGCTCGAGCCGCATCGCGTGCGCGAGCTCGTCGAGGCGGTCCGGGAGGCGAGCAACCTCCCCGTCGGCGTGTACTGCCAGGGAGCGGGGGGCGGGGCGCTCGCCGCGGCGATCGAGGCGGCGCGCGCCGGCGCCGACCTGATCGCGACCGCGGTCTACCCGGTCGCGCTCGTCCTCCACCGAGCCTCGGGCGAGGCGGTCGCCGGCACGCTCGGCGGCCTCGGCTTCGACACCGGGGTGGCCCCCGACACGCTCTGGCAGGCGTCCGACCTCGTCGACGAGCACATCAGCGACGAGCCGGTCGTCCCGCTCGCCCCGCGGATCGCGACCCGCGCGGCCGAGCACAGCCTTCCGCCGGGGCTCGTCGCGGCGATCGACCTGCACCTGCGGACGCAGGGCGCCGGCGACCGGCTCGACGAGGTGATCGCCGAGCTCGAGGCGATCCGCGCCGAGGCGGGATCCCCGCCGCTGGCGCCGCCGATCGGCCAGGTGCTCGCCTCGCAGGCGCTCGTGCACGTCCTTGCGGCCGAGCGGTACCAGACGGTCGTCGACGAGCTGCGCGCCCTGCTCGAGGGCGGGTTCGGGACACCGCCGGCGGAGATCTCGCCCACGGTGCGGCGGGCGGTCTCGCTGCTGTCGGACGGCGCCCCGGCCGTCGACCTGCCCGATCTCGACGAGGTGAAGGCCCGCTACTCGGGTCTGGCCTCGAGCGAGGAGGAGCTGCTCTTGCTCGCGCTCTTCGGCGACGACGCCGAGCCGCTCCTGCGAACGATCCGCGGACGGGGCACGCAGGGGTCGCTCGAGGGAATCGGCGTGGACGCGAGCCGGGCCGAGCGCATCCGCGAGATCGTCCGGATCGTCCAGGATTCGGGGGTCGGTGAGGTGACGATCGAGGACGCCGGTCTGCGCGTGACCGTCCGGAGGACGCCCGAGGCGGCCGAGGGGCTGGTCGCCTCCGCGCCCGCCCCGCAGGCTCCGAGCCCGGAGGAGGAGACGACCGCCGCAGCACCGGCGGCCCCCCCGCTGGACCCTGCGACGATCCGGGTCGAGGCGCCGATGGTCGGCACGTTCTACCGGGCGTCTTCGCCCGGTGCGCCGCCCTTCGTCCAGGAGGGCGACGTGGTCGGGGTCGGGCAGACGCTCTGCATCCTGGAGGCCATGAAGCTGATGAACGAGGTCAAAGCCGAGCAGGAGGGCATCGTCAGGCGCATCCACCCCGAGAACGGCCAGCCCGTCGAGTACGGGCAGCTCCTGTTGGAGCTCGACCCGGTCAACGGCCGCCCCCCCGGTCTTTGACGTGGGGGCACCCATGGTTCCCCAACGGGGCCTCTCCTTCGGCACGCCTGACCGGCCGCTCCTGCGCTCCGGCGAGAGCGCGGTCTCGCCTCCGCGCGCGAGCGCCACGTCGCCGAAAAACGGCTGACCCGTGTTCACGCGCGTTCTGGTCGCCAACCGAGGTGAGATCGCTGTCCGCGTCATCCGTGCGCTCCACGAGCTCGGGATCGAGGCGGTGGCGATCTACTCGACGGCCGACGCGGAGGCGTTGCACGTGCAGCTGGCCGACCGTGCAGTCTGTGTCGGGCCGCCGCCGCCGGGAGCGAGCTACCTGAACGTTTCCTCGGTGGTCGCCGCGGCCGAGACGACCGGCTGCCAGGCGGTCCACCCCGGGTACGGATTCCTCTCCGAGCGGCCGGACTTCGTCCGCGCCTGCACGGAGAACGACCTCGTCTTCATCGGTCCCGGCGCAGAGGTCATGGCGCGGATGGGCGACAAGGTGCAGGCGAAGATCGCGATGCGTGAGGCCGGCGTCCCGCTCGTCCTCGGCACGGAGGGGGCGACGACGCTCGCGCAGGCGCGCGAGCTCGCGCCCGAGATCGGCTTTCCGATTCTCCTCAAGGCGGCCGCCGGGGGCGGGGGTCGGGGGATGCGGCTGGTCTCGTCCGCCGCCGAGCTCGACGACGCCTTCGCGACCGCCTCCGCCGAGGCGGACGCGGCCTTCGGCGACGGGAGCCTCTACCTCGAGAAGGCCCTCGTTCCCGCCCGCCACGTCGAGATCCAGGTGCTCGCCGACGCGGACGGCGGCGTGCTCACCCTCGGCGAGCGCGAATGCTCGATCCAGCGCCGACACCAGAAGCTGATCGAGGAGTCGCCTTCGCCTGCGCTCTCGCCCGACCTGCGCGAGGAGATGGAGGCGGCCGCCGAGCGCGCGTGCGTCGCGACCGGGTACACGAACGCCGGCACGCTCGAGTTCCTCGTCGGCCCCGAGGGGTCCTTCGCCTTCATCGAGCTGAACGCCCGCCTCCAGGTCGAGCATCCGGTCACGGAGTTCGTCACGGGAATCGACATCGTCCGCGAGCAGCTCCGCGTCGCGGCAGGCGAACGGCTCGCAGCAACCGGCCGCGCTCCGCGCTCGGGACACGCGATCGAGATCCGGATCAACGCGGAGGATCCCGACCGCGACTTCACTCCCTCACCGGGCCGGATCGAGCGGCTGCGCGTCCCCGGCGGGCCGGGGGTCAGGCTCGACACCCACGTCGGGCCGGGCAGCACGATTCCGCCGATGTACGACTCGCTGATCGGGAAGCTGATCGTCTGGGACGTCGACCGGCCGGCAGCCATCCGCCGCTGCCTGCGGGCCCTGGGAGAGCTCGAGGTGGACGGGATCGCCACAACGCGCAACTTCGCCCGGGACGTCTTGCGAAGCGAGGCGTTCGCGAGCGGCGAGTACACGACCTCGTTCGTCGACGAGCACGGCCGATGACCCTGTCCCGGCGCGGAGCCCGGCGCACGGCGCTGTTCCTCCTCTACCAGTGGGACCTCACCGGGCAGCCGCTCGGGACGAACTACGAGGGCGAGATCGACGACTTCGCGCGCACGCTCGCCGAGTCGGTGGCCGCGCACGCGGAGGAGCTCGACGCCCGGATCTCGGCCGTCTCCGGGGACTGGCCCGCGGGCCAGCTCGGCACGCTCGAGCGGAACATCCTTCGGATCGGCATCCGCGAGCTCGATGAAGGTACGGTGCCCCTCGAGGTGGTGATCGACGAGGCGGTCACGCTGGCGAAGCGATACGCGTCCGAGGATGCGGGGCGACTCGTGAACGGGATCCTCGGCGCGGTTGCCAGGGGCAGGGATGCCGCATGAGCCTCGAGGAGAAGGTCGAGCGGCTCGAGGAGCTCCGGCGTAGGCTGGAGGCGTGCGAGTCGCTCGAGGACGCGGTCGACCTCCTGGCCGAGTTCGACGCGGCCGCCAAGGATCTGATCGAGGCGATCGACGCGGCGAAGCGCGAGAGCGATGCACAGCCCTGAGGAGCTGAAGGAGCTCGTCGAGGAGGCCCTGGAGCGGCTCGAGCTGTGGCCCGAGCTCCACGGTCAGGCCGAGTCCGTCGGCTACGCGCTCGAGATGGGCGGGAAGCGGATCCGCCCGGTGATCACGCTCGCGGTGGGGGAGGCGCTGGACGAGGAGCCGGAGCAGGTGATGCCCGCCGCGCTCGCGCTCGAGCTCGTCCACAACTTCTCGCTCGTCCACGACGACCTCCCGGCGCTCGACAACGACAGCGAGCGGCGCGGCAAGCCGAGCGTGTGGAGCGTCCACGGAGAGGGCAAGGCGCTGCTCGCCGGGGACGCGCTCCTTGCGGAGGCCTTCCGGCTCGCCTGCTCGTATCCGAGCCCGACCGTCGGCCGGGAGCTCGCCGAGGCGACGCTGGGGATGATCGGCGGCCAGTACCTCGACACGATGGAGCCGGGCACCGACCTGGAGACGGTGCACCGCCTGAAGACCGGCCGTCTCTTCTACGCCTCGGTCGGCCTCGCGCTGTGCGCCGTGCACCTGCCGCGAGAGGAGCAGGGCCCCTGGCGCGACTTCGCCGACGAGCTGGGGATGCTCTTCCAGGTCGTCGACGACATCCTCGACGAGGACGGCTACGTGCTGGTGGAAGGTGTCGAGGCGGCCCGCTCGCGCGCGAACCTCGCCGCCGAGCGCGCGCTGGCGATGCTGCTGGAGATCCCGGCCGACACGTCGGTCCTGGCCGGGATCGTCAACGGGCTCGCCGTCCGTACCTTCTAGTCTGATCGCCTCGCGGGCCGGGCGAAGCCCGGCCGCCCGCGCGCACGCCGCGCGGACGGATGCCGGGGCCGAAGGAGCCCGAAGGCGCCACGGCCGTCGCGAACGCCCCCTTGCCGGTGCCCGGTGGAGTCGACACGCACTACCGTTCCTGCCATGGCGAAGCGACGCCTGGATCTCCTCCTCGTCGAGCGCGGGCTCGCGGAGTCGCGGGCGCAGGCGCAGGCTCTGATCCTGGCCGGGCTCGTGCCGGGCCACGCCAAGGCGGGGGATCAGGTCGACGAGGACGAGGAGCTCGCGGTCGAGCGCGGGCCGCGGTTCGTCTCGAGAGGAGGCGAGAAGCTCGCGCACGCCCTGGACGCGCTCGGGGTCGACCCGGCCGGCCTCGACTGCCTCGACGTCGGCGCCTCGACGGGCGGGTTCACCGACGTCCTCCTCCAGCGCGGCGCGGCCCGCGTGATCGCGCTCGACGTCGGATACGGGCAGCTCCACCCGAAGCTGCGTGACGACCCGCGCGTCACCGTTCTCGAGCGGGTGAACGCCCGTGAGCTGGCCGAGCTGCCGTTCGCGCCGCAGCTCGTCACCTGTGACGTCTCGTTCATCTCCGTCCGGAAGGCGCTGCCGCCGGCGCTCGCGCTGGCCGCGCCCGGATGGCAGGCCGTGGTGCTGGTGAAGCCCCAGTTCGAGGCGGGTCGGGGCGAGGTCGGCAAGGGCGGCGTCGTCACCTCGCGCGCAACGCGAACGAGAGTGGCACGAGAGGTCGCAGGAGAGGCTCCCGGTTGGGATGCGCAGGTCGCAGGCGTCGTAGACTCGGGGCTGCCCGGCCCGAAGGGAAACCGTGAGCTCTTCCTCCACCTCGTCCACCGCCCCGGAGCCAGCCTCCCGGGCAACCTCGACAGCTGGATCGATGCCGCCGTCGTCTGAGACGGTGCGGCGGGTCGCGGTCGTCGCCCACGGCGACCCGAAGGTGATCGCGGAGGCGTGTTCGCGCGTGGACGCGATCGCCGCCGCTGCCGGTGCCGAGGTCGTCGAGGGCGACGACGTCGACCTCGCCGTCGTGCTCGGCGGCGACGGGACGATGTTGCGCGCGCTGCACCGGTTTCTCGGGACGCCGGTTCCGGTGCTCGGCGTCAACTTCGGCCGGGTCGGCTTCCTGTCGGCGATGACCCCGGCCGGAATGGAGGAGGGCCTCGCGCGGGCGCTGGCGGGCGAGCGGCGCGTGGTCGAGCTCCCGACGCTCGACGTGGACGTCGACGGAACCGCGGCGTGCGCGATCAACGACGTCGTCTGCGCGACCTCGAAGATCGGCAGGATGGTCGAGCTCGCCTGGGCGGTCGGCGGGGAGGACCTCGGCGTCCTGCCGTGCGACGGCGTGATCTGCGCCAGCGCCACCGGCTCGACCGCGTACAACCTCTCCAGCGGGGGCCCGGTGCTGGTCTGGGGGCTGGACGCGATGGCGGTGACGTTCGTGTCTCCCCACTCGCTGCACGCGCGTCCGCTCGTCGTTCCGCGCGGCCTGGAGCTCGTCGTCTGCAACGAGACGCGCAACCACACCGCGGAGGTGATCGCAGACGGGATGGCGATCGGAGAGCTCCCGCCCGGCCGACGGGCGGCGGTGCGGCTGGGGGAGCGGAGGTCGCTCCTTGCGCTCCTCCCCGAGATGACGTTCTTCCATCGGTACCGCGAGACCTTTGCTTCGTAGCCTCCGGATCGAGAACCTCGTCCTGATCCGCAAGGCGGAGCTGTCGTTCGCGCCGGGCCTGAACGCGATCACCGGCGAGACCGGTGCCGGCAAGACGATCCTCGCGCAGGCGATCGGGCTGCTGCTCGGGGCAAAGGGCGACTCCGGCGACGTCGGCGCCGGCGGCGCGGACGCGTACGTCGAGGCCGAGTTCGACCTTCCCGAGGGGCTGCTCGACGAGGAGCAGTTCGAATCGCTGGGCGAGCTGCGTCCCGACGGCGAGGAAGGAGTCGTCCTCGCCCGCAGGATCTCCGCGGAGGGGCGGACGCGCGCCTATGCGTGGGGACGCAGCGCTGCCCGCGACGACGTCGCCGCCCTCGGCGAGCGGCTCCTGGCGATGTCCGGCCAGTTCGAGCAGCGCCGGCTCGCACGGCCGTCATACCAGCTCGCCGTGCTCGACTCGTTCTGCGGCGACGACCAGCTCCGCCGGCGGGCGAACGCGCGCGCGGCGTGGCGCGAGCTGACCACCGCGCGCAACCGGTATCTCGAGCTCACGCGGGATGTTGCAGCTGCCGAGGCGCGGCTCCGCGAGCTCCGCGCGCTCGTCGAGGACACGGAGGGGATGGAGGCCGGCCACGAGGAGGCGCTCAGGGAGGAGCGCGAGCGGCTGCGGCATCTCACCGAGCTGGTGGAGGGCACCGCCTCCGCCGCCGAGGCGCTCGACCCGGAGGACGGAGAGGGCGCCGCCGGGCTCTCCGCTGCCGCGCAGCGCTCGCTGACCCCCGTCGAGCGGCTGGCTCCCGAGCTCCAGAAGGCGGCCGACGAGCTCCGGGACGCCGAGGTCCGACTCCGCGAGACGGCCAGCGCGCTCCGGTCCTTCCTGACGGTGCTCGAGGCCGATCCGGACCGGCTGGACCAGGTGGAATCCGAGCTCGACCGGATCGCCGACGCACGCCGGCGGTTCCGGTGCGAGTCGTTCGAGGAGCTGCTCGCCGCGGCGGCCGCTGCGAAAGCCGAGCTGGACGCCGCCGGGCAGGGCCGAGACCCAGTCCGTGCCGCCGAGAACGCGTTACGCCAGGCGGAGCGGCGCGCGGAGGAGCTGGCGGTGGAGCTCAGGACGGCCCGGACACAGGCGGTGCGGCCGTTCGCGGAGGCGGTCGCATCGGAGCTCCGAGGGATGGGAATGGGCGGCGGCGAGTTCCAGGTCGACCTGCGCGAGCGCGAGCCGGGGGCGACCGGGGCCGACGAGGCCGTGTTCCTGATCCGTCCCAACCCCGGGCTGTCGTTCGCGCCGGTCGCCGAGACGGCGTCCGGGGGGGAGCTCTCGCGGGTCGCGCTGGCGATCGCGGCGGTCGGCGGCGGCGAGACGATGGTCTTCGACGAGATCGACGCCGGCATCGGCGGGACGACGGCGCACGGAGTGGCCGAGACGCTCACCCGGCTCGCCGACCGCGCCCAGGTGATCACGATCACCCACCTCCCGCAGATCGCCACGCGCGCCGACCGTCATTTCCGGGTCGAGAAGGTGCCCGGCGACCCGACGCATACGCAGATCCAGGAGCTCGGTTCCGACGAGCGGAGAGCGGAGATCGAGCGTATGCTCGGCGGCCGGGAGTTTCTCGCCACCCTCGACACATGAACGCGCTCGTCGAGTTCACCGGCCCCGCTCGGCTCGACCGGCGGACGAAGCGCCTCGTCCACCGGCTGGGCGAGGACGACGTCGCGATCGTCGACCATGCCGACCTCGACCGGGTGACCGCCGAGGAGCTGCTCGAGACCGGTGTCCGGGTGGTCGTCAACGTCTCCGAGTCGCTCACCGGACGATTTCCGAACCCCGGTCCTCTCCTCCTCGTCCGAGGCGGCGTGACGCTGATCGACGCGCCCGGTGCGGCGCTCTTCGACGAGGTGACCGACGGCGAGCAGGTGACGGTGAGAGGTGCAAGCCTCTTCCGGAACGGGACGTGCCTCGTACGAGGGCGGGCGCGCGACGAGCGCGAGCTCGAGCGGGCGCTCGCCGAGCAACGGGGCCGGGTGACCGAGTCGCTGTCGGACTTCGCCGAGAACACCCTCCTCCACCTCAAGACCGAAGGCAGTCTGCTCGCCGAAGGGATCGACTTCCCACCGCTCCGCACCCGCTTTCGGGACCGGCACGCGCTCGTGGTCGCACGCGGGCCCGGCCACAAGCGGGACCTGCGGATCGTCCGACCGTACGTCCGCGACTTCCGGCCCGTGCTCGTCGGCGTCGACGGCGGAGCCGACGCCCTGATCGAGGCCGGCTACCGGCCGGACGTGATCGTGGGGGACATGGACTCGGTCTCCGACGCCGCGCTCAGGAGCGGTGCCGAGCTCCTCGTCCACGCGTACCGCGGCAACGGGAACGCGCCGGGCGCCGCCCGTGCCGCCGCTCTCGGCGTGCCGTACCAGGTCGTTCCCGCGTTCGGAATCAGCGAGGACGTCGCATTGCTCCTCGCCTACGAGAAGGGCGCCGAGCTGATCGTCGCGGTCGGGACGCACTTCAACCTGATCGAGTTCATGGAGCGGAACCGGGAAGGAATGTCCTCGACGTTCCTCACGCGGCTGCGGGTCGGAGAGATCCTCATCGACGCGAAAGGCGTCTCGCGGCTCGTCTCGCGGCGTGTCGGCCTGTGGCCGCTGGTCGCGCTCGGCCTCACCGGTCTCGGAGCGATCGTGGTCGCGGTCGTCGCCTCGCCGGGCGTCGAGCACCTGATCGAACTGATCGTGCTGCGGCTCCGCGACTGGCTCGGTCTCGGCTGAACACGCCGTCACCCGTCCGGACAACCGCCGGACACCTGCGCAGAGGCCCGCGAGCCGTCTCCACGCGCTGTGCCAGACTGCGGCGACGCTCTGAGCCATGTTCGATCTCCGCTACCACGTCGCCTCGCTGGCCGCCGTCTTCCTCGCCCTGATCATCGGGATCGTCGTCGGCGTGGGAATCTCGGGGAAGGGGTTCGTCTCCGACAGCGAGCGGTCGCTGTTCAACGAGCGGATCGCCGATCTGAAGAGCCGGCTCGACTCGGCGACGAAGCGCGGAGCCGACCTGACACGCTCGCAACGCGCAGCCCAGGCGTTCGTCCAGGACGCCTACCCGGCGCTGATGGGCGGACGCCTCGTCGGCAGCCGGGTGGCTCTCGTCTTCGTCGGGCCGGTCGACGATCGCGCCCGCTCCCTCGTCGAGCAGACTCTCGACGACGCCGGCGCCTCGCCTCCGCTCCGCGTCCGGGCGCTGAAGCTGCCGGTCGACGTGGCCGCGCTGCACAGGGCACTCAAAGGCCATCCCGTGCTGGCAGCGCTGGCGACACCGCGGAAGATCGGCGACCTCGGCCGACGGCTCGGCGCCGACCTCGTCGCCGGCGGCAACAGCCCTCTGTGGCAATCGCTCTCGCCGGACCTGGTCGAGGAGCGCTCCGGAAACGACGCGCCGACCGTCGACGGCGTCGTCGTCAGCCGTAGTGCCAAGCCGCAGAGCGGCGCGACGGCACGGTTTCTCGCCGGCTTCTACGACGGGCTCGCCTCCCAGGGCGTCCCCGCAGTGGGCGTCGAGGTGACGAGGCCGCGCGCGACCGCAGTGGACGCGTTCGCGAAGCACGACCTCGCGACCGTGGACGACCTCGACTCGCAGGCCGGACGTCTTGCCCTCGCGCTCCTCCTCTCCGGCGCGACGCCCGGTCAGTACGGAGTCAAGAAGAACGCGCACGACGGCGTCCTTCCGCAGATCCCGCCGCTCCTCACCAGTGGCTGAGCCGGTCGCGGTCCTCGTCGCGGCCCGCGACGAGGAACGGCGGATCGCCGTCACGGTCGCCGCCCTCCGTGGGCAGTTCCCGGAGGCGGAGGTGATCGTCGCCGACGACGGATCCCGCGACCGGACGGCCGCCGAGGCGGAGGCTGCAGGCGCCCGTGTCCTCCGTCTTCCGCGCCGCGGAAAGGGGCAGGCTCTGGCGCTCGCGGAGCGCGCAGCCGCCGACGGGCCGCTGCTCCTCTGCGACGCCGATCTCGTCGGCGACCTCCGTCCGCTGGTCGACGACGGCGCCGACCTCGCGATCGCCGCCTTTGCGGAGCACGAAGGCGGCGGGTTCGGGATCGTCAAGCGGACGGCCCGCGCGCTGCTCCGGCTCACGACCGGTCGAGACCTGCGCGAGCCCCTTTCGGGCCAGCGCGCCGTCTCCGCCGAGGCCCGCAAGGCGTGCTTCCCGGTCGCCGGGGGTTTCGGCTGCGAGGTTCGCATGACGATCGACGCGCTCGGGGCCGGCCTCGCCGTCCGGGAGGTCGTGCTCCCGCTCCGCCACCGGGCGACCGGGCGCGATCCGGCCGGGTTCGCGCACCGGGCACGCCAGCTCCGCGACGTCCTCCTCGCCCTCGGCCCGCTGGCATGCAACCACCGCGGCCTCCGCCTGCCGCTCGTGGGCTGGGTGGTCGGGACGCTGGAGCCGCGGGTCGCGGCGGTCGCCGCGATCGGCCTTGTGGACGACGTCCGCGCAGGTCCGGAGCGCGGCTTCGCGGAGCACGTCCGCGCCGGCCGAACGACCGGGATGCTCAAGCTCGTCGGCATCCCGCTCGTGGGTCTGCTCGCGACCCGGCGACCGTCGGGCGCGCTCCTCGTCGGCCTCGCCGCGAACGCGCTCAACCAGCTCGACACCGGGCCCGGGAGAGCGCTCAAGGCGTACGCCCTCGCGGCGTTGCCTCTCCGGGCACCGCTCCTGCCCGTCGTCATGCTCGCTCCCTACGATCTCCGGGAGATGGCGATGCTCGGGGACTCGGGATCGAATGCGTTGGGGGCTCTGCTAGGCTTGAGTTCCGTGGATCGTTTCACGGGACGGAGCCGGTGGCTGGTGATCGGGGCGCTGGCCGGGCTCAATCTCCTCGGTGAACGAACCTCTCTGGGCGACGCGATCGAGCGCACCCCGCTCCTCGGCACGCTCGATCGGCTGGGTCGCCGGGCGTGACTACCCAGACCAAGTACGTCTTCGTCACCGGTGGCGTCGTGTCGTCCCTCGGCAAGGGCATCACCGCCGCCTCGCTCGGGCGGCTCCTGAAGGCCCGCGGCCTGAAGGTCGACGTCCAGAAGTTCGATCCGTACCTGAACGTCGATCCCGGGACGATGAGCCCGTTCCAGCACGGCGAGGTGTTCGTCACGGAGGACGGGGCGGAGACCGATCTCGACATCGGGCACTACGAGCGGTTCCTCGACCAGAACCTCTCCCGGAACGCCAACCACACCCAAGGGGGCATCTGGGACCGGGTGCTGCGGCGGGAGCGCAAGGGCGACTACCTGGGCAAGACCGTCCAGGTGATCCCGCACATCACCGACGAGATCAAGGACCGCATCCGTCGCTCGGCCGAGCAGTCCGACTCGGACGTCGTGATCAGCGAGATCGGCGGCACCGTCGGCGACATCGAGTCGCTCCCCTTCCTCGAGGCGATCCGCCAGTTCCGCCGCGAGGCGGGGGCCGAGAACGTCCTGTACATCCACGTCACCCTCGTCCCGTACGTCGACTCCGCCGGCGAGCTGAAGACCAAGCCCACCCAGCACTCTGTCAACGAGCTCCGGCGCATCGGTATCCATCCGGACGTCGTCGTCTGTCGGTCCCGGGACGTCATCTCGCCGGACGTGCGGGAGAAGATTGCGCTCTTCGCCGACGTCGAGCCGGCAGAGGTGATCGCGAACGAGGACGTGTCGGACGTCTACCTCGTTCCCGCCGCGCTCCAGGCGCAGGGGCTCGACGACCTCGTCTGCCGCAAGCTCGGCCTCCCGGAGGGCGCCGCCGACCTGGGCGAGTGGAACGTGCTCACGACCCGGATCGAGCAGCGCGACCTCGACGTCACGATCGGCCTCGTCGGCAAGTACGTGAAGCTGCACGACGCCTACCTGTCGGTCCACGAGGCCCTGAAGCACGCCGGCATCCACCACGGCTGCCACGTGACCGTCCGCTGGGTCGACGCCGAGGGGATGTCGCTCGAGGAGGCGCTCGACGAGCTGGACACCGTCGACGGCGTGCTCGTTCCCGGGGGATTCGGGTCGCGCGGCTGGGAGGGGAAGATCCTGGCCTGTCGGGTCGCGCGCGAGCAGGGAATCCCGTACCTCGGCATCTGCCTCGGCATGCACGTGGCCGTCTCCGAGTTCGCCCGTCACGTCGTCGGTCTCGAGGGAGCGAACTCGACGGAGATGGACCCCGAGACCCCGTTCCCGGTGATCGACTTGCTCCCCGAGCAGAAGGAGGTCGAGGACCTGGGCGGGACGATGCGCCTCGGCGCACAGGCTGTGGAGATCGTCGACGGCACCCGCACGCACGCCACCTATTGCGAGCCGGTCGTCCACGAGCGGCACCGGCACCGCTACGAGGTAAACAACCACTACCGGCAGCAGATCGCCGACGCCGGCCTCGTCGTCTCCGGGACGTTCCAGGAGGGGAGGCTCGTCGAGATCATCGAGCTTCCCGACCATCCCTGGTTCGTCGCCAGCCAGTTCCATCCCGAGTTCAAGTCGCGCCCGACGCGGCCCGCACCGCTCTTCCGCGAGTTCGTCGGCGCCGCCCGCGACCGCGCCCGGGCGCGGCAGGGTTTCGTCGCGGCAACGCCCTCCTAGCGCCGCGCGACCACGTAGTCCCCGGATGGGACGGCCGCCTCGAGGGCCGAGTGGTAGAGGTCGCATGCCGGCCGCCGCGTGAGCCGCGCCGCGAACCATTCGAACACGAGGCCGTTGAGCCGCACGACGTGGCCGCCGGCGCCGAGCGGAAGCCAGTAGAGATCGACGCGCGCCATCGGCGGCAGCCTAAGCTTGGCCGGTGCCCGGTGCGATCGAGCTCTTTCTCGACCTGGCCGCGCTGCCGTCCCCGCCCGGAGAGGAGCGCGCCGTCGCCGACCGGGTCACCGGGGAGCTGCGCGGGCTCGGGCTCGACGTCGACGAGGACGGTGCCGGCGCCGAGATCGGCTCCAGCACGGGAAACCTGTACGCGCGCCTGGAGCCCACGGCCGATGGGACGCCGCTCTTCTTCTGCGCCCACATGGACACGGTGCCGCCCACGGGGCCGATCCAGCCCGTGGTCGAGGACGGCGTCGTCCGCAACGTCGGCGGGACGATCCTCGGAGCCGACAACAAGTCGGCGATCGTCGCGATGGTCGAGGCGGCCCGCCGCGTCGTCGAGCACCGCATCCCGCACGGCGGGCTGGAGCTCCTGTTCACGCCGAAGGAGGAGGTCGGGCTCCGCGGCGCCCAGGCCTTCGACTGCTCCCGCCTCGCCGCCCGCGTGGGCTACGTCTACGACCAGGCCGGCCCGATCGGCGAGGTGGTGCTCGGCGCCCCGCACTCGATGATCTTGGGGATCACCTTCACCGGGCAGGCGGCCCACGCCGGGATGGCGCCGGAGGAGGGACGATCCGCGATCGCCGCCGCCGCGCGCGCGATCGCCGACATGCGGCTCGGCCGGATCGACGAGGAGACCTCGGCCAACGTCGGCACCGTCCGCGGAGGCGTCGCACGCAACATCGTCCCCGATGCGTGCGTGCTCAGCGCCGAGGCGCGCTCCCACGACGAGGGCAAGCTGGCCGACGTCGTCCAGGAGATGCTCGACGCCTGTTCGTTCGCCGCTTCGTTGGCCGGCTGCGACGTCGAGGCGGAGGTCGAGCGCGGCTTCCACGGCTACCGGTTCGGAAAGGGAGAGGTCCCGGTGCGTCTCGCGGAGGCGGCGCTTCGCCGGGTGGGGCGGGAGCCCACCTATGCGCTCTCGGGCGGAGGCGCGGACGCGAACGTCTTCAACATGCGCGGTCTCGCCTGCCTCAACCTGGCGAACGGCATGGCGGAGATCCACACGCCGAAGGAGCACATCACGGTCGCAGACCTGGAGGGCATGGTCGAGGTCACGCTCGCCCTGCTCGAGGAGGCGCGTGCCGCTTAGCCTCCGTCGCGGCGCCGTCACCGCCGTGGTCGAGCGGCACGAAGGCGCGGCCCGGATCGACGTGGACGGCGTCCCCTGTGTCGCCTACCCGCTGCTCACCGGCCCCGTCGCGCTCGGCGACGACGTGATCGTGAACACGCAGGCGCGCGACCTCGGGCTCGGCTCCGGCGGCTTCGACGTCCTCTACGCGAACCTGACCCGCGGGCTCGACCTCGTCGCCGAGGCGGGGGCGCACGTGATGAAGCTCCCGTACACGCCGGGACAGGTCGCGGTCCGACACGCGGAGGAGGACGACCCGCTCGCGGAGTCCCTCGACGGGCTGCCGGTGGTCTGCTGTTCGTTGCACAGCCAGCTCGCGCCTGTCTGCGCGGCCCTCGCGGGCTGCCGCGTCGTCTACGTCCAGCTCGAGGGGGGCGCCCTTCCGGCCGCACTGTCCGACACGGTCCGGGAGCTGAAGGAGCGGAGACTGGTCGAAGCCGTCGTGACGGTCGGCCCGTGCTTCGGCGGAGACGCCGAATGCGTCTCGGTGTGGTCGGCACTGGCGTGGGCGAAGGCCCGCGGCGCCGGGGCCGTGGTGTGCGCGATCGGCCCGGGCATCGTCGGCACCGGCACTCGGCTCGGTCACGGCGGGACCGCCGCCGCCGCCGCCGCGACCGCCGCGCTCGCCCTCGGCGGCCGTGCGATCGTCGCCGCCCGCGTCTCCGAGGCCGATCCCCGCGAGCGGCACCGCGGCCTCTCCCACCACACGCGCGCGGTCCTCGACCTCGTGCCGGGGGACGTCGCCGTCGGAGAGGACGGAGACGGCTGGGAGCAGGCGTGCAGAGGACTGCCGCTCTCGCACCTGGGCCGCGGCCCGGAGGAGGACCGGGCGTTCTTCGCAGCGGCCTTTGCGGCCGGACGCCTGGCCCGCGACCTCCTCTCGTAACGATCCGCATCTCCATCGGCGTCGTCTTCCCGACCGCGATCGACTCGCCCGAGCCGCCGACGAGTTTCACGCTCTTCTCGGCCCGCGCGCATCTCGAGTAGGCCTGCACCGCGCGCAGGCGCTAGAGTCCGCGCGCCGTGGAGATCGGCGTCGTCAAGGAGATCAAGCCGGACGAGTACCGGGTCGCGCTCACGCCCGCCGGGGCCCGCGAGCTGGTCCAGCAGGGCCACGAGGTGCTCGTGGAGGAGGGTGCAGGCGAGGGGAGCGCGTTCGCCGATGCACAGTACGCCGCGGTCGGCGCACGGGTGGAGACGGTCGACGGCGTCTGGGCGAACGCCGAGCTGCTGCTGAAGGTGAAGGAGCCGGTGCCGGAGGAGTACCCGCGCGTGCGCCCCGGACAGATGCTCTTCACGTACTTCCATCTCGCCGCGAGCAAGCAGCTGACGGAGGCGTTGGTCGCCAGTGGGGCGACGTGCATCGCCTACGAGACGGTCGAGACCGCCTCGGGAGGCCTGCCGCTCCTCGCGCCGATGAGCGAGATCGCGGGTCGCCTCGCAGCCCAGGCCGGCGCGTACTTCCTGGAGAAGCCGCTCGGCGGCCGGGGTCTCCTGCTCGGGGGCGTGGCCGGCGTCGCGCCCGGGCGTGTGCTCGTGATCGGCGGCGGGATCGTCGGCTACAACGCCGCCGTGATCGCCATCGGCCTCGGTGCGAGCGTGACGATCCTCGAGCGCTCGATCGACCGGATGCGCCACCTGGACGAGGTCCTCTCCGGCCGGGTCAGCCTGGTGATGAGCTCGACGCTCCAGATCGAGGAGTCGATCCGCGAGGCGGACGTCGTGATCGGTGCCGTGCTGATCCCGGGCGCGAAGGCGCCGAAGCTGATCACGCGGCCGATGCTGGCGGAGATGAAGACCGGCGCCGTCCTGTGCGACGTCGCGATCGACCAGGGCGGCTGCGCCGAGACGTCCCGGCCGACCACGCACACGGATCCCGTGTACGTCGTCGACGGCGTCACCCACTACTGCGTCGCGAACATGCCCGGCGCGGTTCCGATCACGTCGACCAAGGCGCTCACCAACGCGACGCTGCCGTACGTCGAGTCGATCGCCGAGCACGGCCTGATGGAGGCGGTCGCGCTCGAGCCCGGGCTCGCGCCCGGCGTCAACGTGCTCGACGGCAAGGTGACGTACGAGGCGGTCGCCGAGGCTCACGGCCTCGAGTACACGCCGCTCTACAGCGTCCTTGCCTAGAGCGGCTGCCGGGCCGGGCAGTGCCCGGCCCGCGATGCGACTAGGGCGACTTCGACGGCACGTCCTTCGTCGGCGAGATGCGGACGACGAGCGCGGTCACGCCGGCCGCGAGGCCGATCACGAGCACCACGTAGAACGCCAGGCCGATGAAGGAGAGGAAGGTGTGCACCTGCCTCCTAGAATAGCTCGGTGCCCAGAGCGTGCGTGATCGTGCTCGATGCCGTCGGCGCCGGCGCCCTGCCGGACGCGGCAGAATTCGGAGACGAAGGGTCCGACACGCTCGGGAACGTCGCCCGTGCCGTCGGTGGCCTCGACCTGCCCAATCTGGAGGCGCTCGGGCTCGGCAACGTCGAGGACCTCGAGGGCTGCCCGCCGCAGGCCGGCGCTCCCGCCGTGGCCGGGCGGCTGATCGAGCGCTCGAAGGGCAAGGACACGACGCTCGGCCACTGGGAGCTGATGGGCATCATCACGCCGCAGGCGCTGCCGACGTACCCGCACGGGTTCCCGCACGACGTCATCGACCCGTTCATGCACCGCACGGCGCGCGGCGTGCTCGGGAACAGGCCGGCGAGCGGCACGGAGATCATCCAGGAGCTCGGCGAGGAGCACCAGGAGACGGGCAAGTGGATCGTCTACACGTCGGCGGACTCGGTCTTCCAGGTCGCCGCGCACGAAGAGACGATCCCGCTCGACGAGCTCTACGAGGGGTGCCGAACAGCCCGCGAGATCCTCACCGGCAAGCACGCGGTCGGACGGGTGATCGCCCGGCCGTTCGTCGGCGAGCCCGGCAACTACGAGCGCACGCCGAACCGGCACGACTTCTCGCTCGAGCCCCGGAAGCCCAACTACCTGACCCTCCTCCGCGAGGCCGGCTCCGGCGTCCACGGAGTCGGCAAGATCGGCGACATCTTCGCCGGGCAGGACATCGACGAGAGCCACCCGACCAGGTCGAACGTCGAGGGGATCACGAAGACCGAGGAGCTGCTTCAGACCCTCGACGGGGGCCTCGTGTTCGTCAACCTCGTCGAGACCGACATGCTCTGGGGGCACCGGAACGACCCGATCAACTTTCACCGCTGCCTCCAGGACTTCGACCGGCGGCTGCCCGACCTGCTCGAGGCGCTCCGCCCGGGCGACCTCCTGATCATCACCTCCGACCACGGCTGCGACCCGACCACGCCGTCCACCGACCACTCTCGCGAGCACGCAATGCTGCTCGCGTACGTCGCCGGCCGGAACGCGAACGGCGCCCGGCATGACGGCGAGTTCGCCGATGTCGGCGCAACCGTGAACGCCTGGCTGGGGGGCAAGGCACCGGGCCGCCGGCTTCCCGGCCAGCCGATCGTCGAGAATTGAGAGACGAAGCCGAGCACAGAGGCGACAGCGGGGCTGTCGGCGTCGGTGCGAGGCGATGCCGTGACGCCGAAGGCGTCAGCGCTCTGAACGATCCGGCGGTCGTGGCGCGTGACTACGCGGACGAGACGCGCCTCTCTGCCCGCATCGCGGCGCAGCAGCTGCCGTCGACCGGCCCGGACCCACGCCAGATCGCCTTCGAGGCGGTCGCGGAGGTCGAGCCCCAGCTGATCCTCGAGGTCGGGCCCGGCCTGGGCGAGCTGGCCGAGCGGATGCAGCGTGAGCTCGACGCGCGCGTGGTCGCCGTCGACCAGTCGGAGCGCATGGTCGAGCTGACGAGCGCGCGGGGCGTCGAGGCGATCGTGGGGAACGTCGAGGACTTGCCGTTCCGCGCCGGGATCTTCGACTGCGCCGTCGCCGCGTGGATGCTCTACCACGTTCCGAACCTCGACCGAGCAGTCCGCGAGCTGCGCCGGGTACTGCGTCCGGACGGCCGGCTCGTGGCGGTGACGAACAGCGCGCACAGCCAGCGGGAGCTCTGGAGCCTCGTCGGCTACGAGCCCAGGTACAGCTTCGGCGCCGAGAACGGCGAATGGTCGCTGCTACGTCACTTCACGATCGTGGAGCGACGGGACGTCCACGGCACCGTCACGTTTCCCGACCGCGACGCAGTGCACCGGTACGTCTCTCACAGCCCGATGGCCGCGCACCTCGCCGACAACCTGCCGGTTTTCGACGGTCCGCTCGTCGCGTCCCGCCACGCCGTCGTCTTCGTGTGCGAGCCGTGATCCGGCCGGCCGAGCTGATCGAGCGCAAGCGCGACGGAGAGGAGCTGTCCGCCGAGGAGATCCGCGGGCTCGTCCTCGGCTACACGCGCGACGAGATCCCCGAGTACCAGATGGCCGCGTTCCTGATGGCCGTGTACTTCCGGGGCCTGTCGGGTGCCGAGACCTTCGCGCTTACGGATGCGATGGTCGCGAGCGGGGAGACGATCGACCTCGGCGCCGCGCTGGGGCGGATGTCGGTCGACAAGCACTCGACCGGCGGTGTAGGAGACAAGACGTCGATCGCGGTCGGCCCGATCGTGGCGGCCTGCGGCGTGCCCTTCGCGAAGATGAGCGGGCGCGGGCTCGGTCACACCGGGGGGACGATCGACAAGCTCGAGGCGATCCCGGGCTACCGCGTCGAGCTGACGATCGGCGAGTTCGTCGAGCAGGTGCGCGAGATCGGGATCGCGATCATCGGTCAGACCGCCAACCTCGTGCCCGCGGACAAGCGGCTGTACGCGCTCCGCGACGTGACCGCAACGGTCGACAACGTCTCCCTGATCGCAGCGAGCATCATGTCCAAGAAGCTCGCGGGCGGGGCGGACGCGATCGTGCTCGACGTGAAGGTCGGAGACGGCGCGTTCATGAAGACGATCGACGACGCCCACATGCTTGCCGAGGCGATGATCGAGCTCGGCGCGCGCTCGGCGCGCAAGGTGGTCTGCATTGTCACCGACATGGACCAGCCGCTCGGCGGCGCGGTCGGCAACGCGCTCGAGATTCGCGAGGCGGTCGCGACCATCAAGGGAGAGGGACCGGAGGACTTCACGGAGCTGGTCCTCGCGTCGGTCGCGCACCTGCTCGCCCTGTCCGACCTCGGCGTGGACGAGTTCGCCGCCCGCAAGCTCGCCGAGGAGGCGGTCGCCGACGGGTCGGCGCTGGCCGCCTACGAGCGCTGGATCCGGGCACAGGGCGGTGATCCGGACCCGGATGCGCTTCCGGGGGCCACCGTGGTCCGTCAGGTCGTGTCGCCCCGGGACGGCTTCGTCGAACGCCTGGGGGCGATCGCGATCGGCCATGCCGCGCTCCACCTCGGTGCCGGCCGACGGACGAAGGAGGACGCGATCGACTACGCGGTCGGCGTCGTCTGCCGCAGGAAGCGGGGCGACGCGGTGTCCACTGGCGACGTCCTGGCCGAGGTCCACGCAGCCGACGCCGCGGCCGCCGACGCCGCGGCCGTCGAGGTGCTCGCCGCGTACGAGCTCGGCGTCGAGCCGCCGCGGCGACGGCGCATCGTGCTCGACATCATCGGCTAGGGGCCGTGCCGGAGCTCCCCGAGGTCGAGACCGAGCGCGGCCGTCTGGCTGCGCAGCTCGAGGGTCGCCGGATCGCATCCGTCGAGATCGCCGATCCACGCCTTACACGCCCGGAGGAGCCGGCGTGGATGGCCGCGCGACTCGCGGGGCGGCGCGTGGACAGGGTCGAGAGGCGGGGCAAGTACCTGGTCGTCCACCTCGGTGAGAGTGATAGTGATTCTCAGGCGGAGGTCCTCCTCGTGCACCTGCGGATGACCGGCGGCTTCCGCTACGAGCCGGCGACCCACGAGCGCGCCGTGCTCGAGCTCGGGGACGGCACGCGGATCGCGTATCGGGACCTGCGCCGCTTCGGGACGTGGCTGCTGCTCGAGCCGGAGGACGCAGAGGCCCACCTCACGATCCGCCTCGGGCCCGAGCCCCTCGGCCGGCGCTTCACCACGGCCTTTCTGGCGGAGCGTCTCCGCGGCCGTCGCGCGCCGATCAAGGCGGCGATCCTCGACCAGCGGACCGCCGCCGGTCTCGGGAACATCTACGCCGACGAGTCGCTCTGGCACGCACGCATCCATCCGCTCCGGCCGGCCGGCGGGCTGTCCCTGGAAGAGGTCGGGCGGCTGCGCGAAGGCATCCGCCGGGCCTTGCGGATCGGCATCCGGCGCCGGGGGGCCGACCTCGGCGACGGCGCCTACGCCGGCGGTCGGATGCAGCACGAGTTCCGCGTCTACGGGCGTGCCGGCGAGTCGTGCGACCGGTGCGGGACGCCGATCGAGAAGACCCGCGCCGGAGGGCGTGGAACCTGGTACTGCCCGAGGTGCCAGGTGTGAGCAGACCACAGCACTAGACTCGGGAGCGTGGCCCGGAGCTACAAGACGGAGGCGGTCGTGCTCCGCTCGATCCGGTACGCGGAGGCCGACCGCATCCTGCACCTCTACACCGGCGACCGCGGCCGGGTGGGGGCGATCGCGAAGGGGATCCGGAAGACGACCTCGCGGGTCGGCGGCCGCCTCGAGCCGCTCGGCCACGTGGAGCTCGTCCTCCACCAGGGCAGCGGCGAGCTGCACACCGTCACCGGCGTCGAGCTGATCCGCCCGCACGCGTCGACGCGTGACGACCCGTACCGGCTCGCGGTCGGGCTGGTCGGCGCCGAGGCGATGCTGCGGCTCTTCACCGAGCAGGAGGCGAACGAGCGCGCGTTCGCGGCGCTCACCCGGTTCCTCGACGTGCTCGACGACACCCCGGCAGGCGTTCGGCCCGACCTCGACCCGCTGGGGCTGGCATTCCAGCTCAAGCTCCTGTGGCTGTCGGGCTACCACCCGCACCTCGGGAGCTGTGCGGAGTGCGGCTCGGAGGGACCGCTCGTCGGCTACTCGGCGCGAGCGGGAGGGACGGTGTGCGGGGCCTGCAGCGCCGGTGCGCTCGCCGTCTCGGCCGCCGGCATCGCCGGGCTCGAGGCGCTCCTGCGCAGCCCGCTGGCGGACGCCCGATCCGCGGGCTTGTCCGAGCGGAGCGCACGGGAGGCGCTCGGGGTGATCACCGCCTCGTACGAGGAGCACGGCGGCTTCCGGCTCCGGACCCTGAAGGCGGGATGAGCAGACCGCTCGAGGGCGGATACGACCTGGACGACGATCCTGGCAGGATCGACGTCGATGCGGTTCACGCGTTCCTGACCCAGTCGTACTGGGCGGAAGGGCGGTCGCGCGAGACGGTCGAGCGCCTCGTGCGCGAGGCGCAGCGAGTCGTCGGCCTGTACCACGACGGTCGGCAGGTGGGCTTCTGTCGAGCGGTCTCTGACGACGCGTCCGTGACCTACCTCGCCGACGTCTACGTGCTTCCCGAGCATCGCGGCCGGGGTCTCGGCGTCGAGCTCGTCCGCGAGATGATCGAGAACGGTCCGTACGCGCGGCGGCGGTGGCTCCTGCACACGCGCGACGCGCACGACCTCTACCGGCGCTTCGGCTTCGGGGTGCCGGGCGAGCGTCTGATGGAGCGCCCTCCTGCTGCCTGAGCGGCGCCGGTTGCTGACGATCGCGGTCGCGGCGTCCGTTGCGGTCGCGTTCGCCGACTCGTCGATCGTCGTCCTCGCGCTCCCGGACCTCTACGGGGCGTTCAACACCTCGATCGTCGGCGTCTCGTGGGTCATCACCTCGTACAACCTGGTGGTCGCGGTCGCGACCGCTCTCATCGCCGCCCTCTCCCGTCATCTCGACCCACGACGCTGGGCGCAGGTCGGCCTGGCGCTCTTCACGGCGGCCTCGATCGGCTGCGCGGCCTCGTGGTCGCTGCCGGCCCTGATCGTCTTCCGCTGCGTCCAGGGCCTCGGGGCGGCGTTCCTGCTGGCGACGTCGATCTCCCTGCTCGGCGGTCTGGTCGGTTCCCGCGAGCGGGGCATCGCCCTGTGGACGAACGTCGCCGTGCTCGGAGCTGCGCTGGGGCCGGTCCTCGGCGGCGTCCTCACGCAGCTCTTCGACTGGCGGGCGATCTTCGTCGTGCAGGCGCCGGTCGCGGGCGTCGCCCTGCTCGCCACCGCTGCCGGCGCCGTCGCGCTCCAGACCGAGGAGCATCGACGGCGCGGTCACGGAGCGCTGGCCGCCGACACCGCCCTCGGCTTCGTCTTCGCCGCGCTCGTCGGCGCGCTCTTCCTCGCGGTGCTGCTCGTGATCACCGTCTGGGGCCTCGAGCCGATCGTCGGCGCGGTCGTGGTCAGCGCCCTCCCGGCCGGCACGATCGCGGCACGGCCGGTCGAGAGGGGCCTGCCGCCCTGGCAGGCGGTCGCCGGAGGCGTGGTCCTGCTCGCCGCCGGGCTCCTGGCACTCGCCCTCCTGCCGCGTGTCTCGAGCCTGCTCGTCGCCCTCGCTCTCGCCTTCTGCGGGCTGGGGATCGGCCTCGCGGTGCCCGTGCTCACCAGAATCGCCCTGCACCAGGACACCGGGCTCGTCCGCAGTGGGGCGATCACCGTCTCAGCGCGTCACGCCGGTCTCGTGCTCGCCCTTGCGCTCGTAGCGCCGCTCCTGACGAACTCGCTCGACCGAGCCGGCGAGCGCGCCCTGCTCGGCGGAACGAAGGAGATCCTCGACGCCAACGTCCCGCTGCGGAAGAAGGTGCCGATCGCGCTCTCCCTGCGCGACGCACTCCAGTCGGCGAAGAAGGGGGAGGTGCCCGACCTGCGCAAGCCGTTCGACGACGCGGGTGCCGGGTCGAACGACAACGTCCGCCACGCGCGGGACTCGCTGATCACCACCCTCGAGTCGGCGCTGACCCGGGGATTCAGGTCGGCGTTCGCACTCGCGGCGCTGTTCGCCCTCCTGGCGCTGATCCCGGCGCTCAGGCTGCGCAGGAGGCCGACGTGAGACGCCTCGCCGTCCTGCTCGGCCTTGCCGCGACGCTCCTGGTCGTCGAGCTCGCGCTCGGGGCGATCCACTTCGGACAGCCGAAGCTGGCCGATCCGTGCACGACGAAGCCCGCGTTCAAGGGCGGTGGTCTCGACGGCGAGATCCAGCGGTTCGCGCTCAGCGGCCTGAACGGAGCCGCGTGCAAACTGCACACGACCCGCGAGGAGCTCGTGCTCTCGTTCGTCCCCGCCGCGGGGACGAAGCGCGTGCGCTGGGACCGGCCGACGATCGAGAACGCCCTGCGCTCGGGGTTCGACCAGGCATTCCACGACACCGAGCAGCGCGGCGTCGCCGGATTCGTCATCGGCCACATCCTCGAGGTCGTCCTCGGCGCCCCGCTCGACTACTTCCTGGACTGAGCGCGGGGGAACCAGGCTTCCCCCGCGAGCCCCCTCCTCCGCTCGCTCGCTGCGCTCGCATCGCCTGCTGACGGCAAGCAGTGGCGTGCCGCGCGCGCACAGGTCGGTCGCGGCGACGAATGTTCGAGGCGAGACCTGCGGTCCGTCTGCCCGTGTGCCTCGTGCGACCGCGTCGTCTAGTCCCGCTTTGGCGTCGTCCAGGGCTTGCGGAGCTCGTCCGCGAGCCGCGACGCGACCTGCGCGATCGCGACCCGCTCCTGGGCGAGCGAGTCGCGCTCGCGGATCGTGACGGTGTCGTCCTCGAGCGTCTGCTCGTCGACCGTGAACGCGAAGGGCGTGCCGATCTCGTCCTGACGGCGGTAGCGGCGGCCGATCGCGCCTGCCTCGTCGTACTCCACGTACGTCTCCTCGCGGAGCTCCTCGTGGAGCGCGCGGGCCCTCTCGACCATGGCGGCGTCCTTCGCGATCAGCGGCAGCACCGCCGCCTTGACCGGCGCAAGGCGAGGGTGGAGCCGCAGCACCGTCCGTTCCCGCTCGCCCACGACCTCCTCGTCGTAGGCGTCGACGAGGAATGCGAGCAGCGACCGGTCGACGCCGCCGGCGGGCTCGATCACGTGCGGGACGAAGCGCTCGCCCGTGCCCGCGTCGACCCATTCGAGCTTGGTGCCGGAGAACTCCGTGTGCTGCGTCAGGTCGTACGCGCCCCGGTTCGCGATCCCCTCGAGCTCCGACCAGCCGATCGGGAACAGGTACTCGATGTCGCTCGTCCCGCTCGAGTAGTGCGACAGCTCGTCCGCCTCGTGCGGGCGGACGCGGAGGTGGCTCTCGCGCAGCCCGTAGCGCGTATACCAGCCGAGCCGCTCGTCGATCCAGTACCGGTACCACTGCTCGGCCTCGTCCGGCGGGACGAAGTACTCCATCTCCATCTGCTCGAACTCGCGCGTCCGGAACAGGAAGTTCCCCGGCGTGATCTCGTTGCGGAACGACTTGCCGATCTGCGCGATGCCGAACGGCGGCTTGCGCCGGGCGAGCTGCGCGACGTTCTTGAAGTTGACGAAGATGCCCTGCGCCGTCTCCGGCCGCAGGTAGGCGAGCGACGAGGTCTCCTCGACGGCGCCGAGATGCGTGGAGAGCATCAGGTTGAACAGGCGTGGCTCGGTCAGGTCGCACTCCGGCGTCTCGCCCGGGCGCTTGCTCGGCCTTCGCCCGCAGCGCACCTCCTCGTGCTGGGGATCGGCGAGGTGGTCGGCGCGGAAGCGGAGCTTGCACGTCCGGCAGTCGACCAGCGGGTCGCTGAAGCCGGACACGTGGCCGGACGCCTCCCACACGCGTGGGTGCAGGACGATCGCCGAGTCCAGGGCGACGATGTCGTCTCGCTCCTGAACCATCGCCTCGAGCCAGCGCGCCTTGACGTTGTTCTTGAGCAGGACGCCGTAGTGGCCGTAGTCGTACGCCGAGCCCAGCCCGCCGTAGATCTCCGACGACGGGAAGACGAACCCGCGCCGCCGGCACAGCGAGACGATCTTGTCCATGGTCGCCGTGTCGGGCATGGGCCGGACACGTTAACCGCGGCGGCTACGCGGGTGCGGGCAGCTTCAACCGGAAGACGGCGCCGCCGTCCGGAGCGTTCTCGGCCGTCGCCTCGCCTCCGTGCGTGAGCGCCACCTGCCTGACGATCGCGAGGCCGAGCCCGGAGCCGGGCAGGTTCCGGGCGTTCGCCGCCCGGTAGAAGCGGTCGAAGACGTGGGGGAGGTCCTCCTGCGAGATCCCCGGGCCGTGGTCGCGAACCGTCACCTGGTGGTCGATCACCGCGACGTCGACGGAGCTCGACCACTTCGCCGCGTTGTCGAGCAGGTTGGAGACCGCGCGGTCGAGCTGGGCCGGCGCGCCCCGGACGACCGACTCCTGGAGCTGTGTGCGGAAGAGGACCTTCGGCGCCCGCACCTTGGCGCGAGCGACGGCGTTCTCGACGAGCTCGTCGAGACGGATGTCCTCGATTTCGGCCGGCTGTTCCCGGTCGATCTCGACCAGGTCGCCGACGAGCGTGCTCAGCTCCTCGACCTGGCCGATCACGTCGGCGAGCAGCTTCTCGCGCTCCCCGGGTGGGAGCTCCTTGCCGCCCGCGAGCACCTCGATGTTCGTCCGCAGGCTCGCGAGCGGCGTGCGCAGCTCGTGCGAGGCGTCGGCGACGAGGCGGCGCTGCGCCTTCACGGACGTGTCGAGCGCGCCGAGCATCTCGTTGAAGGCCGACGCGAGCCTCCCGAGCTCGTCGTCGCTGTGCACGTCGATCCGGCGGGAGAGGTCACGAGTCGCCGTCACCTCCTCGGCCACGGACGTCAGGTTCTCGACCGGCCGCAGCGCAGCGCTGGCGACGACGAGGCCGAGCCCCCCGGCGATCCCGACGCCGACGAGCCCGATCAGGAGCATGTACACGCCGAGCCGGTGGAGGGTGTGGTCGACCTCTGCGAGCGACCGCGCCACCTGCACGGCGACGCCGTCGCCGACCTGCGTCGCGTACACGCGCACGTGGGTGTCTGCGACGGTTCCGTCCGTGTAGAACGGCTTGCCTCCCGTCGCCGCGAGCTTCTTCGCCCGCTCCAGGCCGGGGAGCTCGACCTGGGCTCCGCGGCCGGTGGAGTCGATCACCTGGAGGTAGGTCGGCGGGCCGCCCAGCGGTGCGCGCGGCCCGAGCTGCACGTAGCCGAGCTCGGAGCCCGGCCCGGGGTGCTCGACGAAGTCGTGGGCGCGGGCGGCGAGGCTCGAGTCCACCTCGCCGAGCAGCTGGTGGCGGACGACGACGTAGACGCCGGCCGCCGACCCGGCCACCGCCGCGGCGACCGCGGCCGCGGCGAGCAGCGTGACGCGCAGGCGGAAGCTCATCACCTCACTCCGAGGGCTCGCGCAGCGCGTACCCGACGCCGCGGACCGTCTGGATCAGCCGCGGCTCGCCTTCCGCCTCCGTCTTCCGGCGCAGGTAGCCGACGTAGACCTCGAGCGAGTTCGACGAGGGACCGAAGTCGTAGCCCCACACCCGGTCGAAGATCACGTCGCGCGTCAATACCTGGCGGGGGTTCCGCATGAACAGCTCGAGGAGGAGGAACTCGGTGCGGGTCAGCTCGATCAGCCGGTCGCCTCTGCGAACCTCGTGGGTGCCCGGGTCGAGCGTCAGGTCGGCGAAGGCGAGCGCCCCCTCGTCGCCGACCGTCCGGCGAAGGAGCGCGCGCAGGCGGGCGAGGAGCTCCTCCAGCGCGAACGGCTTGACCAGGTAGTCGTCGGCCCCGGCGTCGAGCCCCGCGACTCGGTCGTCCACGTCGTGCCGGGCGGTGAGCATCAGCACGGGCGTCCGGTTCCCCATTCGCCGGAGGGCGCGACATGTCTCGATCCCGTCCATGACCGGCATCAGGATGTCGAGGACGATCGCGTCGACGCTCCGCGCGGCGATCGACAGCAGCGCCTGCTGGCCGTCCGTCGCCGCCTCGACCTCGTAGCCTTCGAGCCGCAGCGCCCGCTCCAGCGCCTCCCGGACGGCGCGCTCGTCGTCCACGACCAGAATGCGCATGTGCGAAGTGTCTCCGATCTACCTGAAAGCATCGTGAGATGAACGCGGCGCCTGCGCCCGTCGAGCTGCACATCGTCTCCGACGCGACCGGCGAGACTGCGACCAGGCTCGTCGCGGCGCTCGAGGCGCAGTTCCCGGAGCAGTCGTTCGAGGAGATCCGGCACCCGCGCGTCGAGACCGTCGACGACCTGCGGCTCGTCGTCGATCGGGCGAAGGGGCGGCCGGCCGTCGTCGTCTACACGATCGTCAAGCCGGAGCTCCGCGAGGCGATGCGCGACTTCTGCCGCCGCGCCAAGCTCCACTACTGCGACATCCTCGGCCCTCCTCTGGCGGCGATCGCGAAGATCTCCGGGCAGTCCGCGCAGATGGCGCCCGGCGTCCGCCATCCCCTCGACTCCGCCTACTTCCGGCGGATCGCTGCGATCGAGTTCGCGGTCAAGTTCGACGACGGGATCGGCGGCGGCCTGGCCGGGGCGGACATCGTCCTGGTCGGCGTCTCCCGGACGTCGAAGACGCCGCTCTCGATGTACCTCGGGTACATGGGCTACAAGACCGCGAACGTGCCCGTCGTCCGGGGCATCGACCCGCCCGGGGAGCTGTTCGAGCTCGATCCCGTCAAGATCGTCGGGCTGACGATCGACGCCGGCCGTCTCGCGGAGATCCGGCAGGAGCGCGTGCGCCAGATGCGCGCGAGCCCGAGGGCGTACGCCGAGCTGGTCGAGATCTACGAGGAGCTCGAGCACTCGGACGCGATCCACCGCCGGCTCGGCTGTCCGGTGCTCGACATCACCGAGCTGTCGATCGAGGAGACCGCCTCGCGCGTGGTCAAGCTCGTCGAGGAACGACGGCGGTCGCGTCCGTGAAGCCGAAGCCGCCGGTGTCGATTGCGCGCTGGACCCTCTGGTGGTTCCTCCTCGCGATCGGGATCTTCCTCTTCTACGTCCTCCTCACGCCGATCTGGATCGGGCTGCGGGTTCTCGCCTGGGCAGCGGAGTTCAGGGCCAGGCGCCGTCGTTAGTCCGGGAGCGCCTGGATCGGGCGCCGCCGCTCAGACCGGCCGGGCTCCGAGCGGTGTCTCGGCGCCCGGCTCCACGCGGTAGGCGGTCGCGCCCTCGCGGCTCGTGACCGTCTCGGCCAGCTCGGTGCCGACGAAGTGGAGGCCGACGCCGTCGTCGGCGGCGTAGCCCGGCGGGAAGCCTTCGTCGACGAGGCGGCGGTATACCGGGCGGCGGAGCCCCTCGCCGTCGTAGTGCGGGCAGGCGCTCCCCGGCAGGAGACCGAGGCCGTCGCGCATCCCCGCCAGCCCCGGCCCGAACGAGTCGGTCACGCCCGCCTCGAACCAGCAGATCATCCCTGCGCTCCAACCGGTGAGGACGATGCCCTGCTCCCACGCCTCGCGCAGAAGGGCGTCGAAGCCGTGAACGCGCCAGATCGCGAGCATGTTCGCGGTGTTGCCGCCCCCGACGACGATCACGTCCTGCGACCGGACGAGCTCGCGGATGTCGCCGGGCGGCCAGGGGAAGAACTCGAGGCGGCGTACCCGGGCGCGGTCCGCGAGCTGGTCGTGGATGACGAGCGAGAGCGCGGGATCCTCGGCGCTCGCCGTCCCGACCCACAGGACGCGCGGCGAGGGGCTTACGAGGTCGAGAACGTACGGCCACAGCGCGGTCGGGTCGCCCCCGATCCCGACGATCTGCGGTTCTCCCATTCCGCCAAGCGTAGTTGCCCGCAGCCGTGTTCAGGCGCATCGCCGATGGCCCGAGCGGAAGGGCCCCCGAGACTGGGGCAATCCACCGAGGAGGGTCCGATGTCGGCTGCAACCGTTACGCCCCCGCCCGTACGTGAAAAGATCCCGACCTCGATGCACTTCGTCTACGACTTCGACGAGCCGTGCGAGGGTGGTCGGGAACTCCTCGGCGGCAAAGGGATCGGGCTGGCCGAGATGACCCAGCTCGGCGTACCGGTCCCCGCGGGCTTCACGATCACCACGGAGGCGTGCCGCGCGTACGTGCGCGCCGGCGACCGGATGCCGGACGGGCTCGCAGAGGAGATCGACGAGCACGTGGCGGCGCTCGAGACGAAGTCGGGGAAGCGCTTCGGCGACCGGGACGACCCGCTGCTCGTCTCCGTCCGGTCGGGTGCGGCGATCTCGATGCCCGGGATGATGGACACGATCCTCAACGTCGGGCTCGACGACGAGTCGGTCGAGGGCCTCGCCGAGACGACCGGCAACCGGCGCTTCGCCTACGACTCGTACCGTCGGCTGATCCAGATGTACGGCGAGACGGTCGACGGCATCGACGGCCATCGCTTCGAGGAGCAACTGGCCGCGCTGAAGCGGGAGCGTGGCGCAGACCAGGACGTCGACCTGACCGGCGACGACCTCGCCGTCCTCGTCGCCCGGTTCAAGGAGATCTACGAGTCGGAGACCGGCCGCCCGTTCCCGCAGGACGCCCGTAGTCAGCTGGGCCGCGCCGTCGAGGCCGTCTTCCAGTCGTGGGACACCCCCCGCGCACAGGTCTACCGCCGGGCGCACGACATCCCCGACGACCTCGGCACGGCCGTGAACGTCGTCCAGATGGTGTTCGGGAACAAGGGCGAGACGTCCGCGACCGGCGTCGCCTTCACGCGCGACCCGTCGACGGGCGAGGCCGGCGTCTACGGGGAGTTCCTCGTCAACGCGCAGGGCGAGGACGTCGTCGCCGGCATCCGCACGCCGGAACCGCTCGCGAAGATGGAGAAGATCCTGCCCGACGCCTTCAACCGGTACGTCGAGACGATGCGCCGCCTCGAGGAGCACTACCGCGACGTGCAGGACACCGAGTTCACGGTCGAGGACGGGAAGCTGTACCTCCTCCAGACGAGGACGGCGAAGCGGACGGCGGCGGCCGCCCTGAAGAGCGCCGTCGACATGGTCGACGAGGGCCTGATCTCCCGCGAGGAGGCGGTCGTCCGCATCGACCCGTCCCAGCTCGACCAGCTCCTGCACCCGATGCTCGACCCGAAGGCGCTGCTCGACGTCGCCGCCAAGGGGCTGAACGCCTCGCCGGGAGCGGCGGTCGGTGCGATCGTCTTCGATGCCGACACCGCCGAGGACCGGGGCCGGGCCGGGGAAAAGGTGATTCTCGTCCGCTGGGAGACGACCCCCGACGACATCAACGGGATGATCTTCGCCCAGGGGATCCTCACCGCCCACGGCGGGATGACCTCGCACGCCGCCGTCGTCGCGCGCGGTATGGGGAAGCCGTGCGTCGCCGGCTGCGAGGGCCTCTCGCTCGACGCAGCGGCGAAGACGGCCTCGATCGGCGAGCACGAGCTGGCCGAAGGCGACGTGATCACGATCGACGGTGGGACCGGAACCGTGATTGTCGGCGAGGTCGACCTCGTCCCGCCGCAGATCAACGAGGACTTCCAGACGATCCTCGAGTGGGCCGACGGGCTGCGCCGGCTGAACGTGCGGGCGAACGCCGACAACCCCGACGATGCCGTGAAGGCACGGGAGTTCGGCGCCCAGGGCATCGGCCTCTGCCGGACCGAGCACATGTTCTTCGGAGACGAGCGGCTCCCGATCGTGCAGGAGATGATCCTCGCGTCGACCGAGACCGAGCGCCGCTCGGCGCTCGACCGGCTGCTCCCGCACCAGCAGGGCGACTTCGAGGGGATCTTCGAGGCGATGGCGGGGCTGCCGGTGACGATCCGGCTGCTCGACCCGCCGCTGCACGAGTTCCTGCCGTCACTCGAGGACGCCCCCGACGAGCTGATGCGTGCGCGGATCCGGGCGCTCCAGGAGGCGAACCCGATGCTCGGGACACGCGGCTGCCGTGTCGGGCTGATGTACCCGGAGATCTACGAGATGCAGGTGCGCGCGATCGTCCGCGCTGCGATCGCGGTGCGCGAGCGGACGGGGGAAGCACCACTCGTCGAGATCATGCACCCGCTCGTGGGCTTCCGCGAGGAGCTTCGCCGGTTGCGCGAGCTCACTGTCGCGGTCGCGACGGAGGAGGGCGAGCTCGAGTACCTCGTCGGCACGATGATCGAGCTGCCGCGGGCCTGTGTCAGGGCCGACGAGATCGCCGAGGTCGCCGACTTCTGCTCGTTCGGCACGAACGACCTGACGCAGACGGCGCTCGGCTTCTCGCGCGACGACGCCGAGGGCAAGTTCCTCACGCGCTATCTGGAGGACGGCGTGCTGGAGCGCAACCCGTTCGAAATCCTCGACGAAGAGGGCGTCGGCGACCTGATGCGGATCGCGGTCGAGCGCGGCCGCTCGGTCAAGGAGCACCTGAAGATGGGGATCTGCGGCGAGCACGGAGGCGAGCCGCGGTCGGTCGCCTTCTGCCACCGGATCGGGCTCGACTACGTGTCGTGCTCACCGTTCCGCGTGCCGCTCGCCCGACTGGCCGCCGCGCAGGCAGCGCTCCGCGAGGTGGGTGTCGAGGCCGCGGTCGCCGGCGGCTAGAAAACGCGGGGGAAACGGCCGGTTTCCCCGCGCGCCCCCTTCCCGGGTGCCTGAACCCCGGTTGCCGCCCGTGGCCGCGCCCGCCATGTCGGTCGCGGCCAAGGAGCGTTAGGCTCGTGGCGTGGTCGCTGCGGTTCTGACGGCGCTCGTGCTGACCAGTCCGTCCTTCCACGACGGCGCGCGGATCCCGAGGACGTACACCTGCGACGGGCGGAACGTCTCGCCGGCACTGCGCTGGACGACGCCGCCGCGCGGCACCCGGTCGCTCGGGCTGCGCGTGGTCGACGTCGACGCGCACGATTTCCTCCACTGGGACGCGCGGATCGTCACGGCGGCCGTGCACGGCCTGGCTGCCGGCTACAAGGGGCGTGCGGCCGTCGAGCGGACGAACAGCGCCGGCACGCGCGGCTACACCGGGCCGTGCCCTCCACCGGGATCCGGCCGGCACCGGTACGTCTTCACGCTCACGGCGTTCGGCCCGGGCGGGAAGGCGCTGGCGCGGGCGCGGCTCGTCGGGGTCTACTCCCGCTAGGCAGGCGCCGGCGCGCCCAGCGGCGCGAGGCACACGCGGTACACGGCCCGGCTCTTCGGCTTGTCCCCGAGGTCGTAGATCGAGCCCGGCCTGCTCTCGTAGTAGGCGGCTGTCTGCGTGCGCCGATGGGTCTTCACGAAGTCGCAGATCCGCTGGACGAACAGGGGGTCGTCGACCCCCTGGAGGCCCCACTCGGGCAGCGAGTACGGCTTCTTCGGGTGGGCGTCGTAGAGCGCCTGGTTCTCCTCGAACGACCCGCCGCCGGGCGACGACGAGAACATGTCGTTGCCGACCATGTCCGCACACCCGTCCCCCGGGTAGTAGCGCGCGGCCGGGTTCGCGCCGTGCTCGATCCCGGCCAGCGGGTTCCAGATCACCCGCAGTCTGCTCGGGTACGGGTTGACGGCGAGGTCCCGGCTCACGGGCGGCAGGCCGTGGGCGCGTAGGAGTGCATTGACGCGGTCTTTCGTTCCGCCGTGCAACAGGATGAAGATCCGGCAGAACGCGCGGCGGTACGCGGGCGGCGCGTGTGCGGCATCGTGCTTGCGCTCGTACGAGTAGAGGTTGATCGGGCTGTTCATCTCGGCCATCGGCCGGACGTAGACGAGCTTCCCGAAGTCGCCGATCGCGCCGTTGAGCGCGAAGAGGTACGAGTCTCCCTGCCCGGCTGCGATCGCGGCCGGAGTGATCGCCTCGCTCTTGCTCGGCGGCCTCGCGGCCGTGCCGAGGTGGAACGTCGGGACCGGGCCGAACATCGTCAGGAGGTCCTCGAAGGGCGAGCCGTAGCTCAGCCCCTGGCCCCAGCCGAGGAATGCCTGGTGCACGGCCGAGGCCTGCCCGGTGAGTTCCTCGAAGCGGTCGACGTTTCCCGTGATCCCGAGCAGGATCTTCGGACCGGCGGTTGCCCCGGTCGAGACGACGACGAGAGCGAGGGCGGCGACGGCTGCGACCCGGCGCATCGGCCGGGAGGTTACGCCATGCCGCGGGTCTTCAGATACGCGACGAGGACGGCTCCTGCTGCGACCACGGCCAGCGTCACGGCTCCGATCGGGCTCAGGCGGCTGTACGCGGCGTGGGCGCGGCCGAACTTCGTGAAGGCGAGGGTGCAGAGGATCCCACCGATCAGGCCGCCGATGTGGCCTCCGACCGAGATGTTCGGAACCGCGAAGCTGATCGCGAGGTTGATCACGATCAGCATCAGGTAGTTGCCGAACGGCGACCCGGTCGCCTGCCACTCGAGCACGACCCCGGCCCCGAGGAGCCCGAAGATCGCGCCGGAGGCGCCGACGGTGAGGGCGTTCGGGTTGGCGACGAGCGCCCCGGCCGCCCCGGCCAACCCCGACACGAGGTAGAGACCGAGGTAGCGGGCCCGGCCCAGCGCGAGCTCGACGGGTGCGCCGAGCCACCAGAGGGCGAGCATGTTGAAGGCGATGTGGATCAGGCTGGCGTGGAGGAACGCCGACGTGATCAGCCGCCACCAGTCGCCGCCGGCCACGCCGCCGTAGACGTGACCGTCGATGATCCCGCGGCCGCCGAACAAGGCCCAGTCGTTGAACAGCGTGCCGCCCGGGCTGTTCAGCCCGGAGCCCTGCGCGACCGTGATCAGGAACACGACGACGTTGATCGCGACCAGGATCTTCGTGACGATCGCGTCGTGCGAGCGCACGCTCGTCGTCCGGCGGACGGCGCGTTCCGCGCGCTGCTGGACGCCCTGCGGCTTGCCGCCGGACGCGGCGTGGTCGGGGCAGCGCAGGCCGACGGGGGCGAAGGTCACGCAGTCGGTGCAGATCGGTCGACCGCACTCGGAGCACGACAACCCCGTCTCCCTGCCGGGATGGCGGTAGCAGGTCGGCACGTCCCGGTTAGCGTACCGGTGCCGGTGCGCGCTCACGTCGCCTTCACGCCCAGCGAGGAAGCCTCCGCGCCCGTGGGGATCGTCGTCGACGTCCTCCGGGCGACCTCGACGATCGCGCAGGCGCTCGCGTCGGGCTACCGGCGGATCCTGTGCTGCGCCGAGATCGAGGACGCCCGGCGGCTGCGCGGCGAGATCGCGGGCTCGCTGGTCGGCGGCGAACGCGAGGCGGTCCGGATCGACGGCTTCGACCTCGGCGCCTCGCCGCGGGAGTTCCTCGAGCCGCGGGCCGACACCCTCATCCTGTCGACGACCAACGGGACCCGAGCGATCCTGCGCGCGGCCGAGCGGTGCGAGGTCGTCCTGCTCGGCTCCCTCCTCAACCTCGCAGCCGTCGCCGAGGAGGCACGCGGGCGCGGGGAGGACGTCGCCGTCTTCTGCGCCGGGTTCAAGGGCTCGTTCGCGCTGGACGACGCCTACTGCGCAGGGCGGATCGTGGCCCTGCTCGACGCCGACCGGAGCGACGCAGCGATCGCGGCGGAGCTGGTCGGGGCGTCGTTTCCGGATGCCCACACGGCACTCCTCGCCCGGACGTACGGGCCGCCCGGGCTCGAGGAGGACATCCTCTTCTGCTCGCGCGAGAGCGTGCTGCCGGTCGTGCCGCGGCTCGCCGGCGTCACCGGCCCCGCGGCCGAGATCGTCGCATGAGAGGCGAAGACGTCAGCCCGCCAACGGTGCCGGGCACGGTTGAGGAGCCTTGCCCGTGACCTACCGCTTCGCGTTCGGCCGCCCGCCTGCCGTTGCCGCCGGCGGAATGGTGGCGACGAGCCAGCCGCTCGCGACCCGCGCGGGACTGCGGGCGCTGGAGCGGGGCGGGAACGCGGCGGACGCTGCGCTTGCGGCGGCTGCCGCCCTCTGCGTCACCGAGCCGATGTCGACGGGCATCGGCGGGGACTGCTTCGCCCAGGTGTGGGTGGACGGAGACCTCCAGGGGCTCGACGCGGCCGGCCCGGCGCCCGCCCGCGCCGATCGCGTGCAGCGGGTCGATGAGAAGGGGCCGCGGTCGGTCACGGTTCCCGGGGCGGTTGCCGGCTGGGCGGCGTTCGCCGAGCGGTACGGGCGGCTCGGGCTCGACGCGTGCCTCGCAGACGCGATCGACGCCGCCGAGCGTGGGTTCGCGGTCGCGCCGATCACGGCCGGGTCCTGGCGGAGAAACGGCGGCCCGCTCGGGAAGCCGCCGTCGGTGGGCGACCTCGTTCGCCTGCCCGAGCTCGGCGTCACGCTGCGCCGGATCGCCGACGAGGGCCCGTCCGCGTTCTACTCGGGCCAGGTGGCGGAGGCGATCTGCTCCGCCTCGTGGCTGGAGGAGGCCGACCTGGCGTCGTACGAGCCGCGCTGGGTCGAGCCGCTGCGACTCGAGTACAAGGGCGTCGAGGTCTGTGAGCTGCCCCCGCCCACGCAGGGCGTGTGCGCGCTCGAGGCGCTCGGCCTGCTCGAGCGGTCGTCGCCGGGGCCGGCGGCCAAGATCCGGTGCGTCCAGCTCGCGCTCGAGGATGCGCTCGCACGGGTGCGGGACGGGGCGGACGTGAGCGAGCTGATCTCTGCGACGTTCCTCGCCGCCCGCCGCGGCCGGGGGGCGGTGAGCGTGAGCGAGCCGCCGGGCGGGACGGTGTACCTCTGCGCCGTCGACGAGGACCGCATGGCGGTGTCGTTCATCCAGAGCCTCTTCGACTCGTTCGGATCGGGCGTCGTCGCTCCGGGGACCGGCGTGGTGCTCCAGAACCGCGGCGCCTGCTTCTCGGTGTCCGGCGCGGTCGAGCCCGGGCGACGGCCGTACCACACGATCATCCCGGGCATGCTCCTGCGCGATGGTGGGCTGCTCGGGCCGTTCGGGGTCATGGGCGGCTTCGTCCAGGCGCAGGCGCACCTGCAGCTCGTGTCGGCGATCGTCGACGACGGACTCGATCCGCAGGCCGCGCTCGACCGCCCGCGCTTCCGCGTCGAGCGCGACTGCGTGCGGCTGGAGGAAGGCCTCTGGGAGCACGAGCCGGACCTCCGGCGGCTCGGGTACTCGACGGTCCGCGAGACCGACGCGTCGTGCTTCGGCGGCGGCCAGGCGATCCTGCTCGTCGGCGACGCCCTGGTCGGCGGCTCGGACCCCCGCAAGGACGGCTACGCCGCCGGGATCTAGTTGCGGTAGTAGCTGCGCACCCAGCGATGCGGCCGCAGGCGCTCGACCAGCGCCTCGTCGAGTGGGCCGGCCTCGACGGAGGCGGCGTTGGCCTCGACGTGTCGCGTCGAGCGCATCCCGGCGATCACGGTCGAGACCGCCGGGTGGGACAGGCAGAAGCGCAACGCGGTGGCGGCGAGTTCGTCGACGTCGACGCCCGCGTCGGCGGCGATCGCCTGCGCTCGCTCCCACACCTCCCGGCGACGGTCGCCGGCGAAGTAGTGGTTGCGGAAGTCCCCGGGCGGGAAGACCGTGTCCGGACGGATCGTCCCGGTGAGCGCTCCCTCGTCGAAGGGGACGCGCACGATCACGCCGACGTCCGCCGCCTCGACCGCCGGGAACAGCTCGTTCTCGGGGGCCTGGTCGAAGACGTTGTAGATCACCTGCACGGTGTCGACGACACCGGTCTCGATCAGCCGGATCGCGTTCAGGGGCTGGTGGTCGTTGATCGAGACGCCGAAGAACCGGATCTTCCCGTCGTGCCTGAGCTCCTCGACCGCGTCCAGCCAGTCGCCGTGATCGACCCATTCGTCCGACCAGACGTGGAACTGCTGGACGTCGATCGTCTCGAGTCCGAGGTTCCGCAGGCTCCGCTCGGTCGACTCGACGACGTGGGCGGCGGGGAACGTCTCGCCGACGGGCACGCCCGGCTGGGCCGGCCACCGGCCGTTCTTCGGCGGAACCTTGGTCGCCACATGCAGGGTCTCCGCGCGCTCGCGGACGACCTGCCCGACCAGGCGCTCGCTGTGCCCGTCGCCGTAGGCGAGCGCCGTGTCGATGAGGTTGACGCCGAGATCGACCGCGCGGTGGAGGGCGCGGAGCGACTCGCCGTCGTCGGCGCCGATCCATTGCGACCTGCCGATCCCCCAGGCTCCGTAGCCGAGCTCGGAGACCTCGAGACCCGTCCTGCCGAGCGTCCGGTACCTCATGGGCTCCTTCTAGCAGAGCAGCCGTACCCAGACCTGGCACGTACGATCCGGGCATGGTCGAGAAGGTCAACCTGGCGCAGAAGCTCTCGCTCTTCGACGAGTCCTGGAGCCCGAAGATCGTCGCCGAGCTGAACGACGCCCACGTGAAGGTGGTCAAGCTCGACGGCGAGTTCGTCTGGCACCACCACGACGACGAGGACGAGCTCTTCCTCGTCGTCTCCGGGCGGTTGCGCATGGAGCTGCGCGACGGTGAGGTGACCCTCGAGCCCGGCGAGCTGCTCGTGGTGCCGAAGGGCGTCGAGCACCGTCCCGTCGCGGAGGGCGAGACCCACGTCGTGCTGATCGAGCCGAAGACGACGCTGAACACCGGCAACGTCCGCAACGAGCGGACGGTCGACGACCTCGAGCGGATCTAGCTAGTCCGACGCGGCGGCGATCTCGACGATCGTCGCCTGCCAGGTGCTCTTCGGCGCCTGGACATCGACGGTC
>JBLMYA010000076.1:0-15632 GCA_050258035.1 Verrucomicrobiota bacterium
ACGCCCGATCCGGCCTCGCTCGGCTACTCGGCGTCGCACGGCTGCATCCGGATGTACATCCCGTACGCCGAGTGGCTGTTCGACCACGTCGAGATCGGCACCCCGGTCTTCATCGTCCCGGCATAGTTCCAGGGATGCATGGGCGGTTGAAGTACGGCCTTCAGGGGCTGACCGTGCTCGTCGTCGTCGGCCTCCTCGGTCTCCTGATCTGGAAAGTCGCACACCAGGACAAGGGCGTGAAGCTCGGCGGGGGAAGGACGCCGCCGGCGCCCGGATTCGCGCTCACGCGGCTCGACGGGTCGGGGAAGCTCCAGCTGGCCACGCTGCGCGGCAAGGTCGTCGTCCTCAACTTCTGGGCGTCGTGGTGCGCCCCCTGCAAGTCGGAGGCCCCCCGGCTCGAGGCCGCGTGGCAGCGCTACCGCGACCAGGGGGTCGTCGTCGTCGGCGTCGACGGGCAGGACTTCTCGGGTGATGCGAAGCGCTTCATCCGCAAGTACAAGCTCACCTATCCGAACGTGCACGACGGCCCCGGCAACATCGGGACGAAGTACGGCGTCACCGGCTACCCCGAGACCTACTTCGTCGATCGCCGCGGCCGCCTGGTCGGCGACCGCGTGGTGGGCGAGGTGAGCGCGGAGAAGCTGACCGCGGGCATTCGGCGCGCCCTCCAGTCGTGAGAGTCGCCGCCTGCCTCACCGCCCTGGCCCTGCTGCTGGCGGCGCCGGCGGCGGCGAGCGAGCGTCACCCGACCCTCGGCGAGCTCGAGGGCGAAGTCATGTGTCCGACGTGCAAGACGACGCTCGACCAGTCGACTGCACCGATTGCCGACCGCATCCGCCAGTTCATCTCCGCCCGGATCGCCGACGGCGACACGAAGAGCGAGATCGAGCGGAAGCTCGTGCTCCAGTTCGGTCCGGCCGTGCTGGCCGAGCCGTCGAAGCACGGGTTCAACCTGCTCGTCTGGGTGCTCCCGTTCGTCGCGCTCGGGCTGGGGGCGGTGGTGCTGGCGTGGCTCGTGTGGCGGTGGTCGCGCAGGAGGGAGTCCGAGGCGCCTGCGGCTGCGAGCGCCGTTCCGATCGACCCCGAGCTGGAGCGCCGGCTCGATGACGAGCTGGCGCGATTCGATGGCTGAGCGGACGCTTGTCGCCTTCCTCGCCGGGCTCGTCTCCGTGATCACGCCCTGCGTGCTGCCGCTGGTCCCTGGTTACCTGTCGGCGGTCTCCGCGGTCGAGGCGAACCGGCTCGGCGACCGGGGGGTGGCCAGGAGGGTCGTCCTCTCCAGCCTGCCGTTCGTCCTCGGCTTCACGGTCGTCTTCGTGCTGCTCGGCGCAGGGGCGGCGGCGATCGGCAGCGTCCTCGACAAGCGGACGCAGACCGAGTTCGCCGGGTTCCTGCTGATCGTGATCGGGCTCGGGTTCGTCGGCCTCTTGCCGTGGCCCGAGCGGGCGGTCGCGCCCGGCCTGCTGGCCCGCGCGCGCGGCTCCAGCGTCTTGCTCGGCGCGGCGTTCGCGGTCTGCGCCGCGCCGTGCATCGGAGCGGTCCTCGCCTCGATTCTCGTGCTCGCCGGCAGCGCGGGCTCGATCGCGCGCGGCGTCGTGCTGCTCTCCGCCTACTCGATCGGTCTCGGCGCCGCGTTCGTCGCCGCCGGGGTCGGGTTCGCGAAGGCGATGTCTACATTCCGGTGGTTCCGCGATCGCTACCGGCTGATCCAGATCGCCGGCGGCGCGACGCTGATCGCGCTCGGTCTGCTGCTCTTCTTCGAGCGCTACTGGTGGCTCCAGGTCGCGCTCAACCGCGTCCTCGAATCAGTGGGGCTCGACCGGATCTAGGGCGAGATCGCCCGACTCGACCCGCCTCGCCGCGGCCTCGAGCTGACCGAGCAGGTCGGCGACGTCGAGGCCCCGATGCACGGGTGCATACGGACCCAGCCGTCGTGCCGCCTTCTCGAGCTGGCGCTCGCAGCCGATCCGTCTGCCGCGGCCGGACTGGTACCAGGCGACTGCGACGTGCACGAGCCCCTGCAGGAAGTCGCGCTCTCCCGGCGCGGCGGCCCGCCAGGCGTCTTCCAGCTCCTCGTGGGCCTCGAAGTACCGCCCGGTGCGGATCAGCTCGAGTCCCCGCTCGTAGCTCACCCAGCGAGGGTAGTGCTGGAGGCCGCAACCTCGCCGCGACCGTCATGGCGGGCGCGAGGGGGGTTGACGGGGGAAACCGGCCGTTCCCCCCGTGCAAAGAGAGTGCTAGTGTCACCAGCCGTGGCGACGATCCTGCTCGTTGGGGTCGACCTCTTCTTCCGGGGCAAGCTCGACGCGCTCCTGCCGGGCCACCATTTCGTCACCGCGGACACGATCGCCGATCCCGAGCTCGTCATCGCCGATATCGGCCGGGTCGAGCCGGAGGAGGTCGCCGACACGTATCCGGACATCCCGATCGTCGGCTTCTCCAGCCACACGGACACCGCGGGGCTACGGCGTGCCCACGCGGCCGGCTTCGACCAGGTGCTCGCGAAGTCCGCGCTCCAGGAGCGTGGGCCGGAGGTGATCCGGGAGCTGCTGGCCTCGGTAGAGTAAGCGTCCAGAGACAGCCTGATTCTCCGGAGGACCTGTGACCTACATCATCGCCGAGCCCTGCATCGACATCAAAGACCGATCCTGCGTCGACGTCTGCCCGGTCGACTGCATCCACGAGTTCGAGCGGATCCTGGTCATCGATCCGGAGGAGTGCATCGACTGCGGTGCCTGCGAGCCGGAGTGTCCGGTCGAGGCGATCTTCCCGGAGGACGCCCTGCCGGAGAAGTGGGCGCCGTTCGTGAAGATCAACTACGCCTATCCGGACGCGGGCGAGATCGACCGGCTGACCGCCGAGTACGCGACCGAGCACAACGTCCAGAATCCTCCTCTCGAATAGGCCTGCAGTCGGGTATCGAGCAAAGCCCGATTCCGGCGCGAAAGAGGCGGGCATTCTTGGGTTCGAACCGAATCCTCGCCGGCGGCGAACACCGCCTGAGGGCCAGGAATGACGACGAATCAGGGATCTCCACCAGTTGACCGCCGCGCACGCGGACGACGCGCTGGACGCCGACCGGCGGTGCGCCTACGAGCAGCACCTCGCCGGGTGCGATCGCTGCCGGGCGGACCTCCGGGAGCTGCGGGAGACGGTCGGCGCACTCGCACTCGCGGCCGAGGCCCCCGCCCCGCCGGGCGGCCTGCGCGACCGAATCCTCGTCGCGGCGCGCGAGGAGGGGCTGTCGAACGTGGTTGCGATCGGACCGGCCCTGGGCCGGCCGCGTCAAGGTACGGCCTGCAGACCCCATACGCGTGGGTAATCTGGTCGGCATGAAGCCGACCAGCCTCGACCACGTCGCGCTCTGGGTGGACGATCGGGACTCGATCGCGGACTTCGCCGTCGCGCATCTCGGCATGCACGTGATCGAGCGCACCGACCGGTTCACCCTCGTCGGCTCGGACGCCAGGAGGGGCAAGCTGACGCTGTTCGCCGCGGAGGGGCCGCGGGAGCAGGGCGCTCTCGCCCGGGTCGGGCTGCGCGTTCCGGATCTCGCCGCTGCCCGCGCAGCACTGCCGGATGGGCTGGGCGAGGTCTTCGAGGTCCGCGACGGCCTGCACGTGACGCTCGTCGAGGCCGCCACCGAAACGGAGTACGACCTCGACCACGTCGCCGTCTACTCCCCCGACCCGGCGGCCGCTGCACGGGACTGGCTGAAGCTCGGGTTCTCGGCGACCGACGACCCCCACCGAGTCGAGGTCGGCGGCGCCTTCCTCGAGCTCGTCCAGGGGGATCCCGGCGAGCCGGAGCGGCCGATCCTCAACCATCTCGGAGTGCTCGTCGATGCGGCTGCGCCCGCCCAGGAGCTCGGCGTGGAGGTTGCGGACGTCGTCGACGCGCCGAACACGTTCGCCGTGTTCGTCTGGGGTCCGGACCGCGTCAAGCTCGAGTACGTCGAGCACAAGCCCAGCTTCTCGCTTCGCTGATCACCGTCCTCGGAGCGGGAATGGCCGGGCTCGTCGCCGCCGCCCGCGCACGCGAGCTCGGCGCCGAGGTGCGTCTCCTCGAGAAGGGCAGCCGACCGGGCGGATCGATGCTGCTGTCCAGCGGCGTGATCTGGCGGTACGCCGCCTTCGAGGAGTTCCGAAGGCAGTGCCCGTCGGGAGACGAGGCCGTCCAGCGCCTCGTCTGGGATCGGCTCGACGACGCGCTCGACTGGCTCGAGGGGCTCGGCGCGCCGGTCGTCGCGCCCGAGACGGAGAACCCGCTGACCACGGGCCGGCGCTTCGATCCACGGGGATTGACGGAGACGCTGGTGCGGGCGGCCGGCGAGCCTGAGCTCGGTCATGCGTCGCCGGAGGTCGACGGCCCCGTCGTCGTCGCGACAGGTGGGTATCCGGTCCGGCTCGCACGCGAGCGAGGCTTGCTCGTCCGCTCCAATCCGTGGTCCGACGGCGGCGGCATCGCACTCGCGCTCACCCGGGGCGCAGAGGAGGCGCCGAGCGGCGAGTTCTACGGCCGCGCGATGCCGGGGCTCGTGCCGGATGGGCAGTTCGTCGCCGCCTCGCAGCTCTACGGCCGCTTCGCCCGGCGCGTGAACGACCGGGGCGAGGAGTTCTTCCAGGGCGTGGTCTCGTGGTCGGAGAACGACCTCGCTCAAGCGATCGCGGCGCAGCCGGGCGGCCGTGCCTGGTACGAGCTCGACAGGCCGGACCTCGCCCGCCCGGAGGTGGCCGAGAAGCTTCCCCACGCCCAGGAGACCGAGCCGCTCCCCGGCGGCGGGCTCCGGGTCCGCGTGTACGCGGCCGTCACACACACCTACGGCGGCGTGAAGATCGACACCCGGGCGCGAGCCGCGGACGGGGTCTGGGTGGCGGGCGTCGACGCGGGCGGGCTCTCGAACGGCGGGTATGCCAGCGGGCTCGCCCAGGCGCTCGTGCTCGGGCTCGTCGCCGCGGAGGACGCCTGTCAGTAGCGGTCGAGCTCGTGCAGCCGCTCGTCCGAGATCCCGAAGTGGTGGGCGATCTCGTGGAGGACGACCCGGCGCACTTCGCTTCGGAGGCGATCCGGGTCGTCCCCGCTCATGCGCTCGATCGGGCCGCGGTAGATCGTGATCTTGTCAGGAGGCACGCCGGCGTAGGAGGTCGTCCGCTTCGTCAGCGGGATTCCCTGGTAGAGCCCGAGCAGCGGAAGTCCGGCGGGCGGCTCGTCCTCGATCAGCACGGCGACGTTGGACATGAAGTCCCGGAGGTCCTCCGGGAGCGACGCCACCGCCTGGTCGACCAGGTCCTCGAAGTCCAGCACGGTTACAGTCTCCCCATGGGGCGAGGTTCACGGCCGATCAGGCGCTGGCGGCACGACCGGCAACGCAAGAAGAAGGCCCGCGAGCGCCGGCAGGCGACCGAGCAGGCCGCGAAGAAGTAGCGGCCGTCCAGGTCTAGGCGGGCTCGACGTACGCGCAGCGCCGGTCGTCGCTCGGGAGCGGCGACGGCCCGACCTTCGTCACCGTCATCCGCGCCTCGTCCTCCTCGAGCTCGTCGCCGACCGCGGGCGGCTCGCCGTCACGCTCGCGCAGCTCGTAGCCGCTCGGCTTCCACACGAAGAGCAGGTAGGACACGCGACGCCGATCCTAGCTTCGGGCCACGTAGCCGGGGAGCACGACGGTGATCGTCGTCCCGGTCTCGCCGCGATCGATCGAGGCGGTCCCGCTCACATGCCGTACGCGCTCGACGAGCTCCTCGATGCCGTCCTGCCGGCGTTCCGGACGTCCGTCGTCGGTGACGGTGAGACACGCGCCCTCGTCGTCGGTGTCGGCCACCGCGATCGAGATGCGGGTCGGCCTGCGTCCGGCCGCCCGGTCGAGCGCGACCCGGATCAGCTGGTAGAAGGTCACCTGGGCGCGTTCGGCGAGAGCTTCCGCCGGGGCGACGTCGACGTCCACGCGGACCTCGCGGTCGAGGCCGACCCGCTCGGCCAGCTCGCGGACTGCCGGCTCGAACCCCTGGTCGCGCAGGGCGACCGGCTCGATGTTGAACGAGAGGTCACGGAGCGACTGGATCGTCGCGCGATGCTGTTCGAGCGCGCTGCCGAGCACCCGCCGCGCTTCGTCCGTGCGCCCCTCCGCGATCGCATGGTCGACGGCGTCGAGCATCAGGGCGATCCCTGCCAGCGATTGCACCGCACCGTCGTGCAGCTGGAGGGCCAGCCGCCGTCGCTCGTCCTGCTCCGCTGCGATCCGCTGCTCGAACTGGCGGATGCGCTCCCGCTCCTCCTTGCGACGTTCGCCTCGTCGCCGCTCGAAGGGAGGCTCAGTCAATGATCGAGTCGCGCAGCGCGATCGCGACCGCGTGCGTGCGCGTGTCGGCCTCGAGCTTCGTGAGGATGTGGCGCACGTGGCTCTTCACCGTCTCCTGGCTGATGAAGAGCTTCGCCGCAACATCCGCGTTCGACATGCCGTCCGCGAGCAACTGGAGGATCTCCCGCTCGCGCGCGGTGAGCATGTCGGTGCCCTCCTTGCCGCTCAGGAAGGCGGGCATCAGCTCCGGATCGATGTAGCTCTCGCCCGTCGCGAGCTTGTCGATCGCCTTGAGCAAGGTCTCGTGGGGAGCTTCCTTGAGGATGTAGCCCCTGGCGCCGGATTCGAGCCCGCGCGCGAGCAGCGAGCGCTCGCTGAAGGCGGTGAAGATCAGGACGGCGGTGTCGGGCCGCCGCTCGAGGATCTGCTTGGTCGCCTCGAGCCCGTCCATGCCGGGCATGCGGACGTCCATGATCACGACCTTCGGCTTTCGCCGCTCGACGAGCGCGACCGCCTGCTCGCCGTCGGCGGCCTCTCCGACGACGCGCACGTGGGGCGCGCGCGACAGCGAGAGCCGCAGGCCCTCGCGTACGACTTCGTGGTCGTCGACGATCAAACAGGTGATCTCGTCCGGCATGCGCCGGATGATAGAGCGGCGGGAGGCCGACGCTCAGCCGGCTCGTTCCCCGGAGGGCCGCGGGCGGCCGGTGTTCCGCGCCGCCGGGGCTTTGCCCGGCGGCTGCTTCGGTTAGCCGGCTCGTGCCCCGGAGCGGGCGCGGCCGGCCGGTGTTCCGCGCCGCCGGGGCTTGCCCGGCGGCTGCGAGCTAGAGGAGCGCGAGCTGTTCGGCCGCGGCGGCGGGCTCCAGCCGGACCCTGCGGCGATCGGCGATCCGGTACCGGCGGCGGAGCTCGGCGACCGTCTTGCGCACCGGGTCTGCATCCGCCTTGGGCAGATAGGCACGTGACCGGTACAGGCGCTCGTAGCGGACGAGCTGGTCGGGCCAGTCGCGCGCCAGCGCCCGGAGGAAGTGCTCCCGGGTACCGGGCTTGAGGTACAGCACGTTCGCCCAGATCCCGGTCGCCCCGGCGTCTCGCGCCGCCCGGACGACCTCTTCGAGCTGCTCGGGCGAGTCGGAGATGCCCGGCAGGATCGGTGCCATCCCGACACCGACTTCGAGGCCGGCGTCGACCAGCGTCGTCAGCGCCTCGAGCCGCTTCCACGGGGGAGGCGTCCCGGGCTCGGTTCGCCGCCATACCTCCTCGTCGAGCGTCGGGACCGAGAAGACGATGCCGACATGGGTGCGGGACGCCGCCTCGACGAGGACGTCGAGGTCGCGGACGATCATCGGGTTGCGCGTGATCAGGCTGAACGGACTGGCCGCGTCGCGCAGCGCCTCCAGGCAGCCGCGCGTGAGCCGGTAACGGCCTTCGGCCGGCTGGTATGGGTCGGTTGCGGCCCCGATCGCGACCGGCTCGTTCGTCCAGGAGGGCCGCGACAGCTCCGCGCGCAGCACGTCGGCGACGTTGACCTTCACCCTGATCGAGCGCCCGTACCGGTCGTCGGAGGGCCGCTCGGCGCGCAGCTCGAACGCCCGGACGTAGCAGAAGGTGCACCGGTGGGCGCAGCCCATGTAGGGATTCAGCGACCAGCCGAAGGGCATGCCCTTGACGCGGTTCAGCGCGCTGCGGCACGGCTCTTCGCGATACTCGACCCCCATCACGAGATGATAGAACACACGTTCGCTCCAGTCGAGGTGATCGACGGCATCGTCCGGCTCACCTATCCGATGCCGATGAAACCCGGGCACGTCCACGGGTACCTCGTGCCGACCGACGACGGCTACCTGCTCGTCGACACCGGGCTCGGCCTCCAGGACATGGTCGACCGCTGGGCCGCGCTGGCCCCGCGGCTCGATCGGCCCGTCACGGAGATCCTCGTCACTCACTTCCACCCGGACCACGTGGGAGGCGCCGCCGACGCCGTGGAGGTGACCGGCGCGCCCGTGCTCCAGGGGGCGCTCGACCACTACCAGTGCGAGAAGGTGTGGGGCAGCGACGCATGGGTGCCCCAGCTCGCCGCCTGGTTCGCGCAGCAGGGCGTTCCCCAGGAGGAGACCGCCGAGCTGCTCGAGGTGGGCAGCGTGTACCGCACGTTCGTCCACTTCGTCCCCGAGGCGCGGCTGGTGCGGCAGGGCGACGAGGTCGCGGGCTGGCGGGTGGTCGAGTTTCCCGGTCATGCGGATGGGCACATCTGCCTGCTGAAGGACGGTGTGCTGATCGCCGGCGACCATCTCCTGCCGCGGATCACCCCAGCGGTGGGTCTCTACCCGGACTCGCGGCCCGATCCGCTCGGCGACTTCCTGGCCTCCCTCGAGCGCGTCGTCGAACTCGGGCCGACCGTCGCCCTTCCCGGTCACGGCGAGCCGGTCGCCGACCCCTCGGGCCGGGCACGGGAGATCGTGCAGCACCATCGCGACCGGCTCGACGAGACGGAGGCGGCGCTCGGACGCGGTCCCCAGACCGGGTACGGGCTCTCCTGTGTCCTCTTCCCGGGCGACCTGGGTGCCGCCCAGCGGCGCTTCGCCGTGGCCGAGGCGCTCTCCCACGCAGAACGCCTGGTCATCGAGGGGCGGGCCGCCCGCGGCAGTGACGGCGGACGCGTCACCTATACTCGGCCCTAAGTTCCTTGGAGAACGACCTCGTTCCTAGTACCTGCGCCCCGGTGGACGGGGCCGTGGCGTGACGCTCTTCCTCGAGCTGCTCGCCCTCGCGGCGCTCATCCTGCTCAACGGGTTCTTCGTCGCGGCCGAGTACGCGCTCGTCACCGTGCGGCGCACCCGTCTCCAGGAGTTGTCCGAGGAGGGAAACCGGCGGGCGAAGCAGGTGCTCGGGCTGACGGCGGTGCCGCCGCGGTTCATCGCGGCGATGCAGCTCGGCGTCACGGTCACCTCACTGGCGATCGGAGCGCTGGGCGAGCACGCGCTCGTGCAGGTGTTCGACCCGATCATGGCGACGGTGATCGCCGTCGTGCTCGCGCTCCTCGTGCTGACGTTCTTCCACGTGGTCGTCGGAGAGCTGGTCCCGAAGGGCATCTCGCTCGGCCACTCGGAGAGAACGGCACTGTTCGTCGCCCCGCCGGTGCGGCTCTTCTTCATTCTGCTGAAGCCGCTGATCTGGTTCCTCCAGCGCGCGAGCGAGGTGACGCTGCGCCTTCTCGGCCTCGAGCCGCCGGGGGCGGAGGGCGCCGTCTACTCCGAGGCCGAGCTGAAGCTCCTGCTCGAGCGCTCGACCGTCGAGGGCGAGCTCGAGGAAGAAGAGCAGGAGATGCTCTACAAGGTCTTCGACTTCGCCGACAAGGAGGCGGCCGACATCATGGTTCCACGGCCGGAGGTGGTCGTGGTCGCCGCCGACATGCCGCCGGAGGAATGCCTGCGCAAGGTGCTCGAGTCGCCCTACACGCGCTTCCCGGTCTACCGCGAGACGCCGGAGCACATCGTCGGCGTCCTCCACCTGCGCGACCTCCTGAACGCGATGAACGAGCGCGGCATCGCCCAGGTCGAGATCGAGCAGATCCTGCGCCCGCCGTACATCGTCCCGGAGACCAAGGACATCGCCGCTCTGCTCAAGGAGTTCAGGCGGACGAACCAGCACATGACGATCGTGGTCGACGAGTACGGCGACATGGAGGGGATCGTGACGCTCGAGGACGTGATCGAGGAGATCGTCGGCGAGATCGAGGACGAGTTCGACCTCCCCGACGAGTCGGTCGAGCGCCTCGACGACACCCACATCCGCATCGACGGGACGTTCCCGATCGACGACTTCAACGAGCAGTTCGGCACGGAGCTGCCGATCGAGGACTTCCATACGATGGGCGGGTTCGTCTTCGGCCTGCTCGGCCGCGCCCCCGAGCAGGGCGACGAGATCGTCGAGGACTCGCTCCGGTTCCAGGTCGTCGAGCTCGAGGGGACACGGATCGAGCGGCTCGAGATCGAGTTCCTGCCGCGCCCCGAGCACGAGGAATCGCCCGAGCAGCGCGCCGCCGAAGCGTAGGCGGCGGGGAAGCCGTTGTCCGGTCGGCCCGCGACGACTGGCCGAATAGACTAGGCGTGTGAAGGCGGTCGTGATCGAGCGCCCGCACGAGGTCGCCTTCGAGGACGTGGAGACCCCGATCTGCGGGCCGTGGGACGTGCTCGTGCGCAGCCGGTTTGCCGGTCTCTGCCGCACGGACGTCGAGGTGCTCGAAGGCGAGCTCGATCTGCGCTGGGTGCGCTACCCGTGCATCCCGGGGCACGAATGGAGCGGCGTCGTCGAGGCGGTGGGCGAGGGCGTCGTCGACCTCCATCCGGGCGACCCGGTCGTGTGCGAGGGATACTGCTACTGCGGGGTCTGCCGCCGCTGCCGGGCCGGCGACACGCACCTCTGCGAGACCTACGACCAGCTCGGGTTCACGCGCGGCGGCGGCTACGGCGAGCTGGTGCTCGCCCCGCGGCGCGTCGTCCACCGGCTGCCCGAGGGAGTCGACCTCGACGCGGCCGTGCTCGTCGAGCCGGCTTCGGTCGTGTTCCAGGGCCTTTCGCGCGCGCGCCCGCAGGCAGGCGAGACGGTCGGCGTGATCGGGGTCGGGACGCTCGGCGCGCTCACGATCGCCCTTGCCCGCCTGTTCTCGCCGGCGGCCGTCGTCGCCTACGGGATCCGCGAGGCCGAGCTGGAGCTTGCTCGCCGGCTCGGCGCGGACGAGACCGTCGACGTTTCCTCCGGCCGTGTCGCCGAGGGCGAGCTCGACCTGGTGGTCGAGACCGCGGGCGCCGTGGCCGCGATCGAGCTCGCCACCCGCCTGCCGCGCATGGGCGGCAGGGTCGTTGGCCTCGGTATCGCCGGCGGAGGGCGAGAGCTGGCGATCCCCGCCGACCGCTTCGTCCTGCGGGACCTGACGTTGATCGGCAGCGTGGGCTACACCACCGCCACCTGGTCGCGGGTGGTCCAGCTGCTCGCTGCCGGTCTCGTGGACGTCTCTCCGGTCGTTGCGGAACGGTTCCCGGCCGCGAGGTTCGAGGACGCCTTTGCGTTGATGGCCGAGGACGGCGTGGTCGGGCGGATCCTGCTGGAGCACGAGGCCGCATGAGTGACCGGCGCCAGTTTCTCCGCCGCGCCGGCGCCGGAGCGGCGGGCTTCTCGCTCGCCCAGCTGCTCGGCCCGGCGGCGGCGCCGGCCGACGACGGCGGCGGCGACTATCCGGCCCATCCACGCTGGAAGTTCGTGTTCGTCAGCCACGACACGCTCGATCCTCTCCTCGTCGCGACGCAGTTCGGCGCCCAGGACGCAGCGGCGCTCGTCCGCTGCACGATGCAGTGGACCGGCTCGCCGCGCGCCTCCGTGAAGGAGACGGTCGCAGCGCTGCGCTCGGCGATCTCGCACAAGGCCGACGGCATCGCGGTCGCGATGGTCGACGAGGCGACCCTCGTCCCCGAGGCGGCGAGGGCGAAGGCGCGGGGTATCCCGCTCGTCGCCTTCAACGTCGGCGGGACGTCGAGCGGTCGGCGATACGCGTACGTCGGCGAGAACCCGCACGCGTCGGGCGCGGGAGTCGGCGCCGAGATCGCGCGGCTCGCGCGGGGAGGGACGGTGGTCCTGTTCGCCCCCGGCCCGGCGGACGCATGGGCCGAGCGGCGGCTGAAGGGCGTCTTCGCCGGCCTGGCCGCAGCACCGAAGGCCCCGGCGGCCACGGTCGTCCGCCTCTCGGGCGACGCGCGCAAGCAGCAGGGCGCCGTCGAGGCCGCGTACACGGGGCAGAAGGGCGTCCGCGGGCTCTTCGCGGTCGACGGGATCGGGACGCTCGCGTGCGGTCGGGCGATCTCGCACCTCGGCCTCCGGACGCGGGGAGTGAAGGGTGGGGGATACGACCTGCTGCCGGACGACCTCGCGTTGGTCGCCGACGGGAGTCTCGACTTCGTCGTCGACCAGCAGCCCTACGTCCAGGGATTCACGCCGGTCATGCAGCTCTTCCTCGCCAAGATCTCCCAGGGAACCGTGATCCCGTGGGACACGGAGACCTCCGTGCTCCTCCGGCGCAACGACGTGAGGGCGTTCCTCGCCACGAAGAGCCGCTTCGAGGGCAGCTCGAGCCTGCAGGCGTACCCGCTTCGCCGCGGCTGACGTGCGGCGCCGCTGGCTCGTCCTCGCCGTCGGGACGCTCGCGCAGGCGTCCCAGGCCGCTTTCGTCTCGGGGCTCGCCGTCCTCGCACCGGACCTGCGCGACCGCTTCCACCTCAGTCTCACGCAGGTCGGCGTCATGCTCGGCGTCGCCGGGATCGGCGCCGTGCTCACGTTCCTCCCCTGGGGATTGGCGGCGGACCGGATCGGGGAGCGTGTGACGGGCACGGTGGGCCTCGTCGGCGCCGGCGTCGCTCTGGCTGGAGCCGCGTACGCACCGACCTTCGTCACGCTCGTCGTCCTGCTCGCGGTGGCCGGCGGGGCCGGGGCGAGTATCAACACGGCGACCGGGCGTGCCGTCACCAGCTGGTTCGCACGGGAGACGCGCGGCTTCGCGCTCGGCGTCCGCCAGACGTCGGTGCCCCTCGGCGGGTTCGTCGCGGCGCTCGGCCTCCCCGCGATCGCCGACCAGTGGAGCCTGCGGGCGGCGCTGCTGTTCCTGGCCGGCTTCTCGCTGGTCGCCGCCGGGCTCTGCGCGGCCTGGCTCGTCGAGGGGCCGGGAGGTGCCGGCGGACACGAGACGGCGGACGCGCTGCGCCACCCGCTGCGGGACCGCAGGATCTGGCGGCTGTCGTTCGGGAGTTCGGCGTTGATCGCCACGCAGGTCGCGGTGACCGGATTCGTCGTCGTGTTCCTCGAGTCGCAGCGGGGTTTCAGCGCGGTCGAGGCCGGGTTCGTGCTCGCTTCGATGAACGTGATCGGCGCCGCGGGTCGTCTGGGCTCGGGCCTCCGGTCCGACCGCCTCGGCGGAGGCCGGCTCCCGCTGATCCGCCTGATCGCCGCGGCGACGGCGGTCGCGGTCGCCACGGTGGCGGCCCTGACCGGTGCGGCGGCGTGGCTGCTCGTCCCGGCGCTCGTGGCCGGGGGTGGGTTGTCGATGTGCTGGAACGGCCTCTCGGTCGCCGCCGTCGTGGAAACCGCCGGGCCGGCGCGAAGCGGTGCCGCCCTCGGGCTGCAGCAGACGCTGCTCGGCGTCGCCGTCGCCCTGACGCCGTTCGTGTTCGCGCCGTTCGTCGAGTCGACCTCGTGGCGGGCGGGCTTCCTCGCCGCCGCCGTCTTCCCCTTGCTCGCGATCGTCGTCCTGCGCCCGCTCCGCGCGTGAGCGATACTGGACGGATGGAACGGGTGCTGATCCTGGCGGGTGACGCGGTCGAGGACCTCGAGCTCCACTTCATCCTCTACCGGCTGCGCGAGGCCGGGTACGAGGTCGACGTCGCCGCGCTTTCGCGGCGCACGATGCGCACGGTCGTCCACGACCTCGAGCCCGACTCGGACGCGTACGTCGAGAAGCCGGGGAGGAGGGTCGAGCCCGACCTCGCCTTCTCGGAGGTCGAGCCGGAGCGTTACGCCGGCCTCGTGATCCCGGGCGGACGCGCACCCGAGTACATCCGGGTCGACCCGGACGTGCGCCGGATCGTCGCCCACTTCTTCGACAACGACCTGCCGGTCGGGACGCTCTGCCACGGGCCGCAGGTCCCGGCTGCGCTCGGCCACCTCCAGGGACGCAAGAGCTCGGGCTTTCCGCCGCTCGGCCCGGACATCGAGGCCGCCGGCGGCACCTACGTCGACGGGGCGGACGTCGTCGACGGGAACATGGTCTCGTGTCGTGGCTGGGGCGACCTCGCCGAGTGGTCGAAGGCGTTCGTCGGCGTGCTCGAACGGGCAGCGGTTCCGGCGTAGATTCTGCGGGCGAAAGGCGGGCTCTAGCCGAGCGCCGCCGTCAGGGCCTCGTGCCCGTCCTCGAGCACCGGCTCTCCGTGCGCGACCAGCACGCGCTCGACCGGGAGCCCGAGCAGGGGGCGCAGCGCCTCGACGGTCGCGTCGTAGTCCTCCTCGCCGATCCACGAGCGAGGGACTTCGAGCCCGCCGTTCCGGCCGAGGAGGACGTCGCCGAACACGAGCGAGCGGTGCTCCGGGATCCAGTAGACCCGTTCGCCGAACCGGTCGAGCACGACCTCGACCCCTCTCGGCACCTCGCCGACCGCCCCTCCGTACCGCTCCACCAGCTCCTCCGACGACCGGCGATGGTCGTCGACCGTCAGCAACACGCGCACCGGCTGCCCCAGGCGCGCGACGTCGCGGTCGAAAGCCTCGAAGAACCGATCGCGGTCCTCCATCGGCACCAGCGGATCGAAGAGCACGACCGCCTCCGGCGCCTCGTACAGGAAGCAGCTCACCTCCTGCTCCCATCCGTCGGGGCCGCCGTCGCCAGGCGTCCAGGCCGGATGGAGGGCCGTCCACCGCCACAGACCGGTTGCGATCTCGCAGACACGCACGGCGTCTCTATCCTGGCAGGCGAAGGGTCCTCACTCGGAAGGAGATGTCTTGAACCGCTTTCGCACGCTCGTCCTGCTCGCAGCCGTCGTGGCGGGCGTACTCGCACTCAGCGCGCCCTCGCAGGCGGCCCTCCCGAAGCTGACGGGGACGGTCGGCCCCGGCTTCACGATCAAGCTCACCCGCCTGGGCAAGAAGGTCGCGGCGGTGAAGGCGGGTACCTACTCGATCACCGTCTCGGACAAGTCGAACATCCACAACTACCACCTGGTCGGCCCCGGGGTGAACAAGGAGATCACGTCGATCGGCTTCGTGGGCACGAAGACCGTCATCGTGAAGCTGAAGAAGGGCACGTACAAGTTCGTGTGCGACCCGCACGCGTCGATCATGACGGGCAAGTTCAAGGTGCTCTAGCGCCCGGAAAACCGCTATGCGCCGAGGCGCGTATCGAGTTTCCATGAAGCTCATCTGCACGTTCGCCGCCGCCGGCGCGGTCGCGCTCCTCGCGACCTCGCCGGCGGCACCCCTGACGCCGCCGAAGCTGTTCGGCACGGTCGGCCCCGGCTTCACGATCACGCTGAAGCAGAACGGCAGGGCCGTGAAGAGGCTGAAGCCCGGTAGCTACACGTTCGTCATCGCGGACAAGGCGTCGATCCACAACTTCGTCGTCGAAGGCCCCGGTGTGGAGCGGGACCTCACCACGGTCCCGTTCAAGGGCACGAAGACGGTCACGATCCGGCTCAGGAAGGGCAAGTACAAGTTCTACTGCCGCCCGCACGAGCGCTCGATGTTCGGCTTCGTCACCGTCACCTAGGCAGTCACGCCGCGGGGGGGGGGGGGGGGGGGGGGG
>JBLMYA010000077.1:0-10246 GCA_050258035.1 Verrucomicrobiota bacterium
CGTCCCGGCCGCCTCCGTCCCGAGCGCCATCGGAGCCGGGCCGCCGATCTGCCAGCTGCCGATCCTGACAAGCTCGTCCCAGTTGCCGATGCCGGCGGCGACGACGTCGATGAGGACCTCGCCCGCGGCAGGCGCCGCCAACTCGTCCACCTCGAAGATCTCGACGGGCTCGCCGAGTGCTGTGATCCCGGCCGCTCGCATCCTGTTCGGCGTACGTTACTGGCGTCGGTGATGCCGCGCGGGCCGCTTTGGCACCTCGCCAGAGGAGTGCGACGCGAGTAGGTGACAGATGACTTGCCTGCGCGAGTGTTGCTAAATGACCCTGACGCTACGCTCGTTGAATGCGCCGGGACACGATCGACGGGCTGGGCTTATGGCGACAACTCTTCGGACGTTCGCAGGTCTTCGATTGCGCTCCGGACCCGTTGGGTGTGCGGATGACCAAGCGGGGGGTAACTGACGCTGTAGCTGACGGCAACGTCCCGAGTTTAGGCAGGTCCCAGTCGTTGCTCGACCAACTCCGCGGCTGAGGCCTTGTGTCTCGCCTCAGACCGTGAGACTGTGGAGGAGGGCGGTCAGCTGACGGTTTGAAAGCTGTCCGGTGAAATCCATTCGCTTGATGTGGCAATGAAAACAGACGTCCCTGCAAACAGGGGCATCGCGCTGTTCCGATCGCTCTCGAGGAGAGCGGACAGAACTCAAACCAGTCGGAGGCAAGCGGGGTGACATACGCCTAGAGCACTAAGCTCGCTCGCCATGGACATCCCCGAGATCCACTACGCGCGGAGCGGCGACGTGGCGATCGCGTATCAGGTCTTGGGCGAGGGGGCGTGCGACCTCGTCTTCGTCCCGACGTTCGCAAACCTTGTCTTTCCCTGGTTCAATCGGGACTGGCGGTCCTTCTACGATCGTCTCGCGTCGTTCGCGCGTCTGATCCTCCTCGACAAGCGTGGAACCGGCCTCTCGGACCGCCCACGCGACCTGGGGAGCCTCGAGACGCGCATGGACGACATCCGTGCGGTTCTCGACGCAGTCGGAGCCGAACGTGCCGTGCTCGTCGGGAGCGGCGCCGGGGGTCAACCCTGTGCGATCTTCGCGGCCACCTATCCGGAACGCACGCGGGCGCTCGTCCTCGTGAACACACCTGCGCGCGCCGTGAAGACGGAGGACTATCCATACGGACTCGAACCGGACGCATGGCGCGAGCAGCTACGAGAGATTCGTCTGCGCTGGGGTGAGCGCGAGTACTTCGAGCACCAGGCCCGCATGGCCAACCCGTGCCCGGACGACGAGTTCGTCGACTGGTATGTGACCTGCCAACGGTTCAACGCAAGCCCGGGCGCTGCACTCAACTTCTATCGCGTCCTCGGCGAGACCGATCTTCGAGACGTCCTCTCGAGCATCAGCGTGCCGACCCTCGTACTCCACGGCCCGGCCCAGCGAGACGAGATGCTAGACGTTGCCCGCCGCATCCCCGACGCGCGATCGGTCGCTTTGCCGGCGGACACGCTCATCGAAACGTTCGCGGACATCGCGCGTGAGACAAATGTGTTCGTGGAAGATGCACGTCCGGACGATGTCCCTGACTCGGTTCTTGCGACGGTTCTGTTTACTGACCTCGTTGGCTCGACGGAGCGAGCAGCGGCGCTCGGCGACCGAGCATGGCGGGATCTACTGACGCGTCATCACGAGGACGTGCGGCGTGAGCTGGCGCGCTTTCGAGGCGAGGAGATCGATTCCGCAGGCGACGGCTTCTTCTGCCGCTTCGACGGCCCCGCTCGCGCGCTGGCGTGTGCACGGCACATCGTCAGCGGAGCCGAGGAGCTCGACCTCGCCGTCCGCGCCGGAATCCACACCGGCGAGTGTGAGGTCGTGGGGGAAAAGCTTGCGGGGATCTCGGTCGTCACCGGCGCTCGCGTTGCCGCGCTCGCCGACTCCGGCGAGGTGCTCGTTTCGCAGACCGTCAAGGACCTCGTCGCTGGGTCGGGGTTCGGCTTCATCGATCGCGGAGAGCACGAGCTCAAGGGCGTTCCGGGCACCTGGCGCGTATACGCCGTCGACGAAGACTGAGGAGCATCCTCGACCTCGCCGCGCCGATCCCGACAGGGGTCGCCTGGTCCGTGCCTTCGTCCGATTTGCAGGGCTTTTCACTCCGCCCCAGCCGTGAGAGACTGGAGGAGGACCCGGAGCCCGCGGTTTGAAAGCTGTCCGGTTAGGTCCATTCGCTCGAGATCGTCTCCTGTCCGAGCGAGGCGCGTTCGGCTCGAGGTGCGGCGTCAGCTCCGGTTCGGATGAGTGTCGACGTGGTCTGCGCTGGCCGCTACGAGGAGCGCGATGAAGCGCTCGGTTGCGGGAGTCAGGTATCTGGTTGACAGGCGAACGGTTGAGACGCGGCGTAGGGGTGGGTCGGTGGCGAGGGGTCTGATCGCGACGCCTGGGTGTTTCGCCTGGAGCATGATTCGTGGGAGGAGTGCGATTCCTTCGCCGGCGGCGACGAGCGCCTGTGCCATTTGGCAGTCGTTGATGCGGTAGGCGACGTTCGGGTCGAAGCCGGCGTCTTGGCAGCGGCCGTCGATCATGCGGAAGCTGGGGCTGTCGGCGCCGAAGTCTCCGAGCAGCCAGTTCTCCTTGCCCAGGTCGGCGAAGCGAATCGTTTGCCTGCGTTCGAGTCCGTGGCCGCAGGGGACGACGACGTCGAAGGGATCGTCGAGGAGATAAACGAGGGCGAGGTCGTCGGCGAACGTGTCGCCGATCTCCGGATAGTCGAAGGGAACCGCTGTTGCCGGTACGGAAGCGATGCTTCCGCCATCCCGGTCGAAAGTTCCTGCGGCAGCTGCTGCCAAGCGATTCCGGTGCGCAGCACTGCGTTCGGCGACCCAGCGGTCACTGCCGAGACCGGAGCCGTGAGCGGTCTTGCGCCGTGCCATTAAGGGTCTGATCCCGCGGGCGCGGAGTGCCTGCCGGTGTGCCTTCGAGTCGTAGCCGCGGGTCGGCGAGCAGCAGACTCGGCATGCGTCTTGGCCTTCCGACGGTGCCACGGATCGGCGGGATCGCCTCAACGAGCGGGAGCAGTTGGGTGACGTCGAACACTCTCCTGGCTCCGGCAACACCGCCGCTTGCGCATCCGTTACGAGGGACGGCCGAAATACACGAAGCCTTCCTCAGCCTCGCCTGCTCCCTCATCTGCCTCCGGACACTTTCAGGGTCATCTTGTTAGGCGCTCTCTTGGTTCCATCCGTTGTCGAATTCACAGCGGCCCTGCACACCGAAGACGGTCACGTCCCGTAGCGTGGTGTAGGAGCGCGTCGGACGGAGCCGGTTGAGGGTCCGGCCACCGTGGCGCTCAGACTCGTCGAGTCCTGCGAAAGACGACGACGAGAGGAGTCACCACGATGGCCGAGACGAAGAGGATGACGACCGAGGAGGTCGTCGGCTACCTGCTCGAGGGTGAGGGTCTTGACTTCCTGCGCGAGTCGCTCAGTTGGGTCGTGCAGCAGTTGATGGAGGCAGAGGTGTCGGAGTTGGTCGGCGCCGCCCGTGGTGAGCGGGCGCCGGAGGAGCGGCTGACGCATCGCAACGGCTACCGCTCGCGGCCGTGGTCGACGCGGGCGGGCGAGCTCGAGCTGGCGATCCCGAAGCTCCGCCGGGGCAGCTACTTCCCGAGCTTCCTCGAGCCGCGCCGTCGCTCCGAGCAGGCGCTCGTGAGCGTGGTGCAGGAGGCGTACGTCGCCGGCGTCTCCACCCGCAAGGTCGACCAGGTGGTCGAGTCGCTCGGACTGAGGATCTCCAAGTCGGAGGTCTCCCGGATCTGCCAGGGGCTGGACGAGCAGGTCGATGCCTTCCGCAACCGGCCGCTGGAGGGCCGCTACCCGTACCTGTGGCTGGATGCGAAGGTGGAGAAGGTCCGGGATGGAGGCCGGGTCGTCCGCAAGGCGCTCGTGCTCGCCTACGGGGTGCACGAGTCCGGCTACCGGGAGGTGATCGCCCTCGATGTCGGCGAGGCAGAGACGGAGGCGTTCTGGCGCAGCTTCCTCCGCTCGCTGGTCGAGAGGGGCCTGACCGGGGTGCAGCTGGTCGTCTCTGATGCGCATGCTGGCCTGAAGAAGGCGATCGGCCAGGTGCTCGGCTGCCCTTGGCAGCGCTGCACCGTGCACTTCCTCAGAGAAGCGCTCGGCCACGTGCGCAAGGACCAGCAGGGGATGGTGGCTGCGCTGCTGCGCCCGCTCTTCAACGCCGACTCAGGCGAGGCCGCCCGCGAGCTCGTCGGCGACGCGCTCGACAGGCTGCGGAAACCGCTACCGAAAGTCGCCGTTCTGCTCGAAGAGGCCGAGGAGGACCTGCTCGCTTTCTACAGCTTCGCCGCCGACCACTGGCCGAAGCTGCGCTCGACCAACCCGCTCGAGCGGGTCAACCGTGAGATCGGCCGCCGTACCGACGTCGTCGGCATCTTCCCGAACGACCGCTCACTGATCCGGCTCGCCGCCAGCGTCGTCATCGAGCAGAACGACGAATGGCTCGTCGGCCGCCGCTACCTCAGTAACCACTCGCTGGAAGCGCTCCTCGACCAGCAGAAAGAAGACAAAGACAGAAAGGAGACCCGCGAACTCACCGCAGCCTGACCAGCCGACGAGTTACACCACGTCCTGGGACTTGACTCCGAAGACCTTTCCTGTCCGATCGCCCGCGGGGGAACGTGGCACGTACGAACCCTCCACGTCGGCTTCAGGGTTCGTCGCTCCCTGCGACGAGACCGTGGGGACGCGGATGAGCGCCCATCGGGGGAGCCGACCCCGCGAGACGTGGGGTCGGCTCCCAACGGTCTGCGTTGCGGTTGTCCTAAGGGGTGAGTCCGGGTTGGGGGCCGATCTCGAGCGTGCCGGCAAGGCCGGCGTGGTCGGATGGCCATAGTCCGGAGGCGGTTCGTGCCGCTGGCGTGGTGCCGAGCAGGTGCAGGTCGAGGGGGTTGAGTGGGCCGCGGGCGAACAGGTAGTCGATCCGCGAGTACAGCTGGGAGGCCGGGTTGACGATCGAGTCGGGCGGGACCTGGCAGCAGGTGAGGCCGGGATCGGCCGGGTTCGCCGTTACCCACTCGTCGGTGAAGCCTGCCCCGGTCATCTCGCTGTATGCCGGGTCGGAGGTTGTGGAGTTGAAGTCGCCGGCGACCACGATGGGCAGGTCGATGGCGGCGGGCCCGTCGAGGATCTCCTGCGCCTGTTCGGCGGCGACGAGGGGGGAGAAGCCGTCGAGGTGGGTGGTGATGAAGCGGAAGGTCTTTCCGCGCACCTTTGCGTCGACTGACAACCAGCCGCCGCCGAGTGGGAAGGGGCCGTTCAGCGTCGGCAGCACGCTCATGCGCTGGTAGGCGCCCTGCTGCGGGTTGGAGAGTCGGAGCTCGTGGGTCGGGAGGTCGGTGCGGGCGATGATCGCCGTCTGCTCGGTCAGGCTGACGCCCATCAGGCCGAACGGGAACAGTCCCGGCCCGGCGGCGGTGAAGTTGACGCGTGTGATCACCGGCGCGTAGTGCATGCCGTGGGCGGCGAGCGCGTCGAGCAGGATCTGCAGGAAGTTGTAGGAGACGATCTGCGGACCCGCCGGGTATGGGAACTGCGTCCGCCAGGTCGCGACCTCCTGCAGGCCGACGAGCGCGGGCTGCGATTGCGCGATCTCGGCCGCGAGGGCATCGGCGCGCTCTGGCCAGTCGGTCGCGATCACGTTGTCGTAGTCGGTCGCCACCCCCTGAACGAACTCGAACGAGTTGGTCGCCGTGAGCGCATGCTCGAGCTCTGTCCCCTGGTAGATGTTCTGCGTCATCAACGTCACGCTGCGCGGGTTGTCGGCGCGCGCGCCAGACGCAAACACGCCGAGCGCCACCACCGCCACCAGCGCAAAGAAGGCCGCGGCGCGGCGCACCGCCGTCCGTGTGACTTCAGCCCTCATCAGCTTCTCTCCCTTGCCTGCCACCCCATGCGCCTGCCGACTCGGGAGCGCGGCGAGCACACGCATCAGACGGCCCTCCGGGCGGCGATCCCGCGGCGGACGAGCATTCTCACCGCAAACCCGATCAGCACGAGTGCGAGCAGCAGCCCGCCGAACCAGCCGACTCCACCGAGGACCCACTTCCAGCCGTGGTCGGCGTTCCTGAGCGCCGGGATTCCGCTGAGCGCGAACAGGCAGACATCGAGCGCGAACAACGCCCCGAGAACCGCGATCGTCCGCTTCGTCGCCTCCCTGCGCCACACGCCTCTCATACTCAGATCTCCTTCTGTCTCCACTGCATCTCCATCCTTTCCGTCTGGATGACTTGGATCGCCCCGGATCGCTCTTCGAGGGGGTAGTGCCACGATCGCCGCAGGCGCTTTAGATCGGCTTTAGGCGCGTGCCGAGCAGGCTCGTGAGCGGCGAGCGGCGATGCGCCTAAGATCGGCATGGAGCCGGTCGAGAGGGGGACAGGATGCGTCTGAGATTCCGGATCCTGGGGCCACTGGAGGCCACGGTCGAGGGCGAACCGGTCGCGCTGGGATCGCCGATGCAGCGTGGACTGCTCGCGGCGCTCTTGCTGCGGGCGAACGAGGTCGTCTCTCGCGATCGGCTGATCGACGCGCTGTGGGGTGATGATCCTCCTGCGTCTGCGGCGGGGTCGCTGCAGATCTACGTGCACGGGCTCCGGCGCGCGCTCGGAGCCGAGCGGATCGAGACGCACGGCTCCGGCTACCTGATCCGGGTCGACCGCGGCGAGCTCGACCTCGATCGGTTCGTTCAGCTGGTGGAGCGGGCGCGACGCGCGCTCGCGGACGATCGCCCCGCAGACGCAGAGGACGATCTCCGCGTCGCCATGAGCATCCCTACCGGCCCGCCGCTGGCGGATCTCGGCGGCCGTGACGCATTCGATCTCGAGGCCGGCCGCCTCGAAGACCTGCGCCTGCAGGCGATCGAGTTGCAGAACGACGCCGAGCTCGCGCTGGGGCGCCACGATCAGCTCGCGCCACGGCTCGAGGCGCTCGTTGCCGAGCATCGGTTTCGTGAGCGCTTCCGGGCCCAGCAGATGCTCGCTCTCTACCGGTCGGGGCGGCAGCAGGAGGCGCTCGCCGCGTATCGCGACGCACGGCGCACGCTGGTCGAGGAGCTCGGGATCGAGCCGGGGCGGGCGCTGCAGGAGCTCGAACAAGCGATCCTTCGGCAGGACGCCGCTCTGGCGCCGTCCTCGCCGCGTCGGCGGCCGATGCCTGCGTTGCCGGCGGTACCGACCCGGCTGATCGGGCGCGAGCTCGAGGTGACGGCGGTCAGCGCGCTCCTTCGTCGCGACGACGTTCGCCAGGTGACGCTCACCGGGCCTGGAGGCAGCGGCAAGACGCGACTCGCGCTCGCAGTCGCCGAGGAACTCGCCCCCCGGCTCCGCGACGGCGCCGCCTTCGTCGACCTCGCACCCCTCGACCACGCGTCGCTGCTCGTTCCGACGCTCGCGACCGCACTCGGGATCGAGGAGCGAGAAGAGTCACTCGAAGCGGCACTCGCCGCCGATCTGCGCGAACGGGCCGGGTTGCTCGTGCTCGACAACTTCGAGCGCCTCCTCGACGCGGCCGCCTGGGTCTCCGACCTGCTCAGGGCCAGTCCGCGACTGCTCGTGCTGGTGACGAGCCGGCTGCCGCTTCGTCTCTCCTGGGAGCACGTCTACTCGGTGCCGCCGCTGACGCCGCCGGACGAGCGATGCGCCGACCTCGAGGCCCTTTCCGCGAATGATGCTGTTCGGCTCTTCGCCGCCCGCGCATCAGCGGTCGACGCCTCGTTCGAGTTGTCCGAGGACTCGGCGGAGGCGGTTGCGACGATCTGCCGCCGCCTCGACGGGCTGCCGCTCGCGATCGAGCTGGCCGCCGCGCGCAGCAACCTGATCCCGCCCCAGGCGATGGCGCAACAGGTCGACCAGATGCTGCCACTGCTCGCGGAGGGGCCTGTCGACGTGCCCGATCGGCACCGGTCGCTCCAGGCGACGCTCGACTGGAGCCACGCACTCCTCCCGGAGCCGGAACGCGCGATGTTCGAGCGCCTCGCGGTGTTCAGCGGCGGATGCGCAGCCGACACCGCAACGCAGCTCGACGCCGACGCCGCCGGTCGGCTCGCCGCGCTCGTCGACCACAGCCTGCTCCGCCGGATCGACCGGCCCGACGAGCCGCCGCGCTTCCACATGCTCGAGCCGATCCGTGAATACGCGCTCGCACTGCTCGCCATCCGCGGCGAAGAGGACACCTGGCGCCTTCGCCACGCGGAGCTCTTCACGTCGCTCGCCGAGACGGCCGAGAGCGAGATCCTCGCCGGAGCCGATCCTGCACCGGTGCTTTGCCGGCTCGAGTCGGAGCACGACAACTTCCGCGCCGCGCTCGGGTACCTCCACGCACACGGCGGTGGCGAACTCGAGCTACGGCTCGCGAGCGCGCTGACGTACTTCTGGCGCGTCCGTGGTCACCTCGGCGAAGGCCGGCAGTGGCTGGAGGGAGCGCTGGCGACCGAGGCAGAGGTGCCCGCGCTCCTGCGCGCAATGGCGACGTCGGGCGCCGGCAGGCTCGCCTACCGCCACGGCGACTACTCCCGTGCCCACCTCCTGCACGAACAGGCGCTCGCCCTCGCCCGGTCGACCGGAGACCTCCGCGCGATCGGCCAGGCCCTATCCGATCTCGGCGGCGTTGCGCTTGCCGAGGAGGATCTCGACCGCGCCGATGCACTCTACGGCGAGAGCGCCGAGGCGCTCCGCGCGGCCGGCCACAAAGTGCGACTCGGAACCGTCCTCGGGAACCTCGCCAGCATCCGCCTCTCGAGGGGAGATGCCGCCGGCGCTCGCTCGCTCGCAGAGGAGGCGCTTGCCCTCCAGGAGGTGACGGGCGACAGGGAGGGCAGCGTGTTTTCTCATCTCACTCTCGCACGAACCGGGATCCACGACGGGCACGAGGCGGAAGCCGCCGAGGCGCTGCGACAGGCGCTGGCGCTTATCGACGAGCTCGAGTACCACGAAATCCACGGCCACTGGCTCCTCACCTGTGCAGAGCTCGCATCGAAACAGGGAAACACTCTCCACGCCGCGCGCCTGCTCGGCGCGGCCGACGCGAACTTCGAGCGCCTCGGCATCATCCGTCTCCAGGCCGAGGACATCCACGTGCACGACACCGTCGCCGCCGCAGCCAGTGCAGAGCTGGGACAGGACGGCTTCCGGACGGCGCTGGCGCAGGGTCGTGACCTCACCGACGAGCAGGCGCTCCCGCCCTCGCCCCGTGACACGCATCAGGCGGCGGGCGGCGGCAGATGCGTGTGACCGAGCAAGCGCCCGGCGCGTGCAGCCACACCGAGAGCGACTCGCTGCACCCATGCCGGCGGAAAGGCCGCCCGAACCGTGTCGAAGTGCGCATTCGCAATCACCGCTCGCCGGAACAGCCGCGGCTCTGCGCGCCCGCGCGTCTCGCCCCCAACCGCGAGCGCGAACATCGTCTCAAGCAACGAATCGAACCGCAATGCAGGCCGCAACTCGCAGACGACGTGCGCGACATCCTCACCAGCGTTCCAGAATCCGTGCCGGGCCCCCGCCGGAACGGTGATGCGCCCGCCCGGCCCGACCGACCTGCGCTGACGGCCCACCCGTACGCCGACCGTCCCATGGAGAACATCAACCCGTTCCTCCTGCCGCGGATGGACGTGCGTCGCGAAGCCGCGGCCGTTCGGCGGCACGAACATCTCAAAGACGACGGCCCGACCGTTGGTGTCATCCGCCGTGCGGCGGAAGACGATACGCACACCCGTGACAGGGTTCTCGATGACCTTCTCTGAAGACTCCAGCGCCGACTCCTTCCGAGTAGCCGTCGTGCCGAGTGCGGTGGCGACGTTGCAGGGAGCGGCTTTAGATCGCCTTTACGGCTGCACCGCGGCATCAACCACAATCGACCAACCACCGCCGGGGACATCGGCCGTACGGTGCGGTCGAGCCCCGGGCTTGGCCCTGGAGGCGTTGAACGGCGCTGCGAGCTCTCTTGAGCTTCTGGAGGAGTCTCGCTGCAGCTCGTTGAGCCCGATTAGCAGGCCTCTATCTCCTGCAAAGGGGTTCGAGAGTGCCCGCTCGACACAGTCGTGCGGCAGCCACAGCCGCAGACGGCCATTCCGTGGGCGGTGTACGGGGCGAACGTCTCGGGCGTCGGTCCACCGGCTGTGTCGCAGCGAGCCAAGAGCGGGCCCGGGTGGACCCGCTCTCTGGCCGACGGGAGGGACCGCC
>JBLMYA010000078.1:0-5562 GCA_050258035.1 Verrucomicrobiota bacterium
GTCGTCGGAGACGCGTCGGGCTTCTACGCGCTTCTCGTCGATCGCGATATCGACGCGGTTGTCATCGAGGGCCACGCGCACGTCGTCGCGGAGGTTCTGGCGTCGCTGCCGCCGGCTCAAGGTGCAGAGATCCAGTCGGCCCAGTAACGCACGCCTAGGTCCGTCGGGGCCCCTTCCGTACCGCGCGCGGTGCAAAGAGCGACTGCGCGCAAGGCGCCTGGACGGCCACCCAGACGGTGAACCTCATCACCGGCGGATTGGTCAACGAGGCCGACTACATGGCGGCCAACGGTGACACGCTGCATGGCACGACGACTGGGACGAGCACCGGGAACCCGATCGTCGTCTTCACCGGGACGGAGGCGTACACAAGCGGCACCGGCCACTTTGCGTCCATCAGCGGTGAGGCAGATATCACCGGCGGCGCATCGTTCGTGACAGGCACCGGCTTCTGGACGACATCGGGCACCATCGCTTTCGGAGGCTGAGTAAGAACGGGCCGAGGTGGTGACGACCGTCGCCTCGGCCCCTTAGCCGCACTCAGGGCTTAGCAGCCGATCCCTGCCGCCTCGCCCGCGCGAGCACGTGCACTGCCGCGCAGGCGCAGGTTGACATCCGGGTTTTCTCCTGATGTGCCTCGTATCGACTGGTGCAAGCCTCGAGAGCTTCCAGCGAGGTAGACGAGGAGGTGGCCGAGATGGCCGAGATCCGCACCGTTCCGAAGCCCGCGGTCGTTCGCAGACTGCGCCTGTCCCCCTTCTGGCGGCACTTCCTCGAGATGCTCGGGGCGATGATCGTCGGGATGCTGGCCGGTGCCGCGATCTTCCTCTCGATCGTGCAGTTGACCTGGGACCAGGCGCTGCTTCAGTATCCGGTCCAGGCCTTGCTCGTCATGGCTGCCTCGATGAGCCTGCCGATGGTGGCCTGGATGCGCCTCCGCCACCATGCTTGGAGGACCTCAGGAGAGATGGCAGCGGCGATGGTCATCCCGGTGATCCCGTTCATCTGCCTGGTCGTCTTCGACGTGACCAAGGGCGCGCTCTGTGGCTTGTACTGTCTTGCCACAGTCGTGGCGATGCTCAGAGTGATGCTGTATCGGCGAGCCGAGTACTCGCTGCACCGCTAGAGGACGACTTTTCCTCCATCGTCACGGTTGGTGTAGTCAGCTGCTCGCGCGAGCATGTCAGCGACGATGGTCTCTCTTCAATACGACATCAGCGGCCGGTGCGGCCGGTGGATACGCCACGCTCCGCCCGAGCCCGCCACCACCGCCGCGAGTGCTGCGATCACGAGCGAGACTGGCCCGTACATCCACCACAACTCGTCCCTGCTCCAGCTGAAGCTCGCGAGCGTCTCGAGCAGGAAGATGGCCGCGAGTGCCCAGGCGAAGAGCCGGATCATCCGGTCGGACACGAACGTCTGCCGCCAGAAGCCGACCCGCGCCAGCACGACCAAGATCGCGGCGACGAGCAGCACGATGACCACGGCGGCCAAGATGCGCACCCCGGTCGTCGCCACCTCGTCGCGGACGCCGTTGGTGTAGAGCCCCCAGGTGCCGCCCAGCAGCCAGTAGATATGCGTGGCGAGCGGGCCGGCCACCAGAGCGGCTATCAAGAGGACCGCGGCGACGCGGACCCGCCGCGACGCCGATGCTGCTGTCGATGTCATCGGAGATCCCTCCTCTGAACCGCCGCAACGCGAGCGGCAACTCGCCTCTCGCGAGGCGGAACAGGTCAACCCTCCCCAATACACCGCCGCTGACAATCGGGGAGTTCGCTGATCTCTTATCGGAGTAGACGCCGCTCTCGGCCACCTCCGCTCTCGCTAGCACGTCGGCCACGATCGCCTACTCGTCGCCGAGCGAGCGTACCGCCCAATTCGTTGGCTCAGGCGAGCGCCTCCACCCATCCGCGCACATGTTCTGGCGCGGACTCGATGCTCCCCACCGCTATCGCGCGGTAGATCGTCCCGCGCCAGGCAACGGCGCCGCCGCTGAGCTTCACGATCTCTTCTGCCTTGCAGCCCTCGGAGCGGAGGAAGTCGTAGGCAGCCTCCCAGGCAGGTCTCCGTGTATTCCGAAGCGCGACGAGCCGTCGGCCGCACCAGACTTCGTACGTCTTCCCCATTCCCGTACCTCCTCTATCGCCGCAGTCATAGGTGAGACGTCCGCGGACATCGAAACTTGCGCAGGTTGAGAGAGATTTCACTCGCCCGAGGGATTGAGCCGTGGCCCCGACGCGTCACGGGCAGCGGTTGCAGACCTGTAGCAGCGGGAGACTCCGAGTGAGGTGTTCGTGATGTGCACAAGTGTTCTCTTCTCTGAACCAACGTTTCGCAGCGACCTCACGAACGCCACCGATGTCTTCCAGATCGACAACGCGATGCGAGTACGAGGAGTACGGCTGGGAGTACGGGTTCGTCTCCGGCACCTGCAACATCCTGCAGTTCGTTGCAGTCTCGATTCCGGCCACTTGCAGGCTGTTTCAGTTCGTCGCCGTTCGCCGCAACCGTTCTTGCAAGACTCTTAATCCCAAGGTCGTTGGTTCGAATCCAACCCGGCCCATCGCGAAAGACCCGCAAATCGACTATAGAAGCTGCCTGTTCTGCGAACGCAGAGATTTAGGGGCAACAGAAGGGGCAACACGACCCCGACCCGCGGATTAGAAGTCCGCCGCTCTGTCCACTGAGCTACGGGCGCGCGGAGGTCGCGGGCTTGCCGTCGACTGAGTGAGTCCGCGTCACCCGAGAAGTCGCAGGAGCAGTGGCGCAAGCACGATCTTGAGGATCATGGCGAGCGGGACGACGGTCGCGTACGCGACGTCGACCTCCGTGTCGTCCTCGGCCTGCTCGGACGCGTAGGCGAGCACCGCCGGCTGGGTCTGCATCCCGGAGAGGATCCCCGCGAGCGTCCTCACCGAGAGATCGAGCGCAAGGGTGCCGATCAGCACGGTCACGAGCGACGCGGTCGCGGCCACAACGACCGCAGCTGCGACTACACCCAGGGCGTCGCGGCTCACGACAGTGCTGCCGAACGCTTCACCAGCATTGACGCCGATCCCCGCGAGGAAGACGACGAGGCCGAGCTGGCGAAGGGTCAGATTCGCAGAGTGGGGTAGCTGCCAGAGGATCGGCCCGGTTCGTCCGATCGCACCGAGCGCGAGGCCAACGATCAGCGGGCCCCCGGCAAAGCCGAGCGAGAAGGTCCCGCCGCCCGGGAGCGGGATCTCGATCGCCCCGATCAGAAGCCCGAGGGCGACACCGACGCTGAACGAAAGCACGTCGAGCTCTCGCAGCTCCCGATACGAGTCGCCGAAGAACTTCGCGATCTCCGCCATCCGAGAGGGTGGTGCGACGACACGTACGCGATCGCCGAGCTCGAGCACGAGCCCGGGGGCAGCGACCATGTCGAGGTCGCCGCGGCGAACACGAGTCGCTGTTCCGCCGTGTTGGGTCGGCAGGTCGAGGTCGGCGATCGTCCGGCCTGCGACGGCCCGGTGCGAGACGACGATGCGCCGGAAATCGACGTCGCCTCGGTCGAGCTCGACGTGCTCGGCGCTCTCGCGCCCGAGGAAGGCAACGACCTCATCGAGAGCCTGATCGGGGCCGACGACCGAGATCAGGTCGCCCGGAAGCAGCACGACGTCGTCGTCGGCCACGAACAGCCGCTCCCCGCGCTTCACACGCCCGAACGTGACGACATCACCGCTACGCGCCTGGACCTCGCGCAGGGTGCCGAGGCCGACACGCTCGACGAGAGCCGTCCGCACGAGGATCCCGACCCGGGCCGTGGAAGGCTGCTGTGATGGCCGGCGCCGGATGATCGCGAATACCGCCAGCAGTGCGATGGTCACGCCGAGCGGATAGCCGATCGCGTACCCGACGAGAACCCGGCTCGACGCTGCGTCGAAGGTTCGATCGGGTCGAGTCTCCTTGACCGCCTCGAGCGTCGCAGCGAGCGCCGGCGTGTTCGTGAGGCCGCCCGCGTACGCGCCGGCTGTTGCCTCTGCGCTGAGCCCGAGCCCAACCCCGGTCGCCGCGATCGTGGCCGCCGCCGTCACCACGGCGACGAGGACGGCGACGTTTGCCCCGACGCCACGTCGGCGCAGCGCGCTGAGGAAGCCCGGGCCAGCTGCCAACCCGACGGTGTAGGCGAACAGGACAAGACCGAGCGTCCACAACGATCGCGGCACCTTCAGGGCCGGATCGGCCATTCCGAACGCCAGCCCGGCGAACAGCACCGCGGCCACGCCGAACCCAAACCCCCCGATCCTGATGCGTCCCGCCAGGTACCCGACGGCCGCAACGACGAACACGAGCAGGAGCGGGTCGTCGCGGAGGAGGCTCACGGGTCCGCCGAGCCTACGCGACGCCGTCCCCGGTCAGGCCTGCCTTGCAGTGCCCGCCCGAGAGCTGCTCGCCCCGTCGGACTCAGCGGTCGCGAGCATCATCGTCCCGCTGTCCGTTTCCGCGCACCTTCCCGCGGCGCTCCCCGCGGGATCGCGCCCGTGCAACCTTCGCCTACGCGGAGTACGTCTCGACCTGTACCTCGCGGAGCGGGCGGCGGACGGCAGCAGGGTCGATGCCCGCGCGCAGGCAGGCGACGACGCCGGCGGCCTCCCAGTGGTTGTCCACGACGTGCAGCTGTCCGTCCGCCCACGGAAGCGCACGCAGGTCGTTGTCCAGCACGTTCTCGTTCTCGCGAACGGCGACCACGGGGATGCCCTGCTCGAGTGCGGCCAGTGTGGGCAGGCCGACGGCGCTGTCCGGCACCACCAGGCAAGAGACCTGCTCGACCGTGAGCAGGCCACGACTCGGACCGCGGGTCGCGACGATGCGGGGACTGCGCTGCAGTCCCTTCAGGACCGAGATGAAGAAGGTGACGGAGATCACCTCCGCCGCCATGCGGGGGTCGACGACGCCGAGCTCGAGCGCAGCGACGTCCCGCGACTCGAACATCGGCGAGTGTGCCGCGGGGACGCCATACAGCGCGGAGACGGCGTGGGTGAGGATCGCCTCGGCGCCGCCCCAGGGGTTGAGCACCTCTCCGCGGCTTCCGTAGTAGTCGGTGCGAGTTCGGGGGTCGACATGAACCTGCGTCGAGAGAGCTACTGCGTCGTACTCGCACCGATGACGGTCGAGAACGGCGAAGAGCCGCTCGAGCTCGCGGACGTGACCAGTCGCTCTTCCGGAGGTCGCGTAGACGGACTCGACGGGGAGCGGCGGATCGAGGAGGACGGCACGATGGCACGTGAGTGCGAAGGACGCGCGTGCGGCGTTGACGGCATTGGCGAGCTGGTCTGAGAACAGTGAATCCTCGTGCGCGTCGCCGACGACGAGCACGCGGTTGGCCCGGGCTGGCGCGAGGCCGACGGTGCCCATGAGCAGCCGCGCGAGCACGCTGCCCTCGACGTAGAGGGCGTTCGCGGGCAGCTCGTTCACATCGGAGGCGTTGACGACGTTCGGGTGCGTAACGAGTGTGTCGGAGACCGACGCGAGAAGTTGGGCAGCGGGCGTCGCATCTCCGGCGTGTCCGCCGATCGACGACCCGATCCCCGTGGGCAC
>JBLMYA010000079.1:0-32827 GCA_050258035.1 Verrucomicrobiota bacterium
AAGCGCGACTGGCGGCGCCAGCGGGGCCCCGAGCCGAGCACGATCAGGTCGGCGCCGATCTCGTCCGCGCTCTGCACGATCGCCTCGCCGATCGCGCGCGTGCGGACGACGTCCGACTCGATCTCGATGCCGTGCTCGAAGGCGAGCTGCCTCGCGTCGGCCAGCGAGACGGACGCGCGCTCCTCCTGCTCGGCGAGCTCGGCGTCGATCGGGAGCGAGCGCGGCACCTGGATCGCGTGCAGCGCGTAGATCGTGCCGCCGCGCTCCTCGGCGAGCTTGATCGCGGTCGCAATCATCTCCTCGCCGATCACCCCGAGCTTGACGGGGACGAGGATCCGCTCGTAGGCGCCCTCCGCGGCGGGGACGAGATCGGGGACCGGCGCCTCGATGTGCTCGAGCAGCCCGGCGCCGCGTCTCGTCCGCGCGACCGCGTACAGGACGGCGCCGAGCAGGAGCCAGGCGGGCCCGCCGATTCGGGCCGCCTGGTGCGTCGCGATGGACGCGGCCCAGAGCGCGACGCAGAGCGGGATCCCGAGCAGCGCGGCGACCGGCACGGGCCGGCCGGCGATCCGGACATTGATCGGCACGGTGTACGGGCGCTCCAGGTCCGGGTCGGTGTAGCGCAGCCGCACGACCGCGGCCTGCGCGACGGCGAAGGTGATCAGGACGCCGAAGCTGTACAGGCTGGCGAGGAAGCGGTTCTCGTGCCCGACGGCGGCCGCGACGATCACCATCGTGATCGAGACCGCCGCTGCGCCGAGGATCGCCGCCGGGGGGAGCGTGCTGCGCCGGGCGAACGTCCCGAAGGCGTGGGGCAGCATCTGATGGCGTCCGAGCGAGTAGACGACGCGACCGACGCCCGAGATGGACGTGGTCGCGGCCGCCAGCAGAATCCCTGCACCCGTGAGGCCGACCATCACGCGCAGGACGTCGACGAGCAGCGCCGGCATGTGCCCGTTGAATGCGGCCACGATCCCGACCAGCGGCGCGTGAATCCAGTCGGTACCGAGAGCGGTGGTGACGGCGTTCGGGCCCGTGACGGCAGGGAAGGCCGCGACGCCGACGACCCCGATCAGGACGGACACGATCACGGCCGCACCCAGCCCTCCGAACAGGCTGCGCGGTATCGTCTTCCCCGGTTCGCGGGCTTCCTGGGCAAGATTCGCGAGCGTCTCGAGCCCCGTGTAGGCGAGCATCGCGACCGGCAGCGCGTAGGCGAGCGCATGCCAGGTCGGGGCCACTCCGGGATGCGCACCCTTTCCGAGGTCGGAGGGCGTGAAGAGGAACGCGAACCCGAGCACGATCAGGATCACGTCGGTGACGAACGCGACCGCGGCGACGACGATCGCGATCTTGTAGAGACCGGGGCGGCGGATCAGCCGCAACAGCGTGATCGTAAGCACGATGAAGACGGCGGCGACCACGTCCCACGGGTGCCGCGTGAGGCGCAGCCAGCCGACCGCATGCCCGAAGTAGTGCGGCGTGAACAGCGCGGCGAGGCTGATCACGATCGTGTAGTCGAGCAGGAGCACCCAGCCGGTCAGGAACCCGATCGGGTCGTTGAACGCCCGGCGGGCCAGCATCGCCGCACCGCCCGTCTCGGGGATCGCGGCCGTGCCCTCCGCGTACGAGAGCGAGACGAGCATGAAGATCGCACCCGCGACGAGCAGCACCCACGGGGTGAGCCCGAGCGCGAACAGCGCGACGATCCCGAGCGCGAAGTAGATCGACGATCCGACCTCGCCGTACGCGACGGAGGCGAGGGAGCCTCCGGTGAGGCTGCGGACGAGTCCTGGCAGGCGGCGGGCCATTGCGCCTAGGATGCTCGCCTTCTCGGCGCCGACCGGGCTTTGCCCGGGCGTCTGGCCAGCTTGACGGCGAGGGAGAGACGAAGGGCTCCGGCGGCGACCAGCAGCCCCCCCATGAGGAGGCCGAGACCGCCCCCGACGCCGGCCTGGACCGTGCGCACGATCACCGCCAGGCCGAGCAGGACGAGGAGAACCGAGATCGCGGCCGTTCCGTGCCGTCTCGCGCTCACGCCGCCTGCTTTCCCGCCGCGACCAGCACGCGGCACGGCGACTCGCGCAGCACGTAGTCGACCGTTCCGCCGAAGAGGCCGCGCCGTCCCGCGATCGCATGCCGCGGCGCGCCGAGCAGGACGAGCTCGGCGTCGCGCAGCCGAGCTTCCTCGACGATGGCCGGCCCGGCCTTCCTCGCGCGCAGGAGCCGCGTGACGGCACGGACGCCGTAGCCCTCGACCAACGCCTGGGCGTCGTCGAGCAGCGCCTCGGCGGTCTCCGCCTCGTCGGGCAGCTTCGCGTCCAGCGGCAGCGAGAGCGGCACCTCGATCACGTGGACGATCGCCACCGTCGCGCCGCGCTCGGCGGCCAGGCGGGCCGCGGCGACCAGGGCCTCCTCGCTCTCCTCCGTGCGCTTGACCGGCACGACGATCGTCCGGTACTCCACGATCAGCGACGGTCCGACGACGAGCGCCGGCGCCCGGACGGTCTCGGTCAGCGGCCGCCGGACCACCCGCGTTCGGTAGAGCCAGTAGAAGGCGAATCCGACCGCGAGCCAGCCGAGGCCGGTCCACCGCGCCGGTGGGTACTGGACGATGACCACGATCCATGCAGCCGCCGTTCCGAGACCGCCGACGGCTGCGAACAGGGGGAGGTCGAAGCCCCCGATCCGCAGATTCGGATGAGCACGGTAGGCGCCCGGCTCCTGCTTCCGTCGCCGGAGCGCGACGATCGAGGCATGCGCGATCGTGAAGGACAGCATCGCCCCGAACGAGTACATCGTCCCGAGGAAGGCGACCTTGCCCGGCAGGAGGACGATGATCGGGATCACTCCGGCGAACACGATCAGCGAGAGCCACGGCGTCTTGAAGCGCGGGTGGAGCCGCCGGAAGACCCCCGGGAGCTGCCGGTAGGTGGCCATCGAATAGGTGATGCGCGAGGCGCCGATCACACCGGCGTTCGTGGCGATGAACAGGATCGTCGCCGCGAGGACGCCCACGTAGACCTTCCCCGCGCTGAGCACCCAGCCGTGCAGGCCGAGGTTCTCGACCAGTCCGAGCACCGGGTCGTTCTCGAAGCCGCCCTTCTCGGGTGGCAGGCCGAGCTTGGTCACGTAGTCGCCGTTGGCGTCCTGGTAGACCGGAAGCGCCGAGAGTGCGACGAGCGGCAACGTGAAGTAGATCGCGAAGACGGCGATCGCGACCAGCCGGATCGAGGACGGGATCGAGCGCGTCGGGTCGCGCGCCTCCTCGGCGAGGTTGGAGACGGTCTCGATTCCCGTGTAGGCGATCATCGCCACCGGGACCGCGAGCGCGAAGTTCCCCCAGGTCGGGGCGATCCCCCAGTGGACGTTCGCCGTCAGCACGTGAGGATGGAAGACGATCGCGAACCCGATGATCACGAGCAGCAGCTGCGTGGCGAAGTCGACGACCGCCAGGAAGACGTTCAGGCCCGCCGCCTCCTTGACCCCGACGATGTTGATCGAGACCAGGATCAGGATCACGGCGGCGCCACCGATGATGTCCCACGGGTTCGTCCTCAACGGCTCCCAGAAGATCGACAGGTAGTGCGGGACGAAGAACGCCGAGATGGCGACGGTGATGATGTAGTTGAGCATCTGGGCCCAGGCTGCTCCGAACGAGACCAGCTCGTTGAAGGCGTGCCGGGCGAAGCTCGAGGAACCGCCGGCCTCCGGGTAGCGGACCGTCCCCTCCGCGTAGGTCGCCGCCGTGCAGGCGAAGATCAGGCCGCTGATCAGGAAGACGAGCGGGGTGAGGCCGAGCGCGATCGCCGCGGTGACCCCGAGCGCGTAGTAGATCGACGAGCCGACGTTCCCGTACGCGGTCGAGAAGAGTGCCGGCGTCCCGAGGACACGCTCCAGTCCCTGCTGCTGCCGCCGGCGCCTGTGTGGCACCGGCGAACTCTACGTCGGCGCCCAGCCGTCCTCTCTGGTCATGGCAGAGGGCGAGTCCCTCAGAGGAGAAGGGGGCTCGTGGGGGAACCAGGGTTCCCCCACGCTGCTAGCCGTGGATCGAGACGATCAGGGGGATGATCAGGATCGCGACGATGTTGGCGATCTTGATCATCGGGTTGATCGCAGGGCCGGCCGTGTCCTTGTAGGGATCGCCGACCGTGTCGCCGGTGACGGCGGCCGCATGGGCCTCGGAGCCCTTGCCGCCGAAGGCGCCGTCCTCGATCAGCTTCTTCGCGTTGTCCCAGGCGCCGCCGCCGGAGGTCATCGAGATCGCCAGGAAGAGGCCGGTGACGATCGTCCCGATCAGCAGGCCGCCGAGCATCTCCGGCTTGATGATCCCGACCACGATCGGGAACGCGATCGGAATCGCCGCCGGCAGCATCATCAGCTTGATCGCACGACCGGTGACGATCCCCACCGCGCGCGAGTAGTCCGGCCGCGCGGTGCCCTCCATGATCCCCGGGTTCTCCCGGAACTGGCGGCGGACCTCCTCGACCACCTCGCCGCCTGCCCGTCCGACGGCGGTCATCGCCAGCGACGCGAACAGGAACGGCATCAGGCCGCCGATGAAGAGGCCCGCGATCACCCACGGGTCGTTGAGGGTGAAGACCGCCTTCAGCCCCTCGTCGTTGAGGCCGCGCGTGTATTCGTCGAACAGGATCAGGGCGGCGAGGCCGGCCGAGCCGATCGCGTACCCCTTCGTCACCGCCTTGGTGGTGTTGCCGACCGCGTCGAGCGGGTCGGTGATCGCCCGCACCGACTCGTCCAGGTCGGCCATCTCGGCGATTCCGCCGGCGTTGTCGGTGACGGGGCCGTACGCGTCGAGCGCGACGATCAGGCCGGTCATCGAGAGCTGTGCCATCACGGCGACGCCGATCCCGTAGAGCTCGTGCCCGGCGACGTAGTAGGCGCCGACGATCCCGACGGCGATCGTGATCACCGGCAGGGCGGTCGCGCGCATCCCGACGGCGAGCCCGGCGATGATGTTCGTCGCGTGGCCGGTCTGTGATGCCTCGGAGATCGACTTGACCGGGTTCCAGCGGGTGCCGGTGTAGTACTCGGTGATCGCGACCAGCAGGAAGGTGACGCCGAGCCCGATCAGCGCCGAGGCGTACAGGTTCCAGAAGCTGAACTTGCCGCCGTCGAATGCCATCGTCACCGGGATGAACCCGATCGCGGACAGGATCGTCGCGACGATCACCGCCTTGTAGAGCGCGTTGATGATCGCGTTCGGGCCCCTGCCGACGCGCGCGAAGAAGGTGCCGATCACGGAGGCGAGGATCGAGATGCCGCCGATCGCGAGCGGGTAGAGCCAGAGCTCGGAACTCGGGAACGCGGTGCCGAGCAGCATGACGGCGACCGCGGTGACCGCGTACGTCTCGAACAGGTCGGCGGCCATGCCGGCGCAGTCGCCGACGTTGTCGCCGACGTTGTCGGCGATCACGGCCGGGTTGCGCGGGTCGTCCTCCGGGATACCCGCCTCGATCTTCCCGACCAGATCGGCGCCGACGTCGGCGGCCTTCGTGAAGATGCCGCCGCCGAGCCGTGCGAAGACGGAGATCAGCGAGCCGCCGAACGCGAGCCCGACGAGGTCGTCGATCGCCGAGGTCGGCGTGTGGTTGAGCCAGTCGGTCAGCACCCAGTAGTAGCCGGCGACGCCGAACAGGCCGAGGCCGACGACCAGCAGCCCGGTCACGGAGCCCGCGCGAAAGGCGACGGTCAGCGCCGGCTTGAGACCGCTCTTGGCCGCCTCTGCCGTCCGCACGTTCGAGCGAACGGCGACGTTCATCCCGATGAAGCCGGCGGCGGCGGACAGGGTCGCGCCGATCAGGAAGCCGACGGCGGTGCCCCAGCCGAGCTTGTTGTAGAAGCCGAGGAGGAGGAAGGGGACGATCGCGACGACCGCGATCGTCGTGTACTGCTTGCGCAGGTACGCGGCGGCGCCTTCCTGGACGGCGCGCGCGATCTCCTGCATGCGCTCGCTGCCCGCAGGCCGCGACAGCAGCCAGTACACGAGATAGAGGCCGTACACGACCGCAACACCCGAGCAGATGAGCGCGAACAGCACGGCATGGTCCTTGAAGAAGTCCACTACGTTCCCTTTCCAGTCACAAGGTCGGCGCCGAACGGCTTCGGCGCGCGAAAAGCTGTCTCACAAGCGCGAGAGACTATCCGATCATACGCCAGCTTCGCCCAGTGCCTGCGCACAGGCGTCGTCCGGCTGCGGCCCGATCCGCGGAATCACGGCGAAGAGCAAGTCACGCAGGCGCTCGTTGTTCTGGCCGAAAACACGCATGACGTCGGCGGCGCTGACCGCCTCGTGCCCCTCCACCCCGACGTCGTGGTCGGTGACCATCGCGATCGTCGCGTAGCAGAGCTGGAGCTCACGGGCCAGGTGGCACTCGGGGTACGCGGTCATGTTGATCACGTCCCCGCCGAGCTCGCGGTACCAGCGCGACTCGGCGCGGGTCGAGAAGCGCGGCCCCTGCACGACGACCACCGTTCCGCGGTCGCGGGCCGGGATCCCGAGCTCGGAGGCGGTCTCGAGCAGGAGCGTCCTGAGGTCGGCGCAGTACGGGTCTGCAGCGGAGACGTGGGTCGTCACCGGGCCGTCGTAGAACGTGTCCAGTCGACCCGAGGTCCGGTCGACGAACTGGTCGCAGACGACGAAATCGCCGAGGTCGAGGTCGGCGCGGAGGGCACCCGACGCACACGGGCCGACGATCCGCCGGACACCGAGCTCTCGCATCGCCCAGACGTTGGCACGGTACGGGATGCGGTGCGGGGGGAGCTCGTGCTCCTTGCCGTGCCTCGGAATGAACGCGACCGGCGTACCGTGGACGTCGCCGATCGCGACGGGTGCCGACGGCCGGCCGTAGGGAGTCTCGACCGGTCGCTCTTCGACGCAGTCGAGGAGCGAGTAGAACCCGCTTCCCCCGAACACTCCGATCTGGGCGTGCGCCATCGGCCGGAGACGACCTCAGCTGCCGCGGGAGCCGGTCGCGCGCAGCCGCTTCCAGGCCTTCGGCAGCTTCTTCGCCACCCGCCTGCGCCGGTCGCGCTGCCGCTCGGCGATCCGTCCGGCGACGAACGCCGCCGCGGTGGACGAATCCGTGACCGCGAGCTGGCGCAGACGCCGCTCCGCGACGACGGCGTCCTGGTGCTCCCCGAGGAGGTCCTGCAGCTCCTTCGCGTGTTCGAGGAACCGGTCCGCCTTTCCGGCCCCGGAGAGCTCGGCGGCGTAGCGTGCGCGTTTGAGCGTTATGCGGAGCCGGTGGACGGCGGCGTCGTCGGGAGAGGGCCCGAGTTCGTCGACGGTGCGGACGAGACGACGGAACGCCTTCCGGGCGATGCGATCGAGGGGAACGGCCGAGACGTCAGGGCCCAACCTCGGTCGTATCCGCAGTCGGGTCAGGAGTCCGCGGTACGGCTCGTCGTCGAGGGTCTCGAGCAGGTTGCGCCTGGCCGTCGCGCGCTCGTCCTCGAGCCGCGCCGCCAGCGTGTCCCCGCCCTCCTCCTCGCCCGGGTCGAGCGTCCCCAGCTCCGCCCGCACGTGCTCGACGAGGACGTCCAGGTCACGCACCGGCCCGGTCACACGCCCGAGCTCGCGGAGGGGATCGGCGAGCGAGCGAGCCCAATCGGGGTCGACGTATCCCCGCGCGGCACGCAGGAACGCGCGCGTTCGCCGGGCGGCGACCCGGTGCTGGTGCAGATTCTCGGGATCGTCGCCGAGCCGGGTCCCCGGATCGTGCTCGAGCAGCGCCCGTCGTTGGGCGTCGATCATCTTCCGGAGCCGGATCGCGCCCTCGTCTGGACTGAGCGGCGGCATCGGCAGGAGCGGCCGCCCCGCCACCACGCCTTCGATCAGCCGGGCGATCTCCTCCGGAGGCGCGAGACCCGTGTTCCCGGGCTCCCAGGCCTCGACCACCTCGCCCAGGGGAAGGCGGAGCTCCCACATCACGCCTGCCTCGACCGGACGGCGCGAGACGGTCATGCCGAGCCGCTCGAGGTCGAAGTCGATCGTGTCGTAGTCGTGGACGACGCTGAGCTCGCGCTCGGCCCCGAGCCAGTCCTGTTCTTCGGTGCCGGCCTCCGGCTTCCCGGAGAGCTCGTGTGCGCGGACGCGGATCACCTCCACATCCGTCCGCGTCGATACGGTCTCTCCGCTCACAGCTTCTGATTCGGCCCGCGGCCGCCCGTTCCTAGGTTGCCGCCTTCGCGTAGGCGAGCTGCATGTTCGCGATGAGTTGGTCGAAGTCGCGCGTGACCTCGGCGGGCACCGCGTCCTTCATCACCGGCACGAGCGCCCGCAGCGCCTCGATCGCGAGCCTCGCCTGGTCGAGGTCCCGGTGTTCGTCGCCGAGGCTGCGGTAGCCGAGCGACGAGACGGTGAACACGGTCTGGACGAGCACGTCCGCCACCTTCAGGTTCGCGAACTCCTCCTCGAGCCGTTCGAGCAGCTCCTCCTGCGATGCCTCCGGCTGCTGTGCTCCGGCCTCGTCAGCCACTGACCACCTCCGCCGCGTGCACCTGCTCCGCGTAGATCTCCTCGAGCGACCAGCCCTCCTCGGTCCTGGCGATCTGGCGCTCGGCCGCGTTCGCGGCCGGAACCGCCAGCTGGACACCGAGCTCGTCGGCCACGGGGGCGACCCACTCCGCAACCCGCTCGAGCTCCGCGCGCGCGGGCCGCACGTCGTAGGTGACGGGATCGAGGAGGCTCCCCGAGAGGCCGTAGCGGATCGCGCGCCAGAGGTTCTCCTCGATCATCCGAGGCGGTGGCTGCGGTAAGGGCTCGTCGTCGTCGACGGCGCGGGCGATGCGGACCGTGAGCGCGTAGCCGAAGGCTGCGAGCATCCGGGCGTCGCCGAGGTCGGGCTGCGAATCGCAGATCCGGATCTCCACCGTCGGGTACGCGAGGTGCGGCCTCACGCTCCACCAGAGCTGCGTGTGCTCGTCGATCGAGCCGGTCTCGTAGAGCGTCCGCACGTACGCCTCGAACTGCTCCCACGTCCCGTACGCGTCCGGGACACCGCAGCGCGGGAACATGCGTGTGAAGATCTCCGTGCGGGCGGAATGGAGGCCGCTGTTCACGCCCTCGACGAGCGGCGAGCTCGCCGACAGCGCCAGGAGGTGCGGCAGGAACGGACGCAGCCCGTCCTGGACGGCGACCGCGCGGTCGGCGCCGCGGATCCCCACGTGGACGTGCAGACCGAAGGTGTTGTTCCTCCAGACGACGTAGCGAAGGAGCTCGTCGTTCCGCCGGTAGTGCGGCGTGTCGATGATCCGCTGGTCCTGCCAGCGGCTCCAGGGATGTGTCCCGGTCGCGCCGAGCGCGATCCCGAGCCCAGACACCAGCGCGGACAGCTGCGCCCGGCGCTCACCCATGCGGTCGGACGCCTCGCCGAACCCGAGGCAACGGCCGGTTCGCACCTCGACCTCGCTCGCAATCAGCTCGCCGACGAGGTGCGCGTCGACGGGCGAGCCGGCGGCGGCCGCCTTGACCTCTTCGAAGCGGTTGACGAGCGCGAGTGTCTCCGGGTCGAGGAGCGCGAACTCCTCCTCGACCGCGACGGTGAAGTCCTGCCCGGTGTCGAAGGCCTCGCGCGCGCTCCGGATCAGCTCGTCGTAGTGCAGCGTCTGCGCTTCACCCATTGAAGCGACAGGGTATTCGGACGAACGCCGAAGGCCAAGTAGCAGACTGTTACGAGCACTCCGAAACCGTATGGCCATGCGGGATAGCCGGCAAGTAACAGACTGTTACGAGGGCTGGAACGGCGCGAGGAGGCGTTCCGCCACGCCGGCCCACGACCACCGCTCCTCCGCCACCCGGCGGGCCGCGTCGCCCAACCTCCGGCGCTTCTCGGGCGGGAGCGCGAGGAGCTCGTGGAGCTTGTCCCCCAGGTCCAACGAGTTGCCGGTCTCGAAGCTCGCCAGGTGGCGGAGCTCGGCCGGATACGCCTCCTCGAGGCCGAGGGCGATCTCCTCCAAGCCGGAGTGCCGCGCGACCAGCGGCGGGCACCCGGCGGCGGCTGCCTCTGCCGCGACCATGCCGAACGCCTCGGGGAAGATCGAGGGCACGACGGCGACGTCGGCCAGCGGGATCAGGTTGGCCAGGTGGCGATGCCCGAGCGGCCCGGTGAAGAGGGTGCGCGGGGGCGCGACCCTCTCCAACTCCCGGCGGTAGTCGCCGAAGCCGACGACGAGCGTCCGAGCGTCGACCCCACGCATCGCCTCGAAGAGGACGTGGACGCCCTTGTTGTAGAGCAGCTTGCCGAAGTAGAGGACGGTCGGTGCGTCGCCGTCGAGGAACTCCCGAAGCCGCCGCTCGTTCCCCTCGTCTGGAAGGCGCTCCTGCAGGTTGCCGGGATTCGGCGGGTCGAGGCCGCACTCCTGGAGCAGGCCGGCAAGGGCATCGGCCCGGGGCTGCGCGACGAACTCGTCGACGTCGACTCCGGGCGGGACCTCGTGGACACGCTCGACCGGGCCGACGACCTCCTCGAGCGCCCTCCGGATGTGGGCCGAGCCGACGAAGACGGCGTCCGCCTTCCGCAGGGATGCCGCTCCCCAAGCCTCGAGCTCGAGGTTGCCCCGCATCGAGTACTCGAGCTCGGACCCGTGGGCCTTGACCGCGAACCGGATCCCGGCCGCCGCGGCCACGGGCGCCCCCATCAGGACGTGGTTCGCGAACACGAGATCGGCCGGCAGGTGCTCACGAAGCGACGCCGCGTTCATCGCGACGTACCGCTCGCGCTCTTCGGGCGCCATGTCCTGGAGCAGGACGGGCTCGAGCCCTTCGTACCGGTCGAGGACGAAGACCGGCAGACGGCCGCCGATGTCGGGCCGCACCACCTCGGCGCCGCCGAGGTCCCACCGGTCGGGCGCGGGGTCCTGGCAGAAGACGACCACCTCGTGCCCAGCGCGACTCCACTCCCGCGCGACGGCGCGGGTGTAGATATTCGACCCGGTGCCCTCGAGCAGGTAGCCGTGCCAGAGCAGGATCTTCACCGCGCGAAGGGTATGCCCGAGGGCGAACCGCTACTTGAGCGTCTTCAGGTAGGCGACGAGCGCCTTCAGATCACGGTTCGGGATGATGCCACCCCAGTGCGGCATGCTCGCGATCGGCTGCTTGCCGATCACGCTGCCGGAGCGGATGACCGCGATGATCTTCGCGTCGGTGTCGAACTCCTTGCGGAAGTCCTGACCTGCGAGCGGGGGAATGGACTTGTCCGCCGACTGCGGATTGGGAACGCCTCCCAGGCCGTTCGGGCCGTGGCAGTTGATGCAGCCGTAGCGCACGTACAGGGCCGCGCCCGCAACCGCCGGCCCCTGGTTGCGAGGGACTGCGACCGGATTCGCGTACGGAACCTTCGGAAGCCCCGCCCGGATGTAGGCGACCAGATCGGCCACCTGGCTCTTTGAAATCACCGGCCCCCACACCGGCATGTAGGGACGCCTTGGGTTGGCCGACTCACCGAGGCCGTGGGTGATGATCAGCGTGAGCGCCTTCACCGTCAGGCTCTTGTGAATCGGCTGGAGAGCCGGAACGAACGGCGACACGCCGCCTCGCCCCTGGACGCCGTGGCAGGCCGAGCACGCGAACTGGACGAAGAGGTGCGCGCCCATGGCGACGTGCGGATCGACCTGCTGTCTCCCGGCGGTCCTGCCGGCACCGCTTCCCCCAGCCTGCCCGGCCAGGAGCATTCCCGCCGCGACGCCGACCGCGGCCACGCACCCGACGAGCACGAGGGGCCTCCGCAAGTGCTCAGTGTCACGCATCCGCCCGCCCGGTCTCAATGGTCGAAATTGACTACGGCACGCCGGGCCTGCCCGGAACGGACGTCAGGCCAGGTGGAAGTAGAGCGCGTGCAGCAGCTCGACCGCCGGGTTCGAGGTGTGCACCTGGACGTCGCCCGGGACGTCCAGGAGGCCCTCGCTGTAGTTGAAGATGATCTTCACGCCCGCGTCGACGAGGTCGTCCGCGACCGCCTGCGCGGAGGCGGCCGGAACGGCGAGGACGCCGACGATGATGTTCTTGTCCTGGACGGCGTCCTTCAGGTCGGCGTACGGCTGGACGTCGACGTGGCCGGCTCGACTGCCGACGACGTCGGGATCGCGATCGAAGACGGCGGCGATGTTGATGCCGTGCTCGGCGAAGATCGGAGAGCTGGCGATCGCCTGGCCGAGCCGCCCGGCCCCGACCAGGGCGATATTGTGCTGGCCCTGGGTCCGGAGGATCTTGCGGATCTCGCCGAGCAGGCTGTCGATGTTGTAGCCCACTCCCCGCTTCCCGAACTTCCCGAAGGCGGACAGGTCGCGCCTGATCTGCGTGGCGTTGATGTTGGTGTAGTCCGACATCTCCTGGGAGGAGATGCGCTCCTTGCCCATCTTCTTGGCCTGCGTGAGCACCTGGAGGTACCGGCTCAGTCGCGCGGCGACCCCGACCGTCAACCGATCCGTCACACCCGCTCCTTGTGTCGCTGTTTGTAACACCCCCGGCATTCTGCCAGGGGGCTTCCCAGGCTGCGTCAGTCGCGTTTCAGCCTTGACTTTGTGCATCGACCCGGCGGAGGAACGCGCGGACGTCCAGGTAGTAGACGAAGGCTCGCCGGCCGTCGATCTCGACGACCGGGAGCCACTCTCGGTAGCGCTCTTCGAGCTCGGGGTCACCGCCGATGTCGACCTCGCGCAACTCGAACTCGTGCTCACGCCGAAGCTCTGCGAGCGTGCTCCGTGCACGCTCGCAGAGGTGGCAGTTCTCGGCGTAGTAGACGGTGACGTTACGGATAGAGGCCCCGCGTCATCGTCGCCTCGGCGACGCGCTGGACGGCGAGCCCGTACGCGCCGAGCCTCATGCTCACGTCGCGGGTCTCGTGGACGTGCCAGGTCTCCTCGAACGCCTTGTCGACGATCTCCTTCAGCTTCGCGTTGACCTCGTCCTCTTTCCAGAAGTACTCCTGGAGGCCCTGGACCCACTCGAAGTAGGAGACGACCACGCCGCCCGCGTTCGCGAGCACGTCCGGCAGGACGAGAATGCCCCGGTCCTCGAGGATCTCGTCCGCGGCCGGCGTCGTCGGACCGTTGGCTCCCTCGCACAGGATCCGGGCCTTGACCGCGTCGGCGTTGTCCTCCGTGATCACCTGCTCGAGCGCACACGGTGCGAGGACGTCGCACTCGAGCAGCACGAGCTCCTCGTTCGAGATCGGCTCCACCCCGGCGAGGCCCTTCAGCGTCCCGCGCTCCTGCTTGTGCGCGATCGCCGAGGCGATGTCGATGCCCTTGGGGTTGTAGAAGCCGCCGCCCGTGTCGGAGATCGCGATCACCTTCGCGCCCTCCTGCTGCATGAAGAGCGCGTAGTAGCTGCCGACGTTGCCGAAACCCTGGACGGCAACCCGCTGGTCGGCCGGGTCGAGCCCGAGCCGCTCCATCGCGGCCAGCGTGCAGAAGACGCCGCCCCGGGCGGTCGCCTCGAGCCGGCCGAGCGAGCCGCCGACGGTGAGCGGCTTGCCCGTGACCACTCCCAGGACCGAATGGCCCTTGTTCATCGAGTAGGTGTCGAAGATCCACGCCATCTCGCGCGGGCCCGTGCCGACGTCGGGAGCCGGGATGTCCTTCTCCGGCCCGATCTCGTTGATGATCTCGGAGGTGTAGCGGCGCGTCATGCCCTCGAGCTCCCGGGTGGAAAGCTTCTTCGGGTTGCACTGCACGCCCCCCTTGGCCCCGCCGAACGGGATTCCCATCAGCGAGCACTTCCAGGTCATCCACATCGCCAGAGCCCGCACCTCGTCGAGCGTGACGTCGGGGTGATAGCGGATGCCGCCTTTCGACGGCCCGCGCGCGATGTTGTGGGTGACGCGGTAGCCCTCGAAGACCTCGACATGACCGTCGTCCATCGTCACGGGGATCGCGACGGTGACGGCCTTCTTGCACCTCGACAGGACGTTGACGAGGTTCTCGTCGATGCTGAACGCCCGAGCAACCTTGCGCAGCTGCTGCCGGGCGATCTCATAGGGATTCTCGCGGAGATGCGAGACGGATGCGTCGACTGCGGTCACGATCACACTCCTTCGTCTGGGAGTCCCGCCGCTGACGGCGGGAGTCTATGCCCGTTCCTCATCGTCTCCGATGCGCTCGACCCGGACGTCGGTGGATCACCGGATCCTGAACCGGATCGATCGCACCGTCGGAGCTCCACCGCCGGTCGGCCACGCGAAGACGCGCAGCCGGTAGGCGCCCCGTTTGAGGACCTTGCCTTCCGGGCCGCGTCCCGTCAGCCCGATCGCGTACCGGCCGGGCAAGAGGTCGCGCAACCGCGTGAGGAGACCGAGGCGCTTGCCTTCGTCTGTCCAGAGCTCGACGTCGAGCCGGAGCACCGGAACGACGGTGTTGCCGTCGGCGGAGCGGAGCACTCGGCCGGCGCGGACGACGACGATCGCAGGCGTCGACTCCGACGGCTTGAACGACGGCCGCGAGATCGTCAGCGGTCCCAGCAGCGCGCGCGCCGGGCGGAGGACGACCGCCCAGGGGACCCGGAGTGGTACTCCCGTCAGGGGCGTGACCGTGAGGGCCCCGGAGACCGCAACGCCTCGGGCGATCGTGATCGGCGGCGTGCGCAGCACGACCTCGCCGGTGCCGCCGGGCTCGATCACGAGGCGTTTCGGGCTGACCCTGAACCGCACCGGCGCGCGGGACTGCTTGCCGGCCGAGACGTAGACGGTGAGCTGCCGGGCCGAGAGGTTCCGCAGCCGTACGGTGCCCTGCCCGCGCCAGCCCTCTCGTGTTCCCCGGCCGAACGTCAGCGACGGCGGATCGGCGGCGAGCTCGAGCGACGCCGAGTGCCCCACATCCAGAAGGCCCGCGCCCTGAGCAGCGAGCGGCGTGCGCGGGATCGGCCTCGCACCGCCGAGCAGCAACCCGCGCATCGTCGCCGCGCCCGCCGCGGGCCGCGCCTCGGCGAGGAGTGCGGCACCTCCGGCGACGACCGCCGCCGAGGCGCTCGAACCGCTCACCGTGCCGAACACCGAGCCGCCGTCGGCGGCGGCTCCCGGCTCGGCGGTCGCCAGGCCGACCCCGGGTGCGAGGAGATCCGGCTTCACCCCGCCGTCGAAGGCAAGGCCCCACGAGGAGAACGGCGCGGTCTGAGCCCTCGCTGCGCCGTTCGATCGCGGCGCCGCGATCACGACGACCCCCCCGGGCTCCTCGACCAGCGCGCGGACGGTCGGCTCCGGAAGCGTGAGCACGGGCACGCCCACTCCGCCGTCGACACCGATGGAGCCGGGCGCGACAGGGCGGTCGTGCAGGATCACGGCGGCCGCGCCGGCGGCGGCGGCCGCCCGTACCACGGACGCGGGATCGTCGCCGGCGGAGGCGACTGCCGCCCGGCCGACCACGCGCGACAGCCCGTGGTGGAAGAAGGTCCCCTTTCCGGCGGCAATCGGAGCGAGGACGAGCGTGCGCGCCGGAGCATCGGCACCTGCCAGCGGAACCAGCCGATCGAAGAGAACGCGGAGGCCCGCGCGGACGACGACCCGCACCTGCGTGATCGCGCGTCCGGCGTCGGCCGCGCCCACTGCCACGGCGGTCGGCGCCCCCGCGGGGCCGCCCACGCTGCCGAAGGCCGGACCCGCCGGACCGTCGTTGCCCGCCGCCGCGATCACGAGTGTGTCGAGGCGCACGGCCCCGGCCACCGCTCTCGCCAGCGGCCCGTCGGTGAAGGCTGCGAACGGCTCGACGAGGGGGACGAGCGCGATCCGGGCGGCGTCGTGAGCGTCGCCGTTCCGGTCGGGATCGACGACCCGCTCGAGCCCGGCGATCAGCTGGTCGCTGCGTGCGTACACCGTGTAGCCGCCCTCTGCGTCCGCCTGCCAGCCGGCCACCCGGATCGGGAGGACGGTCGCGGCAGGGGCAACTCCGGTGAGGCCTCCGGGCCCTCCGGCTCCGACCAGCAGGCCCGCCATCTCGGTGCCGTGCGCCTCGAGCGCGGAGGGGTCGGTCGGCTTCGCCTGCGGACGTGCGTCCGGTGCCGTGCCCACCACGTCGATCCCGGGGAGGACGTGTCCGTGCAGGTACGGCGTGCCGGCATCGACCCCCGTGTCGAGCAGGGCGACCGTCACGCCGCGACCGGCGATGCCGGCGAGGCGGGCACCGGGGCGGGGCGCGAGCGCAGCCGCCTGTCGCAGCGCACCCGGCGACACCGAGGCGGGGAAGGCGACCCGTACGGGATAGACGCCCTTCACGCCCGGTGTCCGCTCGAGGAGGGCGATCGCGCGAGGGTCGACAATCGCCGAGAAGCCGTTCAGGGTCCTCGTGAACCGGAACTCGGGCCTGATCGCGACCCCCTCCTGCGCGAGGTTGGAGATGAACTGCTCCTGCGCCGCGGCCGCCGCCGCCGTCCAGCGGCGCTCGTCCGCCTCCGTCGCGAGGCCGCCGGCGCGCTCGACGCGGTCGGCGAGGGAGAACGCGCTCAGCACCACGAGGACCCGCTCGTCGGTTCCGACCGGGGTGCGCGGGCTGCCGACGAGGCCGTTCCAGCCGGCGGCCGCTGCGAGCCTCGACGGGGCGGGCGGCGGCGCACCACCCCCTCCGGCGGGGACGACGACGATCGCGGCGGCGATCACCCCACCGAGCGCGGCGACGCCGACGCCGCTACGCCACCGCATACGCGTCGAGACGCAGGGGATCGGTCGCCGGCGCGACGAAGCGCGCGGCGGACGCGATCATCGCGGCGTTGTCCGTGCAGAGCTCCAGCGGCGCGGCGGCCGCGTCCGGCAGCGACGCCCTGAGCTCGGAGTTGGCGGCGACGCCGCCGACGATGGCGATCCGCTCCGCTCCGAGCGTCTCCGCCGCCTCGAGCGTCCTGCCCGCGAGGGCACGGACGATCGCGCGCTGGTACGACGCCGCCAGGTCTGCCCGCCGCTCCTCGAGCTCTCCCGGGCCGAGACCGCGGACGGTGTAGAGGAGCGCCGTCTTCAGCCCGGAGAACGAGAAGTCGAGCTCCGGCACGCGCGCGACCGGGAAGGCAAACGCCTCCGGGTCGCCCTCCCGGGCGAGCCGGTCGATCGCGGCCCCGCCGGGATAGCCGAGACCCAGCAGGCGGGCTCCCTTGTCGAACGCCTCGCCGGCGGCGTCGTCGAGCGTCGTGCCGACCACCCGAAAGCCGGCCCGGTCGCGGACGTCGAGCAGCAGCGTGTGTCCCCCGCTCGCGAGGAGGCACAGGAACGGCGGCGCGACCGGGTCCGGCCGCAGGTAGAGCGACGCGACGTGGCCGTGCAGGTGGTCGACGGGCACGAGTGACAGTCCGGCACCCCACGCGATCCCCTTGGCGGCGGCGAGGCCGACGAGGAGGGCGCCGATCAGCCCGGGGCCTTGCGTCACGCCCACGTACTCGATGTCGTCGAGCGCCGCGCCGGCGCGGCCGAGCGCCTCGCGCACGACGGGCGAGACGAGCTCCAGATGGCGGCGGGAGGCGACCTCCGGGACGACGCCGCCGTAGCGGGCGTGCAGCTCCGACTGCGACGCAACCACGTTCGACCGGATCTCTCCGTCCTCCGTGACCACGGCGGCCGCCGTCTCGTCGCAGGAGGTCTCGAGCCCGAGGATCACCGGACGACTTCGTCGCGGACCACAGGGTCCTTCCACATGATCAGCGCGTCCTCCCGGTTGTCCGTGTAGTAGCCGCGCCGGACCCCACGCTGCTCGAAGCCGAGGCGCTCGTAGAGGGCGATCGCACGCGAGTTCGAGACGCGCACCTCGAGCGTGTAGCCACGCCGGTCGTCGTCGGCGGTCAGCTCGAACAGGCGGCGCAGCAGCGCCGACGCGATTCCGCGCCGCTGGCGGTCGGGTACGACCGCGACGTTCATCACGTGCCAGGCGTCGACGTAGCGCGAGGTGATCAGGTAGCCGAGGAGCACGTCGTCCTCGAAGGCGCCGAGGCAGATCGACGAGGGCTTCGAGAGTTCGCCCGCGAACATCGAGCGGGACCACGGGGTCGGATACGCCCTCCGCTCGATCTTCTCGATCGCGGTCAGGTCGCGAAGCTGGAGGCGGCGGATGTCGATCATGCCAAGGCCCTCTCGGCGTCGGGGACACGCAGATAGACGGGCTCGACCCGCTCGGCCGGGCCACCCTCCCCCGCCAGCCGGGCATGGAAGCGTGCGCGGGGGAGGTGGAGCTCGCTGTCGTCGGCGGGAACGACACCCCCGGCCGCCTCGATCGTCTCCCGGTAGCGCACGGCCCCGTCGCCGACGTAGGTCCGGGCGGCCTCGACGTCGAGCTCGTCCGGCGCGAGACACCGGCCCTGTCCGCCAGCGAGGACGAAGATCTCGCCACGCCGGGCGTCGATCACGGGAACGGCCGCCGGAGCTCCCGCCGCGAGCGCCTCGAGGGTGGACACGCCGGCGACCGGCAGCTCGAGCGCGAGGGCCACGCCGCGGGCGGCGGCGAGGCCGATGCGCACTCCGGTGAAGCTGCCCGGACCGACTCCGACGGCGAGCAGATCGAGGTCTCGCGGCGTACACCCCGCGGACCGGAGCAGCTCGTCCGCGTCGGCGAGCACCTCGACCGCCCGGCCGACGCGTTCGCCGAGAACCTCCCCGCCGCGGACGAGCGCAGAGGTCGCCACACCGGTCGCCGTGTCAAATGCCAAGGTCAGCATCGCCCTCGAGCACGATCAGCCGCCGCTTCTCGTCCACGTGGCCTAACCGTACCCGGAGCCGCGGCCTGGGCAGGGACGGGCCCGCGGCTTCGGGCCACTCGACGAAGACCACAGCGTCGTCGAAGTACGGCTCGATCGCGCCCCAGTCGGCGTCGGAGACGCCCGCGAACCGGTAGAGGTCGAGATGGGACACCGCGACGTGGCCTTCGTACCGATGTCCGATCGTGTAGGTCGGGCTCGTCACGGGCTGCTCCACGCCCAGTGCCCGGCAGGCGCCGCGAACGAAGGTCGTCTTCCCCGAGCCGAGCTCGCCAGCGACGACGACCACGTCGCCCGGCCGCAGCTTCCGGGCAATGCGGGCAGCGAGCGCCTCCGTCTCCTCCGGCGAGCTGGTCTCGACGCGCGTCAGAACAGGCCGAGTTGCACCGCGACCGGCCGGGGCCCCGGCTCGGGCACCAGGTCCGCGCGCGACGGAACCGGCTCGATCTCCCGGTCGAGGAGGGCCGGGAGCTTGGCGAAGTCCTCTTCCAGCACCTTCAGCATCGCCGGGGTGTAGAGCGCCGCCGCCGGGTGGTACAGCGGGAAGATCATCACCTGCATCGACCCGTAGGCCACCTGCTGCGGCTGGCCGTGGACGCGGGTGATCCCGGCCTCCTTGCCCGTCAGCTGCTTCGTCGCATGGTTGCCGAGCGTCGCGATCACCTTCGGCCGGATCAGCTCGATCTGACGGAACAGCCACGGCTCGCACTCGTGCTTCTCCTCCGGCATCGGGTCGCGGTTGCCGGGCGGGCGGCACTTGAGCGTGTTCGCCACGTACACGTCCGACCGCGAGAGGCCGATCCCGGCAAGGAGCTTGTCGAGGAGCTTGCCTGCCTGGCCGACGAACGGGATCCCCTGCTGGTCCTCGTGGAAGCCCGGCGCTTCGCCGACGAACATGAGGTCGGCGTCGGGGTGGCCGTTGCCGAACACCACCTGCGTCCTGCCCTGGGAGAGCGCGCAGCGCGTACAGGTTGAGGCTTCGGTCCTGAGCGCGTCGAGCATCGAGACCCCGAGTCTAGGCGAGGTGGCGGACGCAGGGAGGACGCGGACGAACTAGTGGCCGCAGCCGCACGAGCCGCCGCAGCAACCGCCGCCCGCCGCGGTCTGACCGAAGCTCGGCGTCGACTCCGTCCCGTGTGTTGCGAAGACGGAGAGTTGCTTCTGAACCTTAGCGCTCGAGCAGTCGGGGCACTTCGGCGTCTCGCCGTTCCGGACGAGCTCCTCGAAATGCGACTCGCACTTCATGCAGACGTATTCGTAGATCGGCATGCGCCACCGCAGTGTAGACATACGGCGATGCCGTGGGACGACAACTCGCTCAGGCCGACCATCGTCGGCCGGATCGTGACGCTGGAGCCGATCGAGGAGCGGCACGTCGAGAGCCTGCGCGCCGCGGCAGCGGACGAGCGCGCCTGGACATGGATGACGACCCGCGACACCGAGGCGTGGATCCAGGCGGCGCTCGTGGTGACGGAGATGCACCACTTCGTGGTCGTGAAGAACGGCGACGTGATCGGCTCGACGAGCTACCTGAACGTCGTGCCCGAGCATCTCCGGCTCGAGATCGGCCACACCTGGAACACTCCGTCCGCCTGGGGTACGGGCGCCAACACGGATGCGAAGTACCTCCTGCTCCGGCACGCGTTCGAGGTGCTCGGCGCGCGGCGCGTCGAGTTCAAGACGGACGCGAAGAACGAGCGGGCCCGGGCGGCGCTGGCGGCGATCCCGGCCGAGTTCGAGGGGATCCACCGCAAGCACATGCTCGTCCGGGGTGGCGAGCGCCGGGACTCGGCCTGGTACGCCGTGATCGACGACGACTGGCCCGCCGTGAAGGCCGCGCTCGAGCGGAGGATCGCGGCCGCGGGATAGACTGCTCGTGCCCGGTATCCCCTGAGGAACTGGAGCGCGAGATGGTCGAAAGCGTCAACGTGATCGGTCGCGGCCGCGTCGGCTCGGCGGTGAGCACCCGCCTGCGCGAGCGCGGCGTCGAGCTGCGCGAGAACGGCGCCGAGCTCGTCCTCCTCTGCGTGCCCGACCGGGCGATCGCCGAGCTCGCCCGGACGATCGAGCCCGGGCCGTGGATCGCGCACGTCTCCGGTGCGACCCCGCTGGCGGCGCTCGACCCCCACGGCCGCCGCTTCTCGGTGCACCCGCTCCAGACCTTCACCCTGGATCGCGGGCCCGAGCAGCTCGACGGTGCCTGGGCCGCCGTCACGGCCGAGAGCGACGAGGCACGCGCGCTCGGACGGGAGCTCGCGACGACCCTCGGTCTCCGGCCCTTCGACCTCGACGACGGCGCGCGCGTCCTCTACCACGCCGGTGCCGCGATCGCCTCCAACTACCTCGTCACCCTGTACCGAGCAGCCGCGCGACTCTTCGAGGACGCAGGAGCGCCGCCGGAGGCGCTCGTCCCGCTGATGACGCGGACGATCGAGAACGGGTTCCAGCTCACCGGCCCGATCGCACGCGGCGACTGGTCGGTGGTCGACGCCCACATCGACGCGCTCCACGACGAACACCCGGAGCTCGAGCCGATGTACCGCGCCCTGGCGGAGGCGACCGCGCGGTGAGGATCACGCGGACGATCGCCGAGACCCGCGCGGCGCTGGCCGGAACCGACGACATCGGCCTGGTGCCGACGATGGGCGCCTACCATGCCGGCCATCTCGCGCTCTTCCGCGCGGCGCGGGCCGAGTGCGAGACCGTCGTCGCCAGCCTGTTCGTCAACCCGGCGCAGTTCGCCGACCCCGCCGATCTCGACCGCTACCCCCGCGACGAGGAAGCCGACGCCGCGCTCGCCGAGGCGGAGGGGGTCGACCTCCTCTTCTCCCCGGCCGTGGAGGAGCTCTACCCGGCCGGCTACGAGACGTGGGTCGAGGTGGAGCGGGCGTCACGCGGCCTCGAGGGCGACGCCCGGCCCGGGCACTTCCGCGCGGTCGCGACCGTCTGCCTCAAGCTCTTCAACATCGTCCGCCCCCGGCGCGCCTACTTCGGCCAGAAGGACGCGCAGCAGGTCGAGGTGATCCGGCGGATGGTCCGCGACCTCGACCTGGAGCTCGACCTGCGCGTGCTGCCCACGGTGCGCGACGGGGACGGACTGGCGCTCTCATCACGGAACTCGCTGCTCTCACCCGAGGAGCGTCGGGCGGCACTCGCTCTCCCCCGCGCCCTCTCCACCGGCGACCCGGCGAAGGCGCGCGCGCTGCTCGACGGCCTCGACGTGGACTACGTCGAGGTCGCCGCGTTCGACCCGCCCGTCCTCGCCGGGGCCGTACGCGTCGGCTCCGTCCGGCTGATCGACAACGTCCCGCTCGACCAAGGAGGCAGGAAGTGAGCGCACCGCCGGCAGGCAAGCTGCCGCTGCCCGAGCTCGCCGCGATGAAGGCCCGCGGCGACAAGATCGTCATGGTCACCGCCTACGACGCGCCCGGCGCCCGGTTCGCCGAGGATGCCGGCATCGACGTCGTGCTCGTCGGGGACACGGCTGCGATGGTCGTCCTCGGCCACGAAGGCACGACCGTGCCGGTCACGGTCGACGAGATGCTCTTCCTCACCCGGACGGTCTCGCACCATGCCCGCCGACCGCTGGTCGTCGGCGACATGCCGTTCGGCTCGTACCAGGTATCCGACGAGGACGCCGTGCGGAACGCGATCCGCTTCGTGAAGGAGGGCCGCGCCGACATCGTCAAGCTGGAGGGCGCCGGGCCGATGGTCTCCCGCGTCCGGCGGATCGTCGAGGCCGGCATCCCGGTGATGGGCCACATCGGCCTGACGCCCCAGTCGGCGACGATGCTCGGCGGGTTCAAGACGCAGGGAAAGACCGCAGAGGCGGCGCGACAGCTGCTCGTGGACGCCCGCGAGCTGGAGGCGGCGGGCTGCTGCTCGATCGTCCTCGAGGCGATCCCCGCCCCGGTCGCCGCGCAGATCACCTCCGAGCTGGCGATCCCGACGATCGGGATCGGCGCCGGTCGCGACTGCGACGGCCAGGTGCTCGTCTACCACGACCTGCTCGGCCTCACCGAGGGGCATCTCCCTCGCTTCGTCAAGCGCTACGCGAACCTGTCGCGCGAGATCCGCGACGCGCTCGAGGCCTACGCGGCCGACGTCCGCTCCGGGGCCTTCCCCGGCGCGGAGCACACCTACTCGATGTCGGAGGCCGAGCTGGAGGCGTTCGCCGAGACGACGTAGAGCCAGCCGGGCTGCCAGGCGAACGGGGCGTCGACGAGCTCCTCGAGCGGCGTGCGGTGCACCAGGTGGTCGAGCGCCCATCTGTTCGCCGAGTGCGCGATCATCACGATCCGCTCGCCGTCGTGGCGAGCGAGGACGTCGCGGAGGAAGCTGCGTGTCCGCTCGACCACCCGGCGGTAGCTCTCGCCGCCCGGGAAGGGCTCGTCCACGTGGCGGCGGCGTACGGCGGCCACCTGCTCGACCGGGGCACCGTTCAGCTCGCCGTAGTCGCACTCACGCAGTCGGGCATCCTGGTGAACCGGGACGGCGGAATCGGCAAAGGCGATCCAGGCGGTCTCGACCGCGCGTCGGAGATCGGAGGTGTAGACGGCGACGACGCCGTCGTTCCGGCGGCGCTCGCCGAGTGCCCGCGCCCCCTCCCGGCCCATGGCGGAGAGCTCGCCGGGCAGCCGGCCGGTCGCGACGCCGCGCTCGTTGTCGACGCTCGTCGAGTGCGTCTCGTAGACGACCTCGACCGCCATCGGCTCAGAACACGAGGAACAGCAGCGCGAACAGCGTGAACACCGCACCCGCAACGGCGAGGCCGGCGAGCGACCTCGCCCAGGTCCAGCCGTTCAACGTCCTGACGCCGATCAGGAGCAGGGCCGCGGTCCAGGCGAGGAACCCGACGTCGATCGCCCGGAAGACAGCCTCCGCCGCACCGTGGTCGGAGCCCCCGCTCCGGAAGGCGTCCGCACCGAACATCGCCAGCCGCACGGGCCAGACGAAGACGAGCGCCAGCACGAACGGCATCGTCGCGAGCGCTGTCAAGTGCCTGGCCTGCCGGTAGGAGCCGGCGCTTTCCGCGGCGCGGCCTCCGAGATAGACCGCACCCCCCATGATCCAGAAGTTCTGGACCCCGACGAGGAGCCCTGCGATCAGCGCCTCGACGGCGACGAGCAGCCAGTCGAACTCGATGTCGTCGAAGAGCCGCCCGGCGGTACGGGTGGAGAGGAAGATCGAGATCCCGGAGAGGAAGACGACGGCCGTGAGCGGCTCCTGGCGCGCCGCCGCCGCGTCCTCCGAGTCGTCGCGAACCCACACGAACACCGAGGTCGGCGCGGTCAGGACACGGACGAGCCGCACCCACCACTGGCGCTCGGCCTTCGCGGGCCGAGGCTGCACCTCCGCGCTCACCGGGCCCAGCCTACGAGAAGTCGACCTCGACGAGCGGAGCGCCCGCAGTCCAGGCGTCGACCTGCGCCGGCCGGAGCCGCTCGAACACCGCACGCCGCTCCTTCGGATCCTCGATCGGTCGCGCCCGCGCCGGGACCTCGATCTCGGCACCGTGCTTCAGGTGGAGCGTGAAACCGGGGTTCGCACGAAGGTTCGCGTACCAGTCGCGCCGCCCCGGCGTGCCGGTCAGGTAGACGGTCTCGCCGTCCAGCCACGCCCAGATCTCGATCCGTCGCGACCGCCCACTCCTCGCGCCGGTGGTGGTGATGTCGATCGTGCGGTTGCGCCTGAGCGCCTCGCGGATCGACGCGGCCTCCATTGCCTCAGCGTACGTGTGGACATTCGCCTGAGCGCGGCAGATGCGGGATAGTTGGTGCATGGCCGCGGTCGCATGCCCGTCCTGCCGGACTGTTGCCGCCCCGGGGTCGAAGTTCTGCAGCGAGTGCGGAACGGCGCTGTCTCGCTCCTGTCCGTCGTGCGGAACTCCGGCGGACGCGAATGCGAAGTTCTGCGCCGAATGCGGCACCGCGCTCGCCGGCCGGCCGGCCGCCTCTGCGGCCGCGGCCGCCGCAACCCCGGTCGCCGAGCGCCGGCTCGTCACCGTGCTCTTCGCCGACCTGGTGGGCTTCACGACGCAGTCCGAGAGCCGCGACGCCGAGGAGGTGCGCGAGCTGCTCTCCCGCTATTTCGAGACCGCGCGCAGCGTGATCGAGCGCTACGGGGGTCGAGTCGAGAAGTTCATCGGCGACGCGGTGATGGCGCTCTGGGGCGCCCCGGTCGCGCAGGAGGACGACGCCGAGCGCGGGGTCAGGGCGGCGCTCGAGCTCGTCTCGGCGGTCCAGGGGCTCGGTGCGGACGTGCGCGCGCGGGCCGGCGTGCTGACGGGCGAGGCGGCGGTCACGCTCGGCGCGGAGGGAGAGGGCATGGTCGCGGGCGACCTGGTCAACACGGCGTCCCGCGTACAGTCGGCGGCCGAGCCCGGGACCGTGCTCGTCGGCGACTCCACACGCCGCGCGAGCGAGGCCGCGGTGGCGTACGAGGACGCCGGTGCCCACGAGCTGAAGGGAAAGAGCGAGCCGCTGCAGCTCTGGCGAGCGTTGCGGGTGATCGCGAACCGCGGCGGCGAAGGGCGCGCGGCCGGCCTCGAGCCCCCGTTCGTCGGCCGTGACCGCGAGCTCCGCCTCGTCAAGGAGCTCTTCCACGCCTCCACCGAGGAGGGGAAGGCACACCTCCTGTCGGTCGTCGGCGTGGCCGGAATCGGAAAGTCCCGCGTCGCCTGGGAGTTCGAGAAGTACCTCGACGGGCTGTTGGCGGCCGTCTGGTGGCACAAGGGGCGCTGCCTCGCCTACGGAGACGCGATCGCGTACTGGGCGCTCGCTGAGATGATCAGGATGCGCGCGCGGATCAGCGAGGACGAGCCGGCCGAGAGCGCCCAGGCAAAGCTGACGGCGGCGGTCGAGCAGTTCGTCTCCGATCCGGAGGAGCGCGCCTTCGTCGAGCCCCGTTTGCGGCAGTTGCTCGGCCTCGGCGATCGCAGCGGGTCGGATCAGGCGGATCTCTTCTCCGCCTGGCGCATGTTCTTCGAGCGAATGGCCGATCAGGGCCCGGTGGTCCTGCTCTTCGAGGACATCCAGTGGGCCGACGCGGCACTGATCGAGTTCGTGGAGTACCTGCTCGAGTGGTCCCGCAACCTGCCGATCTTCGTGATCACGCTGGCGCGCCCGGAGCTGTCCGACCGCCACGGCGGCTGGGGTGCGAGCACGCGCAGGTTCACGTCGCTGTTCCTCGAGCCGCTCTCTGCCGACGCGATCGATGCGATCCTGGTCGGCCTCGTGCCGGGCCTCCCGACGGAGATGCGCGCGCAGATCAGGGAACGCGCCGACGGAATTCCCCTGTATGCGGTCGAGACCGTGCGGATGCTGCTCGACCGAGGTCTGCTCGAGCGGCACGGCGACGAGTACCGCCCGGTCGGGACGATCGAGTCGCTCGACGTCCCGGAGACGCTTCAGGCGCTGATCGCGGCCCGGCTCGACGGGCTCGACCCGGAGGAGCGGCAGTTGATCGGAGAGGCCTCGGTGCTCGGCAAGACCTTCACCGTCCGAGGTCTCGCCGCGCTCTCGGGCGCGACGGAGGAGGCGGTGACGCCGATGCTCGCCGGGCTCGTCCGCAAGGAGGTGCTCGCACTCGAGCAGGACCCGCGCTCGCCGGAGAGGGGGCAGTACGGGTTCCTCCAGGCACTCGTGCAGCGGGTCGCCTACGAGACGCTCTCGCGCCACGACCGCAAGGCGAAGCACCTGCGCGCCGCCGAGTACCTCGGAACCCAAGCCGGCATGGACCCGGACGAGATCGCCGAGGTGATCGCCGCGCACTATCTCGACGCGTACCGGGCGGACGAAGGTGCGGACGACGCGTCGGAGATCCAGGGCAACGCCATCGAGTGGCTGAAGCAGGCAGGTGAGCGTGCTGCCGCTCTCGCAGCGCCGCAGGACGCGCGGCGGGCCTTCGACCAGGCGACGGTGCTTGCCCGCGACACCCTCGAGCGCGCCGCCCTTCTCGAGCGGGCGGGCACGCTGGCCGGAGACGCGGACGAGCGTGAGATCGCAGTCGAGCGGCTCGACGAGGCCCGGGAGTTGTTCGAGGTGGAGGGCCGCGCACACGATGCGGCCCGTACCGCCGCCGAGATGAGCCGTGTGCTCTGGAGGCTCGGACGGATCGAGGAGGCAATCGCGCTGCTCGAACCCGCGTTCGCGGTGCTGTCGGCCGAGCCGGACGAGGACGTCGCCATGCTCGCCGCCGAATCGGCGCGCATCCATCACTTCGCCGGCGACCGGGAGACGGCGCTCCAGCGCGTCGAGTTCGCGCTCCGCGTGGCGGAGGCCGAGAACCTGCCGAAAGTGCTCTCGGACGCCCTGAACACGAAGTCGCTCCTCTACCCCGAACGGCTGCACGAGGCGCGCGCGCTCCTCCGCGAAGCACTCGACATCGCGCTGGAGCACGACCTGGTCAACGCCGCCTTGCGCGCGTACAACAACCTCTCCGTCCTGCTGGACATGATGGATCGCCGTGAAGAGGAGAAGCGGAACGAGCTCGAGGCGCTGGAGCTCGCGCGGAAGCGAGGGAACCGGAATTTTCTCAACTGGTTCGCCGGTGGGCGGTCGATGACCCTGCTGGGGGAGGGCGAATGGGCCGAGGCGTTCGAGCTCGCCGACGAGTGGCTTCCGGCAGGACCGACCACCCAGTCGGGAAGGGGCCTCGCTACGGGCTGGCTGGCATGGGCAGCGCTGGAGCGTGGCGACGGCGGCGAGGCCCGGCGCCTGCTCGACCTGATCGCCCCCGACATCGACGCCACGGCCGACCAGCAGCTGCGTGCCGTCCTCTCGTGGAAGCGGATGCTGCTCGCGATCGCGGACGGGAGGGTCGACGACCTCCTCGCCGAGACCGACGACCAGGCGCGTCTGCTGGACGAGCAGGGGTACCCCACACAGGCTGCCCGGGTGGTCGGGATCGCGCTCGACACGGCACGGGAGACCGGAGACGTCTCGCAGCTGCTGCCGCTGGTCGACTTCCTGGACGCGACTCCCGCCGGCAAACGCACACGGCTGCTCGAAGCGGACCTCGCCCGTGCCCGCGGGGTCGCCGCGTCGCTCGCCGGAAGGCACGACGAGGCGGCCGACCACTTCGGGAGGGCGCTGTCGGCGGCGCGGAACGTCGGCGAGCTGCTCTGGACTGCGCGTGTCCTCGCCGACTACGCGTGCGCGCTCGCCCGTGCCGGCCGCGCCGACGAGGCGGAGCCGCTCGCCGCCGAGGCGCGCGAGGCGTTCGAGCGAATGGGCGCGCTGCGCGCGATCGAGCGCCTCGACGCCGGGATGCCCGCGCGCGTGACCGCCTAGGCGGGGGCCTCGAGATCAGGCGAAGAGCTCGCGGTCGCGGATCCGGCGCGCGTCCGTGTAGTCCTTTTGCCACCACGCAACGTCGCCGGGACCCCGCGGCGGCTTTCGCAGCACGAACGGCGTTCCCGCTTTCTCGTACGAGCTCTGGCTGACCCGGAAGTCGTAGTGGTCGCAGATGCGCAGGGCCTCGATCATGAACGACACCGCGATGCGACGGTTGCGGATCCGGAGCAGGTTCTCTCCGTTCTTGGTGTCGGCCGGGTTGGAGAAGTTGTACGACCCGAGGTACACCCGGGCGGTCGGCTTGTCGAAGTCGATCACCACGAACTTGTGGTGCATGCGGATCCCGCCGCCGCCGGTCGGTTCCGCCGAGAAGGGCGGCGGGATGCCCTTGCGGAGCTGGGACGGATAGACGGGGGCGACGTTGCCGTCGGGCTTGAGGAAGTCGAAGCCGCCGACCCGCCGGTCGGAGATCCCGTAGACGAAGACGCCGTCGCGCGCCGTGACGTCCTGGATCGCCGTGAGGACCGGCCCGGGCGTCTGGTAAAGGAACGCCAGGGAGAAGAGGAGCGACGAGGTCGTGTGCCGGCCGATGTCATCGGCGATCTTGGCGAGCATGGCGTTCGAGGCGGAGTGCGGCGAGAACGCGACGCGGGCGTCGATGCCCTGGAGGCCGAGTTTCGCCCACTTCGCGGAAGCCGTGCCGCCGAAGTCCTTCGCCGGCCCCGTCCAGTACGCGTCGAAGGCCGCCTGGTACGCCGCGACGGCGGTCGCTCCCTGGAGCACGAGCGCGTTGTTGTTCTGGACGTAGAAGCCGCGCCAGCTGAAGTTGGTCGAGCCGCAGACGACCGTCCGGCCACGCGGCCCGTCCACGACGATCACCTTGTTGTGCTGGAGGTTGAGCACGTGCTGCCGCCGGACGTTTTCGCCGCCCGCGGAGAGCGCGAGCTCGCCTGCCGCCCTCGTCTCGGCCGACCCGGGCTCGCCGTGGGCGTCGCTGTCGTCGACGATGATCCTCAGGCGCCCGCCGAGGCCCTTCAGCCGCCCGACCACCTCGGGCTCGTTCAGGTCGTAGGCGATCACGCTGACCTTCGCCTGGGTGTCCGCGACCGCCGCGTCGAGGACGTCGAGGATCGCCCGCCGCGCCTCGAAGCCCATCCAGGCGAGTGCCTTGTCCGCCTTGGGATGGGTCGGGACGAAGTCCAGGCCGGCGTCGGCGTTCGGTGGCAGCAGGGTCGAGATCGGCCCGGCCGACTCGTAGAAGTCGACGAACGCCTGCGACGAGACGAACCCCCGCGTGAAGGCGACGTTCAGGATCCCGGGGTAGGTGTCGCGGCGGAGCTCGATCGCCACCGTCTGCGGATCGCCGTAGCTGAGCGCGTCGTCGCCTCCCATGAACACCGGCGTCACCTGGTACGTGAAGTCGCCGTCGAGGTCGGCGTTGCGGGGGAAGTGCACCCAGCGGAACTTCTGGATCGGCGACTGCAGCGTCGACAGCTGGTTCGGGTTGAGCCCGCCGCCGGGCGTCGGGAACGCGAGCCGGTTCTTGAGCGGGTAGAAGCGGTCGCCGCCCGGCTCCCGGTACTCGATCCCGAAGCCGACGAAGTCGTCCGGCGGCCTGCCGTCCTTCCAGTTCATCGCGAGGAGCGCCATCCCGTCCCCGCGGTGCACCTTCAGCGTGAAGAGCGCCTGCCTGTTCCCGCCCGCGACCTGGAACTCAGCCGCGGCCATCGCGCGTCGCTCTCACGTGCCACATGGCACGGAGTATCCAGAGTGTGGAGGCGCTGTCAACCGGATCAGGCGGCGGCGGCAGCAGCAGCCGGGAGCAGCCCGCGGAGGAACTGCCCCGTGTACGAGCCCTCGACCTCGGCGACCTGCTCCGGCGCGCCGGCGGCGATCACCTCGCCGCCCGCCTCGCCACCCTCCGGCCCGAGGTCGACGATCCAGTCGGCCTGCTTGATCACGTCGAGGTTGTGCTCGATCACGAGCACCGTGTTGCCCGCGTCCACCAGCCGTTGCAGCACCTCGAGCAGCTTCTCGATGTCGGCGAAGTGGAGGCCGGTGGTCGGCTCGTCGAGGATGTAGAGGGTCTTGCCGGTCGCCACCTTCGACAGCTCCTTGGAGAGCTTCACGCGCTGCGCCTCGCCGCCCGAGAGCGTCGTCGCGGGCTGGCCCAGCTTGATGTAGTCGAGCCCGACGTCGTGGAGCGTCTGGAGCTTTCGACGGATCTTCGGGATCTTGGTGAAGAAGTCCAGTGCCTCCTCGACGGACATGTCGAGCACCTCGGAGATGTTCTTCCCCTTGAACCGCACCTCGAGCGTCTCGCGGTTGTAGCGCGCGCCCTTGCACGTCTCGCACGGGACGTAGACGTCGGGCAGGAAGTGCATCTCGATCTTGATCTGCCCGTCGCCCTTGCAGGTCTCGCACCGCCCGCCGCGGACGTTGAACGAGAAACGCCCCGGCTTGTAGCCGCGCACCTTCGACTCGGGCGTGAGCGAGTAGAGCTCGCGGATCGGAGTGAAGAGGTCGGTGTAGGTGGCCGGATTCGATCTCGGCGTGCGGCCGATCGGGGACTGGTCGATGTCGATCACCTTGTCGAAGACCTCGAGCCCTTCGACGGCGTCGTGCTCGCCGGGCTTCACCCGCATCCGGTGGAGCTGGTTGGCGCAGGCCTTGTAGACGATCTCGTTGACGAGCGTCGACTTGCCCGAGCCGGATACGCCCGTCACGCAGACGAGCTTGCCGACCGGGAACTCGACGTCGATCCCCTTCAGGTTGTGCTGCGAGGCCCCGCGGACGACGAACGCGCCGAGCTCCTCGCCGCGGCGCTCCGGCACCGCGATCGACCGGGCCCCGGAAAGGAACTGCCCCGTGATCGACCCGCGGGCGCGCTGGACCTCGTCGGCCGTCCCCTCGGCGACGACGTGCCCGCCGTGCTCGCCCGCCCCGGGCCCCATGTCGACGAGCCAGTCGGCGGAGCGCATCATCTGCTCGTCGTGCTCGACCACGACGACGGTGTTGCCGAGGTCGCGGAGACGCTCGAGCGTGCCGATCAGCCTGCCGTTGTCGCGCTGGTGCAGGCCGATCGACGGCTCGTCGAGGATGTAGAGGACGCCGACGAGCTGTGAGCCGATCTGGGTGGCGAGACGGAGTCGCTGCGCCTCGCCGCCCGAGAGCGTCGCCGACGCGCGGTCCAGGTTCAGGTATCCGACCCCGACGTCGTCGAGGAACGTCAGCCGTTCGCGGATCTCCTTGACGATCCGGGCGCCGATCAGCTGCTCGACCTCGGTCAGCTCGAGCTCCTCGAGGAACACGAGCGAGCGGGTCACGGACATCTTCGTGAACTCGTGGATGTCGAGCCCGCCGACCGTGACCGCGAGCACCTCCGGCTTCAGACGGGCGCCGCTGCACGCCGGGCACGGCCGGAACGACATGTACTCCTCGATCCGCTCCCGCTGCTGCGACGAGTCGGTCTCGCGGTACCGCCGCTCGAGGCTGGGGACGATCCCCTCGAAGGTGAGCATGTACGAGCGCTTCCGCCCCATCCGGTTCCGGTACTGGACGTAGATCCGCTCGCCCTTGGTTCCGTACAGGAACAGATCCTGCTCGGCCGCGGTCAGGTTCTGCCACGGCTTGTCGAGGTCGATCTCCCAGCGCTCGGCGATCGCCTGGATCACCGACTCGTAGAACCCCGAGTTTCCGACCGCCCAGGGGACGAGCGCGCCTTCCGCGATCGAGAGCGTCGCGTCGGGGACGAGCAGGTCGGGGTCGATCTCCTGCTGCGCGCCCAGGCCCGTGCAGCGCGGGCAGGCGCCGTGCGGCGAGTTGAACGAGAAGATCCGCGGCTGGAGCTCGGGCAGCGAGACGCCGTGCTCCGGACAGGCGAACCGCTCCGAGAAGGTCAGCACGTTCGAATGCCCTTGGGCATTCGAACCAACCGGCAACGCGCCGTTCACGACGTCGATCACGACCAGTCCCTCGGCGAGCGCGACCGCGGTCTCGATCGACTGCGCGAGCCGCGTGCGCAGGTCCTCCTTCATCACCAGCCGGTCGACGACCACCTCGATCGTGTGCTTGAACTTCTTGTCGAGTTCGATCTCCTCCTCGAGCAGGCGCTGCTCGCCGTCGACCTTGACGCGGGTGAATCCCTCGGCGCGGAGGTGCTCGAAGACGTCCTTGTACTCGCCCTTGCGGTCGCGGACCACGGGCGCGTTGACCGTGAACTTCGTCCCCTCCGGCAGCCGCAGCACCTGGTCGACGATCGCCTCGATCGACTGGCCGGCGATCGGGCGCCCGCAGACCGGGCAGTGCGGCCGGCCGACCCGTGCGTAGAGCAGACGCAGGTAGTCGTAGATCTCCGTGACCGTGCCGACGGTCGAGCGCGGGTTCCTGGACGTCGTCTTCTGGTCGATCGAGATCGCCGGCGAGAGCCCGTCGATCGAGTCGACGTCGGGCTTCTCCATCATCTGCAGGAACTGGCGCGCGTACGCCGAGAGCGACTCGACGTAGCGGCGTTGGCCCTCGGCGTAGATCGTGTCGAACGCCAGGCTCGACTTGCCGGACCCGGAGAGGCCGGTGATGCAGATCAGCCGGTTCCGAGGCAACCGGACGGTGATGTCCTTGAGGTTGTGCTCCCTCGCTCCGTGGACGACGAGCGCTTCCTGGCTCATAACCAACCCAGTCTACCGCCGTCGATCGGACGGGAACAGGTGTTCGCCCGATCAGTCGCGACAGCGAATCGAGCCCGAGAGGATCGCCATGCTCGCCCTGGGGAGGGGGCCTGCTGCGGCGGCGACGGGAGGCACCCTGTTCAACGAGCGCAGCGACCGGAGAGCACGAAGACCATCGCCTC
>JBLMYA010000080.1:0-31090 GCA_050258035.1 Verrucomicrobiota bacterium
CGCCCGCTGACCAGCGCCGTCTTCGATCCGAGCAGCCGCGTCGTCGTCACGGGCAGCCTCGACGGGACGGTGCGCACCTACCGGTGCCGGATCTGCGGGCGCATCGACGCGCTGCTCCCGCTGGCGCGGACGCGGCTCGCGGAAGCGGTAGCCCACCGGTAGCGACCGGCGACCTCCTCCCAGACCGCTGACCGTTCGGCCGCGTGCACGTCCGACTGCAGGCTCTCGGCCGCGAGCGTACGGTTCTCGAGGCAGACTCGCTGGCGGACGTCGGTCGCAACCGCGGCGGTCGCTGCTCTCCTCGCTGCCGGCGTCGCGTCGACACCCGCGTCGGCTGCGGGTACACCACTGCTCCGCGTCGAGCTCCATCTGCCAGCAGGTGCTCGGGAGTGTCCCCACCTCCTCCTGATCACCCTCGGCGGCCCGATCTACTGCAACTGGTTGCGGGCCTGGTGCCGCCGTTCGAGACACCGCTCCCGGCCCGCGTGATCAGGTCAGCGCAGACGCACCGGTGCCGAAAGCCAGCTACTGCCACTGACCGAGGCGCCGTTGGCGCGCCGTTGGGCCGTCGTGAGCGGGCCGTTTGAGTCTCGCCCGATCGTGGCCCCATGTCCACGAAGACAGCCCATATCAGAGCTCTACTCGTCGCTTGCTCCGCGCTCCTCGCGGGTGCCGCGCTCCTCCAGGCGACACCGACCCCGGCTGCGTCGGGATCTCCAGGGTCCTTCGGATACCCCGTCAAGCCGTTCCATCGGGAGCATCCCGTGCGCGGCCTGTTCGGCGACCCACGCACCGTCTTTGCCGGCCCGCCGACGCTCGCGACGCTGATGAACGGCGGCGGCACCTTCTCGTTCCACAGCGGGGTCGACATCTCCGCGCCGAACGGAACCGCGGTCTACCCCGTTGCATCCGGCACCGTCACGGCCGCCGAGAAGCGGGAGGACTGGCACGTCCTGATCGCGGCCGGCGGTGCGGTGACCTTCGACTACTGGCACATCAAGCCCGCCGTCCGCGTCGGGCAGCACGTCACCGCCTACCGGACCGTTCTCGGCCACATCGTGCGACCCGCCGGACATGTCCACCTGGCTGTCGTGGTCGGCGGCCGCGCGGTCAACCCCCTGGCTCCGGGCAGGCTCGGTCCCTACACGGACACGACGAGGCCGAGGGTCGAATCCGTTTCCGTCCGCTCGCTCGAGCTCGGCGGCGGCGGACTCCCCAACTTCGTCCGCGGTCGAGTCGAGCTCGAAGCCGCCGTCTACGACGTCCCGACTCGGCCGGTAGCGGGAATCTGGCGCGACATGCCGACCGCGCCGGCGCTCGTCACCTGGCGCGTCGAATCATGGACGGGGAAGGTGGTCGTGCCGGAGCGCGTCGCCGTCGACTTCGGGTCGGTCGTTCCGTCGGACACCTCGTTCTGGAACGTCTACGCACGCGGGACCTTCCAGAACATGGCCGTGTTCGGACCGCACTACTCGTACCTCCAGCGTGGCAACTACGCCTTCCGCCTGTCGGCGCGGCCGTTCGACACGCGCATCCTCCGCGACGGCGTCTACGCGCTGGTCGTCACCGCGCGCGACATCAAGGGGAACTCGGCCTCTCGCAGCCTCAGGTTCACCATCCACAACCGCCCCGGCTGGGTCGGATCGTGAGTCGCTACGAGGGAAGGAAGGGTTCCCCTCCTCCGTCTTGAGGTACGTGCAGGCGCGTTGGCACCTCACGCTGCCGGGGGATCGCATTCCTGCGCTTCCCGAGCGCCGAGGCGGGCATCCGCAGGACATCTTCGTCGTCGACGCCGACGGACCGGCGAGCGGCGACTGACGCGGCAGAAGAACATCGCCCGGAACGCCGACTTGGGTCGCCCGACCGGCACGACGATCACGTTCGAGCGGACCTACGGGATCTACCTGGTCGACGTGAACGGCAGCGGGCGGAGGCGACTGACCGTGGACGACGCCGAGAACCGGGGCTCCCGACTGGCAGCCGCTTCCGGGCTGACTGGCGGCCCTCGTCCTAGGTAACGGCGACCTGTGCCCGGGCGACGATCTTCCCCTTCCGAACCCGGAAGAGCGCGCGGGCCCCGATGCCCGGGGCGTCGCACTTCACTCTCCTCCGGTTCCCGAGCACGAACGTCGCGTCGGCGACGTCCTTCCCGACCGTGAGCCGGACGAGACGGCCGCGGGATTGTGCACGCGGCCGGGCCCGGGCCACCCGTGCCGTCAGCTGGACCGCGGCCGGCGGTGACGGATCGGTGACGGTGCGGTGACGGAGTCCGGCGAACCTCCCGGTATCGACCGACCCGAGCGCGTGAGCCGGGGGACCGTCCACGTCCTGACCCGAGAACCGAACCCGAAGGGAGAGGCTCGATGCCGCGCACGAGAACGACACGCAAGCCTCAGGCGATGAGCGAGGAGCATCACGGCAAGGAGTCGGCCCACGACGCCCTGCTGCTTCGAAACCTGCCGATTCTCGCGCAATCGATGACCTTCTCGAAGATGGTCGAGCGGAAGGCGCTGGTGAACCTGAAGGACCTCGTCTGGCTCTTCCCTCCGCTTTGCCATCGCAAGGACCAGGCTGCCCTCACCGAGTACGAGAAGCAGCGCTACATCTGCGCGTTCACCATGATCAACAACGACGGCACTCTCGGCCAGCTGGTCGATATCCACGCCCAGATGCACATGCAGCACATCAATTCCCGCCTACTGCCCTGGCACCGGGTCTTCCTCTACCTGTTCGAAGAGGCCCTGCACAACTACCACCCAGACGTCTGCGTTCCCTACTGGGACTGGACGAGGCCCGAGGAACAGCACTTCCCCGACTGGCTGTCGGCGGTGCTGCCGACAGTCCACACCCCGACCCGCACCATCAATGTCGTCCGGGCACCGGGGCCGGAGGGAGTGCTCGCCTCGATAGCCGCGGGTACCCCCTCCGCGATGGCCAAGACGACCTACGACACGTTCACCGCCCCGATCAACGGGATCCACGGCTCGGTTCACATCTGGGTGGGCGGCACGATGTCTGATGCCTCCGTCTCTCCTGCCGACCCCGTGTTCTGGCTTCACCACGCGAACCTCGACCGCCTCTGGTGGGTCTGGTACAACAGCCCGGCTGGAAACCACCAGAACCCACCGCTCACCGGCGCCGACGCCGTCATGGATCCCTGGTCGTACACCGAGGCGAACGTCCGCAACATCGGTTCCCTCGGCTACACATATGTCTAGCCGAGCTGCATCGGGGCCGTCGCGGTCGTTCGGCAGGCCGCAAGTCTTCGCCGAGGGTGGTCCCGATGTTCGCGGACGGGGTCGCGTCACCGGCCGAAGCTCGTCCAGGCAGCGCCGCCGTGCGGGGTTTCGGGAGTCGTGACCCTGTCGGCCGAACCCGACAGACCGGTCCTGATCGCAGTGGCCGGCCATCGGCTCGGACGCTCGCCGAGCCCTCTCCGGCGAAGCACTGAACGTCGGCCTAGGCGTAGCAGAGGTGTCGCGCCAGGTCGAGGGCCTGCCGGACGGACTCGGCCGTGCCCGCGGCCACGGCCTGCTCGACGATCTCGGCAAGCGCCGTCGGCAGGGGCTGTTGTGGCGCGACGAGCATCGCCCGGAAGCGCTCGATCGCGCCCGGGACGTCGCCTCGAGCGAGTGCGACCGCAGACATCGGCCACAACGCCATCCAGTCGTACCAGTAGCGAACCGGAAGCGCCTGCCAGAGCTCGAGCGCTGTGCGTCCAAGCTCGACCGCTTCGTCGAGCCGGCCGTCTCTCCACGCGACCCACGACTCGTTCGCGATCGCGATCGCCTCGTACTCGGGCAGATGCGCCGCCCGCGCCGCCTCGACGATGTCGCCCAGGCTCCGCCGGACGCGCTCGACGTCTCCACGCCTGCGCCCGATCACGAGCAGGTAGGTGAGGCACCGAGAGCGCAGCCGGGCGTCGCCCATCCGTGCCGCCTCGGCGAGCGCATCCGTCAGCATCGCCTCGGCCTCGTCGAACTCGTCCGCGAACACGAGGACGAACCCGAGCGCGAACCGTTCCCACGCGATCGCCTCGCGTTTCCCGCCTGCCAGCACGGCCGCGAAGGCGGCTCTCGCGAACTCGACGGCCTCCCGGTCCGCGACGTACCGGTTTCGCCTCAGTCTCGCCTGGGCCAGGCGCCCGAAGAACTCGCCGCGCTGCGCCAGAGTGCCCCGTGTCTCGATCTCCGGGCGGAGCAGGGCGGCGAGGGCATCGATCGCAGCCGTGTCCCCGAGCCAGTAGAGCGTCGTCATCCTGTGGTCCTGGATGTCGAACCACGTTTCCCACCGGCCGGGCTCGTCCTCGGGAAGCTCCGATAGCTCCTGCTCGGCGCACGCCCAGTGCTGCAACGCCGCCTCGTAGCGGTGGAGCTCGTCCTCGACACGCCCGAGCTGGATCTGAAGATGAGCACGCCGGTGCGCGTCCCCGGCCGGGACGGCTTCGAGGGACCGCTCGAACGTCGAGCGCGCTTCGTCGTGGCGGCCGACGAGCCTGAGCACGTCGCCGAGCTGCGCGAGCAGATCGGCCCGAAGCTCCCGGCTCTCGTCTGCGGCGTCACTGTCCTCGATCAGGCCGAGCGCGCGCTGGTACGACGCGATCGCCTCCTCGTTCGCGTAGGCGGCCTTGGCGCGGTCGCCGGCCGTGGCGAGGTACGGGATCGCGCGTTCGGCGTCACCGGCCTCGGCGAAGTGGTGTCCGATCATGCCGGCGGCCTGATCGGCGCCGGTGATCAACAGGCGCTCGATCGCTGCCCCTGCCCGACCGTGGAGCTCCCGCCGGTCGCGCCGAAGCAGGCTGCGATAGGCGGTCTCCTGGATCACCGCGTGCGCGAAGCGGTAGTCACCTCCACCCCCGGTCGATCGTCGATCGACCAGCCCGACACGGACGAGGACGGCGAGATCTGCCGCAAGCGTCGATGGGTCGTCGACCAGCGTCTCGAGGACCTCGGGGGTGAACCCCCTGCCCAGAACGGACGCCGCGACGAGTGTCCGGCGCGGCGCCGGACCGAGTCTGTCGAGTCGCGAGAGGATCACCTTCTCGACCGTTTCCGGGATCTCGACGTCCTCGCCGCCACGGAAGTGCCAGCCGTCCGGCGCACGCATCACGGCTCCACGATCGACGAGCGCCTTCACCTGCTGCTCGAGGAAGAACGGGTTACGCTCGCTCGTCTCGATCACCGCGCGCTCGAGCCGGCCGGGCAGAACGTCGCCGATCAGCGAACGGAGGAGCTCCACGTCGCCCCCCACCGGGAGCAGACCGACGTGCAGAACCCGGTCGTGCCAGCCCTCCGCCTGGAAGAGCGCGCCCGAGGCGTCTTCTTCCTCGGAGCGGCGAGTCGCGACGACGAGGAGTCGTTCCGTCGCGGGCAGCGCGAGCAGTCGCTCGGTGAGCGCAAGGGATGTCGGGTCGGCCCAGTGCAGGTCCTCGAGAGCGACGGCCACCGGACGGGCGCCCGCGAGGTGCCGGACGAGCGACAGCACGGCCTCGAATGCCTGCTGCTTGAGCGCCGAGGGGCTGATCGTCTCGATTGGGCGCTCGGTGACACCGAGGACGTGGGCAAGCAGGAGTGCGCGGTACTCGTCGATGGCGGGAAGGTCGGCGAGCGCGCGTTCCAGCCGCGTCCGCTTCCGTTCGGCAGGGTCGTCTCCGCGGACGCCGAGCCAGCGGCAGAGGAGATCCTGGTAGAGCGCGTAGGGGATCGCGTCGGCGTAGGACCGGCAGTGGCCCTCGAGCCAGCACACGCCCTGACCGGGCGTCGAGCCGTCGACGAGCATCGCGCGGCAATCCGACAGGAGCCGCGTCTTGCCGACGCCCGCCTCGCCGACGATCAGGACCAGCGCCCCTCGGCCTCCGCGCAGGTCGTCGACTGCTTCGGCGAGCACCGCGAGCTCCTCGGCGCGCCCGATCGTGACCGGTGCCCACGCGTCCGTGTCCGGCGGACGTGCCTGGCGGATGGCGGCGGCAGCCCGAATCGGCGCGCTCTTCCCCTTCACGACGAGGGACTCCGCGGGTCCCCACTCGAACCGGGACTCCGTCGCCGAGCGCGTCGCCTCTCCGACGAGCACCATCCCCGGCTCGGCCCGCGACTGAAGCCGGGCCGCGCTGTTGACCGCGTCTCCGACGGCGCCGTACTCGACGCGCGAGCCGCTCCCGACGGCACCGACGACGGCCAGCCCGCTCTCGATCCCGACCCGGACGGCCAACGCCTCGCACCCCCGTTGACGCGCGTACCCGCCGGCGAAGTCGGCGACCGCTCGCGCGATCTCCAGCCCGGCGAGAACCGCCCGCTCCGCATCGTCCTCATGGGCGACCGGCGCGCCGAAGAGCGCGAGTACGCCGTCGCCGGCAAGATCCTTGATCGTTCCGCCGTAGGCGTCGACAACATCGATGATCTTCGCGATCGCGCCGCCGAGGACCTCGCGCGCGTCCTCCGGATCGAACCGTTCGGTGATCTCGGTCGATCCGGCGAGATCGGCGAAAAGGGCCGTGACGACCCGCCGCTCCTCGCGCATGTCGGGAGTGAGAACGGGCATACCCGACCCAATTGTCACCGACCGCGCAACCATGGTCATGCCCGAGCCACGGCCAGCTTCTACCGTGTATCGCATGGGGTACAGATACGCTGAAGCCAGCGAGATCGAGCCCTGGGGCACGATGCGCCGTGTGCGAAGAGAGCTAGGGGTGACTGCCTTCGGCGTGAACCAGCACGAGTTGCCGCCGGACTGGGGCGACTACCCTGAGCACGACGAGACCGATACCGGGCACGAGGAGGTCTACGCCTGCGTGGCGGGTGGCGGCTTCATCGTCGTCGACGGCGAGCGTGTCCCCCTGGGCTCCGGGGCCTACGTGCTGGTCGATCCGGAGTCGAGGCGCAAACTCGTCGCCGGCCCGGACGGACTCACTTGCATCGTGATCGGCGCGGCCGCACGCGACCGGCACGAAGGCCGCGACACGCTGTAGACGCTCTGGGCAACGCGCGCCGGCGACCAGCGGGCCGAGCCGGCTACAGCGGACCACCAAGAAATTCACGGGCAGGCTCATGCTCCAGGCGCCGACCTTCACCCCTCCGCTGTGTCAGCACCCTCTTCGACCAGGGAAGCGAGGCTCGCACCGAGTTCAGGTACCAGGCGACACGACCTGCCTTGTTGCCGTACCCGCTGCGATTGACTCCTTTCACGGCTGCTAGATCGTCTTGAACTGCTCGAACGGCTGGCGGCAGCTCGTGCAGTAGCGGATCGACCGGCAGGGGGTCGGGCCGAAGATGTTCTCGAGCTTCGTCTCGGTCGAGCCGCAGTACGGGCAGCGGAAGACCGAGCTCCTGAGCTGGACGAGCTTCGGCGCGCCCGCCTCCCGGGGCGCAGGCGGCGCGAAGCCGGCCGCACGGAGCTTCTCCCGGCCGCCGGGCGTGATCCGGTCGGTCGACCAGGAGTCGTCTGCGACCACCTCGACGTCCGCTTCGCCGCCGAGCTCCTCGATCTTGGCGGTCATCTGCGCCTGCATCACCTCCAGGGCCGGGCAACCGAGGAACGTCGGCGTGAACTCGACGTGGACCCGTTCGCCGTCGACGTCGACTCGGCGGATCACGCCGAGATCGACGAGCGAGATCACCGGGATCTCGGGATCCTCGACCTCGGCGAGTGCCGTCCAGACCTGCTCGGCGGTTACCACGCCGCCCCCGGGATCGAGCGCCGCACTTCAGTCATCTCCTCCCACAGCTCCGGCCAGCCGTCCGTGTGCGACCCGCGCGGGATCGCTTGTAACAGACTGTTACTTGGGACTTTCCGCTCGAACTGGGCGCTCAGGCGCTCTCGGTCGGCAGGATCGGTCATGGCCACTGCGTACGGCCAGAGCTCGTCGAGCGCCTCGCGGTAGCGCGGCTCGTCGCGCAGCCGGTTGCGCCACAGCTCGGCGTGCATGCGGTGGTAGGCCTCCTCGCGGTCGATCTTCGCCGCGACGCCGGCGACCGCGGCGTCGGACGACGCCTTCAGCGACTCCAGCCGCAGCTCGTCGGCCGCCTCGTACAGGACCCGCCGGGCGATCGTCCGCGCCCAGTCCGGGACGAAGCGCAGCTCGACCAGCTGCGACGAGCGGTACTCGGCCGGCTCCCGGTCGAACGCGAGCGCGTCCGCGTCGTCGGCCAGCAGCTGGTAGATCGCCCGCGCGTGGCCGATCTCGTTCTGGGCGATCGAGGAGAAGGCGACGTCCTCCTCGAGCACGGGGGCGATCCCCGTCCACTCGGAGTCGCGCCAGCCGATGACGAGCTCGTCGTCAGCGATCCCCAGAAGCAGGTCCTGTACCTGCTCGTTCACGCGCCTCCTTCAGCTTCGCCTTCAGGGAGTAGCCGTCCACGCGGTGGTAGTTCCTGCCGAGCTCGTCGACGAAATCGTCGAGCTCGGAGATCGCCTCGCGGGGCACGACCCAGAGCGCGACCGACTCCCCGCGTCTCCCGTACTGCTCGTGGGCATAGCTCCTCGCGAACGACAGGTCCGGTGCGGCCACGGAGCCCGCGTGCTCGAACGCCACCCCCTTCCGCTCCTGCCGGAAGACCTCGTAGACGTTCACGCCGCCTCGGCGAGCATCACGCGGCGGACCCACTCGGTCTCCTCGCGTGAGACGCGCCGGAACTCGAGCCGCTCGGCGGTCTTCGGGCCGTGGCCGGTGACGACCGAGCGCAGCTCGTCCCAGTCCGGCTCGGTGTACTCCCAGGCGCCGTCGTCGCGCTTGCGCAGCTTCGGATCGGGAACGGTCAGCCCCAGCTCCCAGATCTGCGGCACGTAGCCGTCGAGGAACTGCTGCCGTGCCTCCTCGTTTCCCTGCGTCTTGATCCGCCACTGGACGACGGGGTCGTCCTCGGCGGGAATCGGATTGCCGTGGAACTGCATCAGCGGCGGCCACCAGCGGGTGACCGCCTCCTGGACGAGCCCACGCTGCTCGTCGGTGCCGTTCATCATCGTCAGGACGACGTCCCGGCCGTGGAGGATGTGGAACGACTCCTCCCAGCAGATCTTCTTCATGATCCGCGCGTACGGCGCGTAGGAGCACCTGAGGAGGGCCTTCTGCGAGATGATCGCGGCCGCGTCCACCAGCCAGGCGATCACACCGACGTCGCCCCACGTCTTCGTCGGGTAGTGGAACACGTTGTGGAACTTCGACCGGCCCGAGATCAGGTCGGCGAGGCACTGCGCGCGCGGCTTCCCGAGATCCTCGACCACGCGGTAGATCAGCTGCGAGTGACCGACCTCGTCCTGGACCTTGGCCGTCAGCGCGAGCTTGCGCTGCAGCGTCGGAGCGCGGAGGATCCATTCGCGTTCGGGCAGGACGCCCATCAGCTCCGAGTTCCCGTGCATCTCGATGAACTTGATCAGCCGCGCCCGGTATTCGTCCGGCATCCAGTCGTCCGCCTCGACCTGGCCGCCCGCCTGCACGTACTCGAGGAACTGCTGCTCCGTTGGCTCAAGGACGTGCGTCACGGGGCCTCCTACCGAACGATCGTTAGTCTCACGACCGTAGCATGTCCGCCCGCCGCTCGGAGCTGACCCGCCAGGCCGCGAGGCTCTTCGCCCAGAAGGGCTACCACGGCACGTCCATCGGCGACATCGCCGAGGCGCTCGGCGTTCAGAAGGGCTCGCTCTACTCGCACATCGCGTCGAAGGAGGACCTGCTCTACGACGCGCTGATGGACGGGGCGGCCGCTTTCCACTCTTCGCTCGACGCGATCCCGGACGACGCGCCGCCGGTCGAGAAGATCCGGCTCGCGCTGCGCGGACACCTGCGCGTGGTCGCCGAGCAGCTCGACGTCGCGACCGTCTTCGTGCAGGAGTGGCGGTACCTCGAAGGCACGCGCCGCGACGAGTTCGTCGCCGAGCGGCGCAGGTACGAGGAGCGCCTTCGCGAGCTCCTCCGCGAGGGGCGCGACCTCGGCGAGCTGCGCTCCGACCTCGACGATGCGGCTGCCGCCCTGCTCCTGCTGTCGGCTGCGAACTGGGCCTACACCTGGCTCCAGCCGGGACGCGACACCGATGTGCTCGCCGACCGCTTCCTCGCGCTGCTCGTCGACGGCATGCGCGGCTATGCCACGGGGGAACCAGGGTTCCCCCGTGAGCCCCCTCCTTCTGCTGGCTCGCTTCGCTCGCGACGCGATTCCTGAGGGCAGGCCGGGTCGGGGCGCCCGCCATGCCGGTCCCGCGACGGCGCTGTCCTTCCGACTCCCTTCCTGGCATGCTCGCCGCGATGCGGGTGAGCTTGATCGTCAACCCCTTCGCGAGTCGCGTCACGGAGGGACGTGTGCGTGCGCTGGAGGAGCGGCTGGACGTGGTCGAGACGCTCCTCACCGAGCGGCGGGGGCACGCGACCGAGCTGGCGGCGGCGTCGCTCGGCGACGCCGTGTTCGTCTTCGGCGGCGACGGGGTCGTCAACGAGGTGCTGAACGGGCTGCCGGCGGAGAAGCCGCTCGGGATCGTGCCGGGCGGTTACACGAACGTGCTCGCCCGCGCCCTCGCCGTACCGGCCGACCCTGCGAAGGCGGTGCGCCGGCGGCGCATCTCGGTCGGTCGGGCGAACGGCCGCCGGTTCGCCTTCTCGGCGGGAATCGGCGTCGACTCGGAGGCGGTCCGGGAGCTCGAGACCAGGCGGCGCTCGGACGGTCGCCGCAGGGGCGACGTCGCCTACGCAACGGTCGTCGCACGGCTGCTCGTGCGAGGGTACGAGCCGCGCCTGGAGATCGAAGGGCTCGGGCGGGCCGCGCTGCTCTTCGTCTCGAACGACGCGGTGTTCACGTATGCGGGGCCGCGGCCTTTCCGGTTCTCCCCCGAGGCGCGGTTCGAGCTCGGCCTCGACCTGGTGGCGCCCGAGCGGGCGGACGTGCTGACGGCGCTCCGATACGCCGGCCGGCTCTTCGCGGGCCGCGGCCTCGCCGGCCTGCCGGGTGTCCTGCACGTGCACGACGTCGACTCGATCCGGGTCGCATGCAACGAGCCGCTGCCGCTCGAGGCCGACGGCGAGGACCTCGGCGACGTGACCGAGGCGCGGTTCGAGGCCGAGCGGGACGCGGTCTCGGTCCTCGTGGCCTGAGATAGCATCGAGCGCCGTGGCGCAGGTGGTGCCAGCCGAGCGGGGGCTCCGCCGCGTGATCGGCGACGGGGACAGCGTTCCCGACGGCGAGGTCGACGGCCTCGACGAAGGGGACTTTCTCGAGCTCTACCGGCAGCTCGTGCTGCTCCGCACCTACGACGAGCGCTCCGTCGTCTACCACCGCCAGGGACGGATCGGCACCTACGCGATCTTCTGGAACCACGAGGCGATGCAGGTCGGCTCGGCGTACGCACTCGAGCGCGACGACTGGATCTTCCCGAGCTACCGCGAGGGGGCGATCGGCCTGCTCCGGGGCATGCCGCCGGCGATCGTGCTGTCCTGGTGGCGCGGTCACCCGGCGGGCTGGTGGAACCCGCTCGACTACAACCTCGCCTCGATCTGTGTGCCGATCGCGACCCACGTCCCGCACGCGGCGGGCCTCGCATGGGGGAAGAAGCTGCGCGGCGAGCCGACGGTCGCGATCGTGTACTTCGGAGACGGAGCGACCTCGGAAGGCGCGTTCCACGAGGGCGCCAACTTCGCCGGGGTGATGCGCGCGCCGCTGATCCTGTTCTGTAACAACAACCAGTGGGCGATCTCGACGCCCCTGTCGGCCCAGACGGCTGCCCCCACGCTCGCGGACAAGGCGATCGGCTACGGGATTCCGGGCGTTCGGGTCGACGGCGGCGACGTGCTCGCCGTCTACCAGGCGACCCGCGACGCCGCAGCGCGGGCACGCGCCGGCGACGGCCCCACCTTCATCGAGGCAGTCACCTACCGGACCGCGCCGCACGGCACGGCAGACGACCCGGCCGCCTACATCGACCAGGAGCGGGTCGAGGAGGAGAAGCAGCGGGAGTGCGTCGGCCGCTACGAGGGCTACCTCCGCCGGCTCGGCCTCCTCGACGACTCGACCGCGGAGCGGGTCAAGGTCGAAGCGGCCGAGGCGATGCGCGCAGGCATCGCCGCCGCGGAGGCCGAGCCGCCCGCCGACCCCGACCTCATCTTCCAGCACGCCTACGCCGACCCGCCGCCGACGCTCCGGGAGGGCTGGCTCGGTGGGTGAGCGCACCCTCGTCGAGGCGGTGAACGACGCGCTCCACACGGAGATGTCGCGCGACGACTCGGTTCTCGTGATCGGCGAGGACGTCGGCCGGGCGGGTGGTGTCTTCCGCGCGACCGCCGGGCTGCGGGACCGGTTCGGCCCCGACCGGTGCGTCGACACGCCGCTCTCCGAGGCGGGCATCCTCGGCTCCGCCGTCGGCCTGTGCATGGCCGGGTGGCGGCCCGTCTGCGAGATGCAGTACGACGCCTTCAGCTACCCCTGCCTCGACCAGCTGATCAACCACGTCGGGCGCTACCGCTGGCGCACGCGCGGAGCGATGCAGTTCCCGATCACCGTGCGGATGCCCTACGGCGGCGGCGTCCGTGCGCCCGAGCTGCACGACGACTCCCCGGAGACGTACTACGTCCACACGCCCGGCGTGAAGGTGGCGGTGCCGTCAACGCCCGGCGACGCGAAGGGGCTGCTGGCGTCCGCGATCAGGGACCCGGATCCGGTGGTCGTCTTCGAGCCGAAGGTCGCGTACCGCACGGCGCGCGGCGAGGTCCCGGAGGGCGAGCACCTCGTGCCGCTCGGCGAGGCGCGAGTCGCCCGCGGTGGAACCGACGTGACCCTGGTCGCCTACGGCGCGATGGTGCGCGTCGCGGAGAGGACGGCCCAGTCGGTCGACGCGTCGGTGGAGGTCGTCGACCTGCGGACGCTGAAGCCGCTCGACGAGGACACCCTCCTCGCCTCGGTGGCGAAGACCGGCCGCGTCGCCATCGTCCAGGAGGCGCCGCGCGTGGCAGGCTTCGCGGCCGAGCTGGCGGCGGTGATCGCCGAGAAGGCGATTCTCGACCTGCGCGGCCCCGTCCTCCGCGTGACCGGATTCGACGTGCCCTACCCGTACTGGCAGCTCGAGGACGCGTACGTCCCGTCCGTCGAGCGGGTGGCCGCAGCGGTCCGACGGCTGCTCGAGTTCTGATGGCCTACGAGTTCAAGCTCCCCGACCTCGGCGAGGGCCTGACCGAGGGTGAGATCGCCCGCTGGCTCGTGGGCGAAGGGCAGGAGGTGGCCGAGGACGACCCGCTGGTCGAGATCCAGACCGACAAGGCAACGGTCGAGATCCCCTCGCCGGCGGCCGGCACGGTCGCCCGGATCCTCGTCCCCGAGGGGAAGGTCGTCCCCGTCGGGACGGTGCTGGTGGTGATCTCGTCGGGCGAAGTCCCGCCTTCGGCGGAGGACCTGACCCGAAGCGAGGCGGCTGCGAGCCCGCGTGCCGCGCATGTCGGCACGCAGGCGACGGAGCCGAAGCCGAAGCAGCAAGCGACCCCGCTGGTTCGAAGGATCGCGCAGGAGCTCGGCGTCGACATCGGCTCGGTCGCCGCCACGGGCCCCGACGGCCGAGTCACCGAGGAAGACGTCCGGTCGGCCGCGGGTGCGTCGGCAGCCGTGGCCGACGAGCGGCGGGAACCGCTGCGCGGTGTCCGGAGGCTGATCGCAGAGCACATGACGGTCGCCCACCGCGAGGTTCCCCCGGTCACGTGGGTGGAGGACTGCGACTTCGAGGCGGTCGACCTGAAGCTCCTGGTCGCGACCGTGCTGAAAGCGTCCGCCGCCGGTCTCCAGGAGTACCCGGAGCTGAACGCGCGGCTGGAGGGCGACGAGATCGTCTACCTCGACCGGTACGACATCGGCGTTGCCGTCCAGACGGAGCAGGGCCTGGTCGTCCCGGTCGTCCGCGGCTGCGACACGAGGTCGCTCGAGGAGCTTGCCGCGGACGTCGAGCGGCTCGCCGCCGGCGCCCGCGCGGGAACGCTGAAGCCCGACGAGCTGCGCGGGTCGACCTTCACGGTCACGAGCGCCGGCAAGCTCGGCGGTCTCTTCCAGACCCCGATCGTCAACTACCCGGAGGTCGGGATCCTCAGCATCGGCCGGATCGCACCACGCCCGGTCGTGCGCGACGGCGAGGTCGTCGTCCGCCCGACGGGGACGATCGCGGTCACCTTCGACCACCGGGTGGTCGACGGCGCGCGGGCGGCGGAGTTCGGCCTGGCCGTCATCCGCCGGCTGGAAGGCGGAGAAGCCGCCTAGACTGGCTCTCCATGGGCTCCTGGTACTGGATCGGTGTCGCGGCCGGCCTCGGCACCGGTGCGGGTGTCGCGATCGGAGCGCTGATCCCCGAGGGGCGGGCCGGCGTCCGCCTCGTCCTGGCCGCGCTCCTCGCGGCCGCCGCCGGAATCGGGATCGGCTTCTTGGTGGGCGACTGGGTCGAGGCAGCCGTCGCTGCGGTCGGGGGCGTGCTCGGCACGGTCTCCTCCGTCCCGGTCGTCGCCGGTGCGCTCCGCGGCGGGGGAACGCGGCTCGGGGTGGCGGTGCTGGTCGCTCTGGCGGGACTGCTCCTCGCCGGGATCGCCTTCGTCCCGGCCGCGGGCTACCTCGAGGTGGTCGCGGTCCCGCTGTACGCGCTGAGGCTCGGCCGGCGCAGGCCCGACCGCCACTCCGGGCTGCGGATCCTCGCCAAGGACTAGTGCCGAGGGGCGTCGTCCTGATCGTGATCGACGGCCTGACGCCGTCGGTCTTCGAGCGGGCGGTCGAGAACGGCGACGCCCCGGCGCTGTCCTTCCTGGCCCGGCACGGCCGCTACGCACGGGCCCTCTCCGTGTTCCCGTCCCTGACCCCGGTGTGCGCCTCGTCGATCGCGACCGGCGCCCGGCCCGACGTCCATCACATCCCGCATCTCGTCTGGTTCGACCGCGAGGAGCGGCGCCTGGTCGAGTACGGCTCGTCGTTCGGCGCCATGGTCGCGGCGGGCACACGGCGCGCGATCGTCGACACGATCTTCAACCTGAGCGGCCGCCACCTGTCCACCGAGGCGGTGACCGTGTTCGAGGCGCTCGACGACGCGGGGCTCGTGACCGCGGCGGTCAACTTCACGTGCTACCGCGGCCGGACGGAGCACCGGGCGACGCTGCCGGGCCTGACCCGCACCGCCCTCGGCCCCCGGCGGTTCTTCTTCTACAACCTGTTCGAATCGGACGCGACCGGCGCGCCGCTCTCGGTCCGCCGGCGCTCGGCCGGCTCGGTCGACGAGTATGCTGCAGCCGTCGGCCGCTGGCTCGTCACGCGCGACGGCTTCGACTTCTTCCTCTTCTACCTCTCGGACTACGACTACGCCTCGCACGCGCGTGGCCCCGAAGCCGCCGCCGGCAAGCTCGCCGACGCCGACCGCGCGATCGGCTCGCTCGTCGACGCCGCCGGTGGTCCGGACGCCTTCCTCGAGCGATACGCCGTGGTCGTCTGCTCCGACCACGGCCAGACACCCGTCGACCATGGCGTGCCGTTGGAGGCCGCCTACGGCGACCTCCGGCTCTTCCGGCGGAGCGGCTGGGAGCGTCCGGACGTCGCCGTCTGCGCCTCGAACCGCGCCGGGCAGGTCTACCGGCTGCCGCTCTGCCCGGAGTCCGTCCGGGAGCTCGCCGAGCGGCTGGACGGCCACCCCGAGGTGGACGTCGCGGTGTTCCTGGAGGACGGCGAGGCGGTGGCGAGGCGCGACGGCGAGGAGCTCCGCTTCCGACGGGTGGACGGCCGGTGGGAGCTGACCGGCGACGCCGCGGTGCTCGACCATCCCGACGGGCCGGCGCGGGTGTGGGCTGCGCTGCACAACCCGAACGCGGGCGACGTGCTGGTCTCGGCCGCGGCCGGGTACGAGTTCGCGGATCTCGCGGGGCGCAGTCACGCGGGCGGCGGCAGCCACGGGTCGCTCGCGGCCGGAGACTCGGAGGTACCGATGCTCGTCGTCGCCATGGACACGGTCCCGGCGGGTATCACCGGCGTCATGCCCGCCGTGCTCGCGCACTTCGGAGTAGAGCTGCCTGCCTCCTCGCCGCCTGCCTGTGTCGCCTGACCGGAGCGTCGAGCGCCGCCGGATGGTCGAGGAGCAGCTTCGGCGCCGCGGGATCGCCGACGAGCGCGTCTTGACGGCGATGGAGCGTGTTCCGCGCGAGCTCTTCGTCCCCGAGCAGTTTCGCGCCCGCGCCTACGACGACGCCGCCCTCCCCATCGGCGAGGAGCAGACGATTTCCCAGCCGTACATGGTCGCGCGGATCTGCGAGGTGCTCTCGGTTCGGGCGGCCGACCGTGTGCTCGACGTCGGCACCGGGTCGGGCTACCAGGCGGCGGTGCTCGCCGAGCTCGCGGCCGAGGTGCACACGATCGAGCGGATTCCCGCCCTTGCCGAGCGTGCCTGCGAGGCGCTCGCGGCCGCCGGCCACGGACGGGTGCAGGTGCACGTCGGGGACGGCTCGCAGGGTCTGCCGGAGCACGCGCCGTTCGGGGCGATCGCAGTCGCGGCGGCGGCCCCCGAGGTGCCGGCGTCGCTGTACGACCAGCTCGAGCCCGGCGGCCGGCTCGCGGTCCCGGTCGGCGGCCGGCGCGGTCAGGAACTCCTGCTCGTCGTGCGCAGCCCGGAAGGACCGGCGGTGCTCCACTCGGTGCCGTGCCGGTTCGTCCCGCTGATCGGCGCGGAAGGCTTCGACACGGAATGAGCCGGACGTTCGGGTACGCTCGGGGCGTGGCGCGCTCGACCGCAGCGGAGATCGCCGCCACCCGCGCGCGCCGCGCGCTGGCGCGACCCCAGAACTGGATCCAGCTGCTCAAGTTCTCGGCGGTCGGCGCGTCCGGCTTCGTCGTCAACCTGGCCGTCTACACCGTCCTGCTCCGGCGTGCCGGGCTCCACTACCTGCCCGCCGCCGTCTGCTCCTTCGCCGTCGCCGTGACGAACAACTACCTCTGGAACCGGCTCTGGACGTTCCGCGAGACCCGCGGCGATCTCTACCACCAGGGGATCCGCTTCCTGGTCGTGTCGCTCGTCGCCCTCGGGCTCAACCTCGGGATCCTCAGGCTCCTCGTCGAGATCGGCGTGGACAAGGTCGCCGCGCAGGCGGTCGCGATCATCCTCGTCATGCCGTTCAGCTTCAGCGTCAACAAGCTCTGGTCGTTCAGACGGAGGCCGTGACACGGCTGGTCGCAGCGGCGGTGCTCGCGCTGCTGGCGTTCGCCCCGGCCGCAGGTGCGCAGGACGGCGCCACGTACGACCAGCAGGGGCGCCTCATCTCCCCGATCCCCTTCACCCCGCGGGAGCCGGTGCCGTCCCTGACGGAGGCGAAGGCGGTGGCGGCGCTGCTGGCCGTGCCGAAGGTCGAGGACTGGGTCGGCCGCTACCCGAAGAAGACCCTCGTCACCCAGGGGACGTACGAGAAGGACTACCGCGACTGGACCGTCGGCGTGTGGTCCGGCAAGGCGGGCGAGATCGCCACCGGCCGCGTGGACGACACGAGCGGCGTCGTCACCGAGGCGTGGACCGGGCCGCAGGTCGCGTGGAAGATGGCCCGGGGCGGCCCGGGGGCATTCGGCGGGAAGAAGATCAACAGCCTCGAGGTCTGGCTCGGCTTCTGCGCCGTGTTCCTGATCGGACTGGCCGACCTCCGGCGCCCGCTCAGCCTGCGGAACCTCGACCTCCTCGCCCTCGTCTCGTTCTCGGTCTCGCTCTGGTACTTCAACCACGGCCGGATCTTCACGAGCGTCCCGCTCGTCTACCCCGGCCTCCTCTATCTCCTCGGGCGAACGATCTGGATCGGCGTGCGGGACCGTCCACCGCGGGTCTCGAGGCCGCTGTGGCCGGTCTGGCTGCTCGCGGCGGCGACCGTCTTCCTCTGCGGTTTCAAGGTCGGGCTGAACGTCCGCGACTCGAACGTGATCGACGTCGGCTTCGCCGGGCCGATCGGGGCGGAGCGGATCGTCCACGGCCAGTCGCCCTACGGCAACTTCCCGGTCGAGGACGACCTCAAGCCATGCGGGCCGGCCGACCGCGACGGCGAGATCCGCCAGCGGATCCAGACGAACGGCCGCTGCGAGGCGGCGAACCCGAACGGCGACACCTACGGCCCGATGGCGTACATCGCCTACATCCCCGGCTACGCGTTCTTCGGGTGGAGCGGCAAGTGGGACGACCTCCCCGCCTCCCACTTCACGGCGATCGGCTTCGACCTGCTCTGCCTGCTCGGCCTCGGGCTCGTCGGGCGACGGTTCGGCGGCAACCGGTTGGGGGTGACGCTCGCCTTCGCCTGGGCCGCGTACCCGTTCACCCAGTACGCCTCCAACTCGAACACGAACGACGCGATCATGCCCGCCTTCCTGATCTGGGGGTTCTGGCTGTGCTCGGCCGCCTGGGCGCGGGGCGCGGCCGTCGCCTTCGCCTCCTGGACGAAGTTCGGCGCCCTCCTGGTCGCGCCGCTGTGGGCGACCTACCCCGAGTTCCGGAAGAGCAGGCGGACGGCGGTGATCTTCGCCGCCGCTTTCGCGATCGCGACCGCCGCCTGCTTCTGGGTGCTGCTGCTCGAGCCCGACCCGCTCCATGCGGCACGGGCGTTCTGGGACCGGACGATCCCGTCGCAGGTCGACCGGCACTCGCCGTTCTCGCTCTGGGACTGGGGGCAGTACCACGCCGGGCTTCCAGACCTGGCGTGGCTGCAGAAGGTGCTCGAGGCGTTGCTCGTCGCCGGGGCAGCTGCGGTGGCGTTCGTGCCGCGGCGGAAGTCACCGCTTCAGCTGGCGGCGCTGACCGGCGCGATCCTGATCGGCTTCGAGCTGGTGCTCACGCACTGGTTCTACCTCTACCTCCCCTGGTTCTTCGCCTTCGCCGCCTATGCGGTGCTCGCGGCCGTTCCCTCGCCCGAGCCGGCGAAGGTCGCCGCGCGCGATGAGCACGAGCAGCGAGAGCTGGTCGCTGCCGGGTAGCCCGCGGCTGGCCGCAGTCGCGGCCGTCGCCGCGGTCGGGGTCTTCGTCGCGGCCTGGGTCGGGCTCCATCTCGGCTTCTACCGTCACAGCCAGATCGTCGACACGCCGATCTACCAGCGCTACGGCGACGCGATGCGGCACGGCCAGGTGCCGTACCGGGACTTCCAGCTCGAGTACCCGCCGGCGGCGCTGCCCGTCTTCCTGGTCCCGTCGCTCCTGCGCTCGCAGGACGGCGACCTGGCCGGCTACCGGCAGGGCTTCGAGGCGGAGATGCTCGTCTGCGGCGCCCTCGTGCTCCTGTTCATGCTGTCGGTCCTGCTCCGGCTCGACGCCGGTGCGGTGCGGATCGGCGCGGCACTGGGCTTCGCCGCGGTCGCTCCGCTCCTGCTCGGCTCGGTCGAGCTCTCCCGGTTCGACCTGTGGCCGGCGGCGCTGACGACAGGGGCGCTCGCCGCCTTCGTCGCGGGGCGGCAGCGCGTCGGCGCCGGCGTGCTCGGGCTGGCGGTGACGGCGAAGCTCTTCCCTGCGGTGCTCGTTCCGGTCGCGGCGGTCTGGATCTGGCGACGGAGCGGGCGCCGCGAGCTGGTCGTCTGTGCCGCCGTCTTCGCCACCGTGGTCGCCGTGTGCTTCGGCCCCTTCCTCGCGCTGTCGCCGCACGGCGTCTGGCACGCCGTGACGACGCAGACGAGCCGGCCGCTCCAGATCGAGACGCTCGGAGCAGGGGTGCTGCTGGTCGCCCATGCGGTCGGGGGGCTCGGCATCATGATGCAGTCGAGTCACGGCTCCCAGAACCTCGCCGGCGGAGGGCCGGATGCGCTCGCGACCGTGCAGACCGTGCTGCAGGCCGCGGCGTTGATCGTCACCTGGGTGTGGTTCGCACGCGGACCGGCGACGCGGGAGCGGCTCGTCCGCGCATCCGCAGCAGCCGTCTGCGCGTTCGTCGCGTCCGGGAAGGTGCTCTCGCCGCAGTTCCTGATCTGGCTGGTGCCGCTCGTCCCGCTCGTGTGCGGCCGCCGAGGCTTCGTTGCGAGCGCGCTGCTCGCGTCGGCGCTCGTCCTGACGCAGCTCTGGTTCCCGTTCCGCTACTGGGACCTGGCGCTGCACTTCGGGACGTTCCCGTCGTGGCTCGTCCTTGCCCGCGACCTGGTCCTCGTGGCCGTTTTCGCCGTGCTGGCCGTGCCTACGGGTAGGGCACGCGCAGCGCCTCGATCGCCGTAGCCCGGCCGTCGGCGTCGCAGTCGACGACAACTCCCTCGAGCCGCACGCCGCCCTCGGCCGGGCGGAAGCGCACCGGCATCCCCGTGCGCATACGCCGGATCGCAAGGTCGGCCTCGACGCCGATCACCGAGTCGTGCGGCCCGGTCATGCCCGCGTCCGTGATCGCCGCCGTCCCACCCGGCTGGATTCGGGCGTCGCTCGTCTGGACGTGCGTGTGCGTGCCGATCACCGCCGTCACCCGGCCGTCGAGCCAGCGCGCGGCGGCGACCTTCTCGCTCGTCGCCTCGGCGTGGAAGTCGACGACGACGACCCGGGCGTGACGCCGGGCCTCCTCGACGAGCCCGTCCAGGACCTCGAACGGCCCGAGCGGGACGTCGAGGAACAGCCAGCCCATCACGTTCGCGACCGCCACCGGCGTGCCGTCGGCTGCCGGCGCGACCGCCAGCGCCCGCCCGGGCGATCCGGTGGCGACGTTCGCGGGACGGATCACCCGATCCGACCGGGCGAGGTAGGGCCCGAGGTCGTCGCGCGCCCAGACGTGGTTGCCGAGCGTGACCACGTCTGCTCCGGCTGCGAGCAGCCGGTCGGCCAGCTTCGACGTCAGGCCCCGCCCGTCCGCGGCGTTCTCCCCGTTGACGACGCAGAAGCCCGCGCCGAGCTCCTCACGCAGTCCCGGAAGCCGCTCCTCGACCGCACGGCGACCGGCGGAGCCGAAGACGTCGGCGAGGAAGAGGAGACGCAACGGGGCCGGACTTCTAGCGCAGCGGGACCGAGCCGGCCGGGTGCAGCACCAGCTCGACGTAGTTCCCGGCGTCCCGCGTGTATCGGGAGAGGGCGAGGTGCTCGGCGCCGGAGAGGTCGATCACCCGGCCGATCCTCGACGTGGTGGCAGAGATCGTCGACCCCACGGTCAGGGCCGGATCCGCCTCCAGATGTGAGACCGAGAGGACGACCGACGGCTCCCTGATCGGCTGGATGTCGATCACCGAGCCGTACTTCTTGCCGTTCAGCACGTAGTCCCGCAGGCCGACGACGGTGCCGTCGGCGGGTGCGTAGACGTCCGTGCCGGGCGCGGCGCCGATGTCGAGCGCCCCGGTCGAAGGCCCCTGCCCTCCGCCGAGCTGGTAGTAGACGACGCCGCCGCCGCCGCCGCCGCCGAAGATGCGGTGGAGGAGCCGCGTGGCCGCGCCGACGTTCCCCTGGTGTCCGATCGGGTCGAACCCGAGCGCGTCCCCGCCGGCGCCGTGGTAGCCGATCGCGGTGATGACCCGCTCGTTGACGGGCGAGGCGACGTGCAGCCGTCCGTAGACGGCGACGGCAATGCCGGTCGGCGGAGGAGGCGGCAGGAGTCGGGTCGCGCTCGCCGGGCTGCTCGCGCCGACGACGGCGTGCCCGCCCGAACGGAACGCGGACATGGCCAGCACGACCAGGATCGCGACCCCGATCGCGACGAGGATCGCCCGGCGCCGGGTGCGATGCGCCGTCTTCCGCGCACGCGGAGACGGCCTCCGGCGAGGTGGCGCAGGGTGCATCGCGGGCACGGTAACCGAGGTGGGCACCCCTTTCAACGGGGTAGGTGTGACCAAAACGAACCAATCGTCCGGCCGGGCCTGCCGGGTGAGCGCTCCCTCGGTCTCCAGTGCCCAGTCCCACGGGGGCCGCTGAAGTCGTACGGCCGTGGGGGTACGATGGCGCCGATGGCTCCCGGCGCGGCGCCGAAGATCCAGATTCCGCGCTGGATGCAGCTGGTCGGGCTTCCGCTCCTGCTGATCCTGGCGTGGGTCGTCGCGGGCCGCGTCTTTCACGTCGTCTTCCTGTTCCTGGTCGCGAGCCTGCTGGCGCTGCTGCTCGACCCGGTCGTGAAGGCGATCGGCTCGGTGAAGGTCGGGCGGTTCCGGATCCGGCGCGGCTTCGCCGTCGCACTGGTGTACCTGGGTTGCGCGGCGGCGTTGATCGTGGCCATCTGGGCACTCGCCACCGTCGTCGTCGATCAGACGAAGACGGCCGCTAACCGGTTCGACACCTACTTTACGGAGCCCCATGGACGGACCGGACAGACGGACGCCGACCGCGACGTCGACCGCCTCCAGATGTGGCTGAACACCCACGGGCTCAGCTCGATCCATGTCCAGGACCGCGGTCACCGGTGGGTCCAGCAGATCCGGAACAAGGACGTCGGCAAGTACACGGACCGGGTGGTGAACTTCGTCGAGGGGGCGGCGATCTCGATCGGGAAGCTCCTCTTCGCGGCGATCGTGATCGTCGTCGTGTCGATCTACATGCTGCTCGACTTCTCGAAGCTCGCCCGCTTCCTCGATCGACGATTCCCGCCGCACCCGGGCTCGGAGCCGCTGCTCGTGCGGATGGAGCACGCAGTCGCCGGCTACGTGAAGGGGCAGCTGCTCGTCTCGCTGATCATCGGCACGAGCGCCGGGGTCGGCATGTGGGTCCTCGGTGCCGTCGGGCTGGTCCCGGGGGCGGACCGGTACGCCCTCCTGTTCGGCGCATGGGTGGCGCTCATGGAGCTGATCCCCTACCTCGGCCCCTGGCTCGGTGCGATCCCCGCCGCCATCTACGCGGTCGTCGTCCAGCCGATCTCGCTGATCTGGGTGACGATCCTCTTCCTGGTCATCCACCAGGTCGAAGGGCACGTCGTCGTGCCGAAGGTGATGGGGAGCGCGCTCCGGCTCCACCCGCTGCTCGTCATCTTCGGCCTGCTCGCCGGGGGCGAGCTGTACGGGCTGGCCGGGATCCTGGTCGCGCTCCCCCTCCTTGCCGCCGGGCGCGCGGTCTACGAGTACTTCTCCGAGCGGGTCGAGCTCGAGCCGTGGGAGGGCGGGCCGGTGCCGGTCGAGGTCGAGCTCGAGCAGCCGCCCGTCGTGCCGGTGCACGACCGCGACCCGCACGAGGTCCAGCCCACACGGCGGTCACGGCGCGGGTGAGCGGTCCGCCGCTCCTCGCCGCGCGGGGGGTGACCCGCCGGTTCGGCGACCACGTCGCGCTCCACCCGACCGACATCGAGGTGCGGCCCGGCGAGGCGCTCGCGCTCGTCGGGCCGAACGGCGCCGGTAAGTCGACGCTGCTCGCGATCCTGGCCGGCGCGCTGGAGCCCAGCGAGGGGACGGTCCGGCGGGAGGCCGGAGTGCGGGCGGGCTGGATGCCGCAGCGGCCCGCCCACTACGGCCGGCTCTCGCCCCGCCAGAACCTCGAGCTCTTCGCCGGCCTCGAGCGCGTCGGAGATCCGGCCGAGCTGCTCGCCCGGCTCGAGCTGCCCACGGACGACCGTCCGGCGGCGTCGCTCTCCGTCGGCAACCGCCAACGGCTCGACCTGGCGATCTCCCTGCTCCCGGATCCGCAGGTGCTCCTGCTGGACGAGCCGACCGCAGCGCTCGATCCCCGTCAGCGCCGCCGCCTCTGGGAGACCGCCCGCGGCGTCCGCGACGAGGGAGGTGCCGTCGTCCTCATCACCCAGAACATCGAGGATCTCGAGCACGTCGCCGATCGCGTGGCGGCGCTGCTCGACGGTAGCGTCGTCTTCGACGGGGCGGTCGCCGACTACCTGTCCTCGGAGGCGGCCGGAGCGCTCATCTGATGAGACCCCCGTGGCTGATCCTGCGCAAGGACCTGCTCATTCTGCGCCGCTCGCCTGCCCTGCTCGCCGTCCTGATCGCGTACCCGCTGGTGATCGCGCTCCTGATCGGGATGACCGCCGCGTACGCGAACGCGAAGCCGCGCGTCGCCTTCGTCGACCTGGACGGGATCCCGCACCAGCTCACCGTCGCCGGCCAGACGTTCAACATCGACCACCTGATCGACGACGTCGCCAAGAACGTCGAGATCGTGCGCATGTCGAAGGAGCAGGCGGACCAGCAGCTTGCATCCGGCCGCGTCGCAGCCGTCGTGACCGTGCCGCAGGGCTTCGTCGCCGACCTGAAGGGGCTGGTGTCGAGCCCGCACCTCACGCTCGCCACCGGCAGCGGCGGGATCACCCCTCGGGTGCGGCAGCAGATGCAGGCGCTCGTCTACAACCTCAACCTCAGGGTCCAGAAGGCGTTCATCGAGGCGGACATCCAGTACGTCAACCTGCTCCTGCACGGCGGCAAGGGCCGGGTTCTCGGCCACGACTTCTCGATCATCGGCCTGGACGGCACGAAGCGACTGCTCGACTCGATGCCGGACTCGCCGCAGAAGGCGAAGATCGCGGACTTCGTCGGGGACGCCCGGCTCGCGCTCGCGCTCACGGACAATGCGATCCGGGCGACCGCGAGCCCGATCGTCCTCGACGAGGCCAAGGGAAAGGGCCGCACCTCGCTGCTCTCGGCCCAGGTGCAGGCCTACGGGCTGGCGATCACGATCACCTTCCTCGGGCTCCTCCTCGCCGGCGGCGCGCTGGCCGCCGAGCGGGACGAGAACGCGATCGGCCGGCTGGTCCGAGGGCTCGTCGGCCTGGGCCAGCTCGTCGTCGCCAAGATCGCGCTCGCCGTCACCGTCGCGCTCGCGCTCGGGTTCGCGATCCTGGTCGGCTTCGGGATCGCCGTCCAGGCCGGCAACGTCGAGGGAGGCCAGCCGTGGCAACGGATTCCGCTGGTGCTCGTCGGCGTGCTGCTCGCCGGCGCGGCTGTCGGCGCCGTCGGAGCTCTCGTCGGCGCGCTCGCCCGCGAGTCGCGGACGGCGTCGCTGGTCGGGGTCCTCGTCGTCCTTCCGGTCGTCTTCCTCGGGCTCGTACCGAAGGAGATCGTCCCGGCCGCAGCCTGGGTCAGCGACGTCTTCCCCTTCGTCCACGCGGTACGGTTCTTCGCATCGGCGCTCTACGACGGGTCGCCCTGGGCGACGCTCGGGCGCGAGGCAGCCTGGCTGGTCGGGCTCGCAGCGGTGTTCGGCCTGCTGGCGCGGCTGTCCGCCCGGCGCCTCGCCGTCTGACCGTTTCCCGCCCGGCGGCACGGGGCACATCGTCGCCATGCCGCGAGGCCGCCGCCGCAACGGGGTCGTCGCGCAGATCTGGGCGGCGTTCGTCGAGCACAACCTCCTGACGTACGCGGCGGCGATCGCCTTCCAGGCGCTGATCGCGTGCGTCCCGCTGACGCTGTTCGCGCTCGGACTGCTCGGGGCGACGGGCAACCGCCGGCTGTGGACCAGGCATGTCGCCCCTGCGATCCACCACCGGCTGACGCCGCCGGTGTTCCACGGCATCGACTACACCGCCCGCCGGATCATCGAGCACGGCACCGCCGGCCTCATCGCGGTCTCGGTCCTGCTCTCGATCTGGTACCTGACCGCGGCGATGCGCGCCGTGATCGAGGCGCTCGATCAGATCCACGACGTCGAGGACACACGTTCGTGGCGTATCCGGATCGCGACCGCGCTCCTGCTCGGGGCGATGTCGGGCGGATGCCTGTTCGCCGCGGCGCTGATCGTCGTCGGCGGCCCGCGGGGAATCGTGGTCGGTCTCGTCCGTTGGGCGGCCGCCCTCGTCCTCGTCGCGATCGTGATCACGCTTCTGCTCCGCTTCGCGCCGGCACAGCGCCCCGACACGCGCTGGGCGACGATCGGTGCCGGGGTGATCCTCGTCTCGTGGGTGATCGCCTCGCTGCTCTTCCGCCTCTGGATCACGTACGTCGCCGACTTCACGTCGCCGGTCGGCACGCTGACGACGCTGCTCGTCCTGACGAGCTACCTGTTCGTCTCGGCGGCCGTGTTCCTGGCCGGCGCCCAGCTCGACGAGCTCCTGCGGAAGCAACGCTCGGCGTAGTCTTTCCGGCGTGAGCGCCTTCCCCGTCACCAGGCTTCGCCGCCTGCGCCGCACCGGCGCGCTCCGCTCGCTCGTCCGCGAGACGCGGCTCGATCTCGACGACTTCGTCATGCCCTTGTTCGTCGGGCCGCGGACGGAGCCGAACGAGGCGCTGCCGGCGATGGGGCGCTGGTCGGTCGAAGAGGTCGGGGAGGAGATCGATCGGCTGACGGCCGCAGGGGTGAAGGCCGTGATCCTGTTCGGGATCCCCGAGGAGAAGGACGACGAGGGCTCGGGCGCCTGGGACGACGAAGGCGTGGTCCAGCGTTCGCTGCGTGCGCTGCGCCCGCGCTTCCCGGAGCTCGTCCTGCTCACCGACGTCTGCCTGTGCGAGTACACCGCGCACGGGCACTGCGGCGTGATCGTCGATGGTTCCGTCGACAACGACGCGACGCTCGACCTCCTGACCCGCGCGGCGGTCAGCCACGTCGACGCGGGAGCCGACGCCGTCTGTCCGAGCGACATGATGGACGGCCGCGTCGCCGCGATCCGCGAGGCGCTGCCGGAGACGCCGATCGTCGCCTACTCGGCCAAGTACGCCTCGGCGTTCTACGGCCCCTTCCGCGAGGCGGCCGACTCCGCGCCGTCCTTCGGCGACCGGCGCGGCTACCAGATGGACCCGGCGAACGTCCGCGAGGCGCTCCGCGAGTGCGAGCTGGACGTGGCCGAGGGGGCCGACGTGATCATGGTGAAGCCCGCACTTCCGTATCTCGACGTGATCCGCGCCGCCCGCGAACGCTTCGATCTCCCGCTGGCTGCGTACAACGTCTCCGGCGAGTACGCGATGGTGAGGGCGGCGGCCGCCGCGGGCTGGCTCGACGAGGAGGTTGCCGCGCTGGAGTCGCTGACGGCGATCAAGCGCGCCGGCGCCGACATCATCGTCTCGTACTGGACCAAGGACCTCGCCTCGTGGCTTTGAGCACGCGCTCAGAGCTCTACCGGCGCGCGCTCGAGCTCATCCCCGGCGGAGTCAACTCACCCGTGCGCGCGATGCGTGCGGTAGGCCTCGACGAGCCGGTCTTCATGCGTAGCGGCGCAGGTGCGGAGATCGAAGACGTCGAGGGGCGGCGCTACGTCGACTGGGTGATGTCCTGGGGGCCTCTGATCTTCGGGCACGCGGACGTGGAGACGCTGCAGGCGGTGGTCGACGCGGCAGGACGGGGCACGTCGTTCGGGGCGCCGACCGAGGCCGAGGTCGAGCTGGCTGCGGAGATCGTCGACGCGGTCCCGTCGATCGAGCTGGTCCGTCTCGTCTCCACCGGGACGGAGGCGGTCATGTCCGCGGTGCGGCTGGCCCGGGCGGCGACGCACCGCGACCGGATCATCAAGTTTGCAGGGTGCTACCACGGACACGCCGACGTGGTGCTGGCGAGCGCGGGCTCCGGCCTCGCGACCCTCGGGATTCCCGGCTCGCCCGGAGTGCCCGCCGGCGCGACGGCCGACACGATCGTCTGCCCGTACAACGACGTCGACGCCGCGGTCGCCGCCGTCGAACGCTGGGGGGAGGGCCTCGCATGCGTCCTCGTCGAGCCGGTCGCCGGGAACATGGGCGTCGTCCCGCCCGTGCCGGGCTTCCTCGAGGGGCTGCGCGCTCTCTGCGACTCGTCCGGTGCGCTCCTAGTCTTCGACGAGGTGATCACCGGCTTCCGCGTCGCCCGCGGTGGAGCGCAGCAGCGCTTCGGCGTCACGCCCGACCTGACCATCCTGGGGAAGATCGTCGGCGGCGGACTGCCGCTCGCCGCCTTCGGCGGCCGCTGCGACGTGATGGAGCAGCTCGCGCCGGCGGGACACGTCTACCAGGCGGGCACCCTCTCGGGGAACCCGCTGGCGACGGCCGCGGGATTGTCGGTCCTCCGGCGGCTCCGCGACGAGGCGGTGTACGAGCGGCTGGAGGACGTGAGCCGCCGGCTCGAGGAGGGGTTGTCCCCATTCGGCCGCGTCCAGCGGGTCGGCGCGATGCTCACCCTGTTCATGTCCGACGGCCGCCCGGTGTCGCGGTTCGAGGAGGCGCAGGAGTGCGACACCGACCGCTACGCGGCGCTCTTCCGGCACCTGCTCGGGCACGGCGTGTACGTCCCGCCGTCCCAGTTCGAGGCGATGTTCGTCTCTGTCGCGCACGGCGACGCGGAGGTCGAGAGGACGGTGGAGGCGGTTGCCGGCTTCCTCGGTTGAGCTCTGGAGCGTGATCGCCGAGGAAGCGGCCGCGGAGAGCCCGCTCTGGGGCGAGTCGCTTCTGCCGGCTGCAGAACGCGACCCGGTCCCCGTCTTCTCGCCGCTCCTCTCGGATGCCCGCTTCGCTGTCGGGCTGGAGACGATCTACGAGGGGTACCTCCTGCACTACGGCCGCCCGCGCCTCTTCGCCGCCGGCGACGACCGCAACGCCCTGCTCCTCGGCGACTACCTCTACGCGCACGGGCTCGTCCGGGTCGCCGAGCACCAGGACGTGGACGTGGTCGGCGACCTGGCGGCCCTCATCTCCTTCTGCGCGCAGCTGCGCGCCGACGGCGGAGCGGGCGACGGCGAAGCCTGGGCGGCGACCGCGGCGCTGATCGGGCGCGGACCGCTGAGCGGAGACCGCGGGTCCGCGGCACTCGTGTCGGCTGCCCGCGAGGCCGTCGGTGCCGAGGCTGTCGATCTCGCGCTCGTCGTGCACGCGGGCCGCGTCGGCTAGACTCGCGCGCGATGCTCGCGCTGCTCGCCGATGCCGCCAAGGAAGGCCGGGACGTGATCACCGGCATGCTGATCGTCGGTGTGATCTTCCTCGCCGTGATCGGCCTGGGCACGCTCTCCAGAAAGCTCAGGAAGCACTAGCTCCATGACCGCCCGGGCGAGCGCCGGCTCGACCGGCCCCGGCAGGTAGCCGAGCTCCCTCGCCGCCTTCGACCACGAGAAGTAGGCCGGCGTCCTCGCGAGGATCGCCTCGTTGCGGTTGACGAGGCCGAGGGCGGCGCCCACCCTGATCGCCGCGTGGGGGACGGGAACGCGCGGCCGCGGCCGTCCGGCGAGTCGTGCCACCGACGCGAAGAGCTCGCGCATCGTCAGGTCGACTCCGCCGAGCAGGTACCGCTCGCCCGGGCGGCCGTGCTCGAGCGCGAGGACGTGGCCGTGCGGGACGTCGCGCCCGTCGACGACGTTGAGCCCGATCCGAGGGTATGCGCGGAAGCGGCCGGTCGCGACGCCGCGGATCATCGCGCCGGTCGGCGTCGGCGCTCGGTCCCCCTCGCCGACCGGCGTCGTCGGGTTCACGCACGTCCCGCCGGCGGCGAGGACGAGTTGCTCCGCCTCGAGCTTGGTCCGCTTGTACGGGACCACCAGTTCCCAGTCCGGTGGGAGGTCGCTTTCGGTCGCCTGTCGGCCCGGTACCGGGCCGCAGGTCGCGCACGAGCTCGTCGCCAGGAGCCTGGTCACCCCGGCGGCCCGGCACGCCTCGATCACGTTCCTCGTTCCGCGGACGTTGACCGCTTCGAGCTCGCGCGCCGGGGCGGTGAAGCTGTACAGGGCGGCGACGTGGACGACTGCCTCGCAGCCCGCGACTGCCCGGTTGAGCCTCGACGGATCGAGCAGGTCGACCCAGCGGTCGTGAACGTCGTGCCCGTGGTCTCGGAGCGCGCGGACGACGTGCCCGCCGACGAAGCCGCTCGCGCCCGTGACGTACACGCGCATCCAGCGCATGATTGCGCGGTGCGCAAGCTTCCGACCGGGACGGTGACGCTGCTGTTCACCGACATCGAGGGCTCCACGCGGCTGCTCCGGGAGCTGGGCGACCGGTATGCGGACGCGCTCGTCGAGCATCGGCGTGTGTTGCGGGATGCCGTTGCCGCGCACGGCGGCGTCGAGGTCGACACGCAAGGGGACGCCTTCTTCGTCGCCTTCTCCGACGCCGCCGAGGCCGTCGATGCCGCTGCAGCCGCGCAGGCGGCACTCGGTGCCGGCCCCGTCCGGGTTCGGATGGGACTGCACACCGGCCGTCCCGGCCGGATCGACGAAGGCTACGTGGGCGAGGACGTCCATCTGGGGGCCCGCGTGGCCGCGACGGCGCACGGCGGCCAGGTCGTGCTCACGAAGACGGCGGCCGAAGTCGCCGGGCGGCCGCTCACCGACCTGGGCGAGCACCGGGTCAAGGACTTCGCCGAGCCGGTCTAGCTTTTCCAGCTCGGCAGCGAGAGCTTCCCGCCCCTGAGGACGATTTCGAACACCAACCTGCCGCGGCCGGCGAGCTCGTTCGTCGGCCGGGAGCGGGAGGTCGACGACGTGGTCTCGCTGCTCGCCGACGGCGCGCGGCTGGTCACCCTGGCGGGCCCGGGAGGGTCGGGCAAGACCCGGCTCGCGATCGAGGCGGCCGCCGAGCTCGTGGGCCGGTTCCGGCACGGGGTGTTCTGGATCGGCCTCGCCACCTTTCGCGACCCCGCGCTCGTCGTTCACACGGTTGCGCAGAGCCTCGGGGCGCAAGGTGATCTCGCCGCCCACGTCGGCGACAAGGACACGCTGCTGCGCCTCGACAACCTGGAGCAGGTGATCGGGGCTGCACCGGACCTCGCCGACCTGGTCGAGGCCTGCCCGAACCTCAGGCTGCTCGTCACCTCGCGCGAGCTCCTGCGCGTGTGCGGCGAGGTCGAGTACCAGGTGCTGCCGCTGGCCGCACCGGAGGGAATCGCGCTCTTCTGCGAGCGATCGGGACTCGTCCCTGGCCCGGTCGAGGAGCTCTGCGGACGGCTCGACGACATGCCGCTCGCCCTCGAGCTCGCGGCCGCGCGCACGAAGGTGCTCTCTCCGGAGCAGATCCTCGGCCGGCTGGGCGAGCGGCTCGACCTCTTCAAGGGGGGGCGCGACGCGGATCCTCGCCAGGCGACGCTCCGGGCGACGATCGAGTGGTCGCACGACCTCCTCATGCCGGACGAACAGCGTCTGTTCGCGCGCCTCGCCGCCTTCGGCGGCGGCTGCGTGGGAGAGATCGGCCACGTCGGCGACGATGTTCGCCTGCATCCAGGTGAATCCCACCTGCTCGCAGAGCATCGCGCTCTCCTCGAAGAGCTGGAGCGCAGCGGATGATCCCGCCCTCGCCCGGCAGCTGCACGAGGACATCCTGGCGACGTGCCGGACCAGTCCGAATCCGAAGCTCGAGGCCGACCGATCGCGCTCGTTCTCCCACTGGCCGACCGGCCCACGGGC
>JBLMYA010000081.1:0-17849 GCA_050258035.1 Verrucomicrobiota bacterium
GAGCGCGTCCTTCAACATCATCAACCTCGCGGCTTCGGCGATCTACGTCTTCACGATGCCGTTCGTCGCCATCGCGACGACGTACCTCTACTTCGATCTGCTCGTCCGCGAGAAACTGGACGCCCGGCCGGTCGAGCGCGACCCGGTGCTCGCCGCCGAGATCTGACCCGCACGCACTGTTCGTCCGGTCGGCATAGGCTCTCGCGGGCATGAGTTCCGCACACGGAGGCCCCGGGCCACCAGTACCCGCATTCACTGGACAATCGCCTTTCTGATCGGACTCGCAAGCGTGACTGCCGCGGGTCGGGCTGGCGTGCCGCCCAGATAGGCAGCACCGCCGCGTACGACGATCGCCGGTCGATCAGCGAGACGGTCGGCGTGGAGCAGGGCGTGGTCGCGAGAGCCGTCGCCGTGGCTGCGGACGCCCGGGAGTACGTGCGCTACCGGGCCGACCATGCAGTCGCGGCGGCGCTGGATCGAGAGGCCGCCCGTCTTGCAGCCGCCGGGGCGGGCGGGTCGGCGGCGGTTTCGCGCGGCGAGGCCGACGCGCTCCGGCTCGGAGCGACGCGTCGCGCCGCTGAGGCCGGCGTGTTCGGCCGCTTCACGATCGGCAGCGACCTGCTGCGTCCCACGGCGACGCTGCGGCCGTTCGACTACAAGGCACGGGCCAGCGCCCTGGCGGCAGAGGAGTCGACGGCGCTCGGATCGCCCGCCTCGCTCGACCCCGGCCACTGGGCACGTGCCGCCAACGACATCCGCGTGCGCGTCAGGACGCTGACGCGCTGGGCGTTCGTGATGCTGGTGGCGGTTCTGCTCTACACCGCCGCGGAGGTTTCCCGTCGGCGCCGGGTCGGATATGCGCTTGCCGCCGGAGGCCTCACGGTATACCTCACAGGGCTCGTGATCGGACTCACGACCGTCTTCTTCTCGTGAGCCGTCCCGACGACCGGCGTTCGGGCGATTCCAGGGATCTTCTATGGGCCGGGCAGGGATCGAACCTGCGACCTTGGGATTAAAAGTCCCCTGCTCTACCAACTGAGCTACCGGCCCCGGCGCCCGCTTCGAGTATAGAAACGGTGTCGAGCCGACCAATCGGTCTCGGCGCTCGGGGCGCTCGGACGACGCCAATGAACAGTCCTGAGACCCCGGCTATCGTGGGTGCTTTGGAAGTCCTTCGCCGGCTCGCAGGCTCCTTCTGGGTTCGCGCCTTCGTCAGCGCCGGGCTCCTCGTCCTCGTTTCCAGCCAGATCGATTTCGGCGCGATCAAGAGCCGGCTGTCCGGCGGGAGCTGGTGGCTGTTCGTCCTCGCCGCGGCTGTCCTGTTCGCGTCGTTCGTCGTCGGGGGTATCCGGTGGCACGTCTTCCTTCGCGCCGCCGGCATCGAGGCGACGCAGCGCCGGGCGGTCGACGCTTACCTGATCGGGACCTTCACGACCAACTTCCTGCCCACCCAGATCGGTGGCGACGTGACCCGGGCCCTGTACGTCACCGGGCGAGGACGGTGGGCGCGGGCGGCGACGACAGTGGTCGTCGACCGTGCATCTGCCCTCGCCTGCATGATCACCGTCGGCTGGTTCCTGATCGTCCTCGACCCGGGCCCCGTGCCCGGCCAGCTCTATGCAGCGCTGGGCTCCGCGACCGCCGCCTTCGTGATCACGGTCGCCCTTCTGCTCCTGCTCCCGCGGATCCGGGCGGTGCGGCGCCTCCTGCCGGTGAGGGCGCGCCCGGCCGCCGGAGAGATCCGGGCGGCGCTCGCCGGGTGCCTGAACCCATCGATCCTCGGCCGCACCTTCGTGATCGGCCTCGGCTTCCAGGTTCTCGTCTACCTGGCCGCCTGGCTGGTCTCGCGGTCGATCTCGGTCGACTTCCCGGCCTCGGTGCTGGGAGCGACGCTCGCGCCGGTTCTGATCCTCGCCGCGGCGCCCGTCTCGATCGGGGGCTACGGCGTCCGGGAGGGGAGCTTCGTCCTGCTGCTCGGCTACGCCGGGATCGGTGCGACCGACGCGGCGCTGTTCTCGCTGCTGCAGGGCGCGTCGTTCGCCCTCGCGAGCCTCCCCGGCGCGCTCGTCCTGCTCCGCTCACCGCGGCCGGCCGCAGCCTCAGCGCGGCCTGCCGAGCCCGAGAATCGATAGGAGGAACGACGTGAAGGGGCCCGAAGGACGCGGGCGTCTCGTCAGGCGTCGGCCGACGAAACGGCGACCGCCGGCGTCGTGTGAACCGGATCCGCCCGCCGGTCGAGCCAGCGGACGAGCTCGTCGCCGGTCAGCGGACCGCACAGGTAGTTGCCCTGTGCGGCATCGCACCCGAGCCCGGCGAGCGCGTCGAAGATCTCCTCCGACTCGACGCCCTGCGCGACCACGTCGAGGCCCAGGCTCCGGGCGAGCTCGACGGTCGAGCGGACGATCAGGATGTCGTGGGGATCCCGCGTCATCGACGCAACGAAGGAGCGGTCGATCTTGATCGTGTGCAGCGGCAGCCGGCGCAGGTAGGCGAGCGACGAGTAGCTCGTGCCGAAGTCGTCGATCGCCACGCGCAGGCCGAGCTCGCTGAGGCGCTCGAGCACGGCGCGCGCCCGGAAGCGGTCGGCAACGACCGTGTGCTCGGTGATCTCGAACTGGAGGCAGGACGCCGGTGCCCCCTTGCGTTCGAGGAGCTCGGCGACGTCGTCCGGCAGGGCGTTGTCGAGCAGGTTACGCATCGACACGTTGACGCCCACGTCGAGCTCGTGCCCGTGCAGGCTCCACTCCCGCCGCTGGCGCAGCACCTCGTCCAGGACATAGCGGGTCAAGGTGTCCATCAAGCCGGTCTTCTCGGCCGCCGGCAGGAACTCGGCGGGAAGGAGGAGGCCGCGCGTGGGGTGGGCCCAGCGCAGGAGCGCCTCGACGCGCCGCACGGCGCCCGAGGACAGCATGATCTCCGGCTGGTAGTGGAGGACGAGCTCGTGCTCGTCCAGTGCCCGGCGGAGCTCGCCCAGCATGGCGAGGCGGATGGGCGTGTGCTCGTCCTCAGCGGAGTCGTAGAACGAGAACGCAGCTCCGCTTCGCTTCGCGACGTACATCGCGACGTCGGCGCGGCGGAGCAGCTCGTCGGCGCTCTCGCCGTGATCCGGGAAGAGGGCTATCCCGACGCTCGCCTCGACCTGGAGCGTCAACCCGTGGAGCCGGAACGGCTCGGCAAGCGCCTCGCGGATGCGGTCGACCACCTCGGCCGCCCCGGACGCCGTCACGTCGAGGATCAGGAAGCCGAACTCGTCGCCTCCCAGTCGGGCGACCGTGTCGCCGGCGCGGACGCATTCCTCCAGACGCTGGCCGAGATCCTCGAGCAGCGCGTCTCCGCACTGGTGGCCGAGTGTGTCGTTGATCTCCTTGAACGAATCGAGATCCATGAGGAGCACGGCGAGTGGCTTGCCGTTCCGGCGGGCGACGGCGAGTGCCTGGCCGAGGCGGTCGTTGAACAGCGTCCGGTTCGGCAGGTCGGTCAGCCCGTCGTGCAACGCCTGGTGGCGGAGCTGGGTCTCGACCTGCTTCCGCTCGACGAACTGGGCGAACTGGACGGCGACGAAGCCGAGCGTCCGGCCGAGCCTCAGGTCCGGTCTCCGAAGGTTGTGTCCCTGGAAGACGAAGGCGCCGACCAGATTGCGCCCGAGTCCGATCGGGAGCCCGTACGCGTTGAGCTCGAATCCCTCGGTGCGCCACACGGGCTCCCCTCGCGCCCACACCTCTCCGGCCAGCGTTTCGCGCGAGGCATCGTCCTCGGCCGACGGCCTGCCGTAGGTCGTCGTCCGACGGAGGGTCTCGGTGCGGCGATCGAGTAGCCAGAGCGCGCCGGCATCCCACGAGAGGGCATCGCAGACGACCCGCAGGATCTGGGGCGCCGCCTCTTCGAGCGTCTTCGCCGCGCCGAGCACGCGCGCGACCTCGTGCTCGGCTTCGAGGCGCTGCTCGCTCTCCTTGCGCCCGGTGACGTCGAGCAGGTAGCCCTGCGTGAGGAGCGGCGTGCCGCCCTCGTCGGAGAAGATCAGCCGCTCGTCGTGAACCCACACGACGCGGCGGTCGCGGGCGATCAGTCGGTACTCGCGGGCGAACGGCTTCCCGCTGCGGCGGCAGCTCTCCACCAGTGCCAGCACGTTCTCCCGGTCGTCCGGATGGAGGATCCTCGCGAAGAACTCCGGATCCTCCAGCCAGGCCTCGACGGGATATCCGAGCATGCCCTCCACCTGGCGGCTCGGGTGGAGCGAGACGCCGGCCGGGGTGATCTCCTCGACGAAGGTGACGAGCGGGAGCTGCTCGACCAGCACGCGGTGTCTCGGCGTGGCGGTCGAGCCATCCGGCTCGGCGCCGCCCACGCCTGAAGAGTGCTCGATCGTCGCGTCAGACTCGCGCATAAGCCATTCAGGCCTCAGCGGCCTTTCTGGTTATCCTCCACGTGCGCACGCCGCGCTACCCCTTTTCGGGGGGTCGGCACGGGGTCGAACCGGCCGTGCAGGCCTCCCGCCCGTCGTGTAGAGAACGCAGCATGGATCCCGCCCGTGTCAGCCTTCTCCGCTGGCTCCGGCGACAGCTCCGGCAGCCGCTTCCGGGACGTGAGCACCTCGAAGCCGCCGTCGAGAACGACGACCCGGCCGAGGCGCGCCGCCTGCTCGCCGACGCGCCGTTCTCGCGGGCCCAGCGTCAGTACGTGGACGAGGTGCTCGACGCCTGGGAGCGCGAGAAGGCCCGCCGGCCCTAGCCGACCGACCGGCGGACGACGGACAGGCCCCACGCCCGGCCGGAGGCGAACAGCTCGTCCGGGTCGACCTCGTCCAGCCAGCCGATGAAGTGCTTTGCCGGGTCGGCGGAGGTGGAGCCGTAGACCGCTGCGCGTTCCTCGAGCCGCGGCGGCTGCTGCCGCTCGAGCCGTTCCAGCTCCGCCTCGCGCTCCTCGCTCGCCGGCCCCTCCATGTACCCGCGCGGCACCCTTCCAGCCTACCTCGACACCGGCGGTTCGACCCGGCCGTCGGAGGGGGCCGTCGGCCCGAAACCGGACGAAGATGTCGGACAAGCTGTCACGGATCGTCCGGTTTCGGCGCCCCCTTATCTCCTCTGCCCCGGCGCGGATATCCTGACCTCGCCTGCCCCCGTCGACTAGCGGCCCAGGTCACAGCCCTTTCAAGGCTGTAGCGCGGGTTCGAATCCCGCCGGGGGCACACGGGCGACTTCCATGCTCAGTTCCAAGAACTGACATGGCTGCTCGCCTGCTCGCAGATGCAGGAGAGGTTGCCCGACTGAGTGGCGTCCTGGCGTCTGTATCGCAGACGCGTCGTTCGTTGGCGCGTTGACACGCCCCTGCGGGTGGAGGGTGCCGGCGCGAGGAGTAACCGGGAGTCGGATCCGTACTGAGTCAGACCATCCAGGCCATGGTCGCCCTGTGCGCGGCCGGGGTGAAGAGCCGTCCGCCGCCGTGCGTCATGCTGGCGCGGCGCGGACAACGAGGACAGGACAGGGGGCGTGATGGACGACCTGCTGGCTGACCGAGCCGAGGAGAAGGCTTGCGAACCCGCCGCGGCCGCGGTTACCGACGACAATCAGCGATGCACCCTCAGCCTCGTGGAGGAGCACCTCGGCCGGCTGCCCCTCCAGCGCCTCGCCTTCGCACGCAACCGAAGGCTGCACGCGTTGAACCTCCGCGACCGCCTGACGCACGACGGCCTCCGCGTTCTCGCGGAATCCGTCGAGTGTGGCCCGGTCGAGCGAAGGAGCGAAACCGCCCGCGTAAACGTACGGTGGCACGTCCCAGGCGCAGACGATCCGCAGGCGCGAACCGCGAAGCGCTGCTTCACCCGCCGCGCTCGTGAGCGCGTCTCGCGCGCACTCTGATCCATCCACCCCGACCACGATCGTCTCCATCACGCCTCCATTGTCTGAGCGAACCCCTGCCGGCTCGCCTGTGCGATGCGTTAACCCGATTCTCTCTCCGGGGGCTGATCGCGGCCGGCCCGCCGACCGGTTCCAGCTGCGGACCAGCACCTTGCAGCCATTTCGCCCCTTCTTCCGGTTGATGCCGAAACGCTAGCGGGGGCGGCGTCGCCGGCTGCCGGCCGCGAGCACACGGGCGATGTCGGTGATCGAGAGCAGACCGACAAGCAAGTCGTCCTCGACGACCAGCCCGCGACCGAGCCCGCTCTCGCTCAACTCGCTGAGGGCATCGATCAGCTCGGTCTCGGCCGAGAAGCGGGGCACCTCGGTTGCCGGCAGCATCCGCTCGCGCACCAGGTGGCTCTCCCATTCGGCGCGTGACACCTCTGCGACGCGCCGGAACGGGAGCAGACCGAGCACGTGGCCGTTGTCGGTGACCGGGTAGGTCGTGTACCGCTTCGCCCAGACCACCCTGTCCATGAACTCGCCGAGCGTGAGGTCGGAACGAACCGTCGCCGGATCGCGGATCATCAGGTCGCCGACGCGGAGGTGCCCGAGCGCTTGGCGGGTTGCGAGGTAGCGTGCTTCCGCAGTTGCCGCCTGCAGCAGGAACCAGCCAACAAAAGCGATCCAGGCCCCGCTGAAGGCGCCCTGGAAGATGAGAAGGAGCAAGCCGGCCCCGATCAGGACGAAGCCGAAGCCGCGTCCGATCGCCGCCGCGAGCGTCGTCGCCCAGGCGAAGTCGCCGCGGGCGCGCCAGAGCAGCGAGCGCAGCACGCGCCCGCCGTCGAGCGGTAGCGCGGGCAGCAGGTTGAAGGCGAGCAGGACCAGGTTCATGTAGCCGAGCCAGGCGATGACCCCATGCAGTACGTTCGGCAGGCCCGGGGCCAAGCCGGCGACCAAGAGGAGGAGGCCGAGCGCGAGCGTGACGAGCGGTCCGGCGACCGCGATCCGAAATTCGGCGCCGGCGCTCGGGAACATGCCACGGAAGCGGGCGACGCCGCCGAACAGCCAGAGGGTGATCCCGTCGATCTCCATCCCTTCGCGTCGTGCGACGAGCGCGTGGCCGAGCTCGTGCAGCAGCGGCGAGGCGAAGAACGCGATCGCGGCCGCGACGCCCATCACCGCGTAGGTGGCGTCCGAGTGGCCCTTGTTCTGCGCCGGGAAGACCCCACTCGCGAGCGACCACGCGATCAGCCCGAAGACGATCAGCCAGCTCCAGTTGATCCCGATCCGGATGCCAGCGATCCGGCCGAGCGGGATGCTGTCATGCACGCTGCCACCCTAACGCCGGGCAGCCGCACCTCCTTCGCGGACCGATGCCGCCGACACGGCATTGCGAACCAACGGCTGCGCGGTCCCGCTCGACACCGGGGATGAGACAGGGGTCAGCGCTGCAGCAGCTCCATTGGCCCTTTGTGCGAGCTCCTTCTGTAACCAGACGCCCGCGTGGCGGGCCAGTCGCCCTGGGCGATCATCCCGACCAGGCGGCCTTTTTCGCAGGCCGGGAGAGCTCCCAGCTCGTGGTCTTTCATCCTCGCTGCCGCGTTCACGATGTCGGTCTCGGGCGCGACGCAGACTGGCTGCTCGCTCATGATCTCGTCGACGTTCACTTCCCACTCACGTGAACCGAGTCGTGCTCGCGTCGGAAGACGACAAAGCCCGCGGCGCGAAAGGTCTTCAGCGGCGGGCTTGACCGCGAATACGCAATCGTACGGATGCGCTCGCTCGAGCATGGTGGGAGAGTTCATCGGCATTCGCATGATCGCCGAACAGGTAGCGGAGGTGCTCGAGAGCGCCGGCGTCGAGTTCGAGGCGCTGGCTCACAGGCGCACGGAGACGGCAGGTGAGGAGGCACGGTCCCTCGGAATCGCACCGGATGCTGTTGCCAAGACGGTCGTGCTCGGTACGCCCGAGGGTCATGTGCGTGCGGTGCTTCTCGCGTCGGAGCGGCTCGATCTCCGTAAGGTGCGCACCGTTCTCGGCCTGACGGCGAAGGAGGTGAGCTTGCTCGGCGAGGAGGAACTCGCGCAGCACTACCCCGAGTTCGAGCTCGGTGCCGTGCCACCGTTCGGAGGGCGAGCAGATCGCGTTCTCGTCGACCGCCGGGTGGTCGATCACGAGCGCGTGGTGCTGGAGGCCGGAACCCACGACACGTCGCTGCGGCTGCGGACGAGTGATCTGCTCAATCTGACCGGAGCGCAGGTTCTCGACCTCTGTCAGGACTAGCCGCATGGCGCATCGGTTCGTTGAGCATCCGGGCGAGGTCGAGCTCGAACTCGAGGCGGCGAGTGAGCGAGGAGTCTTCGAGGCCGCGCTCGGTGCCTTCGGCGAGCTCGTGGGCACGGGCGAGGATGGCGAGGTGGTTTCCCGCGAGGTCGAGCTGGCGGCCGATGACGACGCGCTCTTGCTCGTCGAGTGGCTGAGCGAGCTCGTCTTCCTGGCCGAGGTTGAGCAGTTCGTTCCCGAGCGCCTCGGCGCATTCGAGCTCGCTGACCACCGGCTGCGCGCTTCCGTGCAGGGTCACCGCAACCGGCCGCGCCACGTGGTGAAGGCGGTGACCCTCAACGGGCTGGAGCTCGAGCACGAGGGAGAGTCGTGGCATGGCCGTGTCGTCCTCGACGTCTGAGCTCGTCCAGCTCGAGGAGACGCTCTGGGAGATCCCGGCTGAGGCGCGACCGGACATGCGTGTGCCGGCGCGGATCTTCGCCGACCGCGAGCTGCTCGAAGCGATCGTCGGCGACCAGTCGCTCGAGCAGCTCCAGAACGTCGCCACGCTGCCGGGGATCGTCGATGCAGCGCTCGCGATGCCCGACATCCACCAGGGGTACGGCTTCCCGGTCGGCGGCATTGCCGCGATGGAGCTGCCGGACGGGGTCGTCTCGCCGGGCGGGGTGGGCTACGACATCAACTGCGGCGTGCGGCTGCTCGTCCTGCCGCTCTCGGCGGCGGAGCTGGGCGAGCGCCGGGAGCCGCTCGTGCACGAGATCTCGCGCGCGATCCCGGCAGGGACCGGCAAGCACGGCCCTTTGCGGCTGTCGAGGCCGGAACTGGACGTGCTGCTGCGCGAGGGGCCCCGCATGCTCGTCCAGCGCGGGATCGGCCGTGAGGACGACCTCGAGCGCACCGAGTCGCAGGGCTGCCTGCCCGGTGCCGATCCGGCCGCAGTCTCGGCCCGGGCCCACGAGCGGGGCATGGGGCAGCTCGGCACGATGGGTGCCGGCAACCACTTCATCGAGGTGCAGCGTGTCGACCGGATCTTCGACCCGACCGCAGTAGCGGCCTTCGGGCTTGCCGAGGGCGGGCTGACGGTGCTCATCCACTCCGGCTCGCGCGGGCTCGGCCACCAGGTCTGCACCGACTACGTACGCACGATGGACGCCGTCCGCGTCCACTACGGAATCGAGCTTCCCGACCGCCAGCTAGCTTGTGCCCCTGCGTCATCCCCGGAGGGTCGTGCTTACCTGGCGGCGATGGCGGCAGCCGCCAACTTCGCCTTCGCGAACCGGCACGCAATGGCCGACGCCGTCCGCAACGCGATCGTCCGCGTGCTCGGCGCCGCGTCCGCCGACGCGACCCGCCAGGTGTACGACGTCGCCCACAACGTCGCCAAGGTCGAGCGCCATGGCGGGCGCGACGTCCTCGTCCACCGCAAGGGCGCGACCCGCGCCTTCCCGGCTGGATCGCCCGACATTCCAGCCGACTACCACGCGGTCGGCCAGCCCGTCTTCATCCCCGGCAGCATGGGCACGGCGAGCTTCGTGCTCGCCGGCGAGCCAGGCGCACTGGAGCACTCCTTCGGCACCACCTGCCACGGCGCCGGACGGGCCATGTCCCGCACTCGCGCTCGGAAGCAGATCGGTGGCGGCGAGCTCCGCCGCCGGCTCGAGGCACAGGGAATCGTCGTCCGCTGCCCCTCGAACAAGGGCCTGGCCGAAGAGGCCCCGTTCGCCTACAAGGACGTCGAGCGCGTCGTCGAGGTGGTCGAGCGGGCCGGGCTGGCCCGGCGGGCCGCGCGACTCGTCCCGGTCGGCGTCGTCAAGGGCTAGCCATCTCCGCTCAGACAGGCTCGCGTCCGGCTCGAGGCCTGTTCCCGCAGCAGAATGGGAGACACGGCCGGCTTCGTATCGGCCTCATCAGCCCAGCTCTCGGGCATGTCTGCCACTCTCTCCTGGGCTTGGCCGAAAGGGGCACGCACAGCCTGACATTCGAACTGCGCCGACGGCCGGCCCGCGACGTGGAGGCGAGAGTGGTTCTCTTCGCCGTGCCTGCCGCGTCTGTCTTCTAGCGGCGCAGCCTGGCGAACGCGCGTCTGAGAGGGCCGCCGGCAGCGCGCGCTTCGCGTGCTGCGCGGTCGGCGACGGCATCCGACGTCATGCAGACATGCTGCCTGTGGCTAACGGTGTCGGCCGGGTACCAGTCGTACCCGTTCCAGCGCCACTCGGCGGCATCGCACCACGGACAGGCCGGGTCTGTGGGTCTGGCTGGGGCTTCCATACGTGCCAATTCGCGCAAGTAGAATGAACTCCTGCCCGGCCGTGGCGTGGCTTTCCGTTTCCCCGGAGGCGGTCTAGCCGGCAGAGCCCTGCCAACACTGGGCTTTTCTCTTGGCGAGGCGCACTTGCGGAATGGTCGCAGACGGTCAGAAACGGTCATCCGGCGCGCGATTGGTGCCGGATGGCGCACGCATCCTCCCCCGCACGTGGATCGCGTGTGCCGCGGATGCCGGGGCTCCCTCACGCGCGAGCGCGGAGCATTCGAGCCGTGTCTCGGCCGGCCCGGCGCGGGGTCGAACTCTCGCCGGCCGGACGAGCGTTTCCCCCGCAACGCCGGGCCGTCACGAAGCCCGCGGTTCGGGCCGCCTCAATGCCCCCATGGGACGGGGAATCAATCTCGGACGCGGCCTACACCTACGAGAAGCTCGTCGACCGCGGAGTCGAGATCCGGTCTGGGACGCTCGATCGACGCCAGCAGCTCCTGCAGGAACTCGGTCAGCCTCGCCTGGGCCTTCGCGGCCAGCGCCTCGGCGCTGCGGGTCTTCTCCTCGAAGCCGCGCACCTTCGATCTCGCATCCTCGAGCAGCCGCTCCGCGTCGGCCGCCGCCGCCTTCACGATCTCCTCTGCCTCGTGCTCGCTTTCGATCCGGGCGCGCGAGGCAAGGAGGAGTGCCTGCATGATCTCCTGCTCGCGGCCCCTGTAGTCCCTCATCTGCTTCTCGAGTTCGGCAAGTCGGCTCCGCACTCTGGCGTACTCGGCGAGGATGGAGGTCAGGCTTGCCTCGAGCTCGCCGAGGAGCTCGTCGGTCGCGGCGCACTCGTACCCCTTCCGTGCAACCGGCAGTGAACGGTCTTTGAGGAGCTTGATCGGATCGGGTCTGGACATGGCGTGGGCTATTCGGGCTCAGTCCTGCTCAGCGGTTTTCGTACACCGTGGGGAAGGGCGTGGCCGTTGGCCGACAACGTACGGGACGTTCGCTCGACCTCTGCGAGGAGACCGGACACCATCTCAGCCAATTCGAATCGCACACCGTTGGCCAGTTCCTGCATCCGAATGGCTTCCCGTCTGGCTTGAGTCCGCTGCAACTCCGCAGCCGCGACGAGGTTCCAGTTCTTCTCTTCCGCCTTCTTGATGATCTCGCCTGTTGTCAACTCTGCATCTCTCGCCGCCAACGCTGTCTGCGCATGCGCGGCAGCGGTGATGTCGGCTGCCTTCGTTTCGGCCGCCGCCAAGATCGCCTCAGCCTCGCTCCGCGCCTCGTCCAGGATGGCTTGGGCCTCTTCTTCAGGGGTTCGAATGCACGCCATGAACCAGATCACGACAGCGGCAACGATCGCCACTCCAATACCGACGGCGACGGGACTCACGGCTCATTGATGGTAGGGCGCTGTGCTCCAGCCTGCAACCGACCGCCGCAAACCGGGCACCGGCTCACGCCGATGCCCGGCGGCCCGAGAGAATTGCGCCGGGGCGTGGGAGAGGACATCGCCGCACAGTCGCCGCCTCTCGATTCAGCCGAGCAGCGGGGCGCTATTCGGAGGAATGGCGTCACCCGCCGAGAAACCGTCACCTGGGGCGGGAGCTGCGGCCTCGTGGAGTTGCCTCTCCCACCTGCGAGGCACTTGCGTGCCCGCCCCTCTTGTCGGTCATTGACGGGTTCCAGCACGGCCCGCTCGTGGCGGCAAGAACGGGCTCCACCGCCGGCGGCGCTCAACGCGAGTTTCTCGGCTCACGGGAGTCAGCTGGCCTTTCGTCGGTCGGAGCGGTGGCTACTCGTCGGTCGTCACCACGGTTCACCCGCAGGTCGCCACCATGTGACCTCGGTCGCCGGGGCCTGGCAGAGAGCTCGATAGCCGGGATTTCACTCCAGACACCGGTGCGGAGGTCCTGGAGCAGGGCCATGGTCGGTTGGACGCTGGTGGGGGTGGTCCCGCAGAACCGGTAGGCGCAACCGTTGTAGATGATCGTGGCGCCGATAGCGGGAAGCGTGAGCATCAAGGCCTTTCGGAAGGCGAGCTCGACTTTGGATGGTCGCTTGTCAAGAGCCGATCGGCGCCAGAACCCTGCGCCGCCGGGCACGAAGCACCCATTTGAGGGACGGATCGTCTCGACGCCCGCATTGAGCAGAGGGGCCGTGCGGCGGCCCCCTGGTCTTGCCACGGCCAAAATCCGCAAAGCCGATTCCCCGACCTCCAGGATCCACCTTTCGGGTGGAGAGACACTCGGGGGACTTCGTATCTACACGACACTCAGGGGGCCGGCGGCTCCCGATGGTGCGGGCCATCTGTGCCCAGGACATGGCCGCGAACGGAGGCCTCTCCAAGGACGAACCAGGAGGGACCGCTCGCGGAGGCGGAGCCGCGCCGCCGCGACGACCCGTCTCCACGCCTGAGCCGCAGGCCTGGGCTCGAGCGGAAAGTGCTAGCGTTCGGGTTGGCGGTGCCGTAATCATCGGTACTGGGTAGCTCTTGCCGGGCCGCATCTTCAGGCCGCGGCGGAATGTCCTCCCACAGACGACGCGGGTTGGAGCCGGTTCTGGCCGATCTGATTCAGCCCGGTCGGCGATCCGCCTCGACCACGGGAGTAGACATGACCACAGCACCGACACTGCCGCTCCTCGACCTCGCGCAGTCGCGCCGCGCGGGCAGCATCGGGCGCCGCAGATTCGTAAGCGGGCTTCGCTGCGAATGCGGTCAGCCGGGCTGTCGGGAGACCTTGCCCGCCGTTGCCGCGTCGCACAGGGGAAACGACGGGCGCGTTATCGTCGTGCCGGCCCACCTCGGCGCGATCGTCCTGCTCACCGACCTCGAAAACGGCACCGTCGTCAGAGCCGCCGACCGGTTCCTCGTCGTCGAGCTGAACGAGAGCGCCGGCCGGTTCCCGGTGGCGGCCGAGCCCCGGATGCGGCTGGTCGACGGCAACTCCGGATGACCGCGCCGGCTCGAAGACTGCGTCGCACACTCATCGGCGCGGGCCCGGCCGCTGCGCTCCTGACGATCGGCGGCACCGTCTACCTGGCCGTGGGCAGCCCCGGCCCGGCGGAAATCGCCGATCAGACGTCCGTCCGACCGGCGTGCGCTACGGCGCTCATCAGGGACTGGACGGACGGGCGGATCGACGGCACCTACCCGCTTGCCTGCTACCGGATCGCGCTGAGATCCCTCCCGACGGACCTCCAGGTCTACTCGAGCGCGCCCGACGACATCTCGCAGGCGCTCTCGCATCGGATCGTGCAGAGCGCCCAGCAGCGCCAAGCCCGGGTGGGCTCGCGAACTCCTGCCGGCTAGACCCTATGGCGGTTGAGTGGCCGCGAGTGCAGAGGAGGCCGGATCCTCCGGTTACAGATCGGGGGTTCGTCTGGCCGGAGGCCGGCTCTGGCTGACCCCATGTGACGTACGCCGCCCACGAGCGGACGGAGGCCTCGCGCCGGTCACGAGGTTCCTCGCGTCGATCCGGTGCGAGGGGGCGTCGTCTGCCACCCCGAACGTGCGCCCGGCGATCATCGCCAAGTAGTTGGGCTCGCTGGAGTGCGTGACGCCGTAGTAGGAGGTCGCCTGGCGGTACCTCCTGGCCAGCGCTGTGATCCGCGGCGTCGTCGGATCGCCGACCACCCCGCTCCTCGAGTGGTTCTCGATGACGATCACGAACACGTGCTTCAGCGGCTCGTCGGTTCGGCTTACCGCGCGGGGCTTCGGTATCCGAGCCGCGCGGAGATCTCGCCGGCGCAGCGCGTGAGCGCGGGGCCGAGCCGCACGATCAGGTCGTCGAGCGAGACCATCGTGCGGTGCACGGCGAGGTTGATCGCTGCGGCGACGTCGCCGGACGCGCCGCGGACGGGCACCGCGATCGAGCGCAGGCCGTAGGCGAGCTCCTCGTCGTTGACGGCGATCCCCGTCGCCCGCACGCGGTCGAGGTCCCGGAGCAGCGCCTGGCGGCTCGTGCGGGTGTTCGGCCCCAGCCGGCTGAACTGGACGCGGTCGATTGCGGCGGCCAGGTCGTCTTCCGGGAGGAACGCGAGCATCGCCTTGCCCATCGAGGTGCAGTACGCCGGCAGCCGCGAGCCAACGTGCAGGTTGAGGTCGATCTCGCGCTGCCCGCGGCGGGCGCTGCGGCAGCGCTCGATGTACACGATGTCGGCGCCGTCGAGGATCGCCATGTTCACGGTGTGGCCGGTCTCGTCGCTGAGCCGCTGGAGGTGCGGCGCGGAGATCTCGCGCAGCTCCATCGAGTTGATCGCCGAGAAGCCGAGGTCGACGACGCGCGGGCCGAGCCGGTACTTCTTCGTCAGCCCGTCCTGCTGGAGGTACCCGAGTGCGGTGAGCGTGGCGATGTAGCGGTGGGTCGTGCTGCGGTTCAGCCCGACCTCGCGCGCGAGCTCGCTGACGCCGAGCAGCGGGCGGACCGACGTGAACGACGAGAGGATCGCCAGGCCGCGCTCGAGCGACTGCGAGTATGCCCGCCTGCCGGGCGAGACTCGTTCCTGCTGCTGCATCGCCCTCGTGTTCTAATACTTGGGAAGGTGTATTGACAAGTGGACAATCGGAACCGTAGCGTCCGCTAGCGCCCATGGCTGCGATCGTTCCGCTCACCGACGCGGTCGCCGAGCACGTCCACGACGGTGACGTCGTCGCGCTCGAGGGCTTCACGCACCTGATCCCGCACGCGGCCGGACACGAGCTGATCCGGCAGGAACGGCGCGACCTGACGCTGATCCGGATGACGCCGGACATCGTCTACGACCAGCTGATCGGCATGGGTTGCGCGCGGAAGCTCGTGTTCTCGTGGGGCGGAAACCCCGGCGTCGGCTCGCTCCACCGCTTCCGGGACGCGGTCGAGCACGGCTGGCCGTCGCCGCTCGAGCTCGAGGAGCACTCACACGCCGGGATGGCAGCCGCCTACGGCGCGGGCGCGGCCAACCTGCCGTTCGGCGTCCTGCGCGGCTACCAGGACGGCGACCTGCCGGCCCGGACGCGGGTCGAGCGGGTCGCCTGCCCGTTCACGGGCGAAGAGCTCGCGGCCGTCCCGGCACATCGGCCCGCGGTCGGGATCATCCACGCGCAACAGGCTGACCGGCACGGCAACGTCCAGCTCTGGGGGATCACCGGGGTCTCGAAGGAGGCAGTTCTCGCCTCCTCCCGCGCGATCGTCACCGTCGAGGAGATCGTCGACGAGCTCGAGCTCCGGCCGGGAGGTGTCGTCCTGCCGTCGTGGGTCGTCGATGCCGTCTGCCTCGCACCGTACGGCGCGCACCCCTCGTACGCCCACGGGTACTACGAGCGTGACAACGATTTCTACATCGCGTGGGAGGGGATCAGCCGCGACCGCGAGACGTTCCTCGCGTGGATGCGGCGGCACATCCTCGGCACCGCCGACGTCGCCGAGTACCGGGCGCGCCTCAAAGAAGCGGTCCCGGCGTGAGCGCGGTCGTCACCTACGCGGCCGACGAGATGATGGCTGTCGCCGCGGCGCGGCGGCTGACGAACGAGAACGTGTGCTTCGTCGGGATCGGACTGCCCAGCGTCGCGGCCAACCTCGCGCGGCACACGCACGCGCCGGGCTGCACGCTGATCTACGAGAGCGGGACGATCGGCGCGAAGCCGGTCGAGCTGCCGCTGTCGATCGGCGACGGCGAGCTCGCCGACACGGCGGACGCGGTCGTCTCCGTCCCGGAGATCTTCAGCTACTGGCTCCAGAGCGGACGGATCGACGTCGGATTCCTCGGCGCTGCGCAGATCGACCGGCACGGCAACCTGAACAGCACCGTGATCGGGAGCTACGACCGGCCGACCGTGCGGCTGCCGGGTGGGGGCGGCGCTCCGGAGATCGCGCTCGGCGTGAGCGACGTGTTCGTGATGCTGCGCCACTCCCCACGCGCCTTCGTCGAGCGACTTGACTTCACGACCAGCCTCGGGGACAACCTCCGTGTCGTGATCACCGACCTCGGCATCCTCGAGCGCCGCGACGGCGAGCTCACGCTCGTCTCCGTCCATCCCGGCGTGACCGTCGAGGACGTGGTCGCGGCGACGGGGTGGGAGCTCCGGGTCGCCGACGGCGTCGCCGAGACCGAGCCGCCGAGGGACGAGGAGCTCGCTGCACTCCGGTCCCTGAAGACGAAAGGACACGATTGATGGCACAGGTGGAAACCGAATCGCCCGTCGTCCTCCCCGACGATCCGAACGGGGGGCCGGAGGTCCAGGTCGACTACCCCGGCTACCGCTCCACGCGCTGGCGGGTCGCGCAGCGCCCGCTCGTGACGCTTCCGGAGGAGTTCCACCGGATGGACGGCCCGGTGTTCGGGGACGACGCGATCGGCGAGTTCGACAACGACCTGACCAGGCAGCACGACGGCGAGCCCCTGGGCGAGCGGATCATCGTCACGGGGCAGGTGACGGACGACGACGGTCGCCCGATCCCGAACACGCTCGTCGAGATCTGGCAGGCGAACGCCGGCGGCCGCTACCGGCACGAGGTCGACCAGCACCCGGCCCCGCTCGACCCGAATTTCTCCGGCGCCGGGCGCTGCCTCACCGACGGGGAGGGCCGCTACCGCTTCGTCACGATCAAGCCCGGCTCGTACCCGTGGGGGAACCACGAGAACGCGTGGCGGCCGAATCACATCCACTTCTCGGTGTTCGGCCGCGAGTTCACGCGGCGGCTGGTCACCCAGATGTACTTCCCCGGCGACCCGCTGTTCGAGTTCGACCCGATCTTCCACTCGGTGCGCGACCCGAAGGCGCGTGGACTGCTGATCGCGGCGTTCGACCTCGACATCACGCAGCCCGAGTGGGCGCTCGGCTACCGGTGGGACATCGTCCTCGGCCACGGCGGGTCGCGGACGACGCCGCTGGAGAACCAGACATGAGCAGCCGGCCGCGGACGCCCTCGCAGACGGTCGGGCCCTACTACGCGATCGGGCTGACCCGCGCGCCGCGCGCGCCCCAGAACGAGCTCGCCGACCGCAGCGACCCGGGCAGCCTGCGCCTGATCGGCCAGCTGCTCGACGGCCAGGGCTCGCCGATCGGCGACGGCATGGTCGAGGTCTGGGACGGCGTCGGTGGGCGCTGGGGGCGGAGCGGGACCGATTCGGAGGGACGGTTCTCGTTCGTCGTCACGAAGCCGGTTCCTCGGCCGGGCGAGGCACCGCGCTTCGACGTGCTCGTCTTCGCGCGCGGGATGCTCAGGCACGAGCTGACACGCATCTACTTCCCGGACGAGGCGGAGGCCAACGCCGCCGACCCGGTGTACGCGGCGCTCGAGGACGAGAGCCGCGCGACTCTCGTCGCCGAGGCGGAGGACGGGGCACTGCGGTTCGATATCCGCATGCAGGGCGACCGTCACACCGTCTTCTTCGAGCATTGACGCCGTTCGGGCCGATCTTCGTGCCGGGCCCGTTGCGCGCGGCCGTTTCCGACGGAGCCTGGCTCGGGGCGATGCTGGAGGCGGAGCGGGCGCTGGCCG
>JBLMYA010000082.1:0-76461 GCA_050258035.1 Verrucomicrobiota bacterium
ACAAGCTCATTCCACGCCTCCGCCTCCCCCGCCCGACAGCGACGAACGAGCTGAGCATCACCGAGCTCCGCCACCATCACACTGAATCTACGCTGTTCACCCCCCCAACAGCCGCGGCAAACCGTTTCGAGGCGAAGGCGTGCCGCATCGAGTGGAAGGTGACGCCTTCGATCTTTGCCTCCGAGGCTGCAGTCTCAAGGCCCCCGGCGGGTGACATCGCGGTGTCCGAGCGGCTTCCCGTTCCGAGCTGCGAGGACAGGATCCTCGTCCTTTGGGCCCAGGCTATTCCACCGCCTCACGGGCGAGATGGGTCGGGGTCTTTCCTGCCGGCGGGGAAGGCGTTACCGTTGGAGGCACAGCGTCTCGAAAGGGTGCGGTGACCGAGACCGCGGTGCCAGAGCTCGAGCTCGGTCACGTCGGCGAGGCCGTATCGCGCGTCGACGGGATTCCGAAGGTGACGGGAGAGTTCGCCTACTCCAGTGACCTTCGGGCCCCTGGGATGCTGTGGGGCCATACGCTGCGCAGTCCGTACGCGCACGCGCGTGTCCGCGCGGTCGAGGTCGGCGAGGCACTGGCGACGGCCGGCGTGCACGCCGTGCTCACACACGACGACGTGCCCGGGGAGAAGCGCTACGGCCTCGAGTTCCACGACCAACCCGTGCTCGCGGTCGATCGTGTTCGCTACTTCGGCGAACCGGTGGCGGTCGTCGCCGCCGAGCATCCCGAGCAGGCCAGGCGCGCGGCCAAGCGGATCCGCGTCGACTACGAGCCGCTGGAGCCGATCGTCGATGCGGAGCGGGCGCTCATTCAGGAGCCACTGCATCCCGACCATCGGCCGACCACGCACGGCTACCGCGACGACCCGCGGCCGAACGTCATCCGGTCAGTTGTGATCCGGCACGGAAACCCAGAGGTCCGAGGAGACGTCGTCGTCTCCGGCGTCTACGAGGTCGGGATCCAGGACCAGGCGTTCCTCGGCCCGGAGTCGGGGCTGGCCGTCCCCGACGGCGAGGGCGGCGTCGACGTGTACGTGGCGACGCAGTGGCTGCACCATGATCGAAGTCAGATCGCGCCGTGCCTCGGGCTGGAGCCCGAGCAGGTTCGCGTGCAACTGGCCGGCGTCGGCGGCGCGTTCGGCGGGCGCGAGGACCTGTCGATGCAGATCCACTCGGCGATGCTCGCGCTGCACACCGACCGACCGGTCAAGATGGTCTACAACCGGGAAGAATCCTTCGTCGGGCACATCCACCGGCACCCGGCGAAGATCTGGGCCGAGCACCGGGCTACCCACGAAGGCAAGCTCCTCTGCGTCCGCGCGCGGATCCTGCTCGACGGCGGCGCCTACGCGTCCACGTCCGCCGCCGTCACCGCAAACATCGCCTGGTTCGCCTGCGGCCCCTATGCGGTGGACAACGCGCTGATCGAGAGCACGTGCGTCTACACGAACAACCCGCCGTGTGGTGCGATGCGGGGCTTCGGCGCCGTGCAGGCGTGCTTCGCGCACGAGGCGCAGATGGACAAGCTCGCGGCGGCTCTCGACATCGACCCGGTGGAGCTGCGGTTGCTCAACGCCCTTGCACCGGGAGACAAGTTGCCGACGGGCCAGCGGATCACGGGCCCACTGCCGGTCGCGGAGGTGATCCGGCGTGCAGCCGCGCTGCCGATCCCGGAGCCCGAGGAGCTGCCGCGTGACCCGATCAGACTTCCCGGCGGCTCCGGCAACGCGACACGGGGGGAGGGAGTGAAGCGCGGCATCGGCTTCGCCGTCGGCTTCAGGAGCGTCTGCTTCGCCGAGGGCTTCGACGACTCCACCGCGGCGCGGGTGAAACTCCGGACCGGCGGAAGCGCGGAGATCCACTGCGCCGCCGCCGAGGTCGGACAGGGCGTCGTCAACGTCATCCTTCAAGTCGCCGGCACCGAGCTCGGGACGGACGACATCGTGCTGTTGCCGCATACGACCGCGGATGTGGAGTCGGCTGGGTCGACCTCTGCGTCACGGATGACATGGATGGTGTCCGGCGCGGTGCGCGAGGCCTGCCGCGCGGCGCTCGAAGAGCGGGAGCGCACCGGCGCGGACGAGGTGGAAGTCGAGCGCGTCTATCGGCATCCACGCACCTGGCCGCTCGACCCGGAGACGGGTCAGACGACCGGCGAGCGCTCGCAGGTCGCGTACGTGTGCGCGGCGATGCGGGTGGTCGCGGAGGTGGACGTCGAACTCGGCCTGACCCGTCTCGTCTGGATCGGCACGGCCCAGGACGTCGGCAGGGCGATGAACCCACAGGCGGTCGAAGGGCAGATCGAGGGCGGCGCCGCTCAAGGGATGGGCCTGGCGCTGATGGAGGAGATCCAGACCCGGGACGGCGTGATCACGAACGCGAGCTTCACCGACTACCTGATCCCGACGGCGCTGGACGTGCCCCCGATTGTCTCCGATCTGGTCGAGATCCCCGAGCCAAGCGCCCCATACGGTGTCAAGGGCGCCGGCGAAGCACCGACGGTCGTCTCCCCCGCAGCGGTCGTCTCGGCGCTCCGGAACGCGACCGGCCGACCGCTTACGCGCATGCCCGTCCGCCCCGACGACATCATCGGACTCCGACCAACAACGGCAGGCCCTTTCTCCAGACGCGCCTCCTGAGGGCGCAGCGCCGTTCGGCCTGCCGCAGCGGCAGCGCCTCCTGCGGCTCTCGCAGGAGGACAGCGGAGCCGACTTGTCGTAGCGCGAGGGCGAGCTCGAGGCCGCTCGACGGTCCAGCTGTACACGGGCTCCCGGCCGCCTGCGCGCCCTGCCGCGGTCGACGTTTGAGCGCGCGTCGAGCGAGGCCACCCAGGTGTAGGTTCGGTCGACAAGGCAGACAACGGATCAGCCGTATGAACGCAGACAGAAGCTTCAGCTTCGGCGAATCCTCGCCGATGTCGATCTGCTGTCTAGCCCCGGTTCGAGCCGAGGCGGTCGAGCTCAGCGCGAAGCGCGCGCAACTCGGTCAACACCTCCTGTTCGAAGGCGCGCTCTCTCCTCTCGGCCGGCTCCTCGTCTTCGCGCACGAACAGAGAGGCGACCGCAGCGGTCGTCATTGCCAAGAATGAGAACCCGAGCAACATCAACACTGCGGCGATCGCCTTCCCGCCGGCGGTTGTCGGTGCAGCGCCGACGAAGCCTACGGTCGTCATCAACGAAAGCGCCCAGAGGACGCCGTCCCAGTACGTCTTGGCAGCTTCAGCCTCGAACGCGGCAAAACCCCCGCCGGCGAGAAGCACGGTTACGCCTCCAAGCGGCAGTGCGAATCGAAACCAACGACGTCGCAGCGAACTGATCTTCGACTGCATGGCGCGAATCCTGGACTTCCAAGCGGCGTCGCACATCGGGGAACCCCCGCAGGCGTCGGGCGCGCGTCGGGCGACGCCGGCACCCCGCCCGATACCGGCGGAGGCGAAATTGAAGCCGCCCACGTGCGGTCAGAACCTCGTCGACCTCCCGGTCACAGAGCGGGAGGTCGCATCGCAATCCGTGTTCTGGAGCGCGGTCGCGGCAACGTGGTGAGTAGCTGGTGAGACGCCCGACGCCGGGCATCCGTGGTCGCCCCGCCCCCGGCGCAATGAGCCTCTCCGCGGGGAGTCCCAAAGGTGTAGGGGCACAATCTCGGTATCGCCCGGTCGACCCTGGAGCCTGCGCGAAGGAAGCGCCGCCGCCGCCGCGGCAGGTTGTTCGCGGCGATCCTGCTGGTCGCGCTGATCGCCGGCGGGATCAGCGCCGTGCTTCTCGCGCTCACCGGCGGTGGGAAGCCACCGCTTCTCGTTCCCCGCCAGGACACCGGCAGTCGTGACCCGCTGGCTTTCGTGGCGGGGCAGGAACGCGCGCTCGAGCGTTCGGCCGCCTTCGGACTCGCTCACGTGCTCTATGCGAAGAGCCCCGGCGGGGTGCTCGCCGCAGCCGAGCGGAGCGCGAGCTTCCGGCCGCTGGTCGAGCGTGCAGCAGAGGGGAGCGGCATCGACGCCGATCTCCTCGAAGCGATCGTGTTCCTCGAGAGCGGCGGCCGCCAAGACGTGATTGCCGGCAGCGACCCCAGCAACGCAGCTGGGCTGACCCAGATCCTTGCCGAGACGGGTCGCAACTTCCTCGGCATGCATGTCGAGCTTGCGGCGAGCCGGAAACTCACACGCGACATCGCCGCCGCGGTACGCCGCGGCGACTCGGCTGCGGCCGCCCGGCTGCGGGCGCGGCGGCGTCAGGTGGACGCACGCTTCGATCCGGCCCAAGCGCTGGCCGGCACGGTTCACTACCTGTCGACGGCCCGGGCGCGGTTCGGCCGCGACGATCTCGCGGCTGTCTCCTACCACATGGGGATCGGCAACCTCGAGACCGTCCTGCGCGACTATGCCGGCGCGCGCAAGGTGGAGCCGATCGCAGACGTCGTTGCAGACGGGGACCTCTCCTGGGCGCGGCTCTACTTCGACAGCTCGCCGGCACGCCATGCCCCTGCCTGGCGTCTGCTGGCAGGTTTCGGCGACGACTCCCAGACCTACTACTGGCGGGTGCTGGCCGCGAGGGAGATCATGCGCCTCTACCGGCACGACCGCGGCGAGCTCCGGCGGCTCATCGTGCTCCAGAACGACAAGGCGAGCGCGGAGGAGGTCCTCCATCCCCCGGACAGCACAGAGCACTTCGAGGACGCCAACGCCATCGACCGAGCTTGGCAAGGGAGACGGCTCCAGCCGTTGCCCAACATGCCGGCGCGCCTCCACATCCAGATCGACGCACGGATGGGCAACCTTGCCCCCGGCTCGGACAACCCACCTGCACGCTACCGAGGCCTGCGTGCCGAAGCGCTCGCGCTGCTCCTCTACCTCGGCAGCCGCGTCCATGCCCTCAGCGGCGAGCCCGCGCCTCTCATCGTGACAAGGACGGTCTTCGACGACGCCCACCAGCGCCTGCTCGGGACGCATCCCGAGGCGACCCAGAACTACTCGCTGCACACAACCGGCTACGCCTTCGACATCCTTCGCCGCTACCGCTCAGGCAAGCAAGCTGCCGCCTTCCAGTACGAGCTGGAGCGGCTGCAGGCCCGCGGCCTGATCGCCTGGGTGCGCGACCCGAAAACGATCCACGTCACCGTCTCCTCAGAAGCAACAACGCTCGTCGACGCGATGCTCAAACCAGCCCACGCCCGCAGCGCTGGAGCGCAACCATGACGCACGGCCATGCGACCGAGTGCCCCTCCAACTATCCAACCCGCCAAGCAGGCCAACCGTGCGGAAGGCGAGGGCCATTACCCCTGAAAGTTGGGACTCCGGCCGTGGGACTCAGACCGCCGGCCCCTCGACGCGGTCTCAGACCGTGACGACGATCTTGCCGACCTGTTGGTTGGATTCCAGGAAGCGGTGCGCCTCGACGATCTCCGCCAGGGGGAACGTCTTGGCGATGATCGGCTTCAGATGCCCCTCCGCCAGACCCCGGAGAATCAGCTCGTGATAGCGGGCGAATCGCTCCGGGTTGTTCCAGATCTCCGAGGCTAGCCAGCCACGGATGCTCAATCCCTTGAACGCCGCTGGCCAGTGCGGGTACGGCGTATCCTGGCCGCTCAGTCCGCCGTAGACGATGACTGTGCCCTCGTCGGCCGCGGACTGGGCGAGCTTCTCTACCTCCGGTCCACCCACCGGATCGAAGATGATGCGGGCGCCTTTCCCTCCGGTGATGCGCTGGATCTCGGCGAGGTAGTCGACCTCCTCCGTGGCCACCACGTGCTTCGCACCGTGTTCCTTCAGTGCCGCAGCCTTCGTGCTCCTGCGAGTCGCTGCGATCGGCACCGCGCCGGCCCAATTGGCGAGCTGAATGGCGGCGAGGCCGACACTGCTGGAAGCTGCTCGAATGACCACGAAGTCACCCACGGTGGCATGCGTGACGTGGACGATCGCCAGTGCAGTGAAGTACTGCATCCAGATCGATGCAGCTTCGACAATGCTCAGCCCGGCCGGCGGCGCGACGAGACTGCTCGCGGGAACGATGGCTTGCTCGGCGTACAACCCATATTCGCCCATCCTGAAATTCGGGATCACGCAGACGCGCTCGCCGACGGCGACGCCACCGACATGCTGACCGACCGCTTCGATCACGCCGACACCCTCGTAACCGATCAGCGTCGGAAGCTTCGGCTCCACTGGGTACGCGCCTGCCCGGTACGCGACTTCAGAGCGGTTGAGGCCGATCGCCTCGACCTTCAGGCGCACCTCCGCTGGGCCCGGATCGCCGACTTCCGTGTCCTCGATCCGCAGCTCTTCCGGCCCACCCAGCTGATGAACGCGAACGACTTTGCTCACGGCGAATCGTCCCGCCCTCGCCTCTCCTCTCGTGGGAGTCCCAGTGCCGCGATCAATAGAACCTATAAGCGTAGTCTGGCATCGTGGGTGCGACGGCGCTCAACTGGATCTCCGTTCGGGATGGGCTTGCCCCCGTTTCCGCCGGGAGCGAGGTACGATCGTCTACGAGTCGGAAGCAAAAGAACGAGTATCGGTTGCGCTCGATGCCTCCCTACACGTTCGTGAGCAATGAAGGGAGGTGTGTTCATGGCAACCGGGACCGTCAAGTGGTTCAGCAACGAGAAGGGCTACGGCTTCATCACGCCCGATGACGGCGGCGAGGACCTCTTCGTGCATTTCTCGGCCATCGCTGGCAGCGGCTTCAAGACGCTAGACGAGGGCGCGAAGGTCTCGTTCGAGGTGACGCAGGGGCAGAAGGGGCCGCAGGCAACAGACGTTCAACTCAGCGGGCAGTAGCTAGGCGAAGCTCGTACGGGTGGCCACGCGTGAATGCCCGTGTCACCGGGATGAGCAGGCTGACCCGGAGGTACAGTCGACCCGGATCCGACATCGGCAAAGACCGAAACCGAGGTTCGAACGGGTCACCGGTCACGCACGCGAGGGTGGGAATCGGCGCGGGCAAGGCGTCAGGACGCTGCTCGGGGTGACGGCGGTTCGTCTCGTGCGTGGTTCTTGGGCGCGAAGAAGGGCAGACGTTGTCCCCGCCGGCGCTCTTGCACACCGGCGGCGAGATCCCGACCGCCTGAAGGACGCGTCTCAGGCTCGGCGAGTCTTCGTCCGGGGGTCTCGATTCCCCTCGCCGCGTTATCCTCGCGTGCGTGGACAGGCCGATCGTGGTGGCGGTCGATGGATCACCTGCAGCCGAGCAGGCCGTCGCTGTCGCGCTCGATCTGGCGTCCGCGCAGACTGCGAAGGTCGTCTTCGTCCACTACTCGCCGATCGCTGCGACATTGCTCGAGGCGGCGCCGGACAGGGGCCCGTCCCAGGAGGCCATAGAGGGGGCGGACGACGTGCTGCGTGCCGCGGCCAACAAGGGCCGGGAGAGAGCGATCGCGTTCGAGCTCGAGATCCTCGACGAGCGCGGTACGGGCGACATCGCCGCATCCCTTGCCGGCATCGCCGAGGCGAGAGGCGCGAGCCTCGTGGTGGTTGGATCTCGTGGGCGCGGGACGATCGCCGGCGCCGTCCTCGGCAGCGTCTCTCGCGGACTGCTCAGCGTGTCCCGCGTGCCCGTGCTCGTCGCGCACGCCACCGGCGCCGGCAGCTAGCCGTCGATGAAGCCTTTCCCCCGGATCGTCGAACTTCGCGCGCTCGTTCTTTCCGGAGGCGGTGCCGACTACCACGATCAGGCTGCAGGTCACTGGATCGACTCGCAGATCTCCACGCCGATGGCGCGCTACCGCGAGTATCGCGACACCCGGTCGTCGTTCGGGCTGAACGTGCTCGGCACTGTGGTCGTCGAGGCTGAGGCGGAGAACGGCGTCGTCGGGGTCGGCGTCTCGACCGGCGGTATTCCGGCGTGCTTCCTCGTCGAGCGACATCTGTCGCGCTTCGTCGAGGGGCAGCGGACCGACCGGGTCGAGCTGATGTGGGATCAGATGTGGCGCTCCACGCTGTTCTACGGGCGCAAGGGGCTTGCGCTCAACGCTCTGTCAGCGGTCGACCTCGCGTTATGGGACCTGCTCGGGAGGGTGCGTGACGAGCCGGTGTGCGCGCTGATCGGCGGAGCCGTCCGGGAGGAAATCGAGTTCTACGCGACCGGTCCCCGCCCCGATCTCGCCAGGGAGCTGGGCTTCATCGGAGGCAAGCTGCCGCTCGTGCACGGGCCCGCGGAGGGGGACGAGGGCCTGCGGAAGAACCTCGAGGCGGCGGAGGAGATGCGCGGCCGCGTCGGCGACGACTTCTTCCTCGCCTACGACTGTTGGATGTCGCTCGACCTTCGGTATGCGCTCCGGCTTGCCGAGGGCCTGCGGCCGTACCGGTTCCGCTGGCTCGAGGAGTGTCTGCCACCCGACGACTACTGGGGCTATGCGGAACTCCGGCGCCGCCTGCCGGCCGGATTGCTCCTCACGACCGGGGAGCACGAGGCGGGGAAGCTCGGCTTCCGCATGCTGATCGACATGGGCTGCTGCGATGTGGTGCAGCCGGACGTTGGCTGGTGCGGGGGACTCACCGAATTGCTCAAGATCGCTGCCTACGCTGATGCACACGACGTCCCGGTCGTTCCGCACGGCTCGAGCGTGTACAGCTCGCACTTCGTCGTCACGCGTCCGGGAACCCCGTTCGCGGAGTTTCTCATGATGGCGCCTCGAGGGGATCGGGTCACCCCGATGTTCAGCCCACTCTTCACGGACGAGCCGGTGCCCGAGCGCGGAAGGCTGCGGGCATCCGCGCTCGATCGCCCCGGCTTCGGCGTCGAGCTCGACCGGTCGCTTCCACTCGAGCGCCCGTTCGAACACTGACGGCTCGGCCGTCGTGGCGCAGCGCGGCTCAGGCGTGCCCGCTCGTAAGCACCTTGCCGGGATTGAGGATCCCGGCAGGATCGAGCAGGTTCTTGATGCCGCGCATGAGCGGCAGGAGGTCGCCGTGCTCCCGCTCGAGGTAGTCGATCTTCCCAAGGCCGATGCCGTGCTCGCCGGTACACGTTCCGCCGCGAGCGAGCGCGTCCTCGACGATCGTCGCGTTGATCTCCTTCGCCGTTCTGACCTCGTCGTCGCACTCCACGTCGATCAGGAACGCGACATGGTAGTTGCCGTCGCCGACGTGGCCGAGGATCGCCGCCGGTATGCCCAGACCGTCGACGAACGTCCGGGCAACGCCGATCGCCCCTGGGAGCTCGGACAACGGCACGCAGGCATCGGTGCTCATCAGGCGCCGCCCCTTGCCGCCGGCCAGCAGCGCGTGCGCCACATGGTGCCGCGCTTCCCACAGGCGGGCCCGGGCCTCCGGGTCGCGCTCGAGCACGAAGGCCGTGCAGCCCTCGCCGATCGAGATCTCGCGCGCCGCGGCGACGTCCGCCTCGACGCTCGGCTCGCTGCCAGAAAACTCGAGCAGGATGGTCGGCTCCGCAGGGTAGTCGCTGCCTCTGTGTGCGTTCACCGCGAGGATCGTCGGCCCGTCCATCAGCTCGACGCGCGTTACGAGCAGGCCCGACCCGACGATCGCTGTACTCGCCCGGCAGGCAGCCTCGATGTCGGGGAACGAGGCCCGCGCCGCGACGGTGTACTCCGGAATTCCGTGCAGGCGAAGGGTCAGCTCCGTGATGACGCCGAGCGTCCCCTCGGAGCCGACGAAGAGCTGCGTGAGATCGTAGCCGGCCGACGACTTGCGGGCCCGCCCGCCGGTGCGGAGGATCGTGCCGTCCGCGAGGATCACCTCGAGTGCGAGTACCTGGGTCCGCATGTTCCCGTAGCGCACGGTGGTCGTTCCGCTTGCGTTCGTCGCCGCCATGCCCCCGAGGGTGGCATCCGCCCCTGGATCGACGGGAAAGAACAGGCCGTCGCGACCGATCCGCGCGTTGAGTTCGCTTCGCAGCACGCCGGTCTGGACCGTCGCGTCCAGGTCGTCGGCATTCACGTCGACGATCCGGTTCATGCGTGTCAGGTCGAGGCTGATCCCGCCGTGAACGGGAATCACGTGCCCCTCGAGGCTCGTGCCGACCCCGAACGGCACGACGGGAACTCTCTCGCGGCTCGCCAGCGCGAGCACGGCGCCGACCTCCTGCGCCGTTTCCGGGAGCACGACGACGTCGGGCGCGTGCGGCTGGTGGTAGGTCAGGTCTCGGCTGTGGAGCTCGCGAATGCTCTCGCCGGTGCTGACCCGGGATTCGTCGGGAACGAGGTCGAGGAGCCGGCTGCGCAGATCGCTCACCAGCAGTGGTGGTGCGGGCATCGGCCCCGAGCCTAGCGCGTGACACCGCCTTGCCCGGGTACGTACGCTCCCCGGATGAGGATCCAGTCCGTCCGGTCGCGGCTCTACCGGATCCCGCCGACCGTTCGTTGGGAGGACTCCACCCACCACGTGACGGCCCTGGAGTACGTCGTCACCGAGGTCACGACCGACACCGGCATCGTCGGAACCGGTATCTCGTACACGACGGGCGTGGGTGGAAGCGCGATCGTCGCGCTCGTCGACGACTACTGCGCGGCCATGCTCCGCGGCGAAAGCCCGTTCGCGGTCGGACGGGTCTGGTCCTTCCTCGAGAAGCAACTCCGCAGGAACGGCAGTGGGCTCGTCCACCTCGCGTTGGCCGCTGTCGACACGGCGTTGTGGGACATCGTTGGAAAGGCGGTGGAGCAGCCGCTCCACCGGCTGCTCGGCGCCTGCCACGAGCGCGTGCCCGTGTACGGAAGCGGCATCGATCTCTTCCACGAGGAGGACGCCCTGCTCGACCATGTCGAGACGATGCTGGCGGTCGGCTTCGACTGGATCAAGATCAAGGTCGGTCGAGACGACCCGGAGGAGGACGCGGCACGGGTCCGGGCGGTCCGCGGGTTGCTCGGGCCGGGCCGGCGTCTCTGCGTCGACGCGAACCAGGCGTGGACGGTCGCCGACGCACGTCGGGGCGCAGCGGCGCTCGAGGCGGCAGGAGCAGACCTCACCTGGCTCGAGGAGCCACTGCATCCCGAGGACGTCCGCGGCCATGCCGATCTCCGCAGATCGACCCGCCTTCCAATTGCGGTCGGGGAAAGCATCTACAGCGAGGCCCAGTTCCTGCGCTACCTCGAAGCAGACGCCGTCGACGTCGTCCAGCCGGACGTCTGCCGTGTCGGAGGGTTCACCGGCTTCGTGCGCGTGGCCGAGCTCGCGGCTGCCTTTCACCGGCAGGTGGCGCCGCACTACGTCGCCGAGCTGACGGTCGGGGCGCTCTGCGCAGTCCCGAACGCTCTCGTGCTCGAATGGGTGCGCGGCGGGACTTTGACAGAGCTCGGGGCGATCCGCCGACCGCTCCGGATCGACGACGGGTTCGCCTACCCCTACGAGCAGGCCGGACACGGCGTCGACATCGACCTCGGCGCCCTTGCGCCCTACGAGGTGGACTTGGAGACGCTCAGGCAGACGGACACGCGCGCGGCGAAGTAGCCTGCGCGGACGCTCACTCGAGCGTCGAGATGCGACTGGTCGTGTCGGGCCGTTCGAGCACCTCGGGAAGCAGCTCGGTGCCCAGCCCGGGCCCAGTGAGGGGATAGACCCATCCGTTCTCGACGCGCGGGATCTCCGTCACGAGCTCGCGGTACCACCCCGTGTAGAAGGCGCGGACGGATTCCTGCACGAGCGCATTCGGCGCGTTGATCGAAAGATGCACGGCGGCTGCGAACTCGACCGGTCCCGAGCAGTCGTGCGGTGCGATCGGGAGCTGCCACGCTTCGGCAAGCGTCGCCACCTTCTTGCCCTCGCTGATCCCGCCCACCCAGGCAGGATCGAAGATGACCACGCCGACCGGCGCCCGCTCGAGTAGCTCGCGGTAGGCCCAGCGCGTGCCGAGCGTCTCGCTCGCCGCGGTCGGCACTCGGGTCGCCTCCGCGAACCGGGCGAGCGCGTCGACGTTGTCCATCTTCACCGGATCCTCGAACCACGTCGGCTCGTACTCCTCGAGCGCCTTGGCGATCCTGATCGCGCTCGGCAGGTTCCAGAGCGAGTGCATCTCGACCATCAGCTCCATTCGGTCTCCGACCGCCTCCCGCACCTTGCGGAAGGGCTCGATCCCCTTCTTGAGGTCGTCGCTCGATATCCACTGACCGCCGCTCGCCTCCGCGTACGGGTCGAGAGGCCAGATCTTCATCCCGGTGATGCCCTGCTCGAGCAGGCTCTGCGCAAGGCCGCCGGCGTCGTTCAGGAACCAGTCGAGGTCCTCGTACGGACCGGCCGCGCCCGGATCCGTGTTCCAGTTGGAGACGGGAAGCCCGGCGGTCTCGGGCACACGACGGACGTAGCGGTAGCCGGCGCACGTGTTGTACGTGCGGATCCGATCGCGGCTGGCTCCGCCGATCAGCTGATAGAGCGGTTGTCCGCACACCTTTCCGAGGGCGTCCCAGAGGGCGATGTCGACTGCGGAGCGGCCGCGATTCTCCACGGCGCTCGCGCCGAAACCGACGAAGGGGTTGAGTCCCTGCCAGTGGCGGTCGATCTGGAGTGGATCCTTGCCGAGAAGGTAACCGGCGGCGACCTCGTGGATCCACGCGGACACGGCTTCGGCGGCGAAGAAGGTCTCGCCGAGGCCGACGACGTCCTCGTCCGTGTGGACGCGGACGTAACAGAGATTGGGAAACTCGCCGACGACGATCGTCTCGACGGCCGTGATCTTCATGTCACGGCACCTCGGCGAAGACGGTGCACGGGCTCGAGTCGGCCCCCTCGGGGAACAGGGGAACCGCGTAGACACGGTGGGCGTTCGGCGGGTAGGCCGAGAGGTCGATGTCCTCGACGATGATCACGTACCGGTCGCGATCGACGCCGCAGAGGATCTGATGGGCGAGGATGCCCTCCGGGTCGATCTTTCGGTAGGCGGCGAGCGAGATGAAGTCCAGTCCGACCGCCTTCAGCTCCGGGAGCGCCGACAGGTACTCGCACGCTTCGGGCGAGACGCCCGGACCCTCGGCGGCGTACCTGGCCGGATCGGGGTCGCGGACGGCGCTCCAGCCGGTGCGGATCAGGAGAATGTCGGCGTCCCGGAGCTGCTCGTCGTGGGCCTCGAGCTCGTCGCGCGATACAAGCTCGCGGTCCTGCTTCGGCACGTCCACGAGCACGGGACGCTCGTAGACGAAGCGCTCGAGCGGGACGTCGGCGATCGCAGGGCCCGCGTCGTTGAAGTGTCTCGGTGCGTCGAGGTGGGAGCCGAAGTGGTCGAGGATGTGGAGGATGCCGAAGTTCGCGACGTCGCCGCGCTCGATCGACGAGACCGGCTCCCACTCGTAGGTGTAGTTGCCCGGCCAGCCGGGATGGCGGAACCCGATCTCGTAGGAGAGACGGACGAAACGCGCCATTACACGGCCGTCTTCTCTCGACCGTACAGGAGCAGGATGACCAGGATCACGCCTCCGTAGACGACGTCGCGCCCCCAGTCGGGCATGTTCTCGGCGAGCAGGAGCGTGACGAGCGCGACGAGCGTGACCGACCCTGCCGTCGAGCCGAGGTAGTTGCCGCGGCCGCCGAGGATGTATACGCCGCCGATGACCACGGCGGCGATCGACTGGAAGAGGTACGGGTCTCCCATGCCGAGCGAGGCCTGGCCGCCGTACGCGGCCAGCGTGATGCCGGCGAAGGCGGCGAACATGCCCGACAGCATGTAGAGCACGACCGTCACGAGGCGGACGTTCACGCCGGCGAGGAAGCTGGCCTCGGAGTTGTTGCCGATCGCGTATACGCGCCGGCCGAAGGTCGTGTAGCCGAGCACGAACGTCATCAGGAGCGCGATCCCGAGCCACAGGAACAGCCCCCCGGGAATTCCGAGTGCCTCGCCTGTCACTGCGTCTCGGACGACCGGCGGCGCGTATGAGGCGCAGGACGAGCAGGTGAGGCCCTGGGACAGGCCGAGCGTGAGCCCCTGGGCGACGCCGTTCATGGCCAGCGTGATCACGACCGCCGGGACGGCCAGGAGGGCGACGGCGAGTCCGTTGACGAGACCGACTCCGAGGCCCATCGCCAGCGTCAGGGGCACCGCCCATGAGGCGCGCCCGTCCTGGCCGAGTGAGGTCGTCACGACGAGAATGGCGGCCGCGTTCAGCACCCAGGGGACGGACAGGTCGATCCCGCCTATGAGCACGACGAAGGTCTGACCTGCCGCGACGAAGCCGACGAACGACGCCGTGAGCAGGATGGCCTTGACCGATTCGGGGCTTCCGAAGCCGGGATGGAGGATGTCGCCGATCCCGAAGACGGCGATCGCCGCGACGAAGGCGACGATCGTGCGCAAGCGGTTCGGCGTCAGGACTTCGGGGACTCTCCGAATCCTCTCCTTCACCGCTGCCGGCGCGACGGTCACGCGCGGGCGCTCACGAGGCGTCCGACGAGGCCGGCGAGCACGACCGCCAGTACGAGGAAGAGACCCTGGAACGCGTCGGTGTAGAGCTGATTGACGTTCGCCTGGAAGAGCAGGGGCGTCACGAGGGTGAGCGCGAACGCGCCCGCGACTGCGCCGACAGCGCTGCCGCGGCCGCCGAAGAAGCTGATCCCGCCGAGCACGACGGCCGCGATCGACGTGAGGATGAAGGGGTCGAACGCCGTCGCGTCCCCGCCCAGGGTTGTCGCCGAGAAGAACAGCGCACCGGCGGAGAACAGCGTGCCCGCGAACACGTAGGCCCCGACCTTGGCAAGCCGCACCTTGATGCCGCTCGCGCGCGCCGCGGCCTCGTCGTTGCCGATTGCGTAGACCGCGACTCCGAACGGGGTTCGCCGGAAGACGAACCAGACGACGATGACACCGGCGACGTAGATCAGCCCCCAGGGGCCGTTCACGTTGGCCATGTATTTCGTGTATTCGATCGGGATCGAGCCTCCCGGCTCGGGGAGCACCTTGATCGCGAGCCCGTTGTAGATCGACAGTGTCGCGAGCGTGACCAAGATGGGTTGCAGCCGTCCGAACGCGATCAGGCAGCCGTTGACGAGGCCTGCCCCGGCGCCGATGGCGAGTCCGATCAGACTCCAGGCGATCATCGACCCGGTGGAGGAGTGCATGTTCGACGCGACGATCGTGTTCGTCAGCGCCATCACGCCGCCGACTGAGAGGTCGAGGCCGCGTGTCAGGACGACGACGCTCTGCCCGACGGCGGCGAAGACGAGCGGAACGGCGGTGTTCACGATCGACTGGCCCTCGAACGGGGTCAGGAAGTGGTGCTCGTTCGTGACGAAGAGGCCGGCGTACACGCCGAACGTCCCCGCGAGGATCGCGAAGGAGAGCAGGAGCGGGGCCTGCTGCACGCTGAAATGCGCCCAGCGTGACCTGCTCCGAAAGCGCGGCTGCGTGTCAGACGGCGGCATGCTCCTTCAGCGCGGCCGCGACCAGCCGCTCGGCGTCGATCTCGTCGCCTGCGAGCTCGCCCGCGATCCTACCTTCGCGAATGATGAGCACCCGGTGGCACACGTGTGCCGTCTCCTCCGTGTCCGACGAGTAGAAGAGGAGCGCCTTGCCTTCACCGATCAGTTCGACCATGAGCTGGTAGATGTCGTGTTTGGTGCCCACGTCGACGCCGCGGGTGATGTCGTAGAGCAGCATGATGTCCGGCTCGGCGAGAAGCCAGCGGCCGATCAGGACCTTCTGCTGATTGCCGCCGGAGAGGGTGCCGACCTCCTGGACCGCGACGCGCCTCGTCCGTATCTGGAGGCGCTCCACCATCCGCCACACCATTCGGTTCTCGAGCAGACGCCGCACGATCCCCCCGACGGAAACGCGCGAGAGCACGACGAGACTCAGGTTGTCCCGCACCGAGAGGGGGAGCATCAGGCCCTCGCTCTTGCGGTCTTCGGGCACGAGCGCAATGCCGAGACCCGCGTCGATCGCATCCTGCGGCTTGCGCAGCCGCACCCGCTTCCCACCGACGAAGATCTCCCCGCCGTTCGGCCGCCGCGCAGCGAACAGGGTCATGAACAGATCGCGCTGCCCCTGGCCAGCGAGGCCGCCGACACCGAGGATCTCGCCTCGCCGGAGCTGGAACGAGACGCCGTCGACGCGTGTGCCGCGCAGGCCCCGGACGTCGAGCGCCACCTCTGCGTCCTCGGGTACCTTGGGCAGCTCGGGGTACATGCGCTCGATCGTCCGGCCGGTCATCAGAGTCACTGCCTCTGCCTCGTCCATGTGCTCCCGGGTCGTCACGAACTCGCCGTTGCGGAAGACGGTGATGCGATCGGCGATGTTCACGACCTCCGCCCACCGATGCGAGGTGAAGATGATGCAGCGGCCCCGCTCGCGCAGACCGCGCACGAGCCCGAACAGCCACTCGACCTCTCGCTCGCCCAGAGCAGAGGTCGGCTCGTCGAGGAAGAGGATCTCGGGGTCGCGCAGGAGCGCACGCACGATCTCGATCGTCTGCCGCTGTGCCAGCGGGAGCGACGCCACGAGCTCGAGCGGGTCGATCCCCTCGACGCCGTAGCCCGCGAGGATCTCGTCCGCACGCGCCGGAAGCTGGCGCCGCCGGATCAGTCGCATCGGGCCCTTCGGCTCGTTCCCGAGCAGGAGGTTCTCGGCCACGGTCATCCACGGCAGGAGCGTGAACTCCTGGAAGACGGTGCCGACCCCGAGCCGGCGTGCTTCGAGCGGGCTCGCGAGCGACACCTCGACGCCCTTGATACGCACCGCGCCCTCGTCGGGGGCCAGCACGGCCGAGAGAATCTTGATCATCGTGCTCTTGCCCGCGCCGTTCTCGCCGACGAGCGCGTGCACCTCACCGAAGTCGGCCGAGAAGGACGCCGAGCGGAGAGCCTGGACGCCGCCGAAATGCTTTGAGACCTCGGACGCCTCGATTGCTCGAGACGTCCGAGGCTCGCTGCCATCCAGAGTGGTCTGGACGGTCCTTTCTGTCACCGGAACGGCTTTAGCGGGCGCCGGCGGGGTGGTAGGTCCAGGGCACGTTCACCTTCATCGTTCCCGGGCAGGCAGCGCCGGTCAGCGCCGCCTGGACGCAGACCTTCACGATCGCGTTCGGACCGGAGTCGGTGAATGCGTCGAAGAAGCTGTCCGGAACGTTGGTGAAGACGTTCACGCCCAGCTTTGCGGTCTTCTCGTTCGCGGCCGGGAACGGCAGCCACACGGTGCCCTTGGGAACGGCATGTTCCTTCCTGAGCACCTCACGGGCGACCTCGAGCGCGACGAGGACGTTGAACGGGGGTTGGCCGAGCGACAGCCCGTACTTCAGCTTCTTGCCGTGATAACCGACGAGGAAGCGGCGGAAGCCGTTCTCCGCCTCACCGCCGACGACCGTCGGAAGCGGCTTCCCGGCGGCGATGATCGCCTTGAGGATGCCGTCGGTCCCGCCCGACGACCACACACCGTCGATCTTCGGCAGGGACGGCAGCTGCGACGCCGTGTTCCGCTGCGCCGTCGCCGAGTCCCACATGCCGGTGTAAGTGGCGGCGAGCTTGATCCCCTTGTACTTCTTGAAGACGGACTTCGCGCCGTCGTTGCGGTCGGTGTCCGCCTGTGTGCCTGCCACGCCCGTGACCATGATGACGTTGCCCTTGTGCCCGGGCAGGTGGTCGACGATGTACTGGGCGTTCTGGACGCCGTACTGGTACTGGCTCCCGTTGATCTTGATCGCACAGGGTGCCGTGACGAGGTTGTCGTAGGCGACAACGAGGATGTGGCGGGCGCAGGCCTGTTGGATGATGCCGTTGAGACCGGTTCCCGACGCGGCGTCGACGAGGATCGCGTCCACGCCGGACGAGACCAGGTTGGAGATCTGTTGCGTCTGCTTGCTGACGTCGTTCCCGGAGTTGTAAATCGAGCACTTGACCTGCTGCTTGAACGGCGGCATCTTGCAGGCGGCCTTGAACACGTTCTCCATCTCGATCCGCCACTTGTTGCCGATGAACGAGTTGGAGAGAGCGATCTTCAGTTGCGGCGCCGCCGCCGGCGCGGCCGCCCGCTTCGGTTGGGCGACTGCCGTTGCGCCCCCTACAGAGCCTGCGATCACTACGACGGCGGTGAGAAGAAGACCCCACCGGAACTTGCTCACGACGTACCTCCCTTCCCCGAGCGTAGGACTCGGCACGATAGGCGCCAGACTAATCGACGAGCGTCGAATTCGCGACCGTTCGTATCGTTGCACGAAAAAACAAGGCCACGGCCCACATCCGGGGCGCCGGGATCGCGCGACCTCTCCCCGGCACGTCGACGGATTGTCTGGAAGAGTGCGAGTCGATGCGAGGATCGACAACGGGCGAGCGAGTGGAAGATCTTCCGGCGATTCGTGACCGGCTGTCGAGGCTGTCGAGCTCCGCGGCCGCCGACGCCCGTGGAAAGCGGGGCGCGCTGCCGGGCGCGATCAGACGGCTGCACGGTGCAGGGACCGTCGCCGGCCCGGCAATCACCGCGCGCTGCGCCCCGGGGGCCGTCTCCGCGGTCCTCGCCTCGTTCGAGCTGGCGACCGCCGGGCAGATCCTCGTGGCCCAGGGCGGCGGCGAGTGGGCCTACTTCGGAGAGCTCACCGGAGCCGAGGCCGTGCGCATCGGCCTGGCCGCAGTCGTCGTCGACGGCTACGTGCGAGACCTGGAGCGGCTGTCGACCCTCGAGTTGCCCATCTTCGCCCGCGGTTCGACGCCGCAGGGCGGGCGCCCGACGGGGCCGGGCGAGGTCGGCGTGCCGCTGCGAATCGGCGACGCAGACGTACGAGCCGGAGACTGGATCGTGGCGGACGCCGATGGTGTGGTGGTCATCCCGAAGGAGGACCTCGACGACGTGATCAGCCGCGCAGAGGCGATTTCTGCAACCGAAGCAGCATGCTGGGACCGTGTGCTCGGCGGCGCCAGCCTGCTGGATCAGCCGTACCAGGATGGGACGATCCTCCGGGAGGCCGTTCGCAGCTGGGGGGACGCGTTGACGTCGCCCGACCGGTCGGCAACCCGTGGGCCACGAAACGCCTCGACGGGGCCCGATGCGGCCGTTCCCGAGGGAACCGCCCGCATCGGCGCCGAGGAGCTGCTGGCCGGTCTGGCGCTGCCCGCACAGGGACGAATGTTCGACCTCGGCACGGAGCTCGCCACGGGCATGCCGGTCGGCCCGATCGAGGCATTCGGCGGATTCCGGATCACGCCCTACCGGACACCAAAGTGCATCGCCAGTCCCGACGACGCTCCGGGCTTCGACTTCTCCATGGAACTGATCCAGGGTTCCCCGCACGTCGGCAGTCACTTCGACGCGCCCGCGCACATCCAGTCGTTCGGCAAGGTGTTCGGGGGCCACAGGGCGGCCGACGTCTACGACGATTTCGGCTGGCGCGAGAACGGCATCCACACCGTGCCCCCCGTGATCACCCGCGGCGTGCTGCTCGACATCCCGGCCCTCCTCGAGGTTCCCCGGCTCCCCGACCTGTTCGAGATCACGGTCGACCACGTGCAACAGACGCTGGAACGCGAGCAGGTGGAGGTGCGGCGAGGCGATGCCGTGCTCGTCCGTACAGGGAAGATGGCGGACTACCACGGCGACGGCGGCAGCTACTTCTCCGCCGGGCCCGGCATCGGCGTCGAAGCAGCCCTCTGGCTCTTCGAGCGCGGGATGGCCGTCCTGGGTTCCGATACCTCCGCGACCGAGCCGTTTCCGTTTCCCGATCCGGACAACACCGTGCATCGGGCGATGCTGGTCGAACGAGGCGTCTTCCTGGTCGAGATCCTCCGCCTCGACGAGCTGGCCGGCGCGAGTGCGTACGAGTTCCTGTTCGTGTGCCTGCCGCTCAAGTTCCATGGAGGCACCGGCTCGTGGGTGCGGCCGGTGGCGGTCGTCTAGCGGCGGATACGATGCGGCTCGAGTCCGCACCGGGCGTGGAGGACGTGCGGCTGCTCGCGAAGAAGCGGCTTCCACGGCTCGCGTTCGACTTCATCGACGGCGGCGCCGAGGGCGAGGTCACGCTCCGCGCGAACCGCGAGGCCTTCGACGGCCTCACCTTTCGGCCCCGCTACCTGCAGGACGTCACCGGTCGCGATCAGGAGACGAGCGTTGTCGGAACCCGGCTTTCGCTGCCGGTCATGCTGGCGCCGACCGGGCTCACCCGCATCGCATCCCGGAACGCCGAGGTCGACGCCGCCCGGGCCGCCGGTCGCGAGGGAACCGTCTACGTGCTGAGTGCGATGGCGAGCACGTCGATCGAAGACGTGGCCCGGGCGGCCGAGGGGCCGCTCTGGTTCCAGCTGTACCTCTGGCGCGACCGGTCGGTCGTCGACTCACTCGTCTCGCGCGCGCAGAAGGCGGGTTACCAGGCACTTGTGGTCACCGTCGACGTGCCGGTCTCGAGCAAGCGGGAGCGGGACTACCGGAACGGCCTCGTGCTGCCTCCCCGGATCCGTTTCGGAACGGCGCTCGAGGCGGGACGCCATCCGCGCTGGCTCTGGGACCTTCTGACGGGACCGCCGATCACCTTTCGGAACGTCGCGGGCGAGGGCGGCGGCACCGGCGCCGTCGTGCTCGGGAAGTACGTGAACGAGGAACTCTGCAACCCGGCGCAGGGCCTCGACGACCTCCGCCGACTGCGGGAGACGTGGAAGGGGCCGCTGCTCGTGAAGGGGACGCTGACGGCCGAGGACGCGGAGGAAGCCGTCGCCTGCGGGGTAGACGGGATCATCGTCTCCAACCACGGCGGCCGGCAGCTCGACTGCGCGCCTGCGAGCGTGACCGTCCTCCCCGAGGTCGTCGAAGCGGTGCGCGGCCGCGCGGAAGTGCTCCTCGACAGCGGCGTACGCCGAGGGTCCGACGTCGTGAAGGCGCTGGCGCTCGGCGCGAAGGCGTGCCTGGTCGGCCGGCCGTACCTCTACGGCCTCGCAGTCGGCGGAGAGGCCGGAGCGCGGAGAGTGATCGAGATCCTCCGCACAGAGATCGACCTCTGCCTGGCCCTGATCGGATCCAACTCGGTGTCCGCGCTGAACGAGTCGGTGTTGCGGGGCGTGGACGAATCCCGGGTGGCCGTATAGGGATAGGTCCTGGTCGTCGGGGCCACCGGAATGGTCGGCCGCGACCTCCGCCGTCCACTCCCGGCGACCACGCATACGGCGACAGCGACGGCGTGGTCGTCGTGCCGGCCGAGCTCCACGACGAGATCCTCTCCCGGGTCGACGGCCGCTAGAACGTCTTTACGGCCAGGTAGCCGCCGTCGACGACGACGGAGCCGCCCGTGACGTACCCGGAGGCATCAGAGGCGAGGAAGACGACGACGTCCGCAATCTCGTCGGGCCGGCCGATGCGGCCGAGCGCGTTCGCAGCGGCGACCTTCCCCAGGAACCGACCGGCTTCCTCGGAACTCATGCCGGTCAGGTCGCGATGGAGCATCGGCGTGTCGATCGTCCCGGGCGCGATCGCATTCACCCGGATCCCGTGACGGCCGACCTCGGGAGCCAGTGCCCGCGCGGCCGCGACGAGGCCGGCCTTCGCCGCCGCGTACGGCACGCATCCGGGCAGCGTCACGTACGCCTGAACCGACGAGATGAACACGATGCTTCCTCCGCCGCGGCGCTTCAGCTCCGGGATCGCGAGCTGAGCCGTGAAGAGCGCGCCTTTGAGGTCAGTGTCGAGGACCAGGTCGATCGTCTCCTCGCTCTGGTGCTCGAACTCCTGGTAGACCGAGACGGCAGCGTTGGCCACCACGACGTCGAGCCCGCCGAAGCGCTCCCGTGCCACCGCGATCGCTTGCGCGACGTCGCTCCGCACCCGGACGTCCCCACTCGCCGATGCCGCTGCGCCGCCCGCAGACGCGATCTCGTCGACTGTCGCGTCCGGCCCTGCTGAGGCGAGATCGTTGACGACGACCGACGCACCCGCGGAGGCGAGTGCGATCGCCGCCGAGCGGCCGATCCCGGAGCCGGCCCCGGTGACGAGGGCAACCTTGCCGTCGAGCACACCCATTGCGGGACATGACTCTAAGGCAGCTGGAGACTGGGCCGCCTCCCGGCAGTCGACCAGGAGTCGATCGTCTCATCGGCACGGGGCACGGCATCGGCAGGCCCACCGGGACTCCGCCCGATGGAAAGGCTCATCGCTCTGGGGGTGGGGGTCGCCCCCGCCGATTCAGAGCTAGACTCGGCGGCGTGGCGATCGTGAAGAGGTCTCCGTCCCGGCTGCGCGTCCCCGACGAGCAGGACGCCCCGCCCGCCGTGCAGGCGCTGTTCGACAAGGCGTCGGAGAAGCTCGGCTTCGTTCCGAACGTGCTCCGAGTCTATGCGCTCCGGCCGCGCCATCTCGAGCTGTGGAACGCGTTCTACGACGACCTGATGCGCGGCGACTCGGGGTTGACGAAAGCGCAGCGCGAGATGATCGCCGTCGTCGTCTCGACGGTGAACCGTTGTCACTACTGCATGGTCTCGCATGCGGCGTACCTGCGGAAGCTGACCGGTGACCCGATCCTGGTCGAGCAGCTCCGCACGAGCTACAAGTACGCCGACCTCGAGCCGCGCGAGCGGGCGATGCTCGACTTCGCCGTCAAGCTCACGGAGTGGTCGGCGCAGTGCACCGAGGATGACGTCGCCGCGCTTCGCGACGCCGGCTGGACCGACGAGGACGTCATGGACATCGCCGAGGTCACGGGCATGTTCAACTTCACGAACCGGCTCGCGAGCGGCCTCGGCTGGGTACCGAACGACGAGTTCGCAACGCTGGGTGTCGACGTGGGGTCGTCCACCTAGCAGAGGAGGAAGACGATGGCGACGGCGATCGATACTTCGACGTCGGTCCTGCTGGTGCTGCACTACCAGAACGGGATCGTGAAGCCCGAGGGCGTGTTCGCGTTCTCCGGCACCGCCGCGCAGGTCGAAAAGCACGACTGCCTGGCGAAGACGGCGGCCGTGCTCGAGGCCACCCGCGCCGCCGGCATCCCCGTGATCTACGTGAACATCGCGTACCGACCGGGCTTCCCCGAGCTGAAGAAGCCCACCTATCCGCTGATCGAGTCGATCCAGGAGCGGAACGCGTTCCTCCTCGGCTCCTGGGATGCCGACGTCCCCGAGGAGATCGCCGTGCAGCCGGAGGACATCATCGTCATCAACTTCGACTCCAGTGCGTTCTCCCACACTGACCTCGACGGGATCCTCCGCGCGAAGGGCGTCAGAACGGTCTTCATCGCGGGGATCGCGACGAACTGGGTCGTGGAGTCGACGACGCGCTACGGCGCCGAGCTCGGCTACGACATCACGGTGCTCGAGGACTGCTGTCAGGGCTTCACCGACGAGATGCACGACTTCGCGTTCGAGAACACGCTCCCGTACTACGCGACGATCTCGAGCTCGGCCGACTACATCGAATCGCTCGGCGGCTGATCCCCGCCGGCCGGTCGTCGACCGGGGCGGCGCGTAGCTCAGCGGCACCAGGGACTGGCCACCGGGACTCCAGCTGTCGGAGAGCTCGTCGCGCCGGGGGCGGGTGCCGGTAGGGCTCCGTCGAACGAATCGCGCTCCGGCCGAACCTCGGCCGTCTTGCTTGCGCATTCGCGGGACGTCGCGGTGCCTCGAGTGTTCGTAAGATCGTGGCTGGTCGTTGCCTGGGTCATGGATGAAGGGAGGGCGATGTGGTTGAGCAACCGCACCTGGACTTTGCTGCCGTAACGCAGTTACAACAGCAGGTCTGGTCGAAGGGTGATTTCGCGCATGTGGCGCCGGTCGTCCAGTTTGTGGCCGAGCGGCTCGTCGACGCCGTCGATGTGCTCCCGGACGAGCGTGTCCTCGACGTCGCCTGCGGCAGCGGTAACACGGCGCTCGCGGCGGCACGCTGTTTCGCCCGTGTGACCGGGCTCGACTTCGTTCCCGCCCTGCTCGAGCATGGGCGTGCTCGGGCGGCAGCCGAACTGCTCGAGGCCGAGTTCGTCCAGGGTGACGCCCAGGACCTGCCGTTCGCGGATGGGTCGTTCGATGTCGTGCTGTCGACCTTCGGCGCGATGTTCGCCCCTGACCAGGAGCGGACGGCGGCAGAGCTCCTACGCGTGACGCGGCCGGGCGGCCGCATCGGGATGGCGAACTGGGTTCCCGGCGACTTCGTCGACGAGATCTTCAGGACGACGACCAGGCACATTCCGCCGCCTCCGGGACTCACGCCGCCTGTCGCCTGGGGGACGGAGGAACGTCTGCGCGAGCTGTTCGGCGATGAGATCTCGGAGCTGCGCATCACCCGGCAGGTCAGCACGCAGCGGTTCCGCTCGATCGACCATTTCCTCGAGTTCTTCCGCCGCTGGTTCGGCCCGACGATCGCCGCGTTCGAGCAGGTCGGCCCAAAGGGCGAAGAGGCGCTCGCGGCCGACCTGAAAGCGGTCGCCGCGAAGTACAACCGCGCAGGCGATCGCGCCGCAGCAATCGCGGCAGAGTACGCGCAGGTGATCGCGATCCGCGCCTGACCGCGCCACTATTCCGGGAACCCCGGTTGCAGGACGGGCTCATCGTCGGCGCTCACCACACAGTTCAGGAATGACGCCCGAGCGAGTTTCTCGAGCGCGTTCAGACGGCCGGCCGCATGGACGGCAACTGTGAGCCCGCGCGGTGGCGCGCGGGCGTTTCGGTTTGGGGAGAATCGTGCCGTGGCGACAGACCTCCATACGCTCACCGAAGGATTGAGGCGCGAGCTCGCCCCGGTTGAATCGGCGATTCGCTCACACCTATTCCTCGACCGGCTGGAGTCGGGGGCGTTGCCCGAGGAGCGGCTGCGCGCTTTTGCCTGCGAGCAGAACCGGATACTGCGAAGCGACCGGCAGAGCTTCGCGCATCTTGCGACGCGCTATCCGGAGGATCCGAGTCGCGCGTTCTTTCTCGCGATGGAGGCCGGGGAGGGCGAAGCGCTCGCGCGACTAGATCGGTTTGCCGTGACGCTCGGTCTGAGCGCTCAGGACCTGCGAGCCTACGAGCCACAGCCGGGCTGTCAGGCGTATCCGGCCTTTGTTGCCTGGCTTGCACTGAACGGCAGCCGCCTCGATGTTTCGCTCAGCTTCCTGGTCAACCTCGATGCCTGGGGCGCCAACTGCGGCCGCATGCAACGGGCGCTCGTCGACGTCTACCGTTTGCCCGAGCATGCGCTCGGCTTCTTTGGCTTCTTTGCAGGCCCGCCATCTCGTTTTCGCGGCGAGATCGCTGCGGTTGCCTCCGCCGGCATTGAGGCGGGAGACTCGGCCGTCGCCGCGCGGACGGCGGCGCGTCACCTCCAGGCGTATGAACTTGCGTTCTGGGATGCACTCGCCAGCGGCTCATGGATCGTCTGAGCGACCGGCTGCGTGAAGCTGCACAGCCGCTGTGGGAGGCGCAGCTCGAGCACCCCTTTGTCCGTGGAATCGCCGACGGTTCCCTCGACCGTGAGCGCTTTCGCCACTACTTGCGGCAGGACTATCTCTTCCTCCTCGAGTATGCGCGCATGCTCGCGCTTGCCTCCGCGCGAGCCCCGAGCCTCGAGCTCATGGAACGCTTCGCCGAGCTCGCGCATGCGACGCTGACCACGGAGATGGGACTCCACCGCAGTTACGCGGCGGAGTGGAGCATCGGAAGCGACGAACTCGAGCGCGAGCCGATGGGTGCGACCGCGCGTGGCTACACCGACTTCTTGGTGCGAACGGCAACTGCGAACGACTACGCGGAGCTGCTCGCAGCTCTTCTGCCTTGCATGTGGGGCTACAGCGAACTCGGCCGTGCGTTGGCGTCGCACAATCACGGCGGCCACCCCTACCACGTCTGGATCGAGATGTACGCGAGCGACGATTTCGCCGACCAGGCGCGCTGGTGCCGAGAAGCGCTCGACACAGTCGGGGCAGCGATCGAAGAGAGGCGCCTTCGCGAAGCGTTTCTAGTCAGCAGCCGCTATGAGCTCGCCTTTTGGGAGATGGCCTGGCAGCTCGAGCCACCGTTCCTCAGCAGCTGACACCCGCGCACCAGGCACGCTCGGCAAGACCGACGCGCCACGCCGAATCGGCTGACCGACCATCCTTATCCGCACCACGAGGAGCGTCGAGCGCTTCCGGCCGCAGCCTGCTCGGAGTGACTCCTGATCCCATGGCGCCGCGTCGAAGCCCGCAACCTACTGGCGGGGAAGGCGGCGGCCCGCGATGGCCCAACCTCTGATCAGCGTCCGCTCGTGCTCGCCTGTTCGCGCAGGATCTTCGGAACGGGCTGGTAGGCGGTCAGGCGCCGCCCGCGGCCGACGACGACGGTGCCGGTCCAGGACTCGACAGCCGGGTAGTTCATGAAGCTCCCTCCGGAGACGAGCTCGCCGGGCTTGTAGATCAGGACGTAGGTGATCTCCTTCCAGCTCGCGAAGCCGTCGCCGCCGAGCAGCAGCCGGTGCGTCGGACGCCACGTGCCGGTGTTGAAGTAGACGCGATAGCGCTCGTTCGGCGGGTCACCGAGCACCTGTACCGGGATCTGGCGGGCCAAGTGCGTGTGGCCGTAGAGCACGTAGTAGATGTCCTTTCCCTCCGGGCGAGCGTCGAGCCGCTGGAAGTCCCCGGCTGCCCCCCTCGCATACCGGTCCGAGCGGCTGAGGGCGGCGAGCTTGTCCGCGATCGAGAGGGCACGCCGGTAGTTGCCGGGCCCGAAACTGCGAAGGATGCGCAGGAAGGCTTGGAACTGGTCGGCCTCGTCCCACCCCATGCGGTCGTGCTTGGCGATCCACTCCTTCGTGAACGCGAGATCGTGCATGCTTTGGGCTGCCTCGCTCATCGCGCGGACGACGGTCTTAAGGGTGGCTCTGTCGACCTGGGTGGCCTGCCAGAGCGCCCACCGCACCATCCCGGCGAGCGGCCGCACATCGACGATGTCGCGCATGCGCTCGGCGATGCGAGCGCGGTTCGGGTGATCATCCGGCAGACTGGCCACGACCAGGGGAGCGATCTTGGATGCGTACTCGCAGGCCATCGCGTCTCCGATCGGCATCGCATGGTAATCCTCCTCGGGGATGAAGAGCTCGCCCGCGTCGTAGGTCTCGCTGCCTTCGAAGTTGAGCCGGTCGAACTCCTGGCCGTGGCGGGCGAAGACGCCGTGCTCGGTGTCGAGCACATAGCGTGGAAAGACCTCGTCGCTCACCGGCATGCCGAGGAGCTCGCGCGTGCGCCGGCGCAGCTGCGGATGCTCGTTGACGACGCTGTCATGGTTGCCGGGCACGTACATCCGAACCGGTTCGACGTTGAAGCCGAGCTGGTCGACCAGCGAGCCCTGGAGGATTGCGAACGTCTGGGCGTTGTTGCGGACGACGCCCTCGTAGATGTCGAACAGCGCCTCAGACGAGGGATTCGACCCCCAAGGTCGAGCCTCGAGCGGGTACTCAAACCAGCGCTCGGTGCGGTAGAGATCGAAGACGTCTCCGAGGAAGAGGAGCGTGACCTCGGTCGCCTGGGCCTCGCGCGCGTGCGCGGCGAGATCGAGCATGACGCTGCTGAAGACGCCGGGCTCGACGTGATGGGCCCCGGCTGTGCCGTCCATCAGATGGAGATCACTGATCACGATCAGCACGGCTGGGACTCCTGGCCGGGTGCGACGTCGGCAAGCTCGCCGCCCGGCCGGCCGGCCGTGGCCCCGGTCCTCTCGAGGTGATCGAGAACGATTGGAAAGACGTCGCCTGCCGCGTCCTTGCCGATGATCGGATCGAGATGGCCATACTCCTGGAGTTCGCGCAATGCGTACGAACCGCCGGGGTTGTGCTGCAGAAGCGCCTCGTAGGTGGTGCGCGTGCCGGCAGCACTGAAGACGGCGTCCTCGGCCCCGTGCACGAAGAGGATCGGCTGCGTCAGCCTGCCGAGCAGGGGCAGGTACGCATCCGCCCCGTTCGCCGTGACGAGACGGTCGCGCCGAGCGGCCCGGCGTACGTGCCGGAGGATGCCCTGATCGGCCGCCCCGAAGAACTCGTGCACGGTGTCGTGCGTGGACGGATTGAGACGATCGTGCTCATAGGGGATTCCGTACAGGAAGGTCGCTCGCCGGCAGACGACACTCGAGCAGCGCTCCTCGTGCTCGATCGGGTGAAGCTTGAGCAGCCGATCCCAGGCGCGCGATGTCCGGTCAGTCTCCTCCGCCTCGAATGCCGCGGGCATGCTCATCCCCGTGACCCGCGCGACCGACGCCGCCCGCAACGCGCCCTTGATCCGCTCGAGCCGCGGAACAACGAGGTGGAGACCGGCCGACGCGGCAACGATCGACCGCACACCCTCCGCACCGGCGAGCACCGCGCAGAGCGCTGTGGTAGCGCCTAAGCAGTGGCCGAAGACCTGAACGTCCTCGCGGCCAGAGCCGTCGCGCACGGCCATGAGAGCGGCGGGCCAGTCCCGGACAGCGAGGTCGTCGAGCGTCGACGGCGCCTGAGGGCGAGACAGCGCGCTGCTCGTACGCAGGTCGAGCAGCCAGACGTCGTAGCCGGCAGCGACCAGGAACTCCGTAAGGCTCGTCTCGACGGTGTCCACCGTGAAGATCTCGCTCGACGTCCCGAGTCCGTGCGCGAGGACGACCGGCCCTCGCTCCCCACCCGGATAGCGGGTCAGGCGCACCTGGACGCCGTCCTCGGCTGTCGCGAACCGGACCTCCGGAGCCGGGGCCCGCAGCTCACGCCGCTTCCTCACGGGCGCCGCGGGCGCGAGCGCCGCCGAGCGGGCAAAGACACCGCCGTACGTGTCGAAGAGGATCCCGGCGAAGAATCGTCCGAACCTCGCCTGTCCTCTGAGGCGAGCGAGGAGGCTCGGCGCACCTGTCACCTCCATCGTCCTCAGCTGACGCAGGAAGTCGCGCGGGTCGATGCGGAGCACGCCGTGCCCGAACGTCGTGCTCCGGTCGTCAGGCCCGTCGTAGACGGTGAGATGGAGCGTCGTCGTGTCGCCCCAGAGATCGAAGCCGGGATCGTCCCGGATGACCTTGCGTCCGTGGAAGAAGAATGTTCGCCCCTCCTCGCTCGTCAGGCGCATCCGGTAGCGCATCTGGCGCGTGCTGACGCGATCTTCATCAGCGACGAAGAGCTGGAACTCGCCGTCGCTCGCCATCAAAGGGTCGGCCGAGAGCGCGGGAGCGGTCACCGTGCCGAAGAGCCGTGCCCGGTGCTCGGACTCCTGCACCAGCGCGTCGAGGTCGTCGGCGACGACGGTGACAGTGAACTCCAGTGGGCTTTCTTCACCGCCCTCCGTGGAGAACGTTCCCACCATCCGCTCCGTGAAGCGCAGTCCGACACGGGTCGTCTCCTGAACCCGCATGGGAACCGGCCGGAAGGCGTAGTCGATATTCCAGCCGCGCTCACGTGCGAGGAGGGCGACTGCGCGCTCGGCCACCGCCGAGATGGTCAGCAGGGGATTGACGCCGAGCGGCCGCGGGATCGTCGCCCCGTCGACGACCAGGAGCCCGTCGTAGACATCGTGGCCGGCCCCGGAGCTGAACACGCGGCCACGGTGATCGACGACGCCGTCCTCGGCCCGCTCGGCCATCACGCAGCCGCCGAGTGGATGCACCGTGATGAGGTCGCGGCCCGTCAGCCGCGTCCAGAGTGGGTTCTTCAGATAGGTGCCGCCGTGCGCCGCAGTCGCTTCGCGCAGGCGCCGGTCGATCTGCTCGAAGATCGGCAGCCGGCCCACACCCGGCCAGGAGATCCTCACTCGGTCGTCCTCGAGCCGCATGCGACCCGCACCGTCGTCGTGTGCCATCACCAGGTAGGTCTGGGTGTTGTGCACAGCTCCTCGCCGCGCCCCGCGCACGACACTCTCGAGCTCGCGCTGCGCCTCCCGGGTGGCATCGCCGCGGTCGGTGTCGACGCCCACGAACCTCGTCGAGCCCGCGAGGAATGCCGGCATGAACGCGGCGAGCCCCGAGGGGATCGCGCCGTCCTCGATGACGAACCCGTCGTCGAGCTTCGGCTGCTCGCGGAGGTCGATGACTCCCGTGATCGTCGGGCCGACCTCTTCCTGCCCATCCCGGGTGGTGCCGAACCCGACGCCGTTGATGGCCGAGTCGTTGTTGTACCCGAAACCGAGCACGTCCCCGTTGCCGCTGAAGCGCTCGCCGACCCGGTCCGAGAGCGGCAGCCCCTCGGCTTTCGAGCGGAGCAGGATCTCGGTCGAGCCCAGAGCGCCGGCACCGAGGACGACGACGTCGGCCGCGAGAAAGAGCGATGGTGCACGAAAACGCTCGCGACCGCTCTCCAGCGGCTCGAAATGGACGAACCACGCGCCGCCTCCCCGCTCCACCCGCCGGACAGCCGCAAGCGTGAAGAGCTCGGCCCCGTGGTCGACCGCGTCGGCGAGGTAGGTGACCACCGTGGTGTTCTTCGCGCCGACGTTGCATCCCGTGACGCAGTCGCCGCAGCCGGTGCAGGCCGGCTGCTCCACGCCGACGTTGTTGACGCCACCGTCGAACGTGACGTTGATCGGCGGCCGGTAGCAGCGCGCGCCCATCGCGCGCGCCGACGCTTCGAGCGCGTGCAGCTTCCTCGGTGGCGTCCGGTCCGCGGGGTACGGAATCGGCCGGAGCATCTCTTCGGCTCGGCGGTATGCCTCCTCGAGCACGTCGCCGTCCCGCCGGATCGCAGCCGGCCACCGAGGATCCTCGAGGACGCGCTGCTCGGCGCGCAGCGAGACGTTCGCATTGATCAGGGAGGTTCCACCCAGCCCGCACCCGACGAGCACGTTCATCTCCGGATTCAGCCTGAAGTCGAAGAGGCCTACGCGCGAGCCGCGGTGTCCCGAGGACGAGTCCCACTGCATCTCCCGGGCCGCCTCGAGCTGGCTATCCGGAAACTCGCCGGGACGGAGCTCGCGCCCGCGCTCCAGCAGGCAGACCGAGCGCCCGGCGCGCGCCAGGCGCGAAGCTGCGATCGCGCCGCCGTAGCCGGAGCCGACGACGACGACCTCGTACCGGTCACGCAGACGCTCGAGGGGAGTCGAGAGGAGGGGGAGCATCAGTACCGGCGGTCGAGCCATCCTAGGCGATCCGCACCGAATGTGACAAGCGCCGGAGCGACTCTTGACCCAGGCGTGCCGACGGCGCGGGCGACGCCTGACCGGGGCACACGGACAGGAGGCGTGGGGAACGCTTGGGAAGACCTGCCGCCGGCGATGCCGCGATCATCTCGGTGCGATGCACGACCGCTACGACGTCGTCTGGGCCTGGCAGGGCGAGCGAAACCGCTCCGGAGAGCTGAAGTTCGGGTCCGGGTATCTCGCAATCGACGGCCGGGGCAGGGACGTGAGCCGAGCATGGCTTGCCGCCGAACAGCTGACCTCCGTCCGCCGGGCTGGCGAAGCCGACCGACTGCGAGACCTCCCGACACTCGCGTTGCGGACGGGAGAGAGAACGCTGTTTGTCGCACCGTTCGAGGTCGATCGACTGCGGCACCTGTCCGAGTGCCTCCATGCCTTTGCGATGGTGGAGCGCCCGGCACGGCCGTTGCGCCTGCTGGTCGCGGGTGGCGGAGTTGCCGGGCTCGAGGCGACCCTGGCCGTCCGCGAGCTCGCCGGCGACCGTGTTGCGACCACCCTCCTGTCCGGCCAGCGACACTTCAGCTACTCGCCGTTGACGGTACTGGAGCCGTTCGGCGGACAGGTCCCACGGATATCGCTCGACCTCTTCGCGTCCGAGCTCGGGGCGAGGTTCAGGCTCGAGACGCTCGCCGCCGTGGACTCGGAACGACGTGTCGCGGTGACGCGCTCCGGCCATGAACTCGAGTACGACATCCTGCTGGTCGCTCTCGGTGCGCGGCCGCGGCCGGCGTTGCCCGCTTCCCTGACCTTCGGGCCGGAGACGACCGCTGCCTTCGTCGCGCTGATCGAGGAGATCGAAGCGGGGCGCGTGGGATCGATCGCATTCGTGGTGCCGAAAGGAGTCGTCTGGCCGCTGCCGCTCTACGAGCTGGCCCTGATGACGGCGAGGCACGAAGCCGCGTCGAAGCGAGCGTCCATCACGTTGGTCACCAGCGAGAGAAGGCCGCTCGGTCTGCTCGGCGCGGAGGCCAGCCGAGTCGTCGAACGCCTGCTCGCCGAGCTCGGTATCCGGGTGCTCGCGAATCGCGATGCCGTGCGGGTGGAACCGGGCTCCCTCGTCCTGGCACAGGACGAGCGACTGCCGGCCGAGCGTGTGATTGCCCTGCCGCAACTTGAAGGCCCGTTCGTACCCGGTCTGCCGCACGACGCAGCCGGCTACCTTCCGACCGACCGATTCGGTCACGTGGGAGTGCTCTCGTCGGTCCTCGCGGCGGGAGACGCCACGGCGTTCCCGATCAAGCAGGGCGGCATTGCGGCCCAGCAGGCGGAAGTCGCCGCGAGCGTCGTCGCGGCGCGGGCGGGAGCACACGTCGTTCCGGAACCCTTCGATCCGGTGGTCGAGGCCCGGTTGTTCACCGGGAGCGAACTCCTCCACTCGCGCTCGAAGATCAACGTCGGCGTCGGCGAAACATCCCTCGTCTCGAGCGAGGACTACCGCCACCCGTTGACGAAGATCGCCGCGAGGCGTCTTTCGAGATATCTCTCCCAGCATGCTTGTCCCGATCCGGCCGCCGCACCGTTCGGCGGCACCGAGGAGTCTCGACCCCGCCCGTCCGGCGGGACGCCACAGCCGTAGCGATCCGTCGTTGTGCGACGCCCGTGATGTCGTCTGCGCCAAGACGAACGACGCCTACGGCGACTGGGCCGGGACGGCCCCGTCTGACCTGTGCGCGCCGACCGAGGAGTGCGCGCCGAGGAACTCGAGCAGGCGCGGGAAGACCTCGCGCGCCACGTTCTTCCCCATGAACACGTCCTGGTGCCCGTACGTCTCGAAGACGTGCAGCTCGGTGTTCGTGCAGCCGCGCGCTTGCAGCATTCGGTGCGTCACGAGCTGGGAGTTGGTGAAGATCTGGTTCGAGCGGCCCGTGATCAGCAGCACCGGCGTGTCGATGTCGTGGGCGTGCTCGAGGTAGTCGTCCGGGAGCGTCCGATATCTCGGGTCGCCCGGCCGGAACTTGACCGCGTGCCCCGCCTCGACCATGCGCCGCACATGGCGGTGGTAGTTGAGGCTCGTGCCGCCGTAGAGGTCGCCGCCCCGGCGGTGCGTCACCTCGTCGAGGTTCTCGTGCCGGTACAGCGCCGGGAAGCCCGTGCCCCACATCATGCTGAGCATGTGGCAGGCGGGCACGTCGCATTCGCGGTGCACGGCCGAGACGACCTTCGAGATCAGCTTCCCGACCGTCGCGCCCCGGTCCGCGCTCCACAGCGGGTTGATGTACTCGATCCCGAGCAGGCCCTCGATGATCGGCGGCGCGACCTTGATCTTCAGCGACGAGAAGCGGCGGATGCGCGGCGTCAGCGAGACGCTGTTGGAGATCACGCTGGCGATGCCGTCGACCGCCTTGCCGTAGAGGCTCATCATGAACGCGACCGAGCCCAGGCAGTGGCAGATCACGTGGACGCGCGCCGCGTCGCCGACGGCGGCGCGAAGGGTCTCGAGCGCCGCGGGGAAGTCGTAGAGCGCGACGTCGTCCATCGTGTAGACGTGGCGCCTGAGGTTGTACGCGAACCGGTTGCTCATCCGGAAGTCGAGCGTCCAGACGTCGCCGAACCCGTGACGGTGCAGGAAGGTGACCAGGTTCTCGTGCTCCGGCATGATGAACATGTCGGACGAGGTGGTCAGCCCGTGAACGACGAGGACGACGTCGTCGGACGGCTCCCGGCAGAACCGCAGCATGCTCAGCCCGAGCTTGTCGGCGGTGCTGAACCAGTGCGTGGTGATCTCGGCGTCCCTCACCCCGTCGAGCGTGTACAGCGGAATCTCTCGCTCCATGCTCATGCCTCCACGTCGAAACAGTCCGCACGTACGGTGTCGCGAACCCCGACGTTACCGTGTTTGCCCGCGGTGCCCAAGCCCGTTGACAGCCGCCGGGAACGCGCGTAGCTTCGGGCACCCGGCCGAAGCAATCGAGGAGGAACGTGCGAAAGCGGACCCGCGCCGCGCGGGCATACACCTCGCCCGCGTCCTGGCGCTCGCGAATCTCCAGCCACGAGGCGTTCGCCCACGACAGCATCGAGAGCCTCGGCTACGACTGGGAGCGGGTCGCCCACCCGGACCTGCAGCCGCGGCCGCCGTTCAAGGTCTACCTGCCGACCAGCGTCGACGACGTCGTGCGCGCGGTCCAGGAGGCGCGCAGCCTCGGGGAGCGCCTCGTCGTTCGGAGCAGAGGCCACTCGAGCAACGACCTCGTCGTCGCGGAGGGCGGAGCCGTCATCCTCCTCCAGGGGCTCGACCGGGTGCTCGAGGTCGACGAGGAGCGGCTCACGGCGACCGTGCAGGCGGGCTGCGTCTCGGCGGAGGTGGACGACCTGCTCGCCGAGCGCGGGCTCGGGCTGCCGGTGGTCGGAGACCACGCCGACATCACCGTCGGCGGCTTCGCCTCCGTCGGCGGCATCAACGCCGCGTCGCACCGCCACGGGATGTTCGTCGACAACGTGCTGCGCCTCGAGTACGTCGACTGGAACGGCGACGTCAACACCTGCGAGCGGGGCGACCCGGAGTTCAACCGCCTCCTCGGCGGCCTGGGCCGCTGGGGCGTGATCACCAGCCTTACCCTTCGGATCGAACGGGCGGACAAGTACGGCACGATCCTGCGCAACGTGCAGCGCCACTACCGGTCGTTCGACCGGTTCGTGGCGGAGAGCGGCCGGCTGCTCCTCGAGCCGCCGCCGGAGGCGCTCTACGAGCGCGGCTTCTGGCTCGACCTGCCGCGCCGGGGCGGGGGCAGCATCGGGCTCGGTCAGTTCTCGGTCTTCACGGAGACCGAGCAGACCGGCTGGGCGCGTCTCCGCGACACCCTCGCGCACGGCTATCTCCACGGGCTCGGCTACGCGGCGGGGCGGCTGCCGCGGCGGCTCGACGAGCTCGGCAAGATCCTCGGCACGCTCGGGATCCTTTTCTCGCCGCGGTACGGCAGCGTCAAGAACGTCGAGTACTTCGCCGAGAAGATCCTCGACTCGACAGTCGGCGACCCGGTCCGGATGTTCGTCGTCCTGCTGCCCCTCGACGTCTACGGGGCGACGTTCCACGAGTTCTGGCACCTGATGACCGGCTACCGGGAGCGGTTCGGATGCTTTACGTACATCTCCGTCTACGTGAAGGGCATCGACTCGGCGTACCTCGCGGCCGCGGGGCGGGCCGGCCGCTTTGCCGAGGTCGTCTTCTATGTCGGCATCGAGCGGAAGCGACTGACAGCCGATCTGACCGATCGCCTCGTCTCCGAGCTCGACGATCTCTGCATCCGCCACGGTGCGCTGCGCTACATGCACAGCAAGACGGTCAAGGACCCGGAGCGCGTGCGACTGATCGACCCGAACGCCTACTGGACCGATGGGGCAGCACAGCCGGAAGCGTCGGATCGGACTGCGGGGCGCGACTGAGGGTGCGACGCGCGTCGCGGCCCGAAGACTTCTATACTCGCGCGTCTGGCCCTCACTACCTGCGGGAGGCTGGCGTGGCACATGCTGGCAAGGTTGCGGAGAATCCGGTCACCGGCGAGCGCATGGTCTTCCTCGCGACGGCGGCCGAGACGGACGGCGAGCTTCTCCGCTTCGACCACTTTCTGAAGATCGGCGGCTTCGGGCCGAACGAGCACATCCACCCCCGGCAGGAAGAGCACTTTCGCGTCGTCAAGGGGACGATGGGAGTCGTCCTCAACGGGACGGAGCACGTGATCGAGGAGGGCGGCGAGATCTCGGTGCCGCCCGGCGCGCGGCACACGTGGTGGAACGCCGGCGACGTCGAGCTGCACCAGGTCACCGAGTTCCGGCCCGCGCTCTCCTTCGAGGTGTTCGCGGAGACGCTGGCGGCGCTCGGCCGCGAACGGGGCGTGTACAAGGGGCTCCCGCTGACGCTGCAGTTCGCGGTTCTCTCGTCGAAGTGCAAGGACAACGTCTACGTGACGAAGCCTCGGGTCCCGGTCTTCCTCCAGAAGCTCTTCTACCCGGTGCTGGCTTTGATCGCACGACCGTTCGGCTACCACAGGCGTTACCTCGAGTACGCGTTGAAGCCGTCGGCGGGCTCCGCCGGAGAAGCCGCCTCCGTCACCTAGAGGCTTGATGTGAAACGGCGGCTGGGGTCGCAGGGACCCGGCCGCTGTTGACGAAGGAGGGCTTCCAGACGTGTCCCCTCGAGACGGGCCTCGAGATGACGGCCGATCTGGAAGCCCTTGTCGTTGCAGCCGGGGAGGCCGGCCAGGCTCTCGGACGCCGAGCTGGTCGCGCTGCAGGCTGCGGGAGCTGGTCCGCCGCGAACACGCGAGCCGAATCGGCAAGACGTGCAAAGCGGGTGAAGGCTACGGGCACACGGCGCGCCACGACGCCTCCGTTCACGCCGAAGGCCGATTGGCGTCAACCTGTTGCGAATCACTGCGCCGAGAGACGGATCAGCTACCGGGCTTCAGCGTCCAGAGGACGGCGTGCACTTTCCCGCTCGTCGTCTCCGACCAGCCGATGATCTGGCCGCGCTCGTTGATCCCCGCCGCCTGGGACTTGCCGCCGAGCGTGCCGAGATTTGTCAGTTTGCCGTTCTGCCAGAGGAACGCGTGCCAGACGTGCTCGCCGTTCCTGTCGGTGGCGCGGGTGGCGGCCCAGCCGACGATCTGGCCGCGGTCGTTGATCGCGGTCGGCTCGCTGAGGTCGCCGCCGAGGGTGCCCAGGTCACGCATCCGGCCGTTGCTCCAGAGGAACCCATGCGACTGCGCGGCGGTCGTCATCGCCTGCCCGGTCACCTGGCCGCGCGCGTTGATCGCCACCGCTCGGCTGAACTCGCCGCCGAGCGTGCGAAGGTCGCGCATCTTCCCTCTCTGCCAAAGGAACGCGTGCTCGACGAACATCCCGTTGAGCCAGCCACTCTTCTCGGCCTTCGTGATTATGCTCGCCGACCCGACCACCTGCCCGCGGTCGTTGATCGCGGTCGCACCACTGCGTGGCCCGCCAAGCGTGCCGAGATCGCGCATCGTCCCGTTCTGCCAGAGGAAGGCGCGGTGGTTCAGGGAGCGGTTCGTGCTCGGCACCCCGGCCTTGGAGGTGCCGACAGCCAGGCCGCGGTTGTTGATGTCAACCGCGTTGGTGTGCACGCCGCCGAGCGTGCCGAGGTCAGTCAGCTTCCCGTTCTCCCACAGGAACGCATGGCAGGCGGTGCCGACCTCACGGCAGCTCTCCCCGACGATCTGGCCGTGCTCGTTCACATCGACGGCGTAGCTGCTTTCCGTCCCCGACTTCTCGACGTAGCCAAGCGTGCCGAGGTCGATCGTCTTCCCCTCCTGCCAGAGGAAGGCGTGCGTGACATGGTGGCCGGTCTTCGCGATCGGCTTCAGGTCGGCCTGACCGGCCACCTGGCCGCGGTCTGTAATCGCGGCAGCCCAGCTGCCCGGACCGCCGAACGCGGCTCCGAGGTCACGCATCCTGCCCTTCTCCCACAGGAACGCGCGCGTGACCGGGAACCGCTTGTCGAGCACGACGACCGTCTGTGCCGTCTCGCTGAGCACGACCACCTGACCCCGCTCGTTGATCGCTACCCCCCAGCTCTGCTTCCCGCCCGGCCACGTGCCCAGGTCTCGGATCACCCACCGCGCCTGCACCGACCCAACCGCACCGCCGGCGCCAGACACAGCCAGCACACCTGCCGCTACCACGGCGGCGACACTCACGACCAGCGACACAGGGCGCGCCACGGCGTCTCCCTCATGCAGAAGGCTGACCCGCACCTGCCCCTCATGCATCAGGGGCGTCGCTGATCGCCCCGGGACGCTCCCTGGCCCGGGTTCGGTCCACCCCCATCGCGGCTCCGCGTAGGAGCGGTATGGAGGGCAAGAAGACACCTGACGCCGGCGGCACGTAGCTCGGCCTTCGTCACCGGCTGATGCAGCCTGAGAGGACCGCCTGCTGCCCCTGGGGCAAAGCTGGAAAAGCGTTCGCTTCCGGTGGGAAGCGAGGATCACCTAGAGGCTGATTGATGCTCGCGGCGTTCGAGCCCGCCCGACGGCGCGTGGCCGATTACACAACTTCCCCGATGGCCGTTCCCCATGCGGGGCGACAATAGATGCAAGAGAGGAGGTGAATCTCATGTCGACGATGAGTCATCTTCCGCAGACTCATGTGCATCGGCCTCTCGCCAACCGGTGGCTCGTCGCGGTGGTCGTGCTGGTAGCCGCCCTCGTCGGCTTGAGCGCGTGGGTGATCGTCGATCGCGTCGCGTCGTCATCGAGCGTGGCGCCGAAGACTCGGACACCGGATCTGGCATCGCCCGCGATCGTGACGATGCTCAAGAATCGTCTTGCAGCCCTGAACAGCGCAGACGCCAAGGCCCAATCCGCCTACTACACACAAGACGCAGTGCTGAACGACGTCCTGTCGGGTAGTCCCTCGGACCCGCAGCCGCTCGTCACGGGCAACGAGGCGATCGGCCGTTACAACGCGGGGCTGGTGAACACCTACACGTTCCGACTCGAGTCGGTGCCCCCGATCATCCAGTACGGCCGCACAGTGCTCGAATTGGCAAAGGTGTCTGGCGATCCGGAACCCATCTTGCTGCTCGTCTACAGACTCGCAGCGAACGGGAAGATCTCGTACGAGTGGGTCTTGCCCGCCGGTAAGACCGCCGCAACCCCCTTCGGCTAGGCGGGAACGTTCACATCAAGCCTCGGATCCGCCCGCACGACCGAGCGCGGGCTACGCGGCGTCGCGCTCGGCGCGCAACCGCAGCGCGTCGTTGAGCGCCGCGTACCCGGCGAGGATGTCGCGTTCGAGTCGCCCCCCCGCGAAGAGGACCGGCGCGAGGATCCCCGTGCAGGTCTCCGACTGGCGGAACTGCACGTGTCCCGGTTCGCCGGGGACGATCTGGAAGACACGCTCGACGTCGAATACCCGCGGGAAGCCGATCCGCGCCAGCCAGCGCAGCTCGCGAGGCGGCTCGACGACCGTGACCGTCGGCCGGAACCTGCGCGCCCGCTTGCCGAGCTGAAGCTCGACGTCGATGCGCGTGCCGGGCTCGAGCGATCCGGCCGCGCGGCGGATGAACGGATTCCACTGCGGAAAGGAGTCGAAGTCCGTGAGGTGCCGCCAGACGGTCTCCGCCGGGGCGTCGATCGCGATCTCGGTGCTCAGGTGCCGGCCGCGACTCACGATCCTCCGAGCAGGCCGAGCGCCTCGAGCGAGCTCGCTACACCCTGCTCGAGCGGAGTGGGCTGCCAGTCCAGCTCGCGCTCGGCCTTCGTCGACGACGGCACCGCGTCCCAGAGCATGAACTGCAATTGCCCCCGCGTCAGCGGCGGCGGCCGCCGCACGATGCGCGCGATCGCGTCGCCTCCGGCGGCCATGACCTTCGCGAGCGCCACCGGCATCGTGGGAGGCACGCGGCCGCGTCCGGCGACCCTGACCACCGTCTCGGCGAGCTCGCGGAACGAGACGTGGCAGTCGCAGAGGATGTACCGCTCTCCGTCCCGGCCGTGCGCGGCGGCCGACAGCTGTCCGAGCGCCAGGCCGTCCGCGAAGACCACGCCCATGCCGCCCGGCGGCAGCAGCGGCAGGCGCTTCCGCACGAGCGGCGCCATGAACGTGTGGTCGAGCGACGTGTCCCGGGCCGGGCCCGGGCCGTACACGGCGGCCGCGTTGACGATCACCACCTCGAGCTCCCCGCGCTCGCCGAGTGCGAGCTCCTCGGCCTTCTGCTTCGAGCGCTCGTAGGCGCTCGGCTTCGGGTAGTCCGCGAGGTTGCCCTCGTCGAGCGGGCCTCCCGGCCGTGCGTGGAAGACGTCGATCGTGCTCGTGTGCACGAGGCGGCGAGCGCCGGCGGCCCGGGCAGCGCGGACGACGGTGGCCGTGCCCTGCGCGTTCACCCGGTCGAACACGAATGGGTCGCGGACCCAGTGCTCCGGCAGGCCCATGGCGTTGAAGACCAGCTCGCAGCCTGCGACGGCGTCCCCGATCGACGCCGGCGCGGTGACGTCCCCGGCGACGGACTCCACACCGTCGGGCAGGATCGCGGCCGCCTCCGCGGGCCTCCGCACCAGTGCCCGCACGCGGTCGCCGCGCTCGACGAGCCGGCGCGCGATCGCGTGACCGACCTTTCCCGTCGCGCCGAGGACGAGCACGTCCACCGGCGGATCATAATCGGGTCGGTCAACGAGGACCGAACCGGGCGGCGGCTTGACAAGCCCGGACGGGCCGGACTTAGATTGCGGGCGGTGTCCGCGCAGACCACCGAGGCGCCACGCCCTGGCGCCACCGCCCGGAACCCGTGACGGGGACGCTGACGATCAGCTCCGGGCCTGCCCGGGGCACGTCGGTCGAGATCGACCAGGACATCGTGATCGGCCGGGAGGAGGCCGACCTCGACGTCCCCGACCCGCAGGTCTCGCGCCGCCACGCGATCGTGCGCCCGGTGGAGCACGGGATCGTCGTCGAGGACCTCGCCTCGACCAACGGCACGATCGTGAACGGGCAACGGATCGACGGGTCCGTCACGGTGACGTCGGACGTCTCGATCCGGGTCGGCCACACGGAGCTCGAGCTCGTCCTGCCTCGCCTCGAGGACGACGCGACCAGGACCGAGCAGCCGGAGGTCGGACTCGTCACCGGCCGGAAGCTGCGCATCGTCGCGGGACCCGACCCGGGCCGCGAGATCGAGGTGGACCGGGAGCTCGTCATCGGGCGCACGGACGCCGACCTGACGATTCTCGATCCGGAACTGTCGCGCCGCCATGCCGCCGTACGCCCGGTTCCCGGCGGCGTGGAGATCGAGGATCTCGGCGCGACGAACGGGACGTCCGTCGATGGCGAGCTGATCGAAGGCTCGGTGACGGTGACCTCCGACGCCACGATCCAGCTGGGCGAGACCGAGCTTCAGCTGACGCTGGAACGGGCCGAGACGGCACCGACGCGGGTGCGGGAACGGCCGCTGCAGCCCCCCGTGGAACCGCCGCCCGCCGGGCCCGTGCTCCAGCGCACGCTGAAGGTCATCTGGGGCCCCGCGGCGGGGCGCACGCTCAAGGTCGACGGCGACGTCGTCATCGGGCGCGAGGGCGCCGACCTGACGATTCTCGACCCGGAGCTGTCGCGGAACCACGCCGTTGTCCGGCCGACCCCCGAGGGCGTCGTCGTCGAGGATCTGGGCTCGACCAACGGCACCTGGGTGAACGGTGAGCGCATCGACGAGCCGGTTGCGCTGACCTCGAGCGGGAAGCTCCAGCTGGGCAGATCCGAGATCGAGGTGCTGATCGCCATGCCGGGCGCGACCCGGGTCCGCGCCCGCCCGACGCCCACGTCGCACACGTCGCTCGTCACCGGAGCATTCGGTGCGTATGCGACCGTCGCGCTCCAGGAGGCGGAGGCCGAGCAGGTGGAGCAGGAGGCGTTGCAGCTGACGGTCGAGCGGCCGGCCCCGTCTCGCCTGACCGGGGTGGTGACTGCCCCGATCCCCGCGGCCGGGCGCCGGCTCGGGATCACGCAGGAGAACCGTCGCTGGTGGACGCTGGCGGCGATGTGCCTGGGCCTGGGGATGACCAGCCTCGACCTGACCGTGGTCAACGTGGCGCTCCCCGCGATCGGCCGCGACCTCGACGCCGGGCTGACGGCGCTCGAGTGGGTGGTCAACGCGTACACGCTGGCGCTCGCAGTGCTGCTGGTCACGGGCGGCAGGCTCGGCGACCTCTACGGCCGGCGCCGCTGCTTCATCATCGGCGTCGTCGTGTTCGCGATCGGGAGCATCGCAGCGGGGCTGGCGCCGGACGAGACGGTGCTGATCATCAGCCGCGCCGTTCAGGGGATCGGAGCCGCGTTCGTGATCCCCGCAACGCTGTCGATTCTGAGCAGCGTCTTCCCGGCCGAGGAACGCGGACGGGCGATCGGGATCTGGGCCGGGGTGTCGGGCGTGGCCCTCGCGCTCGGGCCCGTGATCGGCGGTCTGCTCACGCAGTACGTCTCGTGGCGCGCGATCTTCTACATCAACGGGCCCGTTGCGGTCGCGGCAATCGTGATCGTCCTGCTGGGAGCGCCTGAGTCGCGCGACGAGGAGGCCGAGCGCGGCACCGACTGGCCCGGCAACTTGCTCCTGAGCGGCAGTCTGTTCGCGCTGATCCTGGCGTTGATCGAGGCGCCGACGTGGGGGTGGACGGCGCTGGCCACCCTTGCCCTGATCGTCGGCTCGGTGATCGGCCTCTGCGCGTTCGTCCTCGTGGAAGGTCGAGTACGGACTCCGATGCTCGACTTCCGGGCGCTCCGGGCGCCCGCCTTGATCGGAGCCAACGTGGCCGGCTTCGCGGCCTTCTTCGTGATGCTCTCGATGCTCGTCTACCTGGCCGTCTACATGCAGTCCGTGCTCGGCTACGACGCTCTGCAGTGCGGGATCCGCTTCCTCCCCGGCACCGGTCTCGTCGCCTTCGTCGCTCCGGTCGCCGGCATCCTCATGAGCCGGATCCTGCCGCGGTACCTGATCGGCACCGGGATGGTGCTCGTGGCAGCCGCGGCGCTCGTGGTCACGCGGGTGACCTCCGGCACCGGCTACGGGCTGCTCGTCCCGGCGATGGTTCTCGTCGGCTTCGGCATCGGCGTGATGATGCCGCCGATGTCTGCCACCGCGGTCATGGCGGTGCACCGGAACCAGGCGGGAATGGCGTCCGGGGTGTTGAACATGAGCCGCCAGCTGGGCGCCGCGTTCGGGGTTGCGATCACCGGCTCCCTGTTCACCTCGTTCACGCGGTCGAGCATCAAGGACAACCTCTCCGACCTACCGCTGTCGGCGGCGCAGAAGACCGGCATCGCCGACGGCGCGCTGAGCGGCGGCAAGGGAGTCTCGCTCGGAGGTCATCTCGATCCGGCAGTGGGGGAGAGGATCGGACGCGCGGTTTCGGACGGCATCTCCAGCGGGCTGGCGGGATCGATGTGGGTGTGCGTGGGAGTGGCCCTGCTTGGCGCGGCGGCGGTGCTGGTGATCACGGAGAGGCCCACCGAGGGCGTGCCGCAGGCCGTGCCCGTGGTCACGTCGTGAAGGGCCCGCAGTTCGCCGGGCCCCCGCGCGCCTACTCGGCGACCGTCTCGCCGGAGCCGCCCAGCTCCGAGGGGAAGTCCTTGAGCTTGGGCAGGCCGTCCTTCATTGGCAGGACCGTCGACGCGTAGTTGACGTGTACCTCCGGGGTGAACGGAAACGTCGGGATCGTCGCCGCGTAGACGTCGACGAACCCCCACTCCGGGTGCCGGGTCAGCAGATGACCACCGCAGCGCGTGCACCACTGGCGATAACTCCGCTCGGTCTGGTGGTACTCGCCGATCAGGTCCTCCCCCTGGGTGACGGTAACCGACTCGGGCTTCCAGAGCGTGAAAGCGTTCACCGGGCCGGCAGACCAGCTTCTGCAGTTGTTGCAGTGGCAGTAGCCGGCGCCGACCGGGTCGCCCGTCACCTCGATCGTGACCGCGCCGCAGAGGCACCGGCCTTCGTAGGTCTTCCCGTTCTGGCTCATCACCTATCCCCTCGACTCGAGTGCAAGGCGAGAGAGGCTAACACCTGGCCGGCTGGCCGAGTCCACGACCTGGGGCCTCGAGCACGCGGGCCTATAGCTCGTGGCCCGTGGTCCGGACGAGGATCTCGTTGACGTCCACGTGGGGCGGCTGCGAGACGGCGTACATCACCGCGCGCGCGATGTCGTCGGCCTCGAGCGGCGTGTCCAGCCGCTGCGTCGTGAAGAACCGCGTGTCGGTCATGCCCGGCTCGACCAGCGTGACGCGGACCCCGGTCCCCTGGAGCTCCTGCCTGACCGCATCGCCCATTGCCGTGATCGCGAACTTCGTGCATGAGTACAGCGATCCGGGGATCGCGTGGCGTCCCGTGACCGAACCGGTCAGAAGCAGATGGCCCTTCGAATCGACCAACGCGTCGTAGCAGGCGCGGATCGTGAGGGCAGCGCCGTAGACGTTCGTCAGCACCATCGCGCGCCAGTGCTCGGGCGTCGAGGCCTTGAAGCCACGGTCGGCGCCGAAGCCGGCGTTGGCGAACGCGATGTCCAGGCGGCCGTACTCGCTGAGCGTCTCCTCGATCATCCGCTGCTGGTCGTCCCACTCGGTCACGTCGCAGGTGACGGCGAGGCCGTCGAGGGAGGTCGCCACGGCGCGTGCCCGGTCGGCGTCCCGGTCGACTACGACGATGCGAGCACCCTCGGCGGAAAGCCGCCGCGCCGTGGCCTCGCCGATCCCGCTCCCGGCGCCGGTGACGAGGGCGACCTTGCCGGCCAGGCCGTTGGTCGCCACTACGAGCCCCTTTCCGCGCACTCATACGGCTTCACATCGATCCAGGGCATCGTCCCTCCTTCTCCGGGTGAGGCGACTCTAGACCGTCCGTGGACGACGAGGCTTCGCACTGCTCCACACCGGTATCCAGGCTCGGGCGATGACGCCGGGCCATTCGCTCTAGAATCGGCGCGTGACAGAGGGGCGCGACTTGGCGGCGGAGGAGTCGGCCCGAAGGTGGTGGTGGACGGGTGGCTCTGAAGCCTGGGCGTGGCTGCTCCTCATTCTCGGTATCGGCGTCGCCGTCGCAAGCCCGTTCCTGTCAGCGAGCGTGTACGGGGCATCGCTCACGTGGCCAGCGCTCGTCACCAGCTTTTCCTCGACGTTACTCGCCTTCATCGTCGCGCTCGCCTGGGATCGTCGCCAGCGAGCCGTCGCCGACCGGAAGGAAGCCGTAATGGAGGCCCAGCGAGAAGCCGTCGAGTTGCGCGTGGCGAGCGACCGGCGTCAGCTGGAGGCCAGGAGACGGTTCGCCGCCCTCGAGCTCGAGCTCGCGCGAGTCGAGGCGAGCCTGCGACGAACCGCAGACGAGGGCCACAAATTCAAGTACTTCTTCCCGGACCTTCCGTCCGGGTCCTGGGCAGCCTCGAGCTCGCACCTGGGCATGATCGTCGCCAACTACACGCTCATGGCCGATCTGTCGACGTTCTATGGCCAGGTCGAGGAACTGCGCTGGCGCCTCCGTTTCAAGGCGTCCAACGACGTCGAAGCGAACGAGGTAAGTCCGCTCGTGAGCGCGCTGGCGCGTGAGATGTTGCGCGATGTGAGCCATCTCCGCGACGCGGTGGCCCGACAGGTCGAGGAGCCCGAGGTCGAGCCTGTGCTGGCGCCGACGGCGTCGGGGCTGGTCAGCCGCCGCCAGCCGACGGAGACGATCCGGGTGATCGATCTCGCCGGCGCCGGCACGGCCGACGAGCCCGGAGCGTAAGCTCCGAGCGGTGCCCGGCTACCTGGAGCTCGCGGTCGGCAGCCGGCTCGCCGGGTACGAGATCCTCCGGCTGGTCGGCAGGGGTGGCACGGGCCTCGTGTACGAGGCGGAGCACCTCGTCCTGAACCGTTGCGCAGCGCTGAAGACGCTCGTCCCCGATCTCGTCGACGACGCGGAGTTTCGCGAGCGCCTGACCCAGGAGTCGCGGCTCGTCGCCGCGCTCGACCACCCGGCGGTGATCCCCATCTACGACGCCGGAGAGAGCGACGGGCTGCTCTTCGTCGCGATGCGTTTCGTGCGCGGAACCGATCTCGCCGAGCTGCTCGCCCGAGAGAGGTCGCTCGATCTCGAGACCGCACTGGGAATCCTGGAGCAGGTCGCCGGTGCGCTCGATGCGGCCCACGCGAGGGGGCTCGTCCACCGCGACGTGAAGCCTGCGAACGTCCTGCTCGAGGAGACGACGGGCCGCGTCTACCTCTCGGACTTCGGAATTGCCAAGCAGACGGACGCCCCGGGCTTGACTCGGACGGGCTACTTCCTCGGTACCGTCGACTCTGCGGCCCCCGAGCAGATCCAGGGCCTCACCGTCGGCCCCCCGGCCGATGTCTACGCGTTGGGCTGCACGCTCTACGAGTGTCTCACCGGCAAGACGCCGTTCGATCGCGGCACCGCGGTCGCAACGTTGCGGGCCCATCTCTTCGATCCCCCACCCCCACTGCCACCGGAGCTCGGCCTTCCTGACGAGCTCGACGCAGTAATCGCCCGAGCACTCGCGAAGGAGGAGACCGAACGCCCCCAGACGTGCGGGGAGCTTGTCCAGGCGCTGAGGGAGGCGGCTGGCATAGGGCATCGCACCCGTGCCTGGACCACGCTCCGCCGGGTCACGCCGGCCAATCGTGCCGCGATGCTGCCGGCTGAGACTGCCCCGCTGTTCGGGCGCGAGACGGAACTCGACCGCCTCGACGAGCTGCTCCGCGGACCGAACGTGCGTCTGATCACGCTGACCGGCCTCGGAGGCATGGGCAAGTCTCGTCTTGCAGTGGCTGCGGCGAGGACCGCCGCAGACAGTTACGACGAGGTCGTCTACGTCGACCTCGCGAGCGTCGACGAGGCAGAAGCATGCGGTCGCGCGCTCGCGGAGGCCCTCTGCGCCGACTACGACGGCGGCCCGCCGATCGACGCGCTCTCGACGCGGTTCGGAGGCAAGCGCACGCTGATGGTGCTCGACGGTTTCGAAGGCGTCCTCCAGGCGGCCTCGCTGCTGGCCGAACTGCTGGCGACATGCCCGCAGGTAGTGGCGCTCGTAACGAGCCTGGCCGCGCTTCGCCTGCGCGAGGAGCAGCGCTTTCCGGTGCAGCCGTTGCCGGCGCCCGATCCTTCCCTAGCGGACGACGTCGACGATCTCTCGCAATCGGCGGCCGTCGCTCTCTTCGTCGATCGGGCGCGGGCGGTCAAGCCGGACTTCGAGCTGACCGCCGAGAACGCGCCGGCCGTGCTCGCGGTCTGTGCCCGTGTCGACGGCATTCCGCTGGCCGTCGAGCTCGCGGCCGGGCGCATCGACGTCCTCAGCTCGCAGGCGCTTCTCGCTCACCTGGATCACCGGCTCGAGTTCCCGGCCGCCGACACGCTCGGCCTTCCCGAACGGCAGCACACGCTGCGCGGAGCGATCGACCGAACCTACGAGCTCCTGGCCGAGCCGGATCGCGCCCTGTTCGCCCGGCTGGGCGTCTTCGCTGGCGGCTGGAGCCTCGACGCAGCGGAGACGATCTTCTCGGAGCCGGACGGGACCGGAGCCGGTGAGCTCATCAACGTCTTCGCGTCGCTCGTCGACAAGGGGCTCGTGCGCAAGGGGGAAGGTATCGACGGCGAGCCCCGCTTCACGATGCTCGACACCGTCCGCGACTACGCGGTCGAACGCCTGGACGAGCTCGGCCAACTGGAGGACGTCCGGCTCCGACATGCGCAGCGGTATGTGCGTGTGGCCGAGACGGCGGAGCCCGAGCTTGACGGGCCGGGACAGCTCGTCTGGCTCGCACGGCTCGAGGAGGATGACGAGAACGTCTCGGCAGCGCTCGGCTGGGCGCTCGATCGCAACGGAGATCTCGACGCCGGCCTCCGGCTGGCAGGCGCACTCAACCGGTACTGGAGCATTCGCGGTCGCGTTCCGGCGGTGCGCGGGTGGCTCGAAGATGCCCTCTCGCAGACCGACGGTCGATCCGACGCAGTCCTTGCCAAGGCTCGTTTCGCCTGCGGTTGCATGGCCTCGGCCCAGGGCGATCTCCCGTCGGCGACCGTTCACTTTGAGCGGAGTCTCGAGATCGCGAGCTCGCTCGGAGATGCCCGGCGCGAGGCTGCAGCCATGGCGCAGCTCGCCGCCCTGCATCTCGCGACGGGCGATGCGGCGACGGCCCAATCCGAGGCCGAGAGAGCGCTCGCACTTGCGGATGCGGGGGGCGACAAGGTGTCGGCCTCGGACGCGTGCAGCGTCCTGGCCGACATCGCGGCCAGGAAGGGCGACACCGAGCAGGCCGCCCTGTATCACGAGCGCTCGCTGAGGCTGCGCCGCGAGCTCGGCGACCGGTCCCTGCTTGCAGAATCGCTGATCAGGCACGCCCGCCGGGGATTCGGCGATCGCGAAGACGGGCGGATCGGGGCGTTGTTGCAGGAAGGCCTCGATCTCTCACGGAGGGTCGGTGACACGTGGATGGAGTCGGTCGCGTTGTGCACGCAGGGTGCGCTCGCGTGCGTCGAGCGCGACCCCGCCGACGCCGGTGCCAAGCTCGCAGCCGCCCTGGTCATCGCGCACCGGCGGCGCGACCGCCGCACGACCGCAGAATGCGTCCTCGGCCTCGCCGCCGTCGCCGCGCTCACCGACGATCAGCACCGGGCCGCTCGACTGCTCGGTGCCGCACGTGCGTTGCGAGCCGCGACTGGAGCGAAGCGTTCGTCGGTCGAGCGAGTGCTGGACGAACTCCTGGAGGGTCAGCTCGAAGATCTTGCGCCCGGTGGCCTGGAGGTCGAGGAGGCGGCGGGCGAGCTGCTACCGCTGGAGGATATCGTCCTCTTCGCACTCGACGAGACGGCCCGTGTAGGACCGGGCGTGACCGACACCCCCACCCCTTAGGTCACGAGACGGACCTGCAGACGTTCACGTGCGCCCTCGTCGCCGAGGCGCTCGGCGACGAGGAGCGCCCGACGCCACAGCTCGTCGGCTCTCGCAGTCGCCTCGAGAGCGGAGGCTCGCTCGGCCGCCTGCTCCAGGTAGAGGAGTCCCTTCTCGAGGGAGTTGCTGAGCGCGAAGTGGTGGGCGAGCACCTCGAGCCGATCGTCCGCGACAGGCCCCCAGAGGGCCTCGAACGCCTCGCCGACAGCCCCATGCAGCTCTCTCCTGCGGCTCGGCGGCAAGGTCGCGTAGGCCGTCTCGCGGAGCAACCCGTGCCTGAACGCATACTCCTCGTCCGGAGGGCGGTCGTCCTCGTAGATGATCGCGGCGCGCAGCAGCACCGCGATCTCCTCCGAGACATCTCGGCCGGCCAGACGCTCGAGGACCGCAGGTGGGAACCGACGGCCGACGACTGCGGCGGTCTGCGCCAGATACCGCGCATCGCTCGGCAACTGGTCGATTCGAGCCAAGAGCACGCTCTCCAGCGTCGGAGTCAGCGGCGTCGGGATGGAAACCGTCGGAACCCATGTGCGCCGTCGCGGCTCGAGCAGACCCGAGGCGGTCGCGTTGAGCATCTCCTCCAGGTAGAGCGGGTTTCCCTCGGCCTCGGCCACGATCTCGTCGAGTATCGAGGAGTCGATACCGCGGGCAGAGGGCAGGCCGTCGAGAAGCGCGCGCGATTCCTCGGCGGCCAGAGGAGCAAGGCCGATCTCGCCGAGGCGATGCGGGTAATCGGCCTGGATGCGCGTTCGTAGCTGCCAACCTTCGGTCTGGGGATCGGGGCGGAGCGTTCCGACGACGAGGAGCGGCTCCACCTCGGTCAGCTGGAGCAGCTCGCCGGCCAGCTCACACGTCGAGACGTCCGCCCGATGGAGATCTTCGAGCGCCAGGACGACCGGTCCTCGTTCGGCGAGGTTGCCGAGCCAGGCGCGGTAGGCGAGTCGCAACTCGACGCGAAGCTCGGTAGGCGCCTGCTGCGACGACTCGGGGGAACCGGCACCGGGCGAGATGCCCAGGAGTCGGCCGAGCGGCGCCGCGGCGGCCAGGTCCAGGCCGGGAACGAGCTCGAGCTTCGCGCGTACCTGGGTCGGTGCAGGGCCCGCCTGCTCGCTGTCCGTGATGCCGATCCAGTCCCGGAGGACCTGGATGAAGGGCCCGTAGAGGAGCCCGGTGCCGTACGAGAGGCACTGCCCTTCGAGCCAGGTCACTCGGTCGCCGGCTACCGCATGCAGTTCCGTGAGCAGCCGGGTCTTGCCGATGCCGGACTCCCCGACCAGGAGCAGGATCTGCCCCCGTCCGGCATCGAGTTCGTCGAGGACCCGCCGAAGGTGGTCGCGCTCCGCCTGCCGGCCGACCAGGCTCGTCGAGGGGGTCGGGCGCCCGGCAGTGAGCGTCCCCACGAGTCTCCAGGCGGCGAGCGGGCGGCTGCGTCCCTTCAGGCGCAGCTCGCCGAGCGGCTCGAGCGCGAAGCGGTGTATCAGCGCCCTCGCTGTTCCCTGACCGACGACGATCGTTCCGGGATCTGCCGCCGCCTGAAGGCGCGCGGCAACGTTCGTGGTGTCTCCGACAGAGACCGCCTGCGGCTCGGCCGCCCCGACGAGGCCCACCGCCACCGTTCCGGTGTTGATGCCGACTCGAACGCCGAGCGTCGCAATTCCTCGAGTCCTTCGCACTTCCTCCGCGTAGCCGCGGACGGCGTCGAGGATGGCCAGACCGGCGCGGGCGGCGCGCTCGGGGTCGTCCTCGTGGGCGAGCGGAACACCGAAGAACGCTGCGACGCCGTCGCCCATGTACGCCTGGACGTTGCCGCCGAACCGCTCGATCTCCCGGCTCATACGGGTCACGCACTCGCCGATCACCGCCTTCACGTCGTGCGGAGCGAGCTGTTCGCCCAGGGCCGTGGATCCGACGAGATCGGCGAAGAGGGCAGTCACGGTGCGGAGCTCGTCCCCGCTGGTGGGGAGCCAGCCGCCGGGCGGTGCGCCCGGAGGGTCGCGCACGTCCGCGAACGGCGACGGAGCCGAAATAGTCGCGCGCTCAGCCTCGGTCTCCGCCTCGACCCGTGCCACGGTGTTGCCGAGGCGGATGAGATCACCCGGGCGGAGGGAGCGCGCCGCTGAGAGCCGCTCGCCGTTGACCCACGTGCCGTTAAGCGAGCCGAGGTCTTCGATCTCGAGATTCGGAGGGTAGCTTCGGATGACGGCGTGGCGACGTGAGATCAGCGGGTCCTCGATCGTGACGTCCGCGTTCGCACGGCCGAGGACGGCTTCGTGTGGCTCCAGGAAGAGGCGCCGCCCTGCGAGCGGACCCTCGGTGAGCAGAAGCGAGGGCACGCGAGGGGCCTCGGCGGCTAGGACTTCGGGACGAGCTTCTGGATGGTCGCCAGGCACGCCTCCGTGGAGGCCTTCGGGCGGCATTTGCCGATCGCGTCGTTGACCGCGCTCCACCAGCTCTTGAACGTGGTCGGGTCGCGTCCGGGCTCCTTCGCAATTCCGACCATGTCCACGTGGTCTTCCGAGCCGAGCTTCTCGTGCGTCCAGACGATGACGAACCGGCCCTTTGCATCGAGGAAGCACTCCCGACGGCCACCCTGCTTGCCGGTCGGATGGAACCACTCTCGCTCGCCGAGGATCGTTCCGCAGCGAGCCGCCTTGAGACCCTGCTCTGCCCGTTCGTACCCCTTCTCGAGCAGCTGGGCGTTCGGGTAGAAGTCCAGGCGTAGCTCGTCGGGGTAGTCGGTCGGCGCGCTCGGCGGCGGCTCGCAGATGTCCGTCTCGACGGCATTCTGAGTCGGAACGTCGAGCGTCTTGCAGGAGTGCGCGATCTCCGTCGGCGCCAGCACCGAAAGCAGGTTGCCCGCCGCCGCTGTCCCGGCGGGCGTGCTCCCGGTCCCCGTGCCGGTCGTCCCGGTGCCGGCAGCCTTGTCGCTGCTGCCGCCACCACCGCCCGTGGCGACGATGATCAGAGCGACCGCAAGCCCGATCGCCGCCGCCGTGGCGAGACCCGTAGCAATCAGGGCCGGTCGACGGCGCAGTCCCGATCGAGCAGGCGGAGTCGCAGTCGCCGCCGACGCGTCGGACGGATGATCGGCTCGAGCGGCCGGCTCCCCCGCCGTCGTCGCGGCCGCAGCGGCGGCACCCGGGCCTGCTTCTGTCGCGGGTGCGTCGGCTCCCGCCTGGGTTGCGGCGGCGCCCGCTTCGGTTGCGGCGGCTGATGCCAGCATGGTCGCCGGCGCACTCGCGGTCGGATGCACGGCGGACGCGGGAACGCCGGCAAGGGCATCCCGGAGCGCACCTGCGAGCTCCTTGGGGCCCGGGTAACGATCGTCTCTCGACTTCGCCATCGCCTTTCCGACGACCTCGTCGAGCTCGGCCGGGAGATCAGGGCGCCGCTCCGAGACGCTTGGGGGGGGCTCGAGCAGGTGGGCGTACATGAGGGCGACCTCGGAGTCCTTGTCGTACGCCGTCGTGCCGGTCAGGCATTCGTAGACGACGCATCCGAGCGAGTAGACGTCCGCCCGCGCATCGAGGTCCGTTCCCTCTATCTGCTCCGGTGCCGAGTATTCGGCGGTACCGACGAAGACACCCGTCTTCGTCAGGCCGGGTGCCGCGACCTGCTTCGCGACGCCGAAGTCGGACAGATACACGTGGTCCGCTTCGCCGCGTGCCTCGCCGGGGTCGACGAGGATGTTGGCAGGCTTCACGTCACGGTGAATGAGCCCGCGGGCGTGGGCTGCGGCGAGAGCGTTCGCGGTCTGGTCGACGATCGAGATCAGCCGCTGCGACTCGAGCGGCCCCTGCTTGAGGAGCGCCCGGAGGTCGGAGCCGTCCACATAGCGCATCGCGATGAAGAAGACGCCCTCCGACTCGGCCGCTTCGTAGATCGGGATGATGTTCGGGTGATCGAGGCTTGCCGCGAGCCGCGACTCCCGCATGAACCGCTCACGAAACGCCTCGTCCTCACCGAGCTGAGGTGAGAGCAGCTTCAGCGCCACCTTCCGCTCGAGCATGATGTGCTCGGCCTGGTAGACGATGCTCATGCCGCCGTGGCCGAGGAGGGAATCGAGGCGGTATCCGGCGAACTCGGTCCCGATATGGGGAATCCAACTCACGCGGCCTATTACACCACTCCTCCTGCCGAAACTCCATACGGAGGGTCGATCGCCGTTGCGGTTGCGGGATCACGCGGCGCGTGGTGTTCTACCCTGGTGGACAGCGTCGGCTGCGCCCCGGTCGTCGGCGCTCACGAGTACGGGGTTGTCTTTTGCGGCGGCGGCCCGGCGGCCACGGGGGTCATCGTCTGCGCCGCACAGGACGGCCGTCTCGACGAGCTGCTCGAGCGCGGCGTCGTAATCGTCGAACAGGGCGAGTCACTCGCCGCGGGCAGCATCGGCCACTACAGGATCACCGGCAACACGCCCGCCGTCAGCTTCGTCCGCTGGCTCGGGGCTCCCGAGGCTCCTGACCTCTTCGAGGCGGTGGCCGCCGATCCGGCAACGAAGGCGCTCCGCCGGAGAGGTTCGAGGTACCCGCCGCTCCACCTCGTCGGCTCGTACCTCGAACGCCTCGGCATAGCCCTGCAGGAGGCCCTCGAGTCGCACCAGGAGTGCGCGGTCGCCTTTCGGACCACCGTACGGAGCGTCCGACTCCTCGCGGGGGGCGGCGTCCGCGTCACGGCGGAGCCCGTCGCCGACTCCGCCGGGGTGTTCAGCATCACCGCCGCGCGGGCGGTCATCGCGATGGGCGGCTGCGAACCGCCGGGCCTGGAGACGCTCAGCCTGCTCCCCGGGCTCACGCTCGACGAGTACAGGGGCAAGCTCTGCCACGCGTCCGCCCTCATCGACGACCGGCTCGGCGTGCCGGCGCACCTCGTGGAAGCGGTTCGCGAAACAGGCTCGGCCGTCGTCGTTGGCGGCTCGCACAGCGCCTGGTCGGCCGCCTGGCTGCTCCTCCACGACGCGGCGTTCCGCGGCTCAGGCGGCAAGCCGCCCAGAGTGACGGTCTTGCACCGAAGTCCTTTGCTCTTCTTCTACACGTCCGCGCCGGAGGCGAGAGCAGCCGGATACGACTTCGACGACGTGCTCGACGTCTGCCCGTCCAGCGGCAACGTGTACCGCTACGGCGGGTTGCGCGCGCCGGAACCGCGCGCGCTCGCGCTCGCGACCGTCGGGCCCGGTTCGAGGAAGCCGCCGGTACGGACTCTCCACCTCGTCGACCAGCCGGAGGTCAGGGTCGACGTGCGCCGGTCCCTCGATGCGGCCGGGCTCGTCGTCGCCGCTGTCGGCTATCACCCCCGCCTGCCCGAGCTGCTCTGGGACGAGGGCCGCCGGCTCGAGCCCGCCGTGTCCGACACCGGTCTCATGGTCACGCCGGAAGCGGAGCTCATCACCGCCGAAGGGACAGTCGTGCCCGAGATTCTCGTCTACGGGCTGGGAGCCGGCCTCGCCGCCGGCTCGGGCCTTCCGTGCGAGCCTTCGTATGAGGGGCGCTTCGATGCCGTACGCCTCTACCAGAGCGAGGTCGGTCGGATCGTCCTCCGTTCCGTGCTCGGGGACCGGCCGCCGCCGGCCGTGCTCCGAACCGGCGCCGACGTGGCCGGCTACTCGTAGACCCTGGCGAGCGGGCCGCCCTCGACCGCTGGGGGCGCCGCCTCCAGCGCCGCGGACAATCGTCGCGCGAGCAGGCGGATCATGCGCTCGCCGATGTCCGGCTCCTCGCGCAGCAAGCCCAGGAAGTCGTCTGAGCGGACGACGAAGAGGTGAGTCCGGCCGCGGGCCCTCAGCGACGCCTTGCGCCTCAAGCCGGTGAAGGCTGCCAGCTCGCCGATCGGCTCGCCGCGCTCGCAGCTCCCGATCAGCTGTTCTTGATCACCCTGCAACACGTCGAGGCCGCCGGCCTCGACCACGTAGAACTCAGCGCCCTCCTCGCCCTCGTGGAAGACGTACTCGCCGTCGCCGAGCCACAGCTCGTCCGTGATCTCCGCCACGCGGTGGAGGTCATGCTCGTCGAGCGGCTCGAAGATCGAGACGTCCTGAAGATGCTCCATGCGTCGCCGTACCCGCCCTTCGGGAAGCGCCAGGAGATTGCTGAACAGGCGGAACCCGCCCTGAACGCCGGCGGCGAGCTGCCGGAAGATCGTGTAGCCGCAGTAGATGTAGGTTCCTCGTCCGTAGCTTGCGACCAGCAGCCCGCCCAGCTTCTCGGATTCGCCGGGGTCGGCGCACGCGAGGAGTGGCTCGTAGTGGTCGTCCCATTCGCCGAAGAAGTACATCCCGCGGTCCCGGACCCAGCCTGAGAAGTCGTCCGCACCGATCGTGTTCGGGAAGTTGAAGAGAACGTGGTCCGGCTGCAGGATGCGGACGGGCGCCGTTTCGAAGGTGACCCGATCGTGGGGCTCGCTGTACCGGAAGGGGAAGGGCGTCGCGCTCATGTGCCCATGGGCGTAGCCCTGGTACTGCACTAGGAGCGTGCCGCCCGCGTGGACGTAGGCGAGCAGCCGCCGGGCGGCCCTCCGGAGCGCGTCGCGGACCAGAAACGCGTTCGGCCCGATCACGATCGTGTCGTAGATGCCGAGCTCTGCGTGGGTCAGTGCGTCGTCGCTCAGCGAATCCACCGACAGACCGAGGCTGCCGAGCAACTGCGGCAGATCGTCGCCGGTGCCCGTGACGTAGCCGTACCTGCCTTCGTGGACGTTCACGTCGATCACGTCGACCTCGATGACCGATGGCCTCGCGATGAACTGCTTGCGGATGCACGTTCCGTCGTCGGGCTCGCCGCCGAGGCCCGGGGCGGTCTGCATGACGGCGGTCATCGAGGCCTCGTAGAGCCGCTCGGAGCATCGGATTCCGAAGCGGATCGCGTGTGCTCCCGGCGCAGCGTGCGGCGGGACGGTGACCGAGACGGCGATCCGGTCGGCGTCTCCGGCCTGCTTGAAGCTCACGTCGGCGTTCGCCGGCTCCACGCCCCAGCCCTCTGGAACCTGAACCTCGAATGCACCTGTGATCGGCGCGTTCAGGTCGTGCGCACGCATCGCGACGCTCAGCTCCAGCACCTGTGGGACGTCGCGGAGCCGCAGCATCCGGCGGGTGTCACTCGGCGTGAGAGAGATCGGCGGCAGGATTGCCGGCGCGAGCTCCCGATACCCGCCGGCGAAGAACTCCGGATGCAGAACCGGACGGAGGATCTCGAGCGTGTTCTCGCCCAGGCCGACGGTGCAGGTCAGCTCGATCAAGGGCGGGTCGAACGGCAGCCCGGCATGCGCCGCGTCGTTCCATTCGTACGAGTACTCGTTGGGGGGTGTGCGCAACCAGTACGGGGACGAGAGTTCGGCGTCGGGCGGTGCGGTCACCTCGAACTCCGCCGCGAGCGGGTCGTCGGAACCGTCGGCTCGGCGGACGTCGGCGCCCTCGAGATTGACGCAGGGAGTGAATTCCACGCGGGCCGGCATCTCGGGGCCGAAGTTCCAGAGCCGGCACTTGACGCGGCCGGAGTCACCAGGCGTGAGGTGGGCGCGATCGAGCGAAGCGTCGAGTCGAAGACCGAGACAACCTGCGGCCGCGTCCTGTGCGTCGAAGCGCTTCCGGCTCAGGTACCTCCCCAGTGCAGCATGCGCAGACGCACTCAGCCCGAGGCCGCCGAGAGCGGTCTCGAGTTCGCCGAGGTGCCGAACCAACTCGAGTAGCTCGCCTGTGACGCGCCAGGGTTCCTCGAGTCGGAAGCCTGTGGCTGCCGTTCCGGCGACCGCCTCGATCTCCTCGAGCCGGTGCCGAAGCTCGGCGGCTCCGCCACCCGGATAGTCCGCGAGACCGCTCAGAGTGGGATCGATGCCCTCGAACAGCCCGATCGAGCCGGACAGGTCCAAGCCGGGCGCGACGTCGGCCAGTCGAAAGTAGAGGTAGTAGTCGCCGGGGGTCGGCACGCTCGCGGCGCCCTGGGTCAGGTGCTCGTTCAGCGCCAGTGCGCCCTGCTCCTGGAACGTGAGCCTGGCGACGGGGTCGAACCCACCCGTGTTCACGCGGAGGCACCCCGCCTGCTCGAGATCCGGCCGCAACACCCCGAGCTCGACCTTCTCGCCCGGCTGCCAGTCCTTCATCATGCTCTGGTACAGCTTGCGAGGCTGCCACGGAGGGAGTCCGATCCGCTCGAACTCCGAGAAGCGCCGTCCGTCCCCGGCAGCGACGAAGGCCTCCTTGACCGCCGTCCCGACCGCCGCGTGGTGGCCGTGGCCGTCCGACGCGTCTCCCCGCCAGCGCGAGACGACGATCTGAGGTTGCACCATCCGGATCGCCCGGACGAGCTCGCCGACGAGGCGCGCCGCGCCCCACTTCTCGAGCGCCTCGTCGCCGTTCTTGCTGAAGTCGTAGTCGCAGAACGGCCCGAAGAGACACTCGCCTCCGTCCAGCTCCCGCGCCGCCAGCGACTCCCAGGTCCGGAACACGCCGAGGTCGGCGCCGGTGTAGGGGGCGATGCGGCTCTGCCCTCCCTCCCCGCGCGTGGCAGACCAGTAGACCGCTCGGGAGCCGTGGTGACGGGTGAGCAGTGCGAGCAGGCCGTTCTCCTCGTCGTCCGGATGGGCGCCGACGATCAGGACGTTCGCCGCGACCGGCAGGCTTCGCAGCCGGTAGACGAGATCGGTGCCCGTCCGGTGGTGCTCGTCAGGCACGTGCGGCCGTCCTGTGGGCCTCGGTGTCGGCGCCGACGAGAAGGAGTTGGTGGTCGAGCACCTCGAGATCGAGCTCCGCGAGAACGAGGGACGCCAGGCGCGGCCCGTGCTCGATCAGTCCGTGCGCTATCCCGAGTGTTCGCTCCTGCAGCTCTCCGCCGGGCAGCAGGTATGCGGCCAACCGGCGATCCTCCGCGGGTGCCTCCGGCGGCAGCGCGGAGAGACGGGCCCACAAGGCGTCCGTCGGCCGGGTCTCGAAAGCCGCGCCCGTCAGGGCGTTCGCGAGCGTGAAGCTCTTGCGCGGATACACGACTGGCATCGGCAGCTCGAATCGCTCGTACACGGGCTTCAGCTGCGCGAAGTACGCGACCTCGCTCGGGCCGGCGACGTAGGCGGCGGTCGGGAAGAGGAGGTCCTGGTAGAGCGGCCGCAGGAGAACGTTCGGGCTGAACTCCTCGGGCGAGGCACGGAAGCGAGACCGAAGCTCGGCGGCGGTGACCGTGGGTCCATCACGGCTGACCTGGAATCCCGCGGGCCCGCAGCGGATCCGGAACCGCTCCGAGACACCGGAGAAGAGGTTCAGCCGGTCGTTTCGAACAGGTACCTGTATCGGATACCCACGCGCGGCGAGCTTCGCCGTCGCCGACAGAGCTGCCGCCGCCGTCGGGGAGGGGAAGTTCAGCTCGGGTTCGAGCTTCGGCATTCCGAGTCGCCGGAGCCTCGGGTCGCGGGGATCCACGACGACGAGCCCCGTCCCCTCGAACAGCTTCGCGAGGAGGCGAGCGAAGGCGTCGGAGAAGCCCTCGCCTGCTCGGAACGACTCTCCGAGCAGGTCGAGCGCCGCATCCAGGTGCGGGGATCCGGGAGCGTTCTCGGCGAGTCGAGCGAGCGCTTCGGAGATAGCCCCGTCCAGCTTCACCGCGCCGATGGGCTCCACTCTTCGCTCGATCCCGTGTGCCCACGAGATGGACACAGGGGCGCCGTCGTGGCCCTGGACATGGACGTGGTCGACACGCCTGAGCTCGTGGTCGTCGTTCGCGATCCAGAACAGAGGCACGTGCGCGCGGCCGGTCTGCTGCTCGAACTTCCGCGAGAGTCGGATCGCGGTCGCAGCCTTGTAGAGGTTGTAGAGGGGCCCGCCGAACAGCGCCGGCTGCTGACCGGTCACGACCGCGACGCACGCTCGCTCCCGCAGGCGCTCGACGTTCCCCACGGTCGCCGGCCCGCCACCGAAGCAGCGGTTCTGGTCGAGCAGGACGTCGGCCACCTCGTCGCGCGGCAACGGTCGCGCTGCGGCAGCTCGGGCTGCGCGAGCGAATGCGTCGTCGTCTCGGAAGTCGTGCGCGAACAGGTCGGCCACCTGCTCGGCGCCGCCGACGTAGTCGACGAAGAGGGGCGGAAGCCCCGGAAGGAGCCCGACGGGCACACTCCGGCTCGACGCCGGCGACGTCCGGACCGGTCCGGTGCCGTCGCGGACGACCCAGCAGTACAGCTCGACGAAGCCCCGCTCGTTGGGTCCGAACTCGTCGACCCTCGTGATCCGGAAGCCCGCGTCCCGGAGGCTGTCGAGGAAGTCGGCATGACGCCAGTGATGGGTCGGCTTCTCGGGGATGCCCTCCCGGCGAAGCTGCCTGACGACGTAGAACGTCTCCTCCTCGCGGCTCGAGTGGACTGTGAGCCCGATGAGCAGCTCGGCGGCGGGCTGCGCGATTCGGTGAAGCTCGCCGAGCGCCCGCACGCCGTCGGCGCGATGCCCTTCCATGTCCTGCAGGACGAAGAGGCACAGCACGACGTCGGCCGAGGCGTCCGCGAGCGGGAGAGCCCGCACGTCGCCCTCGATCGCGCGTGTCCGGGGCCTGGATCGGTGCGCTCGGCGAAACTCGGCCACTGCTCCGGGCACGATGTCGAGCCCGACGTAGGAGCGCCATGGCGCGCGCCGCGTGTCGCTCTCGGCCGAGTGTCGCGCACCACCGATGCTGGCGGCCGCGAGTCCCGCGATCGCACCGTTCCAGCAACCGATGTCGACGATCCTCCGGTCGGTCGGCAGAGGTTCGAGAAATGCACGGACGACCTCTGGATGGCCGCACTGCGTGGTGTCCAGAGCTCCCCACAAGCCTCGCAGCGCCGCGGCGGCGTTGCTCTCGCGCGCGGTGGCCGCCCGGGGAACGACGACGGCCTCGCTCATCGCTGCGCGGAGCAGCCCTGCCGGCCGAGGCGGATCCTCACCGTCGCATCAAGAGCCGTAGCACTCACCGCCATTCCAACAACAGCGAGCGCCGACCGAGACGATGCGGGGGCCTTGACACGACCGGCGCGCAATTCCATGCTTCCGCAGGTCGCAGGCAAAGTCAAGCATCGTGGCATGCGGACGCGGCCACTTTCCGGGAAGGGAGAAGAGCGCTGCAGGCGGGCGTCGTCGACGTCATAGGGATCGCGGTCGGCCCTTGAGGGTCGCGCTTCTTTGTCACGCCAGCCTCGGCGGTAGCTCACGGGTCGCGACACGGCTCGGCTGCGCCCTCGAACGCCTGGGACACTCGGTCTCGCTCGTCTCGGCGTCCAGGCCACCGGCGCCGGCCAAGGAGCTGTCGGCAATCCGCCTCGAGCCGTTCGAGGCGGGGCGAACGCGAGGCTGGACGACCGTCATCGAGCCGACGTGGGACACCTGGCGGCTCGCAGCACTCGAGCGACGCGTCGAGGCGGTGATCCGTCGGGACCGCGTTGAGGTCGTGCACTACCACTACGCCTGGCCGTTCGCACACATCGTCCCGCGCTTGAAGGCGCGCCTGGGCCTGGCCGCACCTGTCTTCGTCGGAACGCTGCACGGCACCGACGTCACGCGTGCACCGACCGATGCGTTCGCCGCGCTCCGGTTCACGGACGTCTACACGACGGTATCGCAGACCTACGCGCACCTCGCCCGCGAGCGTCTCGTGCTCGCGCACACGCCGCTTGTGATCCCGAATTTCGTCGATCTGGACGACTTCACGCCCAGCTTCGACTTCACGCACGTCCGAGCTCAGCGGGCGAAGCCCCGGCTCGTCCACGTCTCCAACTACCGGCAGGTGAAGAACCCCCAGGGTGTTGCCGACATCTTCGTGGCACTCCGGACGAAGATTCCCGCCGAGCTATGGCTCGTCGGCGAGGGGCCTGGTCTCCAGGAGCTGACGACGACGCTCGATCGGGCCGGCGTCGGCGCCGATGTCCGAGTTCTCGGCTACCGGTCCGACATCGGTCAGGTGCTGGCGGAGTGCGACCTGCTCCTGATGACCAGCTGGGAGGAGAGCTTCTGTCTCGCCGTCCTCGAGGCGATGACATGCGGGCTCTCGGTCGTGGCAACCGCCGTGGGCGGCCTGACGGAGCTCGCGGAGCACGGCCAGACGGCGATGCTCTACCAGCCCGGGGACCACCGGGAAGGCGCACGGCTCGCGCTGCACCTGCTGACGCACGACGACCTGAGGCTGCGGATGAGGCGGTTTGCGGCCAGGCATGCCCGTACCTTCTCTGCCGGCTCCGTTGTCCGCCGCTACGAGGCCCTCTACCGATCGGCCTGCTCGTCACTTCGTTCGTTGGAGGAACCGCTTGCGATTGAAGCCGTCTGAGCGGGTCGACGGCATCGACGTAGTCGCCTTCTCGCCTCATCCCGACGATGTCGAGTTCTTCTGTGGCGGGACGCTGCTGCTCGCCGCGGACGCCGGTCAATCGACGGCCGTCGTCGACCTGACCGAGGGCGAGCTCTCCACGAGCGGCGATCCCGGACGCCGCTCGGCCGAACGCACGGCCGCCACCGAGCTGCTCGGCCTGGCTGCGCGAATGTCGCTCCATCTGCCGGATGGCTCGCTCGGGACCGATTCGGGTCATCGCGCGGCCGTCGTCGAGGCTCTCCGCGAGCTCAGGCCGACGGTGGTGCTCGCGCCCTACTGGGAGGATCGCCACCCCGACCATGCGGCCGCGGGCGGGATGCTGCGGGAGGCGTGTTTCCTCTCCGGGGTCGAGAAGTACGGCGCCGGGCCGGCGCACAGGCCGCTGCGGATCTACTGGTACATGCTGCATCACGTCTTCGAGCCTTCGGTCGTGATCGACGTCGGCTCGGTCTGGGAGCGTCGCAGCCGCCTCCTCGAGATCTACGCAAGCCAGTTGTGGCCCGGCGTGGGCGCGAGCCCGACCGCGATCAACGACGGCCGTTTTGCCGCGATGCTGTCCGCGCGCGCGACCTGCTTCGGCGCGATGGTCGGTGTCGACTACGGTGAGCCGTTCCACGTCCAGGGTCCCGTCCTCTTGCGCTCGTTCCCCGATCTCGAGGAGCGAGCGGCGGGCCGCGCTCCCCGCTACCAGGCCTACGTATGACGACGGCGCCGCGCGGTCCGGCCGACCGGCGGGCTCGGGCCAGACCGTTGACTCGATCTGGACGGCTCGCCAATAATCCGCCTTCGGGCCGGTAGAGGAGGATGAGGTGGGCGTAACGCCGCGCGACGTCGTGAAGGTCGGGTTCGTGCAGATGAACACGGCTGTGGACTCGTCCCTCTACCTGCCCTACTCGGTCGCTCTGCTGCAGGCGTACCTCCAGGAGCATTCGGAGCGGCCGGAGCGCTACGCGTTCGGAGTCCCGATCATCCACCGGCTCACGCCGAGCGCTGCGGTGGCGGCGATCGGCGACGCCCACATCGTGGGTTTCAGCATGTACGTGTGGAACGGGAACCGTAACCTCGCGATCGCGCGCGAGCTGAAGGCGGCGCGGCCGGACACGCTCATCGTCTTCGGCGGCCCGCACGTGCCGGACGACGCCGAGGAGTTCCTCCGCGCGCACCCGTTCATCGACGTGGCCTGCCACGGCGAGGGAGAGCAGACGTTCCTCGAGATCGCCGAGCGATACCCCGATCGGAGCTGGGAGGGCGTGGCGAGCGTCAGCTTCATCGACGGGTCCGGGCGGTTCGTCGCCATGCCGAGGCGGCCGCGGATCGCGGACCTCTCCCTCGTGCCATCGCCATTCCTCGACGGCGTCTTCGCCCCGCTCATCGAGTCGCTTCCGGGCGTCGCGTGGCGGACGGTCTGGGAGACCAACCGTGGGTGTCCCTTCAAATGCACGTTCTGCGACTGGGGGTCGGCGATCGCGGGAAAGGTGCACCGGTTCGAGCTCGAGCGCATCCACGCCGAAGCGGACTGGATCGCCCTCAACCGGATCGACTACCTCTTCATCGGCGATGCGAACTTCGGGATCCTCCCCCGCGACGTAGAGATCGCCGAGGCAGTCGTCGCGGCCGCGAAGCGCCACGGATATCCGACGAAGGTGCTCGTCCAGCAGACGAAGAACGCGACCGAGCGCGCCTATCAGACGATGAAGACCATCGCCGACGCCGGCCTCGCGACCGAGATGAACATCTCGATCCAGACGACGACGCCGGGGGTGCTCGAAGCGGTCAAGCGACAGAACATCTCGCTCGAGACGTACGCCGAGCTCCAGCGGCGTTTCGTGCACGACGGAATTCCGACGTTCGTCGACATGATCGTCGGCCTCCCGGCGGAGACGGTCCAGTCGTTCAAGGAGAGCGTGTCGAGTGTCGTCGAGCGCGGACAACACCACCGGGTCCAGTTCCACAACCTGACGATCCTCCCGAACGCCGAGATGGGCGACCCGGATTACCAGAGGCAGTACGCGTTGAAGACGGTCACCTGCAAGATCGTCAACAACCATGCGTCCGCCGACGCGCCTCCTGACGACATCTTCGAAACGCAGGACCTCGTCGTCTCGTCCTCGTCCTACGACGAGGAGGGGTGGCGGGAGATGCGCTCCTTCGCGTGGCTGACGCTCCTCTACCACATGCACCACGTGCTGCTGCCGTCGATCCTCGTCACCTGGCAGCTGTCGAACCTGCCGATCTGGCGCGCAATCGACGCGCTGGTCATGGCCGATCCCGACCGGTGCCCAACCCTCGCCGAGATGCGCGGGTTCTGCCTCGGCTTCGCCGAGAGGATGCAGCAGGGCGGCGACGAGTACGTCTACGCGGAGGACTGGCTGAACCAGTTCTGGACGGTCGACGAGTTCCTGTTGATCAGGCTCTGCCTCGAGGACCGGCTGGCCGACCTCTACGCCGAGGCCCGCGAGGCGCTGATGCCGCTGCTGCCGCCGGCCTCCGCCGGCCTCGATCCGAGGCGCGTGCTCGGCGATGCGATCCGGCTCAACGAGGCGAGGATGCGGCATCCGCTCGCCGAGGGCCGCGTCGTCCTCGACTGCGACTACGACGTCCAGGCGTTCTCCGAGGCGGCCCTGCACGGAGAAGAGCCGGTGCTGCGCCGCGGGCCGATCTCGTACGCGGTCGAGCACCGGCGGCCGCCCGACCTCGACGCATGGCTGCTCGGCATCGTCCGCGACCGCGCAGAGGACAAGCTGGCGGATGTGGTCGTCCTGCGGCAGATGCCGGCCGAGGCCATGGCCGTACCCGGCTCGTGACCAGGCCCGGAGGCAAGCGCACGAGCACCCCCGGAGCCGACGGCTTCGCGCGCGAAGGCTCCGTTCACGACGACCCGTTCCCGTTCTTCGCGAGGCTCCGCCGCGAGGATCCGCTTCATCGCGACGGGAACGGCCTCTGTCGCCTGACCCGCTACGACGACGTCGTGGCCGTCTTCCGCGACGACCGGCTGAGCGCGAACGACGAGCGCTGGCAGCAGGCCGATCCCATCGCGGACACCCTCGGTGGATTCGACAGCCCCGTTGCACGGGCGAGGCGGCAGTGGTTCCTCAACCTCGACGATCCCGAGCACCGCCGGCTGCGGGCCGGGGTCGCGTCGTCATTCACTCCGCGCGCAAGCGCCTCGTACCGCCCGGCGATCCAGTCCGCGCTCGACCATCTGCTCGAGCGCCTCCACGGCTCCAACGAGGCCGACCTGCTCGAATCGGTGCTCCGACCGCTGCCCGCGGCTGCGGTTGCGTCGGCGTTCGGCTTCCCGGCGGCCGACTGGGAGCAGCTTTCCGCGTGGATCCGCGACGTCAACCGCAATTTCGACCGCACGAGGACCGCCGAGGAGGCCGAGCAGATGAACCGGGCGGTCGTCGACCTGGAGGCGTACCTGGCGGAGAGGATCGCCGGCGCCGCCGACGACCACGCATTCTCGCGACTCGTGCGCGAGGCACGCGAGCGGGGGCTCAGCGACATCGAACTGGTCCGGACGCTGACGATCATCTTCGTCGCGGGTCAGCACGTCATGGTCAAGCTCTTCGGCGGCTGCGTCATCCGGCTGTTCACGGGCAGCGAGCAGGAGCGGGAACGGCTGCGGAACGACCCGGAGCAGATCCCGGACTTCGTCGACGAGATGCTCCGGTGGGACAACCCGGTACAGGGCCTGAAGCGAATCGCAACAACTGACGTCGAGCTTCCGTCGGGCGTCGTTCCCCGGGACCAGGTCGTCGTCGTCGTGCTCCCGTCGGCACTCCGCGACGAGACGGTCTTCCCCGAGCCGGACGTGTTCGATCCGGGCCGGCGCGACCCGAGCGCGATCCCGTTCGGCGTCGGAACGCACTTCTGCCTTGGTGCCTACATCGCGAAGCTCGAAGCCCTCGTCTTGATCGAGACCTTGCTGCGCCGGTTCCAGGGCCTCGCGTTCGCTGGCGAGCCGCCCGTGCTGCCGGTCTCGCGCCGAGGCGTCCCCCCGCTGAACGTCGTCTGGGACCGTCTCGTCTGAGCGCGACGCCCGGTCGCGAGACGCCCGGCGCCGGGGCGAATCAGGCGTCAGTGGCCGCCGCGCGGATAGCGGCCGCGTAGTCGGTTGCCGTCCTGGGACGGGCCGCCGGTTCCTTTTCGAGCGCCTGAAGCGCGGCGCGGCTCACGCGCGGTGGGACACCGGCCTTCTCGGTCAGATCCGGGGGCTCCTCGCTCAGGTGCGCGAGGCCGACATGAGTCAGATCCTTGTCTGCAAATGGGGGTTGGCCGGCGAGGCATTCGAAGACGACGCAGCCGAGCGCGTACACGTCACTCTCTGCGGTGGCGGCCTCGCCGCGCACGATCTCGGGCGCAAGGTAGTCGAGCGTGCCGACGACCTCACTCGGACGTGTGAGGGCGGTGTAGCCACGACCTTTGGCGAGCCCGAAATCCGTCAGGAACGCCGTGTCCTCGTGATCCAGGAGGATGTTCGAGGACTTGAGGTCCCGATGGGTCAGGCCGTGCGCATGGAGCTCGTCGAGCGCCGGGGCGATCTGCGACAGCAGGCCGAGCACGTTCTCGAGCGAGAGCGGCCCCGTTCGCGCAATGCGGCTTTCGAGCGTCTCGCCGTCGACGAACTCGATCGCCAGGTACTCCCTGCCGTCGGCTTCACCGAGGTCGAGCACCCGAAGCAGGTTGGGATGCTGCACCTCGGCGGCAGCGCGGGCCTCCCTCCGAAAGCGGTGACGAAGATCTTCGTCGGCGGAGAGCTCGGCCCGGAGCACCTTCAGGGCGACCTGCCGACCGTCGACGACCGCCGTTGCGCGGAAGACCTTCCCCATACCCCCTTCGCCCAGCAACGGCCCGAGCCGGTAGCCGCCGAGGACGTCTCCCGGCCCCAGGTCGGGCACGGTCCCGAGACGCCTGTGCACACCGCTGTACGAGGGGCGCACGTCTTCCGGATCGACCGCGACGTGATCGGCTGCGGAGGAGCGCCTCAGGTCACCGCGGACGTCCAGCCGGGGGGGAAGCTGTGCGGCCGCGAGCGTCCTGTGGCCGGCGGCTGATCTACGACGAAGATCGTCCACGGTCTCCATGCCCGGGATCGTGGGAAGGCCGACGTCCGGCGTCACGGCGAGCACTGCCGCCAGCCAGATCAGGCGAATGCCTGGATAGTAGGGAGGGCTGTCATCTGGGTTCTCCCGGGCAAAGCGCTCCTGTCGGTCGAGGATCTCGACAATGCTCCGGAAGACGTCGAGCTCGCGGACACTGTCGTCGCCGACGTCGCAGGCCAGCCTCGCGAGCGCGAGCGTCTCGTACCCGCTGTCTCCGAGGAGCATCCGGCCGATGGCGAGGGCGAGCCAGTCGCCGACGCGCCGGAGCAGCACGCTCTGCCTGAGACCCGGGTCCCCGGGCGCCGGCCCGAGGTCGAGCGGCTCTTCGCCCGCCAGGAGCCGTGCCGCTTGCCCGCCGAGGATGCTCGTCAGCTGCGTCGGAGAAAGCCCGACCTGGACTCCGCAGCGGATGGTGGTCGTACTGGTCAACCGTGGCGTCATGTACGGCAGGTCGCTGGCCCAGAGCAGGTTGCTCGGCGGAACGAGCGCGAACGCGGCCAGGAGGTCGCTCGGTCCCCACCAGCTCGTGTCGATGAACACGTTCCGGTGCCGCGGCAGTTCGCGCCAGACCCAGGCGAGGTCGCAGATCGCGCTGTGACCGAGGATGACGCGGGCGTCCGGATACCGCTGCGCGAGGCGGAGCACGTCGTGGGCGAGTGCGGGGATTCCGCGCCCCGCGTGGATCAGGATGGGAAGACGCCGCTCGTGGGCGAACGCGAAGATCTCCTCCACTCCGTCGTCCGCGAGCTGGAACTGCTCGGCTCGCGGGTGGAGCTTGATTCCCCGGGCGCCTGCATCGACCGACCGGCGTGCCTCCTCGACCGGCGAGACTGCCGGATTCACGCGGCAGAATGCCACGAGCTTCCCGCCCGACTCGGCGGCCGCGGCGACGACGTGCTCGTTCGCGGCCGCGTAGCCGGTGGGTTCGTGCATGGGGATGATCACCGCGCGGGAACCCACGGCGTCCAGCTCGGCGACCAGCTGCGGCACAGAGAGCTTGAAGCCGTCCGGGTCGTTCGCACCGATATGCGTGTGGACGTCGAACAGCGACGCCTCCGGCACGGCGGCGCGCGCATGCTCGAACCAGGGGGCGAGCAGGTGGTCGTCGTACATCTACCGTCGCGGGAAGGGGATGGGGATCACTCCGAGCGCGCCGCCGAAGCTACTGGGCGGTCTCGTCGTCGTGCGCTTTCCCGGGGGAGGAACCGTTCGGCTGCGGTGAAACGAGTGCGGCTCGGTCCTGGATGACCGTCGCCCGTCGCGGAGAGGGTGCGAGCGCGCCGCTGCTCGCGGCCTGCCACCGGACGGTGAGCTCCGCGAGTCGCTCGAGATCTTCGTCCAGGCACCAGGCTCCGATCGACACTCGGATGTACCCGCGGCCCGGGATGTCCCGCACGATGACGTCGTCCGCCTCGAGCGACTCCACCAGCGCGGGGGCGTCGTCCGCCTCGAAGCTCACGAGCGTCGACGGGCCGCGCTCGGTGACGGTGACGCCTCGCTCTTCGAGGATGGCCGCAAGCCGTTCCGCCAGGACGGGGCCACGCGTCGTGATCCATTCGATTCCCGCCTCTTCGAGCACGTCGAGCGCGGCGAGCGCCCAGAGCGCCTGCAGTCCCGGCAGGAAGCCGGGGTCGAAGCGTCGTGCGCCCTTGTGCAGGACGAGGTCGAGAGGCCTGTCCGTGTCCGCGAGCGACATGAAGCTGGGCCACGCGGGCGGCGTGAGCTCCTCGACGCGTTCCGAGCGCACGTAGAGGGCGCCCGTCCTGTCCGGGCCGCAGAGCCACTTCTGCCCGGGAGCGGCATAGAAGTCACAACCGATCTCCTTCACGTCGACCGGAACGGCGCCGAGAGCCTGCGCTCCGTCGAGGAGGAGGGGGACGCCGGTGGCTCTCAGTGCTTCGAGATCGACGACCTTGCCGGTGATCCAGGAGACGTGCGAACAGGCGGCGAGCCGGGTTTGCGGACCGACCTCGTTCGCCACCTCCTCGAACGGCACGACCCTCACCGAGAAGCCCTTCCGCGCGCGAGCCGCAGCCAACGGCGCAAGCAGACCCGGGTGCTCCTCGTCGGTCGTGAGTATCTCGTCCCCCCGCCCGAGGGGGAGTCCCGCCAGCACTGTGTTGGCACCGTCGGTCGTGGCTCTCGTGACAGCGACCTCGTCGGGGCTGCAGCCGAGGAGCCGGGCATAGCGACTCCTGAGCGTCGACCAGAGAGCGTGCAGGTTTCCCCAGTGCTCGACGCCCGAGCGCCCGTGCTCGGTCTCGCTGTCGAGCTGTGCCCGAGCCGCGGCGGCGGCCCGCGCGGGCACCGGCCCGTCGGTTCCGGCATTCAGGTATCGAAGCTGTCGGAAGACGGGGAACTCCGCACGGAACTCCGCGGGGTCGGTCGCCGTCTCGACGGCCTGCGGCGCCTCTCCCTCGGGCGTTGCCATGGTCAGCTCCAGGACGGTTCCGCCGACCTCGATCCGGTCGCCCACGTTGAGCTCGCAGGTGACCACGCGCTCGCCGTTGACCCAGCTGCCGTTGCTGGACCCCATGTCGATGAGGACGATCGCTCCCGGCGCGGTCCGAACGATCCGGGCGTGACGCCGGGAGAGCGCGGGGTCGTCTCCGAGCGAGCCGTCGCCGGGCGCCGAACGGCCGATCAGGAACTCGTCGCGGAGGGGAATCACGAGGCCGGCGAGCGCGGCGGAGGTCGCCTTCAGGGCCTCCGTGCTCTGCGGGCGGCCGGCCATGGCGGTGGATCATATGCCCTCGAGAACGCGACCACCGCTGCGTACGGCGCCAGCCCGAGCCGTTCATGCCTGCCGTGCGCCGTGTCCTTGAGCCAGTGCGATCGCCTCGTGGAGCCCGAGCGCGGCGCCGGCCGTTACCTCGGCCTCGAACGCGCCATCGCCCAGGGCTTCGCGCCCCGCCGGTTCGAATTTCACCCTGAGGAGACCCTCGAGCTGCGAGGGCAGAGCGCCGAACGCACGAAGCTGAGCATCGGCCGCGCCCCACACACGGGCGGCCGTGGCGGCATCCCCCCTCGCCACGAGTAGGCCTCCGGCCTGCTGGAGCCAGGTGAGGATCTCGCGTCTGCCACCTCGGGTCTTTGCGATGGCGAGCGCCTCCGCGGCGAGCGTCTCGGCCTGCACGTAGGACCCCTCGAGCAGGTGGAGGCCCGCGATCTCGGCGAGTGCCAGCGACGTTCCCCACGTGTCTCCGATCGTCCGCGCGAGCGCGAGACCTTCCTCGTACCGCTCGATCGCCTCCTTGCGATCGCCGAGGGAGAGCGCCAAGCCGCCGAGATGAAGAAGGGAGTTCGCGCAGAGCCGCGCGTCACCGAGCGCACGCCGCAGCGCAAGGCTTTCCTCGTAGAGCGCGCGCGAGCGGCCCTCGTCCCCCGTGCGCAGTGCGTCTTGACCAAGGACGTTGAGCGCCGCCGACGCAGTCACCGCGTCGTCGACGCTCCGCGCGAGCTCCAGGCTCGTCCGCGCGGCATCCGCACCATCGTCGCCAGCGCCGTCCCCCGGCGACGCCGCACTGAGGATCCACGCGATCTGCGCGAGCACCGCAGCCTCGAGGCGCGTGTCCTCGCCGAGCCGGGCAAGCGGGAGCGCTTCTTCGAAGAGCACCTTCGCGTCGTCGTTGTCGTCGTCGAGCGTGAGGTACCCGGCGGCGAACAGGGACTTGGCGCGCAACCTGGTTGAGAGCCCGTCGAACTCCAGCACCGACCTGAGCCATCCCCGCCCTTCGCTCGACAGTCCGCGCATGCTCCAGAAGCGGGTCAGCGCGCTGGCCATACGGGCGGCCGCCTCGGCGCTGCGCGACTCGAGCAGCCAGCCGAGAGCGGCGCGGACGTTGCCCGTCTGGTCGCTGAGTTGTTCGCTCCAGACAGCCTGGCCGGCGCGGGTCAGTTCGGGCTCCGCCGCCTCGACGAACGCGAGGAAGCGCTCGGCGTGCCGATCGCGAAACTCGTTTAGCCGTCCCTCCTCCGCGAGTCGGTCCAGCGCGTAGAGGCGGATCGACTCGAGCATCGAGAAGCGCGGCTCGCCGTCGGGGCCGGGTCCGCTGAGGACGAGATTCTGGTCGACCAGCTCGACGAGCAGCTCGAGGAGCTCTCCCGGAGTCACGACCTCCGGGTCGGCGCAGACGGCGGCGACCGTCTCAAACGTGCTGCGTCCGACGAAGACGCCCAGCCGGGCGAAGAGCCGCCGCTCGTCCTCGTCCAGCAGCTCGTAACTCCAGTCGATGGCGCGCCGAAGCGTCCGGTGCCGCTCCGGCGCATCGCGATCTCCCCCTGTCAGCAACTCGAAACGCTCGTCCAGATGCCGAACGATCGCCTCCGGAGAGAGAAGCCTGACCCGCGTCGCGGCGAGCTCGATCGCGAGCGGCAAGCCGTCCAACCGACGACAAATCTCCACGACCGTCCCGACGTTCTTCGCCGTCAGCTCGAAGTCGGGGTCAACCTCGCGCGCCCGTTCCACGAAGAGCTCGACGGCTGGTCCGGCGCCCAGGGTGCCTCCGGAGCTCCCCGGCTCCTCGGGAACAGGGAGCGGGGAGAGGACGAGCTCGTGCTCTCCGCGCACCCGTAGCGCAGCCTGGGTCGTCACGAGGATCTTCAGGGTCGGCGCGGCCGCGACCACGCCCGCAACGAACGGCGCAGCCTCGATCACATGCTCGAAGTTGTCGAGCACGAGGAGTGCCGTGCTCTCTGCAAAGCGGGCGCGAATGGCCTCGAGCAGCGGCTCTTCGCGCGACTCCTCGATTCCGAGTGCCTCCGCCACCGCCGCCGGCACAAGCCTCGGCTCGCGCACGGCGGCGAGCTCGACGAGGAACACGTCCTCGAACGCACCGACCAATGCGGTTGCAACCTCGAGCGCGAGCCTGCTCTTCCCCGATCCGGCGGGGCCTGCGATCGTCACGAGCCGACCGTCCGGCGAGCGCAAGAGCGCGGAGAGAGACTCGGCCTCGTCCCCACGTCCCAGCAATCGCGTCGGCGGAACCGGGAGTTTCGGCGTCGCCGGAGCGGGGGCGGCCACCGCCGCGGCGTCCCGGGGCGCCGGCCGCGTTCGGCCCCCAGCGACCGCCGCTCTGGCGGCGTCCACGAGCGCTCGGCAGCTCGCATACCTCTGTTCGGGAGCCTTCGCCAGCACCTTGGAGATGACGTCTTCGAACGCTGTTGGAAGGTCGGGCCTCAATGAGAGCAGAGAAGGCGGCGGATCGAGCAGATGCGCGTGGAACACGGCCACATCCGTCTCTCGCTCGAACGGCCTCCGCCCCGTGAGCGACTGGAAGAGCACGCAGCCGAGGGCGTAGATATCGGCGGCCGGCCCAACCTCCTTCCCCTCGATCTGTTCCGGGGCGCAGTAGTCGATCGTTCCGAGGAAGAGCCCGGCACCCGTCAGCTCCGGCGCCCCGAATTGCGTCGCGATCCCGAAGTCCGCGAGGAACACGCGGCCGTCGGCACCCTCGACAAGGATGTTGGCGGGCTTTACGTCACGGTGGACGACCGAGTGTTGATGCGCCGCGTCGAGCGCCGATCCGACCTGATCGACGATCGCAAGAGCCTCCTCCGGCCGCAGGTTTCCCTCTCGCTCGATGAGGCCCTTCAGGTCGGTTCCGTCCACGTGCCGCATCGCGACGAAGGCAAGTCCGTCCATCTCGGCGGCGTCGTAGATGGGGATGACGTTGCGATGGTCGATCGTCGCGACGATCCGGCATTCACGGAGGAAGCGCTCCCGCATCTCGGCGTCGCCGAAGAACTCCGCAGCGACCGTCTTCAGCGCTACCCGCCGTCGGAGCAACAGGTGCTCCGCCAGGTAAACACAGCCCATTCCGCCGCGCCCCAGAAGACGCTCGACACGATACGGCCCGACCTGAGATCCCGCCTCGAAGACTCCGTTGACCACGACGCTACGGTGCTTCGGTTGGGCGACCCGGTAGCCCACTCGGGTATCTGTCGTGCACTCGCGAGTTGCGCATGAGACGGCTCAGGGATCGACCTGCACATGGAGATCGTACGACGACGCGCGAGAAGCGACCGGGCGCACGAGCGCCGCGGGAGGTTGCGCCTGAAGGCGGCACGCTTCTGCAAATCCGACAGTCGTGATTGGATGACGATTCACACTGATCCACCAATGAGGAGGGAAATCGAGATGAAACGGCTATCCGGCCTCGCGATCGTCGTCTCAGGAGCGGCGGTCGTACTGGCTGCCGGCGCGCTCGCGGCGTTGCCGAAGAAGGGCGCAACCTACGTCGGGGATATCAAGGCATCTCCGTTCACGATGCATGTGGATATCAAGGTCAATCCGACTGGCACCAAGCTCTCGCACTTCACGTACCTCTGCGGCACCGGCCGTCCACCGACAACCGTCTTCGGCGTTCCGATCGACAAGACCGGCCACTTCAAGTGGACGAAGATGACCGGGACCGTCGTAGTCTGGAAGATGGCCGGCCGCTTCGTCTCGCCCACCAAGGCGTTCGTGTCGCTCAACTCGGTAGCGTGCGGCGGCTCCAAAGGATCCACAACACTTTCCCTCAAATAGAGAGGCCATCCATCACGCGCCGAGGGACCTTCGTGCGTCGCACTTCGCTTCTTCTCGTCATCCCTGGAACCCGACGAAGGCACTCTTGGTCGGCTGATACACCTTGCGGGATTCCGTCGTTGTTGCGAAGGGCGGCGACCGCCGAGGAGTTGGATGCCGTGGCGAGTGGGCCAAGTGCCGGTACCCGTCTGTTCGGCGACGTCAACGGCGCGACCTTCACAGCAGATCGAACTGAGACCACCTCCTGCCGGTGACCACGCGCTGGCGCTGACGAGGCGAGCGGACTCGATCCCCGAGTGGGGCTCGGCATGAGTCAGTGGTTGCCGCGGCCGGGAGGAACAGCGACCGGTGGGGGCTGCGGGGCCTCGACGGTCCCCGCCCCGGTCGACTCGAGTGCAGCCTCGATCTCGGCCAAGGCCTGAGCGTCCAGCTCGAGGGCGTCCGCCTGGAGCCAGTCGTCGAGCTGGGACGGGCGCCGTCCACCGACGATCACTGCAGTCACGCCCGGCACCGCGAGCACCCAGGCCAGCGCCAGCGCGGAAACGGTGGCACCGAGTCGCTCGGCGATCGGCTCGAGCACCTCGACCAACGCGAGGTTCCTCGACAGCGCCGGCTCCTGGAAGGGAGGTGCCTTCCGCCGCCAGTCGTCCTCGGCCAGCCGGTCGAGCCCCTCACGGTTGAACGAGCCGGTCAGGAGACCGGAGGCCATCGGCGAGTAGGCGATCACGCCGGTCCCGTGTTCGCGCGCCCACGGAACCAGCTGGCGGCGTGCGTTGCGGTTGAGGAGCGAGAGCGGCGGCTGGAGCGAGTCGACGTGCCGGATCGCCTCGCACGCATCGAGCCGCGGGACGTCGAAGTTGCAGACGCCGAGCCAGCGCACCTTCCCCTCGTCGACGAGTTCGACCATCGTCCCCCACGACTCCTCGACAGGCGTGCCGGTGCCGTAGTCCGGCCAGTGGAACTGGTAGAGGTCGATCCGCTCGATCCGTAGGCGCCGCAGACTCGCCTCGCACTCCGCCCGGATCGACTCCGGCCGCAGGTCGAAGTAGACCTCGCCGCTGCGCCAGGGCCGGCCGCACTTTGTGAAGACGAGGACCTCCTCGCCGGCGTTGAAGGGTTCGAGTGCACGGCCGACGACCTCCTCGGAGTGGCCGTCCCCGTACGTCGGCGCGGTGTCGATCCACGTGACGCCCGCCTCGATTGCGCGCCGGATCGCGGCGATCGACTCCTGGTCGTCGACGGCTCCCCAGCCGAAGCGGTAGCGGCCTGCCAGCGCCCAGGTGCCGAACCCGAGCGTGCTGATCTCGGGGCCTTCGCGGCCGAGCCTGCGGGTCACCACGGGGCGGTCGCCCCCTCCTTCAGCCGCCCGTCGCCGTCGAGGTAGTCCCGCCAGGAGCGCTTCGGCTCCCAGTCCAGGAGGCGCCGGGCTTTGGAGCAGTCGACCGCGGAGGCATCCGGCCGGTCGAGCGACCGCAGCTCGACTCTGGTCGCGCCGTGGTAGCGCCTCACGATCTCCTCGAGCGGATGGCCGCCGATCGTGTCCGGCGACGCGACGTAGAAGACCTCGTGACCGGGCAGGTCGGACTCGACCGCGAGCACCGTCGCCTCGCACAGGTCGTACACATCGACATACGAGCAGAAGTTGCCGATCAGCACCGAAGGGTCCCGTACGATCGGGCCTAGATTGCGCTCGTAGCTGTCGAGGTCCTGGACCCAGCAGGGCCGAATCGAGATCGTCGCGATATCCGCCCGCTCCGGCGCCCGCTCCATCAGCAGCTCGCCGAACCACTTCGCCGTCGCGTATGAGTCCTGCGGCCGTAGAGAGTGTTGCTCGTCGATCGGCAGGTAGTCCGGCTCGAACGGCCGGTGGGCAAAGATGAAGCCCGGCGCCGTCTCACTGGAGAAGTTGACGAAGCGGCGCACGCCGGCCGCGATCGACGCCTCTAGCACGTTGAACGTCGACAGCAGGTTGTTCCCGAAGACGACGCTGGGTGCGTGGTGGAGCGGCTGCGGGATCGCCGCGGTATGGGCGACCGCGTCACAACCGCGCACGAGCGCGTCGACGGAGCCGACGTCGGTCAGGTCAACCTGCCAGTAGTCCTCCGCCTGCGAGGGGTCCTCGAGCCGGTCCCACGTCGGCCGCGTGATGTCGGTCGCGCGCACGTCGTGCCCTGCCCGCATCAGCGCCGGGACGAGGGCACGGCCGACCTTCCCGTGCGCGCCGGTGACGAGGACCTTCACAGGTACGTGACCGCATCGGCGACGACCGGTGAGCGACCGCGGAGGAAGTCGAAGTCGCACCCCTCGTTCGCCTGGAGGACGTGGTCCTCGTACAGCCGCCGGTAACCGCGCTTGTCCTTGCGCTCGGGTGGCTCCCACGCGTCGCGCCGCCGGGCCAGCTCCTGCTCCTCGACGAGCAGGTCGAGGCGCCGCTCCTCGACGTCGAGACGGATCCGGTCGCCGGTCTCGACGAGCGCTAGCGGGCCGCCGATGGCCGATTCCGGGGCGACGTGGAGCACGACGGCACCGTACGAGGTTCCGCTCATGCGTGCATCCGAGAGCCGCAGAAGGTCGGTGACGCCCCGCTTCAGGAGCTTGGCCGGGATCGGCAGGTGGCCCCACTCCGGCATCCCCGGCGCGCCGACCGGGCCGCCGTTCCGCAGCACCATCACCGAGTCCTCGTCGACGTCGAGGGAGTCGTCGTCGACCCGCGCGGCGAGATCGTGGATGTCCTCGAAGACGACCGCCGGCCCCTCGTGCCGGAGCAGCCGAGGGTCGGCGGCCGAGATCTTCATCACCGCACCGTCGGGACAGAGGGAGCCGCGTAGGACGACCAGGCTGCCGCCCGCGTCGAGCGGGTCATCGGCGAGACGGATGACATCTCCGTCGACGATCTCGGTGGGTGACTCGGCGAGGTTCTCTCCGAGCGTCCGGCCGGTCACCGTCATTGCGTCGAGGTCGAGCAGCTCGGCGATCTGCGCCATCACCGCCGGCAGTCCGCCCGCGTAATAGAAGTCCTCCATCAGGTGCTCTCCCGCAGGCTTGAGGTTGACGAGCCACGGCGTCGAGCGGCAGAGGTCGTCGAAGAGGTCGAGCGGCAGCTCGACGCCGACACGGCCGGCGTAAGCGATCAGATGCAGGATCGCGTTCGTCGATCCCGAGATCGCGTGCAGGACCCGGATCGCGTTCTCGAAGGCTGCGCGGGTGAGAATGTCGGACGGCCGCACGTCCCGCTCCACGATCTCGACGATCTGCCGACCCGCGGATTCCGCGACCTGGGCACGTCGCGAGTCGACGGCCGGAATCGCCGCCGCGCCTGGCAGCGTCAGCCCGAGCGCCTCGGTCACGCAGGCCATCGTCGAGGCAGTGCCCATCGTCATGCAGTGCCCGTTCGAGCGCGACATCGCGTTCTCGATCTCCTCGAACTCGACCTCGGTGATCCGCCCCGCTCGCAGCTCCTCGTGGTAGTGCCAGCAGTCGGAGCACGAGCCGAGCTCCCGTCCGCGCCAGTGCCCGTTCAGCATCGGGCCGCCGGTGACGACGATCGCCGGCACGTTTGCGCTCGCCGCCCCCATGATCGACGCCGGGTTCGTCTTGTCGCAGCCGGTGAGGAGGACGACGCCGTCGAGCGGGTACGAGCGAATCGACTCCTCGACGTCCATCGCCATCAGGTTCCGGTAGAGCATTGTCGTCGGCTTCATCAGCGACTCGCCGAGGGAGATCACGGGAAACTCCACCGGGAAGCCGCCTGCCTGGAGAACGCCCCGCTTCACCGCCTGGGCAAGGCCGCGCAGATGCAAGTTGCAGTTGACGAGCTCGCTCCAGCTGTTGCAGATGCCGATCACCGGCCGCCCGCGGAAAGCCTCGTTGGTCACCCCGGTCGACTTCAGCCACGAGCGGTGCAGAAAGCCGTCGAGGTCACGTCGGTCGAACCACTCGCTCGAGCGGCGCCGGTCGCCTGTGCCGAAGCTACCGTTCCGAATCGTTGCCACCTCGCTCCTCCCTTCGAACGTGACCGAGATCGCCGACGGCATCCGCCGGATCGAGAGCGACCTCGGGCCACGCTTCATGTGCCAGTACGTCGTCGCAATTCGTTTTCCCGAAGCGCGAGTACGCCCGAAGTATCGCGCCCGCGCCGATGGACCCGAGACCGGCGGTTGAGGTCTTGACCCTGAGTCTGGCGGCGCGCACGGTGAGAGGAGGGAGAGGGGAGAGCGGGAGGCTGAGACGCCCGTCGACAGCCAG
>JBLMYA010000083.1:0-6913 GCA_050258035.1 Verrucomicrobiota bacterium
GACGCCGACGATCCAGTTCAGCTCGCGCGGGTACTTGTAGGCGCCGTACAGGAACACCCGCGCCATGTGGAAGAAGAGCAGGATGATGAAGACGCTCGCGCCCCAGCGGTGCATGCCGCGCACGAGCCAGCCGAAGGTGACGTCGTTCGTGATGTGCTGGATCGACGGATAGGCCTCGTCGGGCGACGGCTTGTAGTACATCGCGAGGATCACGCCTGTGATCGCCTGCACGAGGAAGGCGGTGAGAGTCGCCGAGCCCAGCGTGTGCGCCCAGCCGCTGTCGCCGGGAACCTTCCGGAACAGGAAGTACTTGATCCCGCCCACGAGCCCCGACCGCTCCTCGAGCCAGTCGAGCGGGTAGAGCACGACGCCTTCGACCTGCCGGCGGCGGTCGGACTTCGTCGCCATCAGGCGCCCTCCCTCGTCATGTGCGGATCTCCGGGATCGGCCAGAGCCAGAACTCCCAGCCGTCGACGTGCTGGCCGGGGTTGTGCAGGCTCGACTTCTTGATCTGCGCGTCCTTGCCGGTGCCCTTCACCTTGGCGACGCTGTACGCACTGCCGAGCACGAGGCGACCCTGGACGATCGAGTAGGCGTACCGGTCGAGCGCGCGCACGGGCGGGCCGGCGGTGCGGTTCCCCTCCGTGTCGTACTGGCCGCCGTGGCAGGGGCAGCCGAACCCGGCCGGCTGGACGGGCGTCGTCTGCACGACGACGTTGCCCTGCTTGTCCTTGACCTGCTTCGTCTGGTTGTTCTCCACCGGCCCGTTCGGCTGCACCGGGCAGCCGAGATGGGCACAGCGGTTCGAGAGGATCGTGAAGCTGGGGAGCTTGTCGAGGAAGCCGTTGTTGCGGATGTAGGCGGTCCGCCGTGAGACCTCGCCGGCCGCCGGATCCTCGACGAACGTCGTGATCAGGAACTTGCCGACCGGGAAGTCGGAGATCGGGCCGAGATCGACCTTGTGGAAGCTCTGGCCCTCGAAGGAGGAGGCGGTGAGCAGCCCGAGCGACGGGATCGTGACGACCGCCCCGATCACCGCGCCGAGCCCGAGTGTCGCCCCCTCGAGGAAGCGGTCGCGCGGGTAGCGCTCGCCCTCCTCGATGGTCGCGGTCGTCGCAGCCGAGACCGAGGCGCCGACCGGCCTGGACGGCGGCGGGGGCGGCGCACCCTCGTCCGCACGGGAGGTGGTGATGTCCCGGAGCCAGACGCCGCCGAACGCGATCGCGATCACGGCGCCGATCCCGACCGCGATCCAGTTGTTGATGATCAGGCCGACGAGAAGGACGACGACGCCGATCGCGAAGACGACGGGCAGCAGCGAGGGCGCTGGAACGTGTGACTTGTCGTCGCCCTGCTGCGGGTCCACCTCGACGCCTCCTTGTCTGCTCCCGAGCGGGATTCAAACGGCCGCCCGCCCACGGTGTCAACGACGTACCACTTGCCACACGCCGACGCGCTGGCGTGCCGAACTATGACGGATTCACCGGATCCAGGAGGCGGGATCGGGAAGGCCGTACTCGGCCCACCGCCGGGCTACGAGCTCCTGGACCTCGGCGGACATGCGGATCTCCTCGGGCCACGGCCGAGCCCCCTCCTCCGGGAGCTTGTGCGTGGCGTCGATCCCCATCTTCCCGCCGACGAACTGCTGCCCCGGCGCGTGGTCGAGGTGGTCGAGCGGCCCTTCCGAGATCAGCACGTCGCGCTTCGGATCGACGTTCGCGGTCACCCTGAAGAACACGTCCTCGTAGTCGTGGACGTCGACCCACTCGTCGACCACGACCACGCACTTGGTGAGGCTCAGCATCCCGAGCCCCCAGACCGCGTGCATGATCTTCTGCGCCTGGCCCGGGAATGTCTTCCTGATCGAGACGATCGCGCAGTTGTGGAACGCGCCGGCGACCGGCAGGTCGTAGTCGACGATCTCGGGCACCGACATCCGCACGGCCGGGAGGAAGATCCGCTCTGTCGCCTTGCCGAGCCAGGCGTCCTCCGCCGGCGGCTTGCCGACGACGATCGACGGGTAGATCGCGTCCCGGCGCATCGTCATCGCCGTGACGTGGAAGACCGGGAACGGCTCGGGCGCGGTGTAGTAGCCGGTGTGTTCGCCGAACGGCCCCTCGGTCCCCTCGTCTTCCGCCTCGACGTACCCCTCGAGCACGATCTCCGCGCTCGCGGGGACCTCGAGGTCGACCGTCTTCGCCTTGACCAGCTCGACCGCCTCGCCGCGCAGGAAGCCGGCGAGCATCAGCTCGTCGATGTGCTTGGGCAGCGGCGCGGACGCGCTGTACGCGGTGATCGGATCGAGCCCGAGCGCGACCGCGACTTCCAGGCGCCCGTCGGTCGCGAGGTAGTCCATCCGCCCGTCCTTGTGGACCTGCCAGTGCATGAACGTCTGCCGCCGGTCGATCTTCTGCATCCGGTACATGCCGACGTTGCGCGTTCCGCTGTCCGGATCCTGCGTGATCACCGCCGGCAGGGTGATGAACGGAGCGGCGTCGCCGGGCCAGCAGGTCTGGATCGGGAGCAGGTCCAGGTCGACCGCGTCGCCGGTGAGCACGACCTCCTGGCAGGGGCCGCTCCGCACCGACTTCGGGCGCGAGTCGGCGATCGACTTGAGCTTCCTCAGGCCGCTGAGCTTCTCGCGCAGCCCCTGGGGCGGCTGCATCTCGAGCACGTCGCCGAGCTTCTGGCCGACGTCGTCGAGCCGGTCGACGCCGAACGCCAGGCACATGCGCCGCTCGGTGCCGAACTGGTTGATCAGGAGCGGGTGCTCCGAGCCCCGAGGGCGCTCGAAGAGTACTGCCGGCCCGCCCGACTTGACCGTCCGGTCGACGATCTCGGTGACCTCGAGGTGCGGGTCGACCTCGACCGACACGCGAACGAGCTCACCTTCGCGCTCGAGCAGCGCGATCCAGTCGCGGAGGTCCGACGCAAGGGCCACGCCACGAGTCTACGGAGCGCCCGTCGGGGGCGCCGACGCGAGAGCGACCGCTTCCTGCAGGCCCAGCTTCGCTCCCTCCGCGAGCGCCTGGCGGAACGCCTCCGTTCCGAGGAGCCTTTCCGCCTCCGCGAACGCTGGGTCGTACAGCCGACCGCCGCTGGGATCGCGGGGCTCGGCCGTCTCGGCTCGGAGGCGCTCCGCGAGCCCCGCGAGCCTTGCACCACGCTCGGGGTTCCGCCCGGCGACATCCGTGATAACGAGCAGCTCCAGGGCGTCCCTCGCGACCCACTGAAGACCGGTTCCGACCGTCTCCCGGAACACCCAGAGCCCTAGCTTCCGGCTCTCGGCTGTCCTGCCCGCGCCGGCGAGGATGTACGCGAGCAGCAGAGTCCCACTGTGCATGTTTCCCGGGTCCTCGGTGGCACGCGCGGCGGCGACGCACTGCTCGCCGAGCTCGATCGCGAGCGGGTACTCCGCCCGCCGGAAGGCCGAGTTGGCCAGGTTGTGCGCGGCGAAGTACTGGTACCGCCGGTCCCCGGCATCGTACGCCAGCAGCTGCGCCCGCTCGTACAGGGAACGTGCCCGCTGCAGGTCTCCGCTGACGTCGGCGATCACCCCGAGGTCGAGCGTCATCCGCGCAACACCCCCGGTGTCACCACGCTCCGAGTAGAACCGGAGCGCCTCCTCGGTCAGCGGCCGAGCCGAAGCGGCATCGCCTTGAGTCATGCCGATGCAATACGTCAACGCGGCGAGAGCACGGGCGCGGAGCACACCATCGGCGCCCCCGGCCGCATCGAGAGCCTGCTCGATCCGACGCCTCCCCTCCTGGAGACGGCTGCGCACGTGCCAGAAGCGTTTGAGCAGCACGGCCAACTCGAGCTCCTCGCGGTGGTCGCCCCGCACCCGCGCGAGGTCGATCGACGCGCGCAGGTTGTCGAGCTCAGCCTCGAGGCGGCCCCACCAGACGGCCTGGTCCGGCCCACGCTCGCCCACCTCGGCGGCCCGCGCGAGCTCGAGGTAGAAGCCACGGTAGCGGCGCTCGAGCTGCTCGGCGTCCTCGAGTTCCGCGTAGCGCTCGGCGGCGAGCTCGCGGATCGTCTCCAGCATCCAGAACCGTTCGGCGCTGTGTCGGAGGAGGCTCTTCTCGACCAGCGACTGCAGGGTGTCGAGGTCGGCCCCGGCGACCTGCTCGGCGGCCTCGAGGGTGCAGCCGCCGGCGAAGACGCCGAGGCGTGCGAACAGCATCTGCTCGTCGTCCGTCAGCAGGTCGTAGCTCCACTCGATTGTCGCTCGCAGCGTCTGCTGGCGCGGGTCGGCGTCGCGGCCGCCCGTGAAGAGGTCGAGCCGCTGCGAGAGCCGCTCCAGGATCTGCTCGGGCGCGAGTGCCTTCGTCCGCGCCGCGGCGAGCTCGACCGCGAGCGGCATGTCGTCCAGCCGACGGCAGAGCTCGGCGATCGCGTCGCTCGCCGTCAGGCCCGAGCGCAGGCAGAAGAGCTCGACCGCGTCCGAGTCGTCCAGCGGCAGCACCTCGTACTCGACCTCGCCGCGCACCCGCAGCCGCTCACGCGAGGTGACCAGCAGCCTCAGGTTTGGAGACGCCTCGACGAGCCCGGCGAGGTCAGGCGCCGCCTCCACCACCTGCTCCAGGTTGTCCAGCAACAGGATCAGCTCCCGCTCGCCGACGTGGGCGGAGAGGTCGTCGCCGGCACCCAGGACCTGGGCGACGGTGGGCAGCACGAGCGACGGATCGCGCAGCGTGGCGAGCCCGACCCAGAACGCCCCTCCCTTGAAGTCGGGAACGAGCTCGGCCGCCGCTTCGATCGCCAGACGCGTCTTCCCCGACCCACCCGGACCGGTCAGCGTCACGAGGCGCGCGCCCTCGCGCACGAGGGAAACGACCGCGCCGACCTCCTGCTCCCGGCCGACGAAGGTCGAGGCCGGCCGCGGCAGGTTCGTGTTCGAGATCGTCTTCAGCGGCGGGAACGACCCGTCCCCGAGCTGGAAGATCCACACCGGCTCGTCGAAATCCTTCACCCGGTGCTCGCCCAGGTCGCGTACCTCGCCGTCGACGAGGTCGCGCGTCGCGCGCGAGAGCAGCACCTGGCCGCCGTGGCCGGCGCTCATGATCCGCGACGCAAGGTGCACGTCGATCCCGACGTACTTCGGCGGATCGAGGATCGGCTCGCCCGTGTGCAGCGCCATCCGAACCCGGATCGGCCCGTCCCCGAGCGCAGCCTGCGCCTCCCGCGCCGCTTCGACACCGGCCGGCGCCTCCTGGAAGGCGATGAAGAACGCGTCCCCCTCGTAGTCGACCTCGTAGCCGCAGTGCCGCGCAAAGACATCGCGTAACACCCTCCGGTGCTCGCCCAGCGCTTCCCGATACGCCTCCGGGCCGAGCTCCTCGAGCAGCCGTGTCGACCCCTCGATGTCCGTGAACAGGAACGTGACTGTGCCCGCCGGTTGTTCCACGGCCGACATCATGCGACCGGAACGACCGCCGTACAACGACGGGAGCCGCCCTGCGCGCGGCTCCCGTCGTGGCCGTTCGGTGTCGGCTACGACAGCCGGATGCCCAGGATGACGCGGCTCCCGCTGCGGAGGTACTCGAGCGTCGTCGTGTTCGTCAGCGCCGGATGGAACTTCTTCGCCGCCGGACGCGCATTGTGGAACTTCTTGGCGGCCGGGACGACATCGTGGAACTTCTTCGCGCTGGGCCGGGTCGCGGCGCCGGCGTTGGCGGCCAGGACTCCGACGGCGAGGGCGACGACGAGGCTGGTGACGAGAGCGTTCCGCTTCATGGTGTTCCTCCTTCGGGTGTCGACGGACTTCATGGCCCCAGGCTAGGACGCGGCCGCTCCGGTGTCGTTCCGCCCGCCGACACTCGTTCTGTCAGCGCGCCGACAGTACGCTCACGCGATGGAATGGCGGCTGCTCGCGGGCCTGTCGGCGGAGGAGGTGCGCGAGGTGCTGGCCACCGCACGCCGGCGCCGCTTCTCCAGGGGCGAGGTCGTCTTCCACCGCCACGATCCGGCCGACTCGCCGCACCTCGTGACGAAAGGGCGGTTCGCGGTCCGCGTGATGACGTCGCTCGGCGAGACGGCGACGATCGCCGTTCGCGGCCCCGGCGACAGCTTCGGGGAGATGGCCGTCGTCAGCCGGGCGGCGCGAGCCGCGACGGTCGCCGCCCTGGAGGAGAGCGAGACGTTCGCCGTCCACCACGCCGACTTCGACCGGCTGCGCCACGCACACCCGGCGGTGAACGAGGCGACGATCGCGTTCCTGGCCGAGGAGGTGCGGCGGCAGAACGAGCGGCTGCTCGAAGCGCTGTACGAGCCCGTCGACAAACGCGTGTTGCGCCGGCTCGTCGAACTGGGTGAGACCTACCGCGACCGGGATGGCGAGATCCCGCTCACCCAGGAGGTGCTGGCAGAGATGGCCGGGACGACACGGGCCACACTCAATCAGCTGTTACGCGCCGAGCAGAAGCGCGGCACACTCGAGCTTCGTCGCGGCAAGACGATCCTCCTCGACCCGGACGAGATCGCCCGCCGGGCCGGCTGACTCGGCACCTACGAGAGCGCGTACGCGACCGCCTCGTCGAGCGGGAGCGTACGACCGGTCGAGCGTGCGGCCTCGAACATGGGCGAGGACAGGAGAACTTTCTCCTCAGCGCATTGACGCCGAGCCGGCCGCGGACGACGGTCATCGCCCGCTCGTCTCCGAGCCGCTCGAAGTCCTCCAGACCACGCTCGCGGTTTCCCTCGCGGCGCTCGACCCAGCCGAGCTTGCCGATCACGTTCGGCTGCGCCGAGTTGCCGAGGAGCGCGGACGCGAGGCTCTGCGTCTCGCCCACCAGCTCCGCGACCGGCAGATGACCGTGTTCATCCTCGCCCTGCTCGCCGGGTTCGCGTCGGCCGCCCGCGACGGCCGCGGGCGGGTCGGCTCTGGGGGGCGATCGAACGGGAGGAGGCC
>JBLMYA010000084.1:0-62057 GCA_050258035.1 Verrucomicrobiota bacterium
CGTGTGGGTGGGGTGGGCGAGGGGGACGGTGGGGGGTGGGGCGGGAATCGCACGGAGGGCTGTTGGTTCGGAGGTCCCGGCGCCCCGCGTCGCCGGATCGGTAGCGGCACGGACGCGTGTGGGGGGCGCGGTGGCACGCCCCCCACACGCTGGCCCGATCAGCCGAGCTGCGCCCTGATTGCGCCCGCCGGATGCTCGGTGGTGTGCACGTTCACGTAGTACCCCGCCGGGCCGGCGAGGATGTCGTCCACGATCGTTGCGGACGACGCGACGCAGCCGCTCGAGTTGCCGTCGGCACCCGGAGCCGTGAACGGCACGACGACCGGGCCGTTGGTTCCGGCGGCTCCCTTGTGGATGTGCGCCGCCACCGTCGGCAGCGTCACGTTCGCGGCGTGCAACCGATAGCAGACCGTCGAGGTGTCCTTGAGGATCCTGAGCACCGCCGTGCCGGTCGCGTTCGGCTCGCTCGTGCCCTTCAGGTCGAGAGTGAAGATCGTTCCGAACGACGTCGTCGAGGTGCCCGTCAGCTGCCCGCGGATCGCGCCGCCCGGATACTCGGCCGTGTGCACGTTGGCGTAGAACGAGGCCGGGTCGGCAAGGATCGCCTTGACCAGGCTCCGCGCGGCCGTGGCACAGCCGCTCGAGGAACCCGCGGCGTTCGGCGTCGTCAGCGGGATGACGACCGGACCGGCCGCCCCGGCATCGCCGTGATGGATATGTGCGGCGACCGCCGGCGCAAGGTTCCTCGCGGCGATCTGGTAGCAGACCTGCCCCTGCCCGGCGCGGAGACGGAACGTCGCGGTGCCCGTCGCCACCGGGTCGCCTGCCGGCGTCTCGGTGCTCCCGGTCATCGCAACCGCGAACGCCCTTCCTCCCGACGTGGGGGAGAGCACCGTTCTCGGGCAGCCGCCGGCAGGCGCCGGCACGATGTCCGCCGGCCGCTTGAGCGCGTCTCGCAGCGCCTTGCCCGAGACGGATTGCCTGACGTACGGCTTCGTCTTCGATGCGGTGCGGTGGCAGATCGTCGTCTTGGCGGCGTGAGTGCGTGCGTTCGCCGCTGTCAGCGCGATGCCGGCAAGGGCGAGCATCGCCAGTAGAAGACCGAATCGCTTCATGAGCCTCCTTCGTCTTCGGCACCGAGGTTGCCTGTCGCCCGGTAGCTACGAAGCGAGCGGACAGGTGGATTGGCGGCGCCGCCGGAACGGGCCCGGCAAAGAGTCAGCAGGCGCCGGGCTGAGGTGCGCCACCGGGGCCGAGCTCGTGCTCGACCGCGGTGCCCACCGTCGCCTGGAGGCAGTAGCCGGAGGCGTCCGCCCGGGCGACGACGAGCCCCGAGCCGGGCGGGAGCGTCGCCCCGGCATACGTTCCGTTCGACGCGTACCAGCCCTGCAGGACCTGGGCGGCCGCCTGGAAGCTCGTCCCGGCCGCAGAGGACGCGGCCTGCGATTCGACCTGCGCCACCCCGTTCGCCCCCGGGCTCTCCTTCCGCGACTGGACGGTGAGCAGGTATGCACCAACGGCGAGCGCGGCGAGGACGAGGACGAGCACGAGCCCAAGGGAACGGGTCATGGCTCCAATCATCGGCCGTGCGTCTCGACGCCGTGATCCCCCGTACTGGCACGGTATCGGGGGTATGGGCATCCGAGCGTGGATCGTCTGTGCGGCGGCATGCGCCGTCTCGGCAGCCGGTTGCGGAAGCGCACCGCGGCATGGGCCGGGGACGACGCCGGTCACCGTGCCGGCGTACGGCGTGTTTCCGGCGACGACGGTTCAGGGTCCGTCGCGAGCGGGAGGCGCAGGTCGTGCCTGTCGCGTCGCCGCGCGCTCGTTCGCCGACGACGCGGTCGATCTCCTCGCCCATTTCGGTTCGCGCGCCGCCTACCCCGCCGATCTGAACTACGTGATCGTCCGGAGCGATCTCGCGAGCTTCCGCGCCCATCGCTGCGACCTGCGGCTGCTCGGCCGCACGCTCGAGCGGCGGCTGACGCCGAAGCAGCGGGAGGATCTGGTCGCCGACCTGCCCCGCGCCATGGGCGCGACCCTCCTGGACGCGCTCGCCCGCGCGGGCTCGTCCTAGCCGGATGCCGCGGCCGCGACCAGGTCGGCCGCTCGGTCGAACGAGACGGCGTCGGTGTTGACGACCAGGTCGTAGTGCGTCGGCTGCTCGTCGACCCCGTAGAAACGTTTGAGGTAGTCGCGCCGGGCCCCGTCCGACTCCTTGACGGCGCGGGCGGCACCCGGATCGTCGAGACCCTCCGACTCGCCGATCCGTTGGGCGCGCGTCTCCGGCGACGCCGTCACGAGCACGCGCAGCGCCTCGGATCCCGCCGGCAGCGCATGCGACGCGGCGTGGGCGACGATCACGACGTTCCCCCGGGCGGCCGTCTGCTCGATCGTCTCTCGGATCAGAGCCCGCACCGCCTCGCCGGTGGGCTCGTCGTCGGGGCGCGGGGGAGGTCCGCCGCCGACCGCCAGCGCCTCGGCGCCCGACTGCGCCAGCGCCTGGAGCATCCGGGAGACCAGCGACTTGCGTTGCTCCTCGTCCGCCACCGTCCCGGCGTCGATCCCGGCTTTCGTCGCGGCGCGGGACACGATCTCCTCGTCGACGTAGACGAATCCGAGACGCTCGGCGACCAGCCGGCCGACCTCCTCGCCTCCTGCGCCGATCGATCGCGAGATGCACACGACCCTGCTCGACATCGCCTCGAAGCTAAAAGGCGCGGCCCGTCTCGTCAAGCCGGAGGCCGCGACCGCCGGCCGCTTCCTCCGCTACTCTCAGGAAACGCGGCCCGCCGGCAGGCCGGGCCGGAACCGCACGATGATTCGATTCGACCGTCACCGCCTGGGCCCGCGCCTGTACGTGCTCGGCCGGCGGATCCACGAGTGGCACCTGGGTGCCGCCGTCGTCATCGGCGTACTCGCCGCGATCGCCGCCGACGCCTGGGAGCCGTCTCCACTCGCCGGCGTGGTCGGAGGGCTCGGGCTCTGGCTCGTCGTGAAGGACTGGCGCGACATCGTCCCGTCACGGCGCGACACGGCCTCGTGGCGCATCGGCCTCCACAGTCAGACTGCGCCGCTCCGGTCGATCCGGCGCGCCGAGGACCTGCCGACGCTCGCCGCGGCGGTGGCCTTCTGCGTGGGCCTGGTCAACCTCGCGTCGGCGCTGACGCCGAACATCGCCTGGCGCCACCACCTCCTGCTCCAGCTCGAGCCCGTCGAGGCCGTGCCGGTATTCCACACGCTGGCGGTTCCGCTCAGCGTCATGCTCGTGGTGGTCGCCTTCTACCTGCGTGCGAGGCGACATCGGGCCTGGCAGCTCGCACTCGGCCTGCTCCTCGTCCTCGGACTGATCGCCCTGCTCAAGGGCCTCGACTTCGAGGAGGCGGCGCTGAGCTGGGCGGCGGCGGGCCTGCTCTGGTGGGGTCGCGATGCCTTCTACGTTCGCCAGCGACCCCTCGGCGGGACATCGCCGATCCTCGTCGCACTCGGCGTCGTCGCCGTCGGCTCCGCCAGCCTGCTCGCCTGGAACACGGCGACGATCGAGCTCCACGACGAGCTCGGATGGCTACCGATCGTCGTCGGGGCGGCCGGCGTCCTCGCCGTCGTCGGCGTCGCGTACCTCGTCTTCCGACCCCTCGGGCCGCCGCGCGAGCTTCCGTGCTCCGAGCAGCGTCGTGCCGCGAGCGACCTCGTCCGCACGCACGGCCACGACACGCTCGCGTTCTTCAAGCTCCGCGAGGACGCGCACTACCGCTTCGCCGACGGCGACCGGGCATTCCTCGGCTACCGGGTGGCGAACGGCGTGATGCTGATCGCGGGCGATCCGGTCGGTGACGGGGCCGCGTTCCCCGGGCTCGTGCGGGAGGCCTGCGCGTTCGCCGAGGTGCGCGGGCTGCAGGTTGCGGCGATCGGCGCCAGCTCGTCCATGGTCCCGGTCTTCCGCCAGGCCGGCCTGCGCGCGCTGTATCTGGGTGACGAGGCGATCGTCGACACCGGTCAGTTCTCGCTCGAGGGGCGGTGGATCAGAAAGGTGCGTCAGTCCGTCAGCCGCGCGGAGGCAGCGGGGTACACGACCGAGCTGCTCGACCACGAGGATCTCGACCAGGCCACGCTCGCCGAGCTGGAGCACGTCTCGTCGCGGTGGCGCGTCGGCGCGCCGGAGCGCGGCTTCTCGATGGCGATGGACTCCCTGCGCGGAGCGCACCACGCGGGAACGGTGGTCGTGACCGCGCGCGACGCCGACGGCAGAATCCGGGCGTTCCTCCACTTCGTGCCGAGCTATGGACGACCGGCGATGTCGCTGTCGTTCATGCGCCGGGACCGCGACACACCGAACGGGCTGATGGAGTTCGTGGTCGTCCGCGCGATCGAGCTTCTCCGCGAGCGCGGGGTGGAGGAGGTCTCGCTCAACTTCGCCGCGTTCGCGCGCTGGATCGCCCGCCCCGGGGGTGGCGTCGAGCGCGCGCTCGGTCGTGCGATCTCCCTGGCCAACCCGTTCTTCCAGATCGAGAGCCTCCAGCGCTTCAACGCGAAGTTCGGCCCGCGCTGGGAGCCTCGGTTCCTCCTCTACGAACGCAGGCGCTCGCTTCCGCGCGTCGGCCTCGCCGCGCTGCGGATCGAGGGTCAGTTTCCCAAGCTGCGCTCGTGAGAGAGGAAGCCGAGCACCAGGGCGACAGCGAGGCTGTCGGCCTTGGTGCCAGGCGAGGTCGTGACGCCAGAGGCATCACCCCGCGCTGGGCCGGCGCGCTCTTCGCCGCGCTGGGCGTCCTCCTGCTGCCGTGGGCGCTCTGGCTCGGCTACTCGCTGCCCGAGCGAAAGGTCGCCCACCACTGGGACCTGGCGTGGGCGGGGTTCGACGTCGTCCTGTCGGCCGCGCTGCTCGGAACCGCCTTCGCGCTTCTCACCGGCAGGTCGGTCGGCCGCAGCTTCGCGGCGGCGACCGGGGCGCTCCTGCTCGCGGACGCCTGGTTCGACGTCGTCACCTCGGAGGCCGGACGTGACCGCTGGCTGGCGGTGACGCTGGCGCTCCTCGGTGAGATTCCGCTCGCGATCCTGTGCTTCGCCCTGGCCCGCCCGGGCCGGCGACGTTAGGATCGGCACATGATGCGCAGGCAGCGACTTCGGCCGTTGACCGAAGCGGAGGCCTATGCGCGCTGTCACGGGACCCGCGACTCGGAGGTGCGCATCGTGAAGCTCGAGCCGCGTCGTCCACGGTACGACCTCGAGGTCTCGGGCGAGGACCTGCGGCGATCGTTCGAGGCCAAGCTCGCCGGCCGCGAGCTCGAGGACGAGGCGGTGAGCGGCACGGCGTAGCCTCGATCGCGTCGCTGGCCGGGCAGACGTTGCGTCGCGTTCGCCCTGAACACCATCCGGGGCTGTCTACAATGCGGTCGTGAGCTGGCTCTTCATCGCCCTGCTCGGAGCGGCGGTGGTCGTGCTCGTGGCCGCGGAGTGGCCTCGGCTTTCGGAGCGCCTCGGCACGCGCTCCCGGCAGAAGCGGGCCCGCGCGGCGCAGAAGGCCCAACTGCGGCTGATCCGCGCGGAGAGCGACGAGTTCGCCGCGAGCGTCCAGCGCGACCTCGAGCGCCTGCCGACGATCGAGGAGCAGGAGCCGCGCCGCTAGGCTGCTCGTTCTTGCACCTGGCGGGCCGTGCCCGGCCACGTTCCGGCGTAGGCCACCTAGCGCACGGTGAAGGTCGCCGTGAACCTCCTGGTGTTCGGCAGGATCTGCGGGACGTTCTCCATGTTCTTCAGCTCCTGGTAGTCGGACACCTGGAGGACGAGCCGGTGCTTGCCCGGGGCGGCTGCGGCCAGGCGGATCGTCGCCCGTCCCGATGCATACGTGGCGTCGACGGCCTGTCCGTCGATGCTCGCGACGAGCGACTCCGGATCGACGCCGGAGCCGCCGTCGGCGACGGCGAGCCGCAGCACGGATCCCGCTCTCACCGTCGGCGTCGACAACCGCACGCTCGGGGGCGTCACGTCGTTCAGCCAGAAGCGGAAAGTGAACCGGCCGGGCCCCCGGCCGGACGGCGTCACGGGCGCGGCCGTGTCGAAGACGAGGTCGTAGGAGCCTGCGCCCGGCCGGATCGCGCCGGCCACCGGCCGCGACGCTCCGAAGGAGTTCAGATACGGGTTGATGACGAGCGGAAGGCCGGGCTCGCCGGTGAGGCGGTTCTCGTCTCCGGCGGAGACGACGCGTGGCGACGGGCGGAAGCGGGTGCCTGCCGCGTTCGACAGGACCACGACGCCGAAGTTCGCAACCGGCCGGGTGAGCCGCACGCGGAAGACCTGCTCGGGCCCGCCCGCACCCGGGACGCCGCGGGGGTCGGCCGGGTAGCGGTACGAGCTGACCAACGCCTTCTTGCCCCGAAGCTGGCCCGTGTACGTTCCCGTCCGGCTGAGGGAGGCGTGCGGCTCGGTTCCGAGCTTGGGGCTCGCGACCCGGAACCAGAACGGGATGCGCCGCGTCGCGGTCCCGAGGGCGAGGACGACGAAGCCGGTGACGTCCGCCTCCGGCGCGGTGGCGGCCGCCGTCGCGGTGACGTCGAGGCTCCCGGGGACGCCGACCGAGGGGGGTGCCGTGACGCTCACACCCGGGAAGGCCCCCTGCAGGGAGACCGACGCGGTCCAGGTGCCGGCCCCGCCGTCGGCGTCGGTCAGCGCGACGGTTCGAGTCGCGCTCGTGCCGACGTCGAGCAGCCCGAACGAGAGATCCGCAGGTGCGGCGAAGATCAGCGGCTGGTTGGCCGCCGGGACCTGGATCAGGCCGCCGCCCTCACGGGTCGTGGGCAGCTCGCCCGCCGCCGACGGAACCGGTTTCGCGGTGAGCACGAGCGCCGACTTGACCTGAGCGACCGTCCAGCCGGGGTGGCGCTGGAGGAGGAGGGCAGCGGCTCCGGCCACGTGCGGAGTGGCCATGCTCGTTCCGCTGAACGACGCCCAGGTTCCCCTGCTCGGCGGCACGGAAGACGTGATGTCGACACCCGGTGCGGCGACGTCCGGCTTCATCTGGAGCGACACGGGCGTCGGCCCGCTGCTCGAGAAGGACGCGATTTGCAGCTGTTTCGTCACTGCGGCAGCGGTGATCGCCTTCTCGGCGCTTCCCGGCGAGTCGACGCTGCCCCGGCCGAAGTCGTCGAAGTCGTTGCCGGCGGCGATCACGGGGACGACGCCTGCGTCGGCGGCCGCGTTGATCGCCGAGACCACGAGGTCGCGGGACGGCTCGATCTCGGCCTCGCCGAGCGACAGGTTGATCACGTCCATCCCGTCCTTGACGGCGGCCTCGATGCCGGCCGCGATCTCCGGCGCGTTGCCGTTGAGCCCGAAGTTCGAGGTCGGGTACGTGAGCACCTTGTAGTTGCCGAGATAGGCGCGGGGAGCGACCCCGGACAGAGGTCCGCGACCGGGGATCGCACCCGGGCTGAAGTCCCCGGCGGCGATGCCTGCGACATGGGTTGCATGCTCCGACTCGGCCGGGTCGAACGGGAGCTTCGCGTATTTCCACGTCGTCTCGGGGGCGGGGAAGGCACGGGCGACGATCACCTTGGCGGTCGTGAAGGCCGTGTTGCCCTTCGGGAAGCCCGGCGGCATCGCGTACCCGCTCGGGTTGAAGAACGGATGCGCCTGGTCGACTCCGTCGTCGACGATCCCGATCCTGATCCCGTTCCCCGCGGTGCTGAAGGAGGGGGCGCCCCACATCTGGTCGGCCCCGATCAGCTGAGGGCTCCGGTCGAGCAGCGGCCGGTAGGCGACGTTCGGCCAGACCTTGGAGACGCCGGGCGTGGCCGACAGCCGGCCGAGGTCGGACCGGGGAAGGAGGACACCGACGCCGTCGAGGAGGACGCCGTACCGCCACGTCACGCGCGAACCGGGAATCGTGGTCGTGATCCGGGCGGCGAGCGCGCGCTGGGTGTTCGCCAGGGAGGCCAGGTAGTCGACGCTCGTCGGGGCTCGGAGGTCGAGGCGCTGCGCCTTCGCGCGGCTCGTGAGCACGCGGCTCTTCCTGATCGCCTCCACGAGAGGAGGGGCGTCGAGCGTGACAACGACCTCGACGAGCCCGTCCGACCGTCCCGCGTTCGCCGTCGGTACCAGGCCGAGCGCGACCAGCGCCAGAACGGCGATGAAGACCCCGCGCATGAGGAGAACAAGGTACCGGGCGTCTCGCAGAGGGCGTCGAGGACCCCAACAGCCTGGTCGTCCTGCTTGGCCCGGCGGAACTGCGGCGTCAGGAGAGGGCCAGCTCGAGGGCGGCCCGGTCGAAGCGGCCGCCGTTGCCCGCGTCCAAAAGTCGACGAGCGTGTCGCCGGCGGTGACGGTGCGTTGGCTCTCGATCCGGAGCACCAGGTCGTTCGGCTTCCGTCCGGGAGAGGCTCCGACGCCGACGTCCGGTCTGTCGCCCGCCGCGTACAGGTACGCCGAGCCGCTCCGCGAGGCTTCGGGCGTCGCGCTCGTGCCACGGGCACGTGAGCACGATTGCCGCCTCGCGGTCGGCCGCGAGCCTCTCGATCTCGCCGGGCACGGCGAGCGGATCGACGAGCAGCAGCCGCTCTCCGTCGTCGATCGCGTACGACGAGACCTCCGGACCCCACGGCTCGCTCGGTCTCCACTGCGGGTGCGGCGCCTCCCAGTGCCACAGGCCCGGTCGCACCGCGCGCATGCGGTGGGGGAGGCTACCGAGCGGTCTTCAGGGCGACTTGCTCAGCTCGACGCTGAGCAGGTTGACCAGGTGCTGGAGGAGCTTCCACGAGACGTCCGGGTTGTTGGTGACGAACCGCCGGAAGTGCCACGACGCCATGGCGAGACACCGCACGGCCGTCACCGCGGTCACCGTCGAGAGCCGTTTGCGCTCCCCGATGAGCGCGAGCTCGCCGAAGTGCGCGCCGGGGCCGAGCTTCGCGACCTCTCTGCCGCGGACCGTGACCCTGGCCTCGCCGTCGACGATGACGAAGAAGTCCACACCGCTCATCTGGTTCTCCCGCACGATGTCCGCCCCGGGCCGGAACGTGCGCTCCTTGAAGTGGCGGGCGAGCTGTCTCAGCTGGCGCTGGTTGAGCTCGCTGAAGAGCGGTACGCGCTTCAGGTCGTCGGCCAGGCTCGCCACGGGGCGATCCTATCGGGGCCGGCACCGATGAGTCTCGTCGGTCTGCGGCGTCGAAGCTCCTGAACCGATCGAGGAGGCGCACATGGGCAAAGTCAGGATCCAGATCACGATGTCGCTGGACGGGTTCGTCGCCGGGCCGGAGCAGAGCGTCGAGAACCCGCTCGGCATCGGCGGCATGAAGCTGCACGACTGGGCCTTCGCGCTCGAGGCATGGCGTGGGCAGCACGGCCTCGATGGCGGCGAGGTCAACGCCAGCACCCCCGTGGTCGAGGAGTCGCTCGCCGACATCGGCGCCGGTCTGATGGGCCGGAACATGTTCGGCGGGGGCCCCGGCCCATGGGGTGACGATCCGTGGAACGGCTGGTGGGGCGAGAGTCCCCCGTTCCACGTGCCGGTGTTCGTGCTCACGCACCACCCGCGCGAGCCGCTGGCCATGGCGGGAGGGACGACGTTCCACTTCGTCACCGACGGCATCGAGTCCGCGCTGGAGCAGGCGACGGCGGCGGCCGGGGGGCAGGACGTGCTCATCAGTGGAGGGGCCAACGTCGCGCAGCAGTACCTCGGAGCCGGGCTCGTGGACGAGCTGAACATCGCGCTCGTTCCGGTTCTCCTCGGCGCCGGGGAACGGTTGCTCGACGACGTCGGAAGCGACCTCCGGCTCGAGCAGGTCCGTGCCGTCGAGGCACCCGGGGTCACGCACCTCAGGTACCGGGTGGTGCGCTGACCGGCGTTCGGGGCCCGGCTACACTGTCGACCGCGCGGATGTGGCGGAATTGGTAGACGCGCACGGTTCAGGTCCGTGTGGGCTTCGGCTCGTGGAGGTTCAAGTCCTCTCATCCGCATCGCCGTTCCCGGAGGCATCTGGCCCCTGAGGGCGACGGGCCGGCCGTGACGCGCAGAGGGGCGCGGAAAGCCGCGCCCCTCGCGTCGCCGGTCAGGCAGGTGTTGCCGGAGGCCTAGGTCTGATCGACGACCAGTTTGGGTGTGAGCGTTTGGACGCCGGTCAGGTCGAGGCCTGGTGCACCCTGCACCAGGACGCGGCCGACATCGCCGTCGACGATCGCGCCTCCCTTGAGCTTGACCTTGGTCGAGACGCCGACCGGGAAGACGAGCGTCTGGCCGACGAACGCCTGGCCGGCCTTGTTCGCCTTCGTGACCACGATCGTGACGGTGCCGGGGGTGGTGGCGTCGACGGGCGCGGTGTAAGCGGAGAGCGTGCCCTTCAGGTTGTAGGTGTCCTTCTTCTTCGCGGCCAGCGCCGGCGAAACGGCCAGCACCGCAACGGCGAGAACGGTGAGCGCGACCTTCTTGTACATGGAAGTCCTTTCGTGCAGGTGGGGTTCTCAGGTGCCAGAGACGACGCAGGCGCAGATCCTGCGCGCCACCGCGCCGAAACCCTCGAGCGGGGGAAGCCGAGCCCGTCTCGGCAACTCACTCTTCCGGGTCGGCAACGAGCAGGACCGGAGGCGGACATCCGCCGTCAACGCAGGGCGACGGCGGCTCAACTCCTCTCATCCGCATCGCCGCTAGCCTGAACGCCGTGAGCGCCAATCGGACGCTACGCGGATTCGCCATTCTCGTCCTGATCTCGATCGGGATCGTCGTGCTCCGGCTGGAGGCGACGCTCGCGGCCCTCTACGTGATTGCGCGGATCGCGTTCCTGCTGGCAATCGCGTTCTTCCTGTACCTGCTCTGGCGCGAGCACCGGAGCGAGATCGGGCTCTGGCCGGCACGTGCCCGCGCGGTGTTCTACGGGGCGGCGGCGCTGATCGTGGCGGACATCGCCGCGATCACGTTCATCCGGGAGTCGGGTCTGGACGCGGTCGCGTTCGTCCTCGTCCTCGCCGCCGCCGGGTTCGCGATGTGGCGAACCTGGCGTGACCAGCACACCTACGCATAGGGGACGCACATCCAGCCAGGGGGTCGGGCCTTTGGGTCAGACCCTTGCGCCGGCGGGGGTGCCGTCGAGGGCTGCGAGCGCCGCCCGGATGTCGGTCAGCCGACCGACGAAGATCGGCGTGTCGCGCTCGGTGTAGCGGCTCGCCTCGCTGTCGCGCAGGCGAAGCATCAGGTGCATGAAGTCGGCAGGCTCGTCGCACTCGAAGGCGGTCATGAACTCCTGGTCGTCGATGCCGAACGAGTACGTGGTGTGGTTGTGGATGCCGGGGAACTCCTCGCGTCCGATGCGGATGTGCTCGTCCATCGCCCGCTGGCGTTCCGCCTCCGTCAGCGCGTACCAGGGCCGCACCTTCACGAACGGGTAGACGACGAGATACGGCTGGTCGTGGGGAGTGATCTTCCGGGCCTTGCGCGCGCTCGTGTACTGCGAGGCCCGCGTCGTCGCGAGGTACGAGTACGGGGTCTCGAGCCACCCGGCGAGCGGGGTCGAGTTCAGCTCGGCCCCGAGCTCGCCGAGGTCGTCGTAGCGCTCGGTGATCTTCCAGAGGAAGAAGTCGCAGTCTGGTCGGACCCCGACGCAGCTGTAGGCGCGGAGACCGGACATCCGGTCGGCCCAGGAGCCGACGACGTCCGCGAAGGCGTCCTTGCCCGCCGCGCGCTCCTCGACCGGCAGACGCCGCCAGGCCGGATCGACCCGGTAGAAGGTGTACGCGACGTACTGGCCGTCCACGGTCTGAACGTTAGCGTCGGCAGGACTCGACGAGCGTGCCTGCGCGCGCCGCGAGCGCCGCGGCCTTCACCGCCGGCAGATCGGACTTGGGCGTGTCGTCGGCGTAGTAGACGCCCGATTGCCACCGGTCGAGATCGGCCTCGTCCGAGACGTGGAAGACGAGCAGCCCGACGACGTTCTTCTGGCATGCGGCCAGCTGGAGCGCCTGGCGGTAGTACCGGCCCTGAGTCGTCTCGTCGACGGCGTCGACGGCCGACGGGCGGTCCTGGTTGGCGTACAGCTGGCGCTTGTCCGTGGGCGCCGACGTCTGGACCCCGAACTCGTCGTAGAGGATCGGCAGGGTCGAGCCGCGCTGGTGCGTGCCGTCGAATGCCCGCCCGAGCAACCCGACCAGCTTGCCGTAGTCGGCGATCGCGATCGTCGTCGTCCGCGGATGGGCGAACGTCGGCGGCAGGCTCGAGCGTTCGAGGTACGGGTGGATCGAGAACCAGTCCATCACCGGCCGGGTCCGGTGGCTGCGCCGATAGGCCGCGCCCAGGTCGAGGATGAACTGCGTCGGCGAGTGTGTCGGCCGGGAGAGGAGCGGGTCGTCACCTCCGCGTGGCGCCAGCGAGCCGCCGATCACCACGGTTCGGGGTGCGGTCGCCTTGATCGCGTCATAGGTCTGCGCGAGCAGGCCGAGGTAGGAGGAGGCGGCCGCGTCCAGCCCCGCTTTGGTGAACTGCGGCATCCAGAACCGGTTCAGGTTCGGCTCGTTCCCGACGATCACGTACCGGATCGACGGGACGAGGCGAGGAATCGACGCCGCGTAGGCCGCGAACTGCGCCCGCGCGGTCGCGTACCTGGGGACGGTCCGGGACCCGAAGGGGTAGACGGAGACGATCAGGCGGATGCCGTGCAGGGCGGCCGAGTCGGCGACCGCCTGGAGCGTCGCCTGCTCCCCTCCTCCGATCGTCCGCTGGCCCGGGTGCCAGATCGAGGTCACGCGGATCGTGTCGAAGCCGGCGAGCGCGGCGAGGGTCATCTTCGCGTCGGCGCCGATCGCGCCGCCGTCCTTCGCGGCGTCCTCGGCCGCGCCGACGAGCAGCGCCTTCGGCTTCGTCGGAGCGGCCTGCGCCGGGGCTGCGGGCACGACGCCGGCGAGCGCAACGAGCAGCACGGCGATGAGCGCGGGGGACAGACGCATGGAAAGATCGGCCGGAGCCGGTTGGGAAACGGCCCGCGGACTCTAGATCACCGGCCGCGGCGAGGGAATAGGCCTAATGGACTATCAGCGGCTTGCTCGCCAGCACGCGAGGCTCGCCGCGGTTCACCGGGGCCCTCAGCGTGAGCGTGAAGCGGTACCGCCCCGGTGCGATCCGGGTTTGCGGGAGCTTGACCAGGGCGGGCTCGGCGACGCGCCCGGTCGCGCGGACGGCCAGCGTCGTCGAGTGCCGCGGGAGTTTCTCGAGGCGCGCGGAGATCGAGCAGTCGAGGTTGCAGGTGACCCTGATCGTCGCCGTGCCGGCTGAGATCGAGCGCACGCGCGGGTACGCGACCTTGGCGTCGGGCGTCAGCTCGAGCCCGTCGCACCTAGCGATCACTCCGCCGCGCACGTCCCGGATCGCGTCGCGCACGACCGGCAGGCTCGACTTCGGCGTCAGGTCCGGGTAGTACAGGCCGGACTGGAAACGGTCCAGCGCGGTCTCGTCGAACGCGTGGAAGATCAAGAGGCCGACGACGTTCGGCTGACAGAACGACATGGCGATCGCCTGCCGGTAGTAGGAGGCCTGCGTCGACTCCGGCACGGGCTTGATCGTCGGCGGTTCGGTTCCGGTGTACTGCGAGGCCTTCGCGCTCGGGATCTGCGTCTCGACGCCGTATTCGGCGTACAGGATCGGCAACGTCGAGCCCGCCTGGCCCGTGCCGTCGAACGCCGTGCCGAGCAGGCCGACGAGCTTCGTGTAGTCGGAGATCCCGATCGGCGTCGTGTTCGGATGCGCGAACGTCGGCGGAACCTCGGAGTTCTCCGGGTAGGGGTGGATCGCGAGCGCGTCCATCACCGGCCCGGTGAGACCGCTCTGGCGGTAGGCGGTCCCCAGGTCCTGGATGAAGACGGTGGGCGAGTGCGTGTCGCGCCCGGTGCCCGGCCGATCGATGCCGCGTGGGGAGATCGCGCCGCCGTAGACCTCGATCGACGAGTCCACCGCCTTCAGCGCCGAGTACGTGCGGGCGAGCAGCGAGAGGTACGCGGGCGCGGCGGCGTCGGTCCCGTCCGGGTTGAACTGCGGCAGCCAGAAGCGGTTCAGGTTCGGCTCGTTGCCGATGATGAAGTTCTGGAGGTCGGGGACGTCGCGGGCGAGTTCGGCGGCGAAGCTCGCGAAGCTCGCCTGCTGGTCGGCGGTCAGCGGCGTCGTCCGGCTGCCGAAGTTGTAGACCGACACGAACACGTCGACCGCGTCGAGCTTGGCGGCGGCCGTCAGGTTGTTCAGCGCGTCCACCTCGGCGGCGGACGGGTGCGGATCCCCGGGATCCCAGATCGCCGTCACCCGCACGGCCTCGAGGCCGGCGAGCTTCAGCAGGTCGAGCTTCGCCTTGGCCTCGGCGAGCGTGCCTGCCTTCACGTCGTCCTCGGCGGCTCCGACGAGGAGCGACGGGCCTGCGGCGCGGGCGGAGGGCGCAATCAGGAGCACGGCCGCTGCGGCGGCCGCGGCGAGGGGGAGCCGCATCGCCCGGACGATAGCCTGAACGCCGGTGGACGACCGGATGGAACAGCAGCTCAGGCGCCTGCCGGCGAAGCCCGGCGTGTACCTGTTCCGGGACGCCGCAGGCCGCGTGCTCTACATCGGCAAGGCGAAGTCGCTGCGCGCGCGTGTGCGAACGTACTTCCAGCGCGGCGGTGACACCAGGGCGCAGATAGGGCAGCTGCCCGGCCTCGTCGCCGACGTCGAGGTGATCGTCACCGGGACGGAGGCCGAGGCGCTGCACGTCGAGCAGAACCTCGTCAAGCGACACCGGCCGCCGTTCAACATCCGCCTGCGAGACGACAAGTCGTTCCCGTACATCGCGGTCACCGTCGAGGACGACTACCCGCGCGTGATGTTCACGCGGGAACGGCACCGGCGCGGGGTCGTCTACTTCGGGCCGTACGCGAACGCGAAGAAGGTGCGCGAGACGCTCGACGTGCTGAACCGCGTCTTCCAGTACCGTCCGTGCGAGGGCCCGAGGCCCGGTCGCCATTCGGGGATCCCGTGCCTCGACTACCACATCGAGCGCTGCAAGGCGCCCTGCGTGGGCTACATCGACCAGGACGCCTACCGGGAGATCATCGACCGGGTGATCGAGTTCCTCTCGGGCGAGACGAGGCCGATCCAGCGGGAGCTCGAGCGCCGCATGCAGGAGGCTGCGGCGGAGGAGCGGTTCGAGGATGCTGCGCGGTACCGCAACCGGCTGTTCGCGATCCGTCATCTCGCGGAGCGGCAGGCGGCCGACCGGCGCTCCGTCGGCACGGTCGACGTGATCGGGATCGCAACCGAAGGCGACCGCGCAGCGGTGCAGATCTTCCCGCTCCGCGACGGCAGGCTCGTCGACCGCTACGGGTTCCACCTGGAGAACGTCGAGGGCCGCGACACCGGTGCGGTGCTGGAGGCGTTCTGCCTCGAGTACTACGGATCTGCGCCGAGCGTCCCGCCGCAGCTCGTCGTCCCCCCGGACTCGGGCGACACCGCCGCGCTCGAGGAGTACCTGTCCGACCGTCGCGGCGCCCGGGTCGAGGTCCGCGCTCCGGCGCGCGGGGAGAAGCGCCGTCTCCAGGAGCTCGCCGACCAGAACGCACGGTTCGCGCTCGACTCCGACCTGCTCCAGTCCGAGCAGCGGCGGTTACGCCGGGTCGAGGCGCTGGAGGAGCTCAGGGAGGCGCTCAACCTCGAGAGCCTGCCGCTCCGCGTCGAGTGCTACGACATCTCCAACATCCAGGCGGAGTCGCCGGTGGGGGCGATGGTGGTCTTCCAGGACGCTGTTCCGAAGAAGGCGCACTACCGGAAGTTCGGCGTCCGCCGTCTCGACGGCCCGGACGACTTCGCGGCGATGGCCGAGGTCGTCTCGCGGCGGTTCGGCCGCTTGCGCGACGAGACCGCGTCCGAGTACGACGAGTCGTTCGCGGCGATGCCGAACCTCGTCCTGATCGACGGCGGGAAGGGGCAGCTGTCGGCGGCGCTCGCCGCCATGCAGGCGTACGACCTTCCGCGCGTGGCGGTGGTCGCCCTGGCGAAGCGCGAGGAGGAGGTCTTCGTGCCCGGCCGCCCCGACCCGATCGTTCTCGGCCGCGACTCGCCGGGGCTCCAGCTGCTCCAGCGGGTCCGCGACGAGGCACACCGGTTCGCGCTCGGCTTCCACCGCCAGCGCCGCGACACCAAGGCGCGCGGCTCGATCCTCGACGAGCTCCCGGGAATCGGCCCCGTCCGCCGCCGCGCCCTGCTCCGGCACTTCGGTTCCGCCGAGCGGCTGCTCGAGGCGACACAGGAGGAACTGGAGGGCGTGCCCGGCGTGCCGGCGAAGACGGCGCGCGCCGTCTACGCTCAGCTGCACAAGGCCGGGAGGGCCTGAGGCGGCCGATACCGACGGTCGGCGCGGCTAGAAGCCCTTGGGCGCGACCAGCACGAGGATCGTGAGCAGGCCGGCGGCGAGCGCGAGGAAGCGCATTGCCCGAGCGTAGGCCCGCCACATGAAGAGCACATGAGACGGTGTAAGCCGCAGGTAAGGATCGGGTAAGAAAGGGCTAGTCGACGACGACGGTCGTCGTCACCTGGTGCGCGAGCGACCCGTCCGTGAACGTGAACGTCAGCGGGTAGCTCCCCTTCGGCGTGGTGGGGGTGATCGTCACCGTGTACGAGTCACGGGCCGCTCTCTTGTCCACGATCGGGACCGCCGGCTGCTCGAGGCTCTCGGTCGAGAACGGCGGCGCGCCGGCGACCGACACGGCGATCGTCCCCAGGTAGCCGAGCACGGGCTTGATCTTGAACTTGAAGGTCAGCGGCTTGGGCTTGAGGTGGTTGACGTGCATCTTCTTCGGGCTCGGAACCGGGTTGAAGTCGGGGATCCGCGGAAGGACGTCCATCTCGACCTGGGTCGTTCGCGTGATCGACACGTTCGTCCCCGAGATGGTCAGGTCGAAGGTGCCGACCGGGGTCTTGTCCGAGGTGGTGATCGTGAGCGTCGAGGTGCCTCCGCCGGACAGAAGCGGCGGCGCGAACGTCGCCTTCGTGCCCGGCGGCAGTCCCGAGACCGACAGCGTCGGGGTACCGACGAAGCCGTTGATCGCCTCGTACGAGACCGTGTACTGGAACGTCTGGCCGTCCGGATGCGACATCGAGTCGGGCGCGGCCTCGACCGTGAAGTCGGGCGGCGGCGGGGGCGGGATGCCGTTCGTCAGCGCCCACCAGGCGTCCGCGAACCTGTGTCCGAGGATCCTGTACGCGTCGACGGTGAAGTGGAGGCCGTCCTCGACCGGAAGGTCGTCCGTGTGCACGAGGGCGACCTTGTAGTCCTGGCCGGCAGCGTCGTTCTGTGCCTGCCGGACGGTCTTCTGGTACGGGAAGTTGGCAGGGTTCAGATGCCCGATCTCGGCGAGTATCACCGGCAGCTCGGGCCCGAACGTCGCCCGCAGCCCGGCGAGCATCTCCTCGAAGTGCGTCCGCCAGCTGTCGGCCTTGTACCGCTTCACCGCGTCGGTCTCCCCCTGGAGGAAGAGCACCGCCGAGACGAGGCCGCCGGCGGCCGAGACCTGGTTCATGCAGGCGTCCCACGCGTAGCCCGTCGGCGTCCACGCGACGATCGGCGTGCTGCCGATCGCGCACTGGACGAGCCCGAGGGTGCTGGAGGGCAGGTCGGCGATCGCGTCGAGGCCGAACGTCATTCCCGGCCCGACGCCGTCGTCACGGGCCGGTGGGTAGGCGAGCGGATCGGAGGCGACGACCCACTGCGTCGCGTGCCAGTCGAGCAATCGAGGATCGGTCGGCTGGCCCGGGTCGATCGGCATGCCGCGACCGCGCATGTTCGACTGCCCGGCAAGGATGAAGACCTGGTCCGGAGGAGCGAGCGCCGCCGCGGTATCGGCCGCCGGCACGACGGCGAGGACGGCCACGGAGGAGAGCAGCGCGACCAGGGCGAATCGCAGTGTCATCGAGACGCTGGATCCTACGAGGTCGGCAAGAGGTCATTGCCGGTTCCGACCACGGTGCCGCCGATCTCCGGGGGCCTCCGGGACTCTAGGCGTCGGGCGCCAGGAACGGGTAGCGGTAGTCCGTCGGCGGCACGAAGGTCTCCTTGATCGTCCGCGGCGAGACCCAGCGGATCAGGTTCCACATCGACCCTGCCTTGTCGTTCGTGCCGGACGCGCGCGCTCCACCGAACGGCTGCTGGCCGACGACCGCGCCCGTGGGCTTGTCGTTCACGTAGAAGTTGCCGGCCGCGTACTGGAGCTTCTCGTCGGCCAGCTCGATCGCGGTCCGGTCGCGGGCGAACACGGCGCCGGTCAGCCCGTACGGCGCCGTGCGGTCGACGAGGCCGAGCGTCTGCTCGTACTCGCCTTCGGGGTAGACGTAGGCGGTCACCACCGGGCCGAAGAGCTCGTCGCGGAGAAGGCGGAAGCCGGGGTCCCTCGTCTCGATCACCGTCGGCCGCACGAAGTACCCCTCGCTGTCGTCGACGTCGCCGCCGACCAGGACCTCGGTCTCTCCGTGCGAGCGGGCTTCCTCGATCGCCTCCCTCTGGGTCGTGAACGAGCTCGAGTCGATCACCGCGCCCATGAAGTTCTCGAAGTCCGACACGTCGCCGATCTTCAGCTCGGCGACCTGGTCGGCCAGCCGCTCGCGCAGGTCGGGCCACAGGTTCGAGGGCGCGTACACCCGGGACGCGGCGGAGCACTTCTGCCCCTGGTACTCGAACGACCCGCGGACGATCGCCGTCGCGACGGATTCGACGTCGGCGGAGGGGTGGGCGACGATGAAGTCCTTGCCGCCGGTCTCCCCGACGATCCGCGGGTAGTTCCGGTACGTCTCGATGTTGGCGCCGACCGTCTTCCACATGTTCTGGAAGACGGCGGTGGAGCCTGTGAAATGGATCCCGGCGAGGTCGGCGCTCGCGAGGACGGGATCGCCGATCGCCGAGCCGCGGCCGTAGACGAGGTTGACCACGCCGTCGGGAAGGCCGGCCTCCCGGAACAGCTGCATCGTGTAGTAGGCGGAGAGCGCGGCGGTCGACGCCGGCTTCCAGAGGACAGTGTTGCCCATCAGCGCCGGCGAGCCGGTCAGGTTGCCGCCGATCGCGGTGAAGTTGAACGGGCTCACCGCGAAGACGAAGCCCTCCAGCGGCCGGTACTCCAGCCGGTTCCAGATGCCCGGAGACGACACCGGTTGCTCGGAGTAGACCCGGGTCATGAACTCGACGTTGAACCGGAAGAAGTCGATCAGCTCGGTGGCCGCGTCGATTTCGGCCTGGTGCACGGTCTTCGACTGGTTGAGCATGGTGGCGGCGATCATGGTCGTCCGCCACGGCCCGGCGAGCAGCTCGGCGGCGCGGAGGAAGACGGCGGCCCGCTCCTCCCACGGCGTCCGCGACCAGTCCTGCCAGGCCTCGGCCGACGCCGTGATCGCGCGTTCGACCTCGGCCGGGCCGGCCTGGTGGACGTCGGCGAGGACGTGGTCCTTGCGGTGCGGCATCACCGCCTGGGCCGTGTCGCCGGTGCGGACCTCCTCGCCGCCGATCACGCACGGAACGTCGAGCCGCTCCGCCTCCAGCTCCGCCAGCCGCCGCTTGAGCTCGGCGCGCTCCGGCGAGCCCGGCGCGTAGTCCCTGACCGGCTCGTTCCGCGCCGGCGGCGGGCGGAAGATCCCGTGGGCGCTCACGGCCCGGCGGGTGGCGGCGCCTGCGCGCCGTCCCGCTCGTCGTTTCCGTCGAGTCGACGGCCCATGCCCGGATTGTATGGTGGCGGGCGATGCAGGTCGTCCGCTACGCCGCCGGCGGCTTCGGCGTGGGGGAGCTGTGGTTCGACGCGGGCGGGCTCCCGGTCTGGCACGAGCTGCCCACGCCGGCGCTCGAGCTCACGCGGGTAGCCCCCCTCGAGGGGGGCGCAACCCCCCCGACGATCACGCTACCCGCCTCCCGCGCACGCGTTCGTGGCGGATACGTGCCGGAGGTCGCACGACGGATCGCCGCTTACTTCGAGGGGGAGCGGATCTCGTTCGACGGCGTCCCGATCGACCTCGAGTGGTGCACGCCGCTCCAGCGTGCGATCGCCGAGGCGCTGCGCGAGGTTCCCTACGGAGAGACGGTCAGCTACGGCGAGCTCTCGGCGCTCGCGGGGCGGCCCCGGGCTCCGCGCGCCGCCGGCACCTTCTGCGCCCAGAACCGCCTGCCCCTGATCCTCCCCTGCCATCGCGTGGTGGCCGCAGGCGGAATCGGCGGCTACGGCTCGCTCGGCGTCGAGTACAAGCGTCGGCTCCTGGAGCTCGAGGGTGCCGCTCTCTGACGAGGTCCGGCGCGAGCTGGCCGCGATCGAGCCGCGCAAGCAGTGCGACCGGCTGGCCGAGCTCTCGGGGCTCTTCCACACGGCCGGCAGCCTCCACCTCCGCAGGCGGGGGGAGTTCTCCGTGCACCTCGACGTCGCCGAGGCCGCGGTGGCGCGGCGCGCCTTCGGGCTGCTCCGGTCGTTCGGCGTCGAGGCGGAGATCCGCACGTACAGCCGCCGGGCCTTCGACCGGGCGACCCGCTACCAGATCCACGTCCCGGGCGGCGAGCGCTCGCTCGCGGTCCTGCACCGGGCGGGCGTGCTGTCGGGTACCCACGCACCGCTCGAGGCCCCGCCGAAGGGGGTCGTGGGACGGGCGTGTTGCCGACATGCCTACGTGCGCGGCGCCTTCCTCGGCGGAGGCTCGGTGAGCGGGCCGCGCTCGCCGCACCTGGAGATCCGGACGGCGAGCCGTGCGGGAGCGGACCTGCTGGTCGGCGTCGCCGCCCAGGACGACGTCGTCCTGCGGGTGCAGGACCGGGCACGGTACTCGGCGGTCTACGCCAAGGGTGCGGAGGCGATTGCCGACGCGCTCGCGCTGGCGGGCGCAGGCGACACGGCGCTCGCCCTCGACGAGCACGCGGTCGTGGCCGAAGCCAGGGCGCGCGCGAACCGGATCGCCAATGCGGACCACGCGAACCTCGTCCGCTCCAGCCGAGCCGCGCACCGCCAGATCGTGGCGATTCGCCGGCTGGAGGCCCGAGGCCGACTCGCACGGCTGGCGCCGTCGCTCCAGGAGATCGCGGAGCTGCGACAGCGCCATCCTTCCGCGTCGCTGCGGGAGCTCGCGGCGAAGTGCCGACCGCCTGCGACGAAGGCGGCTGTCCACCGTCGCCTGAGCCGACTCGTTGTCCTCGCGGGCGACGACGACGCGTAGCTTTTGCCGCGCACATGGGTCATACTCGTTCGCGGCGGGTCTGCGCTCGTCGGCCGGCGGATTCAGACCCCGTCTGCCGGCTCGCTTCTGAGCGCGGTGCAACCGGAGGGGAGGGTCGTCCTCGGAGCTTCCCCTCCGGCCCGTCATCTCTGTGCGGCTGAGTACTGAGTGCCCGATCTGGGCACGGGCTAGACTCGGGGCAAAACCGCACACACGGGGGAACGAGATGGCAAAGGTACGGGTGGGTATCAACGGCTTCGGGCGGATCGGGCGGAACTTCTTCCGTGCGCATCTGGAGCGTGGCGGCGACTTCGAGATCGTCGCGGCCAACGACCTGGGCGACGCGAAGACGATGGGGCACCTGCTCCAGTACGACTCCGTCCTCGGACCGCTCGGCGAGGACGTGCAGGCGCAGGACGGCGTGATCAAGGCGGGCGATGTCGAGATCAAGATGCTCTCCGAGCGCGATCCCGCCGCGCTGCCCTGGGGCGATCTGGGCGTGGACGTCGTGCTCGAGTCGACCGGGATCTTCCGGAAGCGCGACGACATGCAGAAGCACATCGATGCGGGAGCCAAGAAGGTCGTCGTCTCGGCGCCGGCGGACGATCCCGACCTGACGATCGTCCTGGGCGTGAACGGCGAGGATTACGACCCTACCGCCCATCACATCATCTCGAACGCCTCGTGCACGACCAACTGCGTGGCGCCGCTGGCGAAGGTGCTGCACGACGCCTTCGGGATCGAGCGGGGCTTCATGACGACGATCCACGCGTACACGAACGACCAGCAGATCCTCGACCTGCCGCACAAGGACCTGCGGCGGGCGCGCGCCGCCGCGATCAACCTGATCCCGACCTCCACGGGCGCCGCGAAGGCGATCGGCCTGGTCCTACCCGACCTGAAGGGCAAGCTCGACGGTATCTCGGTCCGGGCCCCGGTTCCGACCGGCTCGGTCACCGACCTCGTCGTCCAGCTCCGCACCGAGGTCACGAAGGACGAAGTGATCGACGCCTACCGTCAGGCCGCCGGAGGTCCGCTCGGCACGTACCTCCAGTTCGCCGACGATCCGCTCGTGTCGAGCGACATCGTCCACTCGCAGTACTCCTGCATCTTCGACAGCGAGCTGACGATGGCGAACGGAACCATGGCGAAGGTGTTCGGCTGGTACGACAACGAGTGGGGTTACAGCTGCCGGCTCGTCGATCTGATCACGATGGTCGGGGAGACGCTGCCGGTCGAGGCGGCGGCTGCGAGCGCCTGACGTGCGCCTTCCGAGATCGGTCCGTGACGCGGACGTCGCCGGCAAGCGCGTCCTCGTCCGGGCCGATCTCAACGTTCCGCTCGAGGACGGGAAGGTCGCCGACGACACGCGGATCCGCGCAGCCCTGCCGACGCTGCAGCTGCTGCTCGACCGCGCGGCGGCCGCGGTCACGGTCTGCTCGCACCTCGGGCGGCCCAAGGGGCCCGACCCGAGGTACCGGATCGAGCCGGTCGCAGTACGCCTCCGCCAGCTTCTCGGCGACGACGACCGTGTCCGCGTCCTGGAGAACACGCGGTTCGACCCGCGGGAGACGGCCAACGACCCCGAGTTCGCGCAGGAGCTCGCCGAGGGCCAGGATCTGTACGTCGACGATGCCTTCGGCTCCGTGCACCGGGCGCACGCGTCGACCGAGGCCGTCGCCCACCTGCGTCCGGCCTACGCGGGCCTGCTGCTCGAGCGCGAGCTCCTGGAGCTCGGCAAGCTCCTCGAGGGCCCTGCGCGGCCGTTCGTCGCGATCGTCGGCGGCGCCAAGGTCGAGGACAAGATCGGCGTGCTCCGTAGTCTCGCCGAGCGGGCCGACGTCGTCCTCGTCGGCGGCAAGATGGCCGAGGAGATCCGCGCCGACCCGATCGACGTGCCGGTGAAGCTCCCCGACGACGTGGTCGCCGCAGTCGCATTCGAGGCGGACGCGGAGGCGAAGGTCGTCCCGGTGGACGGCATTCCCGACGGCTGGCTCGGCCTCGACATCGGCCCCGCCACCCGCGAGGGCTACGCCAAGCGGATCGCGATGGCGAAGACCGTGTTCTGGAACGGGCCGATGGGGGTGTTCGAGTGGTCGAGGTTCGCCGAGGGCACCCTTGCGATCGCCCGGGCGGTCGCAGACGCCGACGCGCACACGGTGGTCGGCGGCGGCGACTCCGTGCGTGCGGTCGAGGAGGCCGGGCTCGCGGACCGGATCGACTGGGTGTCGACCGGTGGAGGTGCGTCGCTCGAGCTGCTGGAGGGCAAGGAGCTCCCCGGCGTCGCGGCGATTCCGTCCGCGTAGGATCACGGCGTGCTGATCGCCGGCAACTGGAAGATGCACAAGGGGCCCGAGGAGACGGCTGCCTTCTGCCGCGCGCTCCGGGATCAGCTCGAGTGGGTCGACGGCGTCGACGTCGCGGTGTGCCCGCCGTACGTATCCCTCAGCGCCGCCGTCCAGGCGCTTGCGGGGACGAATATCGCCGTTGCCGCCCAGAACGTCCACTGGGCGTCGGAGGGCGCGTTCACAGGCGAGATCTCCGCGCCGATGCTCTTCGAGCTCGGCGTCTACGGCGCGATCGTCGGCCACTCGGAGCGCCGCCAGCATTTCGGCGAGACGGACGAGTCGGTGGCGCGCCGCGCCCACGCCGCGCTGGAAGCCGGCCTGTGGGTGATCGCCTGCGTCGGCGAGTCGGCTGAGGAGCGGCAGTCGGGAGAGACCGAGCTCGTGCTCGAGCTTCAGGTGCAGGCGGTCGCCGACGCCGTCGGCCCGCACGACCAGCTGACGATCGCCTACGAGCCGGTCTGGGCGATCGGTACCGGTGACACGGCCACGCCCGACCAGGCCCAGGAGGCGCACGCGCTCATCCGCTCGCTCCTCGACGTGCCGATTCTCTACGGCGGGTCGGTGAATCCGGAGAACGCGGCCGAGCTGCTCGCACAGCCGGACGTCGACGGAGCGCTCGTCGGCGGCGCGTCGCTCACCACCGACTCCTTCGTGGCGATTTGCAAAGCAGCGGCCCCGTCGTCCTGATCATCCTCGACGGCTGGGGCTGCGCGCCTGCCGGCCCCGGCAACGCCGTCGACCTCGCCGCCACGCCGGTCTTCGACCGGCTGTGGGCAGGGCGTCCGCACTCGACGCTGAACGCGTCCGGCGAGGCGGTCGGCCTCCCGCCGGGGCAGATGGGCAACTCCGAGGTCGGGCACCTGACGATCGGCTCCGGCCGGATCCTCTACCAGGACCTGATGCGCGTGAACCGCGCGATCGAGGACGGCTCCTTCTTCGAGAGCAACGCCCTCCGCGGCGCGTTCGACCGTGGCAGGGCGGTCCACCTGCTCGGGCTGGTCTCCTACGGCGGCGTCCACTCGCACATCGACCACCTTCGCGCCCTGCTCCGGTTCGCGCCTGAGAAGACGTGGATCCACGCTTTCACGGACGGGCGCGACGTCTCGCCGCACGCGGCCGTCCGCGACCTCGCGGAGTTGCCCCGGGAACGGATCGGCTCCGTGGCGGGGCGCTACTACGCGATGGACCGCGACGGCCGCTGGGATCGCACCGAGCGGGCGTTCGATGCCGTCGTCCGCTCCAGCCCGGTCGTGGGGACGGACCCGGTCGCGTACGTGCAAGAGCAGTACGACGCCGGTGTCACGGACGAGTTCATCGAGCCGATGCACTTCGAGGGACGCCCCGGGATCGAGGCCGGGGACACCGCGATCTTCTTCAACTTCCGGCCCGACCGGGCACGCCAGCTCAGCCAGAAACTGCTCGAGACCGGCGTCGACCTGACGACGATGGCCCGCTACCGGCACGACCTCGACTGCCCCGTCGTCCTCGAGGAGCAGGTCGTCGAGAACACGCTCGCCGAGATCCTCGCTGCGACCGGCGGTCGCCAGCTCCACTGTGCCGAGACGGAGAAGTACGCGCACGTGACGTACTTCTTCAACGGCGGCCGCGAGGAGGAATGGCCGGGGGAGACGCGGATCCTCGTCCCCTCCCCGCGCGAGGTCGGCACCTACGACAAGAAGCCGGAGATGTCCGCCGCCGAGGTCGCCGACCGTTTCGCCGCGGAGATCGGCGACGGCTACCGGTTCGGGGTGATCAACTTCGCGAACCCCGACATGGTCGGGCACACCGGCTCGATTCCCGCGGCGGTCGCGGCGGTGGAGACGACCGACCGCTGCCTCGGCCGGGTGCTCGACGCGGTCGAGAGCGCGGGCGGCGTGGCGCTGGTCACGGCCGACCACGGAAACGCCGAGACGATGCTCGCGGAGGACGGCGTCAGCCCGCACACCGCGCACACCACCAACCCGGTGCCGATCGTCGTCACCGACCCGAGCGTCGGCATCCGCGACGGCGGCGAGCTCTCCGACCTGGCGCCGACCTTTCTCCAGCTGATGGGGCTCTCCCAGCCGTCGGAGATGACCGGCCGCAGTCTCCTGAAGGAGCGGTAGGAAGGAAATCGCAATCGTAAATCTTCGGTAAGCAGCCAGGCTGAAACCGCGATAAGCCCGGCTATACTCCGCCCGCCTTGTCACTCCAGCAACCAGACCCCGGCGTCCTGCGGAAGGCACAGAGGGGTGACGAGCGGGCCTTTTCGATCATCGTCCGGTCGTACGAGACGCCGGTCTTCAACTACGTGCTGCGGCTGGTCGGCGACCGTTCGCTCGCCGAGGACCTGACGCAGGAGGTCTTCCTCCGCGTCTTCCAGGGGCTGCCCAAGTTCTCGCTCCGGTGCAAGTTCACGACGTGGCTCTTCCAGGTGACGAAGAACCGCGTCCTCGACGAACTGCGCGCGAGCGAGCGGCGGCCCCGGCACCTCGTCGCGCTCGACGACATCGCGCCGCTCGAGGTGATGGACGCGCCGATCGAGCGCGGGGAGACAGTCGATGCTCTCTGGCGCGCAATCGACGGCCTCTCCACCGACCTGAAGATGGCGCTGCTCCTCCGCGACGTGGCCGGGCTCTCCTACAGCGAGATCGCCGACGCGCTCGAGGTCACGCTCGCGACCGTGAAGTGGCGGATCTACAAGGGCCGTGAGGACGTCGCCCTTGCCCTTGCGCGCGAGGGCATCACCTTCGGCTCCCGTCCGCTCGCCGTCGACGCCGAAGCCGAGAGCGGGTAGGTCCGCACGCCGGCGGGCAGAGCCCGCCGTCGTGCGAGGGACTCACACGCCGTGCGCCAGACGCTCTGCGAGGGCGTCCGGCAGGCCGGCCGCCCGGATCGCGGCTCGAGTGCGCTCGACGTCGTACGGGGTGCGCCGGAACGACGCGCTACGGCCGACGTCGAGCAGCAGCCATGCCGCCTGCGCGTCGCCGTCCCGCGGCTGCCCTACGGATCCCGGGTTGAGCAGCCATCGAGAGCCGGCGAGGTCGATCTCCGTGCCGCCGGGCGCGTGGCCGCCCCCGGTTCCCTCCTGCGGGATCGACAGCGGGACATGGCTGTGGCCAACGATCGTGACGTCGGTCCCCGAGTCGTCGATCGCGTCCCGCGCCGCCTCCAACGAGAGCACGTACTCCCAGACCGGATCGCGCGGGCTGCCGTGATAGAGCCCGACTCCCTCGACGACGGCGCCCGACGGGAGTGCCGAGAGGTACGCGCGTGCATCGGAGCCGAGGACCGACTGCGCCCACCTCGCCGCGACCGCCGCGTCCCCCGCGAAGTCGTCCAGCGGCAGGGTGCCGATCACGCCGAGGTCGTGGTTGCCGGACAGGCACACGGTGGCGTGGGCCTGCGCCCAGGCGCAGCACTCGTTCGGGTGCGGTCCGTACCCGACCAGGTCGCCGAGGCACCAGACCTGCTCGACTCCTTCCCGCTCGATCGCCTCGGCGGTCGCCTCGAGCGCGGGGAGGTTAGCGTGGATGTCTGAGATGACGGCGACGCGCATGGGGCATCCGCTGCGGCTCGCAACCTTAGCGGCGCTCGCAGGTGCATGGGCCGTCGCCGCGTTCTTCCTCTGGGACTCCAGCCACGTGCCCGGAGGCGTCCACGTCGGGGGGCTCGACCCGCACGCGTTCTTCAGCGCCGCGCTGCTCCGCAAGGGCGATCACTACGAGCAGTTCCTGCGCATCGTCTCCCTGCTGGGGACGGCGGCGACGATCGTCGTGTTCCTCCTCTACGCGCGGTTCGGCACCCGGTTCATCCGCGAGTCCGCCGCTGGGCCGATCGGCACCGGGATGCTGCTGGCGATGCTCGGCTTCGCCCTCGTCTGGCTCGTCTCGCTTCCGTTCGGCGTCGCGACGCTCTGGTGGGAGCGGCGGCACGGCGTCTCACACGTCTCGTACTGGCAGCCGATCGTCGGCGGCTGGTTGGCCCTCGGCGTCGTGTTCACGTTCCTCTGCTTCGCCGTGTTGGTCGTCATGGGGTTCGCGACGCTCGTCGGCGAGCGGTGGTGGATGCCCGGAGCGGCCGTGTTCATCGGGCTGTACGCGCTCTTCACATTCGTCTCCCCGTACCTGGTCGGCTCGTCGCACAAGCTGCACGACCCGCGGCTGCAGGCCGACTTCGACCGGCTCGCGCGCAGGGAGGGGGTGGCCGGGATCCCCGTCCGGGTTCAGGACGTCCACGGCGACACGAGCGCGGCCAACGCCTTCACGGTCGGCTTCGGCCCCACCCGCAAGGTGTTCGTCTGGGACACGCTCCTCGACGGCCGCTTCTCGCGTGGCGAGATCGACTTCGTCTTCGCGCACGAGCTCGGCCACCAGGCGCGCTGGCACCTGGTCAAGGGGATCGCCTGGTACGCGCTGTTCGCGATCCCGGGCGCCTACCTGATCGCGAGGGCGGCCAGGCGTCGCGGCGGGATGGGCGTGCCCGAGGCGGTCCCGCTCGCGCTCCTCGTGCTCGTGCTGCTGAACGTGCTGGCGCGACCGCTGCAGGCCGAGATCACCAGGCACCTCGAGAGCGAGGCCGACTGGGCGGCCCTGCAGGCCACCCGTGACCCCGGATCGGGCCAGGAGCTCTTCCAGGGCTTCGCGACGACGAGCCTCACCGACCCCGACCCGCCGACCTGGGCCTACCTGTGGTTCGAGGATCACCCGACCCTGATGCAGCGGATCGGCATGGTCCGCGCCTGGGCTAGGCGGGAGGGCCTCGGCCGGCCTCCGGCAGGTTCCTGATCCCCTCTCGCGCCGACCACTTCGACCAGGAGTCCTGCATCGCGTCGAGCAGCTCCTTCATGAACTTCGTGGACATGTTCACGCGCGCGACGACGACGCCGGGGATGTCCCCTTCCTCGACCTCGTGGTCGATCCGCGCGAAGGTGATCGCGAACTCGTAGTCCGAGAAGCTGATGTTCGCGAAGTTCGAGTAGACCCCGCCGAGGTGCTGGGGGTCCACATGGATGTTGAGCTGACGCTCCTGGCTCTCCTCTTCCACGGACACGGATACTAACGCCGTGGAGACATCGTTCAGCGTTCGCCGGTTCGTCTATGCGGTCGCCGCGTTCATCTCGATCCTCGCTGTGGCGACGGTCGTGTTCCGCTTCGTCGAGGAGGAGAGCTGGGTCGACTCGCTCTACCGCAGTGTCGTCACGACCACGCTGACCGGGCTCGACACGCGTCCGACCACGACCGCCGGGAAGGTGTTCTCGATCTTCGTCCTCTTCACCGGCGTGGCAATCTTTCTGTACGTTGCCGGCGCCATCGTCGAGGTGATCGCCCGCGGCGTCTTCACGGGAGCGTGGGCCGAGCGCCGGCGCAGACGCATGATCGAAACCATCCACGACCACTACATCATCTGCGGGTACGGGCGCGTCGGCCGCCGGATCGCGCACGAGTTCCGCAGCGCGGGTGTCCCCTATGTGGTCATCGACCTCAACCCCGAAGTCATCCCGATCGCCCGGCGGGACGGCGACATTTGCGTCGAGGGCAGTGGGACGAACGACGAGGACCTCCGGCAGGCCGGCCTCGAGCGCGCCCGGGGACTGGTCGCCGCCTCCGACTCGGATGTGGACAACCTGTACATCACCCTGTCCGCCCGCGCCGCACGCCCCGATCTCCAGATCGTTGCGCGTGCGTCGACGGAGGACGCCGCCACCAAGCTCGCCCGCGCCGGCGCCGACCGGATCGTCCAGCCCTACGCGACCGCCGGCCAGGAGATGGCGAAGCTGATGCTGAAGCCGCAGGTGGCTGCCTTCCTCGAGATCGTCTCGACGCATGCGGGGCCGGATCTCCGCTTCGAGGAGATCGTCGTCACCCGGGAATCGGGTCAGGTCGGGAGGACGATCCGCGACCTCCGCATCCGCCGCGACACTGGCGCGGTGGTGATCACGATCCGCCGCCCCGACGGCACGTTCGAGACCACGCCGTCGCCGGACCACGCACTCGTGGAGGAAGACGTCCTGATCGCGGTCGGCACGGAGCAGGAGCTCAGAGCGCTCGAGGAGCTGTTCGCGCCCGTCGCCGGCAGCGAGGCCGTTGCCCGCTAGCAGCATCGCCGAGCTCGCCGCTGCGTTGACCGAGGCCGCAGGAGCCGAGGTCGAGCTGGAGCGGCCGAGCGACCCGGAGCACGGCGACTACGCGACGAACGTCGCCCTCCGGCTCGCCCCGACGCGGCAGAGCGCCCCGCGCGAGCTCGCGGAGGAGCTGGCCGTCGTGGCCCGCGCGCTGCCTGAGGTCGAGCGCGCGGAGGTCGCAGGCCCGGGCTTCCTCAACCTGTTTCTGGGCGACGCCTGGTTCGGGAAGGCCCTCGGCGAGATCCTCGCAGCGGGCCGGGAGTACGGCTCCGGCCGTCTCCGGGCCCCGGAGCGCATCCAGGTCGAGATGGTCTCGGCAAACCCAACGGGGCCGATCGTCGTCTCGGCGGCGCGGAACGGCGCCATCGGCGACTCGCTCGCGCGGCTGCTCGCCCACGCCGGCCATACCGTCGAGCGCGAGTACTACTACAACGACGCCGGCGCGCGGATGGATGCCTTTCGGGCCTCGGTCGAGGCGATCAGGCGAGGGGAGGAGCCCCCGCCCGACGGCTACCGGGGCGAGTACGTCGCGGAGCTGGCGGCGATTCCCGGCGATCCGGTGCCGCCGATGCTGGAGCGGATCGAGGCGACGCTGGAGCGATTCCGCATCCACTTCGACTCGTGGGTGCTCCAGAGCGGGCTGGAGGAGCGACTCCCGGAGCTTCTTCCTCGGCTCGACACCTACGAGCGCGACGGCGCGCTCTGGGCGCGCTCGTCCGAGTACGGGGACGACCAGGACCGGGTGCTGCTGCGCTCCGAGACGCGCGAGCCCACCTATCGCGCCGCCGACGTCGTCTACCTCGTGGACAAGCTCGAGCGCGGATTCGACCGCGCGATCTACGTGCTCGGCGCGGATCACCACGGAACGCGGAACTGGTACGCGGCGGTCGCGCGCATGCTGGGCTACGACCCGGAGCGGGTCGAGGTCCTGCTCTACCAGCTCGTCCACCTGACCAGGGGCGGCGAGCAGGCGAAGATGTCGAAGCGGCGCGGCGACGTCGTCTTCCTCGACGACTTCGTGGACGAGATCGGGGTCGACGCGGCGCGCTGGTACCTCGTCAACCGCAGCCCCGACCAGACGATCGAGATCGACGTCGACCTCGCGGCCGAACGCTCCGAGAAGAACCCGGTGTACTACGTCCAGTACGCGCACGCGCGGATCGCTGGGATCCTGCGGAACGCGGGTGACTCGACGCCGGACGCGGCGCCCTCGAACGAGCTCGCGACGGAGGAGCGGGAGCTGGTCAAGCGGCTGGCGGAGTTCCCGGAGGTCCTCGCCGAGGCGGTCGAGCGGCGAGGCCCGCACGCCGTCCCGACGTACGCGATCCGCGTCGCCGACGACTTCCACCGCTTCTACCACCACCACCGTGTGCTCGAGAGCGACTCGCAGGCGTTCCGGCTGGGGCTCTGCCGAGCGACGCAGATCGTGATCGCCTCCTGCCTCGACCTGGTCGGCGTCGAGGCGCCCGAGCGGATGTAGGGTGCGTTCAGCCCGCGGTGTCGCCGGCAGAGCCCGTCGACGCGCGAAAGACGGCCGTTTGCACCGGCGTCGGGGCACGAGCCGGCTTTAGGATTCGGCTGTGAGCCAGCCTCCCGACCGGAACCTGGCGCTCGAACTCGTCCGCGTGACGGAGGCGGCGGCGATGGCGGCGGGCCGGTGGGTCGGGCGCGGTGACAAGAACGCAGCCGACCAGGCGGCGGTCGACGCGATGCGGCTGATGCTCGACACCGTCTCGATGAGCGGCCTCGTCGTCATCGGGGAGGGGGAGAAGGACGAGGCGCCGATGCTCTACAACGGCGAGGACGTCGGCAACGGCCAGGGGCCGGACGTCGACGTCGCGGTCGACCCGCTCGAGGGGACGCGGCTGACGGCGCTCGGGATGCCGAATGCGATCGCCGTGATCGCGCTCGCCGAACGTGGGACGATGTTCTTTCCCGGCGCCGCGGTGTACATGGACAAGATCGCTGTCGGCCCGGAGGCTGCCGGCGTGATCGACATCGAGGCGCCGCCCGCGGAGAACGTGAAGCGCGTGGCGCAGGCGAAGGAGATGCGCGCCGACGACGTCAGCGTCATCGTTCTCGACCGCGACCGGCACGAGTCGCTGATCGCCGAGCTACGCGGGTGCGGGGCGAAGGTGCGCCTGATCACGGACGGCGACGTCGCCCCGTCGATTGCGGCCGCCCGGCCGGGAACGGGCGTCGACATGCTGATGGGCGTCGGCGGCACGCCCGAAGGCGTGATCTCGGCTGCCGCGATCAAGTGCCTCGGGGGTGCGATCCAGGGGAAGCTCTGGCCGCGGTCGGGAGAGGAGAGGCAGGCCCTCGTCGACGCAGGCTACGACGTCGACCGTGTCCTCACGACCGACGACCTCGTTGCCGGCGAGGACGTCTTCGTCGCCGCCACCGGCGTCACCGACGGCGCGCTCCTCCACGGCGTCCGCTACACGGGCACCGGCGCCGAGACGGAGTCGGTCGTGATGCGCTCGCGCTCCGGGACGGTGCGGCGCATCGACGCCTCACACCGCTGGGGCAAGCTCGAGCAGATCGCGGGCGAGCGGTATTCCTGAGGGACAGTCCCCGAGCGGGGACTGTCCCTCCAGAAGGGTCGTGCCTACGCGGCGACCTGGGTCTCGAGCTCCGGCGAGTAGCTCCCAGACCGCGCGAGGCCGTTCATCTTCGCGCGGTGCAGGTAGGCAGCGCGGCCGGCGGCGACGTTCGACTCGTCGCCCGCCCACGCCTTCAGCGCCGGTGCCTGGAGCGCCCGTCCGTACGAGAACGAGAGCTCCCACGGGTGAGGCCCCGTCGCGTTCATCGCGTTGAGGTGCGCGGTCGCGTCCTCGTCCGTCTGCCCGCCGGACAGGAACACGATCCCCGGCACCGCAGCCGGCACGTGCCGGCGGAAGCAGCGGACGGTGAGCTCCGCGACGTCCTGGACACCCGCGCGCGCGGCAGCGTCGTAGCCCGACAGCACCATGTTCGGCTTCAGCAGCATCTGCTCGAAGTGCACGCGCTGGTCGCGCAGTTCGGTGAAGACCGCGTGCAGAGTTCGGGACGTGACGTCGAAGCTCGTGTCGATCGAATGGTCGCCGTCCATCAGCACCTCCGGCTCGACGATCGGCACCAGGCCTGCCTCCTGGCTGAGGGCGGCGTAGCGGGCGAGCGCGTGCGCGTTCGTCCAGAGGCAGTATTCGCTCGGGATTCCGTCGCCGATCGTGATCACCGCGCGCCACTTGGCGAACCGGGCACCCAACCCGACATACTCGGCGAAGCGCTCCCGGAGGCCGTCGAGGCCCTCGGTGACCTTCTCGCCGGGCGCGCCGGCAAGGTCCTTCGCGCCCAGGTCGACCTTGATACCCGGGATGATCGCCTGCTCTTCGAGCAGCTTCGGGAACGGCGTGCCGTCCAGAGCCGTCTGGCGGATGGTCTCGTCGTAGAGGATCACGCCGCTGATGTAGTCGGCCGCGCCCTCCGTCGTGAACAGCAGGTCGCGGTAGGCCCGCCGGGTGTCCTCGGTCGACTCGACCCCGATCGAGTCGAAGCGCTTCTTGATGGTGCCGCTGCTCTCGTCCGCGGCCAGGATGCCCTTGCCGGGGGCGACGAGCGCGTGAGCTGTCTGTTCGAGATCGTTCATCTCGCTCTCCTTCTCGTTGCTCTCTCGCCTGGATTATCGCGCCGCGGCCCCGGCCTGCATTCGGGGAGGACGCGCATTTGCCGCGTCGCGCGTCGCGCTATCCTGTCACTCGCTCGCGGGGATAGCTCAGTTGGTAGAGCATCAGCTTCCCAAGCTGAGGGTCGCGGGTTCGAGCCCCGTTCCCCGCTACGCGAAAGCCCCGCAAACACGGGGCTTTCTGCTGTCCAGGCTCGATCAGTCCGCGCCTCCCCACATCCCTTCCGACGTGCATTCGTCGATGAGGCGGCTCGCGGTTCGCGTGCCGTACCCGGTTTCGAGACCGGTCAATCGGCGTAAAGTCGTTGAGATCACATGCAGACGCTGGCGATTCAGGCGGTCTCAGAGCGATCGGGGCAGGCGCTGTTCGATGCCTTGTCCCGCTTTCAGCCGCATTGGTCGAAGGATGAGCAGGGCAGGTACTTCGTGACGGTGATGCTGGGCAGCGATCAGCGCGTCCTGGAGGTGCTGGACGCCATCCAGCAGCACCTGGCCGAGCGAGCCGACCCCAACCAGGGACCGGTGAAGATGGCGCTCGACGGTCGGCAGTACACACTCCACGAGAGCTGAGCCGTCCAAGCCCAGCACACCGACGGCACTTTGCCGTACGCCCTTCAGAGGTCTGGAATGGCGCTTTCATGGGGAACTGACCAGGGCCGGCCCGAAGTTCTGCGAGCCTCGCGGGTCGGCCGCCGGGATTCCAGGAGAATGCGTACCATTCTTCGAGGAGGCAGGGGTAGCAAGGAGGTCCGGGAATGTCTGCGGTAACGGGCCGGCTCCACGTCCGCCGACGCATCCACCGAATGCGGCGTAGCGTACGTCCTGCTGCGCCTTGGCTGTTCGCGATCCTGCTGATCGTCGGGATCACGTTCCTCGTCGTGCGCGCGGGTCGGTGAGACCACCCAGCGGGGAGCTGCTCGGGCCGAACGTCGGCCGGGCGTCCACCGGCACCCGGTACCGGGCCGGGTCGCCGGGAGCTCCTCCTCCGTAATCCACCGCAACGCCTGTCGGTTCCCCACCGATGGCAGACGGCAGTCGAGGCGCCAGGCTGTGGGGGAGGCCGGACTCCTGCCGGATCCCTGAGCGAGAGGAAGGATGGCGATCAGATGGCTGTGGGCGAGCACAAGGTGGCGTCACCCGACGGCCGCACCTGGTCGGTGGGGACCTCCAGACACTGGCGTGGCCTGAGGGAGTCCGGGCAGGTGCCCTACTTCTGGGCGCACGTGATCGTGACGACGATCATGGTCGTCGTGTTCCTCTTCGTCCTCAGGTCGGAGGTGTTCAAGGTCCTGTCGCTGCTCATCGTGATCGTCTTCCTGGTCTGGCTGGTCGGCTTCCTGAACTCGCACTTCCGGGTGACGATCACCGCCGACACCGTGGGGCCGCCGGTCGACCATCGGCTCTGGGTCGTGACCAAGCGGCGCCGGCGGGGTGACTGCGTCCGCGAGTTGGAGGATGCGATCCAGAAGGGGCAGGACGCGAAGGAGCCCCAGGGCACGCGTCTGGAAGAGATCTAGGCGAGAACGCGTTCGAGGGTTCGTCCGGCCGCGCTCTCCACGCAGTCACGTTGCCTGGCTCGTCAGGCCGGCGATCCCGTTCCGGAGCAGCGCGATCCCCAGCAAGAGGGCGATGACGTACCCGACCGTGACGGCATGCCGCTCGAGCCAGTGTCGAGCCGCCCCGAGTACGCGCTGGGTGGCATCGGGGGCGACGACGAGCAGGACGAGCGCGGCGATCAGCGGCAGCAGCGAGACGGCGGTGAACGCGAGCCACTCGGTTGCGTATTCGGACCGGGTCGGATGGCTCTCCGAGATCGCCTTCAGGGCGATCGGGATGAAGGCGCCGGGGTTGGCGAGCACCGCTCCGGCGCCCACGATCGCGACGGCCGGCGAGGATGTCACCCGGTTCATCCGCTCGATCATCGACGCCGTCGTCTCCGGGTCCACGGGCCGGCGGAGGCGGCTGCCGGCGAACGCGAAGATGGCGACTGCGAGGACGACGTCGAGGACGGCGACCCACGTCTTGGGGGCCGACTTGGGGGAGGAGGCGATGTCGCCGATGACCAACGCCGCGGCGACCCCGACGGCGGCGGTCGCCGCGAACGCACCGAGGAAGAACCAGCAACCCGTGCGCAGCGGCCGGTCGCCGAGCACGAGCGCGAGCACGCAGAAGGTCAGCGTCGTCGGTGAGACCATCGCGGCGAGCGCGACGAGGACGAGCTCGGAGAGGTTGCCTGCGCTCACGGGCGAAGTCTCGTAGTTTGCGGTGCCGCGGATGCTCTTTACACTGTTTCTTCTCGCTGAGGAGCTGGCAGCTCGGGCTGGTCGTCTTCGCCGTGATCGGCGGCGCATCGGCGACCGGTGTCCTCATCGGCCGCCACCCGCGGCGACGCTCTGACCACCACCGCGAGGGCTCTACGATCGTCTCGCCCGCAGGTACGCCGTTCCGATCGTGTTCGCGTCGGTCACGACGTCGGCGCGCCGGTCCTGTAGCGGCCGACCGCGGGCGAGAGGCCGTCACCCACGAGGTCCCCGGGAGCGTGTCGCTGCGGTTCCGCGCGACAGCGCGCCGCGGCTCTACCTGGACAGCCTGAACCCGAACGCGGTGCTCCTGCTCGAGCTGCTCGGAGCAGCCCTCGCGCTGGGCCTGGCTGGCGCCCTACGTGTCCGTCCTCGGCCGGGGGTTCCTTCCGGTCGTCCTGGCGGCGGTCGTCGTCAGCTTCCTGGCCTCCATCACCTTCGACCTCGACCGGCCGACGCGCGGGCTGACCAGGATTCCCGCCTCGCCGCTCCTCGCCGAGGAGGCGACGATGAGCCTGCCGCCCGCTGCCCCCGCACCGGGGGGCGATCCCCTGACCCGGCGCCGGTCTACACCCGGCGGCGCCAGCGGGCGAAGACGTCCTCGATCTCGGGCCGCAGCGACCTGGGGCCGAGCACGAAGAGCCGGTCGCCGGGCTGGATGACAGTGCTTCCGCGGGGCGGGATCGTCTCGTCTCCCCGTGCGACCACCGCGACGAGCGCAGCTCGGGGAAGGCCCAGCTCGCGAACCGCCGAGCCTGCGATCGCATGGTCGGGCGCGACGTCGAAGTCGACGAGATCGAGGGAGCTCAGCGCGCCGACCTCGAGCGGTGGCGCGACGTGCCCGGGCGCGAGGGAGACGACCTGGAGCTTCTCCGCGACCCATTCCAGCGTCGTCCCCTGGACTAGGGCCGAGACGACGACGACGAAGAACACGGCGTTGAAGATCGTCTTGCTCTCGTGCACCGTCGAGGAGAGCACGATCGTCCCCAGGACGATCGGGACCGCTCCGCGCAGACCGGCCCAGCCGAGGAGCGCACGCTCACGGCTCGTGAACCGGCTGAACGCGGTCGAGATCCAGACGGCTATCGGCCTGATCAGCAGTACGAGCAAGGCGGCGAGCGCGAGCCCGGCAAGCGCGACCGATCCGAGCTCGCGGGGGAAGACCAGCAATCCGAGCACGACGAACATGACCACCTGGGCCAGAAACGCGAGCCCCTCGTGGAACGTGACGAGCTGTCGGCGGAACCGCGACGGTGTGCTGCCCACCGCCAGGCCGACGAGGTAGACGGCGAGGAAGCCGCTGCCGCCGCTGACGTCCGCTATTCCGAACGAGAGCGCCCCGGCGGCGACCGAAGCGACAGGAGCGAACGCGCCGACCGAGTGCGGCAGGCGGGCGAACGTCCAGGTCGCGGCGACGCCCAGAGCGACGCCGATCGCGAGACCGAGCCCCAACTGTCGGACGGGCAGGAGGGCGAGATCGCCGATCCCGTAGTCCGGCTTCTCGATCCAGTCGATCAGGCCGATCGTCAGCGCGATTGCCATGGGATCGTTGCCGCCGGTCTCCGCCTCCAGCGTTCGTGCGAGACGCCGCTGGATGTGGGTGAACCGCATGGTCGCGAACACGGCCGCGGCGTCGGTCGAGGAGACGACGGCCCCGAGGAGGACCGACTGCAGCCAGGACAGGTCGAACAGGGCGTAGGCTGCGACGCCGGTCAGGACCGTCGTGACGATCACGCCGACGGTGGCCAGGAGCGTCGCCGGGACGGCGATCTCCCGCAACCGCCGCCACGAGGTGGCCAGGCCGCCTTCGTAGAGGATCGCGGCCAGGGCGACCACGCCCACCTTCCGCGCGAGCTCGGCGTCGTCGAACTCGATCCCGCCGAGACCGTCTGAGCCGAGCAGCATTCCGAGCCCGAGGAACGCGACGAGTGACGGGACGCCCGCGCGGGTCGCGCCGAAGGCCACGACGATGCTCGCCGCGAGGACGCCACCGACGAGCAGGAGCAGCAGACCCTCGTCCACCAGGGCCTATCTTCTCTGCGACCGCCGCTTCGCGGTGGTCAGCCGGAACGGCGCGTCGGGCCGCCCGGCCGCGGCAGCGGGGGTAGCTCCTTCGAGAGATTGCCGCGGTAGCGGCGCTTCACCCGCCGGTCACTCCACCACTGGCAGGTGAAGACCGCCAGCGGGATGATCACGATCAGCGAGAGGAGGCCCAGGGGGACGAGCATCCAGACACTGCTCAGCCGGCCACGGGAGCCCCCGACCACGTGCTCGGTGGTCGTCGTCTGCGCACCGGTCGTCTTCGTCGGAGCGGCCGCGGCGCTCGCCCCGCCGTGCGTCCCCTCGAGGTAGATCCCGTCGACCAGCCACCGGGAACCGATCCGCTTCAGGCCGACGACGAAGGACCCGACGGGATCACCCGCCCGCCTCGGCTCCAGCGTGAGCTCGACGCTCACGTTGCGCGGAAAGGCGTAGATCGTCCGCCACCCGTGGAAGCTCGCCCCCGCCGGGTCGTACGGCGGAACGGGAATGGTTCCGGACCGCCATTCCGCCGGCGTCGCCTGCCGCCAGAGGCTCGGCGTGACGAGCGGCCGGATCGAGCCGGGGTCGCGACGTGCGATCGCGCGCGGAACGAACTGGTCGAACAGCGCGTCGATGGACGATCGAATCCGGGGCGTGACGCGGATCTGCTTCTGACGCCGGACGAGCTGTGCCGCCCCGCTCTCCGTCGACGAGGCGATGCCGCCGTGGTCGTTCGGGAGGAGCAGAACGACGAGGCTGGCCGCGCCGACGGCGACGAGCAGGGCTCCGGCCACGAGCAACCTGCGCCGCGTGCGCGGAGAACGCGGGACGATGCCGGGCACGGCTCCATGATCACAGACCACCGTGGTTCGGCGATGATGCGGCCGTGCAGATCGGCGTCGTGTTCCCGCAGACCGAGATCGGCGCGGACGCCGGGGCCGTCCGGGCGTTCGGGCAGGCGGCGCAGGAGATCGGCTACCGGCACCTCCTCGCGTACGACCACGTCCTCGGGGCCGACGTCTCGACCCGGCCCGAGTGGCCGGGCCCGTACACGTCCGAGCACCGGTTCCACGAGCTCTTCGTCCTCTTCGGCTACCTCGCCGGCGTCGCGCCCGGGCTCGAGCTCGTCGCGGGCGTACTCGTCCTACCGCAGCGTCAGACCGCCCTCGTCGCCAAACAGGCGGCCGAGGTCGACCTGCTGACGGGCGGGCGGCTCCGCCTCGGGGTCGGCCTGGGCTGGAACCACGTCGAGTTCGAGGCGCTGGGCGAGGACTTCCGGAACCGTGGACGGCGCTCCGAGGAGCAGATCGAGGTGCTCCGCCGTCTCTGGACGGAACCGGTCGTCGACTTCGACGGGCGCTGGCACCGTATTCCCGCTGCCGGCATCAATCCGCTGCCTGTCCAGCGGCCGATCCCGATCTGGATCGGCGGCTCGGCCGAGGTCGCGATCCGCCGGGCGGCCAGGATCGCCGACGGGTTCTTCCCGCAGCGGCCGCTCGAGGGCGGGTGGCCGGCGACGATGGTGCGGTTCCGCTCGTGGGCGGAGGAGGCGGGTCGCGATCCCGGGTCGATCGGTGTCGAGCAACGGGTCGACGTCTCCGGCGGCACGCCCGACGACTGGCGCGCAGACGTGGATGAATGGCGCGCCCTCGGGGCGACGCACGTCTCGCTGGTGACCATGCGCGGTGGGCTCGACGCGGACGGCCACATCTCGAGGATCCGCGACGCCTTCGAGGCGCTGTCGTAGACTCGGCCGATGGCGAAGCAGCGAGCGACGCCGAAAGACTTCGAGCAGACGATCGCAGAGGCCTACAGGGCGCAGGGCGAGACGCTCGAGTTCGGGAAGGGAGTGCTCGACGGCAAGGTGGCGCCGACGGCGCTCGTGCAGGCGCCGCTGCGGATGATGAACCGGCACGGGATGATCGCCGGCGCGACCGGTACCGGCAAGACGAAAGGGCTGCAGAGCATGGCCGAGCAGCTGTCCGAGGCCGGCGTGCCGGTCCTCGCCGCGGACATGAAAGGCGACCTCTCCGGCCTCTCGCAGCCGGGCGGCCAGCGCGGGATCGCCGCCGATCGCTGGAAGGAGCTCGGTGAGGAGTTCACGCCCGCCGGCTTCCCGGTCGAGTTCCTCGCGCTGGGCGGAGTCGGGCCGGGGATCCCGGTCCGGGCGACCGTCTCCGATTTCGGCCCTCTCCTCCTCGGCAAGGTGTTGCAGGCGAACGAGACCCAGGAGCAGAGTCTCTCCCTGCTCTTCCGCTACGCGGATCAGAAAGGTCTCCCGCTCCTCGATCTGTCCGACCTGCGCGCGCTGCTGACGTTCCTCGCCTCCGAGGACGGCAAGGCGGAGCTGACGGGCATCGGCGGAGTGGCGTCGGCGACGATCGGCGTCCTCCTCCGGCAGCTCGTGCAGCTCGAGGACGCCGGCGGCAACGAGTTCTTCGGCGAGCCGCAGCTCGCCATCGCCGACCTGATGCGTATCGCGCCCGACGGGCGCGGGATCGTCTCCTGCCTCGAGCTGCCGGCCGTCCAGGACAAGCCGACGCTGTTCTCGACCGCGTTGATGTGGCTGCTGGCGGAGCTCTTCGAGGAGCTCCCGGAGGTCGGAGATCGCGACAAGCCGAAGCTGGTCTTCTTCTTCGACGAGGCACACCTGCTGTTCGACGGCGCGACGGAGGCGTTCCTCGACTCGATCGTGCAGACCGTCCGATTGATCCGGTCGAAGGGCGTCGGGGTCTTCTTCTGCACCCAGCAGCCGAAGGACGTGCCGACCGACGTCCTCGCACAGCTCGGCAATCGTGTCCAGTACGCCCTGCGGGCCTTCACGCCGGACGACGCGAAGGCCTTGAAGGCGACGGTCTCGACGTTCCCGAAGTCGGACTTCTACGACCTGGCCGAGCTCCTCACACAGCTGGGGATCGGGGAGGCGGTGGTGACGATTCTCAACGAGAGTGGCGTGCCGACCCCGGTCGCCGCGACGAAGATCCGCGCGCCCCGGTCGAGGATGGCGGCCGCCGACGACGTCGGCGGGGCATCGAAGGCCTCGCCGCTCTACGCCAAGTACGGCACGCGGGTGGACGCGCAGAGCGCACGGGAGATGCTCGCGGCCCGGATGGAGCAGCAGTCCGCGGCGCCCGCGCCGACCGAGGAGCACAAGAAGGTGGCGAAGGCCGCCGGCGGCGGAGCGGGGGCGGTCGGCGACTTCCTGACCTCGTCGACCGGCCGTCAGCTCCAGCGGGAGGTCGTCCGCGGTCTGTTCGGCCTGCTCTCGAAGTCGTTCAAGTAGGCCAGGCCGAGGCCAGCTTCGCGCGCGTCTCGGCCAGGTGCTCGGGGAGCACCTTCACGTCGGCGAGGACCGGCATGAAGTTCGTGTCGCCGGACCAGCGCGGGACGACGTGCAGGTGGACGTGGTCGACGATCCCGGCGCCCGCGACCCGGCCCAGGTTCCAGCCGACGTTGTAGCCGTCCGGCGAGTACACCGCCGCGAGCGCCTGCATGGCCTGCGCGGCGAGCCGGTGCGCCTCGAGCGATTCGGCGTCGCCGAGCGCCCCGAAGTCGCCGACGTGGCGATAGGGCGCCACCATCACGTGGCCGGACGCATAGGGGAACCGGTTCAGGAGCACGAATGCCGAGCCGCCGCGGTGGACGACGAGCAGCTCCTCGTCCGGCCCGCCGCCCGCCCGGCAGAAGACACACCCGTCGGCCTCGTCGGCGTGCTGGATGTACTCGAGGCGCCAGGGGGCCCACAGCTGCCCGGTCACGGGCTGAGCCTACCCCGGGTCGAGATGCCCATTGTCGGCATCCGGCGGCGGTGCTTCGGTTCGACCCGGGCAGTGCAGCCGTTCTCGAGCTCCGGCCAGGCAGTGACGCTCACAGCCACGTGTCCCGCCGGCGCAAAGGCGCGATCGCAGGCGGCGGATTCACGAGCAACGCGATCATCGGGGCGAGCCTGCCGCTCACCGGCACGATAACGAAGCCAAAACGGCCTGGTTTAGCCAAACGGCTTGTGCCGTCCGCGCCGTACCCGCCGCTAAATACTGTGCTGGTGTGGTCCTGGTGTGGTCTCGGAATCGTCGCCCGCCGAGGCAAACAGAACATCCGTCCAGGCTGTGCACTGCTCAAACCCACTCTTATCGACGACGACGCGCGCCTCTCCCCCGCCATGCTTGTAGGAAGAGGTCGTCGGGAATCTCTAGCTGGATTGTCTGAGGCCCGAGGTCAGCTTCGACAGGTATCGCCGAGACCCCAAACCCCAGCCCATCTTCGACCCTCTTTGAAAGCCTTCGGCCAGAATCTCCGTTGCGTAATGCGTGGCGTGATAGACGATCAAGTCGCTAGTGGCCGATCCCCCTGACGTTCGCTCGGGCCGTGGCTCCGACGATCAACACGGGCTCTTCCTCGACTCCTTGCCCGCTCGTGAGCCAATGGCTCGTCGTCTCGAGTGCGACGGCTAGAGCATTGAGCTCGTCCTGATTCGCGGCGCGGCGACGGTTCTCGATCAGGTGGAGCTTCTCTTTCGTGCAGCTTGCCCAGCTGCCCATTCGTGCACGCCGCGCACGGTCTGCGACCTGATCGAGGCTTAAGTCCGAGATCCCAACGTCGTCGCTGGAGACGGTCTGCGATTCGCGCGTCGATTGCGCCAACTCGGCTGTTGCGATTTTCGTAATGACGACCGCCCCCGTCTGGCGCTTCCCTTGCGATATGAGCAGTCATCGCACGACATCGTACGACGAGCCGGGGACGCTCCCCCTGTTGACCATCAACGATGTTGCCCGGCAACTTGCGATCAGTCGGGACAGCGTCTATCGGCTGGTGCGTTCTGGGGCGCTCGCGCCCCTTCGCGTTGGTGAGCGTCTCCGCTTCAGGCCGTCAGACATCGAGGCCTATCTCGCACGACGCGAGGAGCCTGCGCAATGAACGACGAAAGGCGCCTCCCAGCGCCTCCCGCCACCTTCAACCTCTCCGCCTCCGAGGGTAGCAGCGAGATCGACCGGCGCGAGGTCGTCGCCCGCATCGTCTACCTGCGCGAGGCCCTCGAAGCGGTTCCGACAACGGGAACCACCCCCCAGACGAGGATTGGCTCGAGGAGCTCGCCCGCACCCAGCACGCACTCGAATGCGAACGCGCCGAGGAAACGGAGACGGCGTGACGCTACTGCTCGAAGAGTTCGGCGCGGATCGGCGGGTCGTCGTCCGGCCACACATCGGTCACACGAGCGCGGTTGCCGTGCTCGTCAACCTCGATCAAGTCGCCGACGTTTGGGAGCTCCCCAGTCGGGCTGTCGTACTTGCCGGTGCCGCTCATTCCGTCCGTTTGAACAAGCTGAACGTCGTAGGTCTTCACGGCCGAAAGCTTACGACGTGACCGAGCCGCTCCTCGCCGCGGCGGAGGTTGCCGAGCTGCTCGCGGTCCCGGGGCGTAGCGCCTGTAAGCGTTCCGTTAGAGGCCGTTTTCGACCTTGCCAGAGGGAAAGGCTCAGTGTTGACGCTCGAGGGAGAGCGAGCGTCCGCCGGCTAGGGACTAACGGCGACCCTCGGCCGGCAATGGGCGTGCCTGTCTGGAGGGGCGGGCACGCCGCAATGAGACGACGCCCGGTCAGGGGGAGAGGCGACCTGACGGCCCGCAGGGCTGCCCGCCCGAGGTCACTATCTCATGGTTGGACGGGCAGCGGGGTATGACCGACCGCCTCCCCGAGCTGCTCGACTGCAAGGCGCTCCGCGCCGAGCTCGGCATCACCCGCGCCGCCGCCGAAGCGATCATGCGGCGGCCGCCGATCGTCCAAGTCGAGGGGTTGAGGAAGACGTTCGTGAGGCGGTCCGATGTCGCCGCCTACTTGGAGTCGAGGACGTTCACGAAGTCCGAGGTGCCCCAGACCGACGTCGACCTGTTCGACCGCGTACAGGTACGGGTCGCGGTCGAACGCCGCTGCCTGCTCAACCTGTTGTTGTCGGCGTAGCCGACGATCCTGCGACCGGCGGAGCGAATCCGGCTGCGGCCCGGTCGGCTCGTCCTGCTCGGCGAGCCAGGCGTCCAGGTCGACCATGTGCTCGAGGTGGTGCTTCGCGCGGTCGTGGTGGACCGGGCTGGTCGCGCCGCAGAGCTGGCAGTACCAGGCGTTCCCGATCGGGTTGATCACCTTGTCGGGGCGGCGGATGTCGTTCGGCCGGGTGCGCAACCAGAGCGCCCAGTCGACGTGGTTAGAGTGCTGCTGCATCAGGACTTCACCTCCTGGTGCCGGCCCCGGAGCGTTTGCGCGCTGCCGGGGCATTTGGACTCGATCAAGCGTGTCCGGCCGGTCCTACGGCGACGGCTCCGCCACCCGAAGGCGGAGACCGAAGCCCGCATCCGCGACCTGCACGCCGAGGGTCTGATGCGGTCGGTGATCGCGGACCGGCTTCGGGTGTCCGAGGACTATGTCCGCCGGGTCCTGAAGCGGCTCGACAACGGGGGCGGAGTGCCCCAAAAAGGCACCTCGAAGCCTTTGTCCATGCAGCCTTTGACGGACATAGCTGTCCACCGTGGGAGTTCGTCCACCGGAGGGGAGGAGTGATGGCAACCCTGACCGTCACGACCAGGATCACCAAGGCTGGCGACCGACGATTCCAGGTCCGTTATCGGCTTGGAGGTCGGGCCTATCCGGTCGTTTCCGCCGGCAACTTCAAGACGATGCGGGAGGCGAAGATCCGCCGCGACCTGATCGCGGGCGAGCTCGCCGCTGGCCGCACACCCCGCCAACCTGCGCCGGGCGATGGTCGACCAGCCGACCAGGGCTATCCGCACGAGAACTGACGACCTGGACCGCCCTGAAAGCGAACGAATCGGGCGCCTACGGGCGCCCTTTTCGTCGCCCTGGTGTGGTCCCGGTGTGGTCTCACGGCCACATCCGGACCGCAAACCCGCACGGAGACTAAAGCCACCGCTTGTAGCGGAAGAACCCGAGCAAGCTGATCAGGACGGCGATCATCGCGCCGACGATCGCCCACCATGCCTCGGTCGTGTCGAACCCGGGGAACTTGACGTTCATCCCGAAGATGCCGGTGAGGAGCGTCAGCGGCAGGAGGATGACGGAGAAGACCGTCAGAACGCGGAGGATGTCGTTCTGCCGGTGCGAGATCACCGACTCGTTCGTCTGCTCGAGCGCCTCGACGACCTCCTTGTAGTTGTCGAGCATGTCCCAGATCCGCTCGGCGGCGTCGACGATGTCGTCGAAGTAGAGATCGAGCTCCTCCGGCAGGTAGCGCTGGACCCGGCCCTCGAGCACGCGCAGCGTCGAGCGCTCGGGCTTGATGATCTTCCGGTAGGAGATGATCTCCTGCTTGACGTTCGAGAGGTCGCGGACGACGTCCTCGGCGCGCCCCTCGAACATGTCGTCCTCGGCGGAGTCGAGCTTGTGGCCGATCTTGTCGAGGATCGGGAAGCAGTAGTCGAAGAGGTCGTCGAGGACGTGGTAGAGCAGGTAGCCCGAACTCTTCGAAAAGAGCTCTTCCCGGAGCTCCTCGTCCTCCCGGCACCGTGCGAACAGCCGCGTGACCGGCAGGAGCTCGACGGCCGGGAGCGTGATCAGGTAGTCCGAGCCGAGGAAGACGTCGAGCTCGGCCGCGTTCAGGCGCTGGATCGCCTTGTCGTACGCCGGGAAGTGAAGCACCGAGAAGAGGTACTCCGGGTACTCGTCCACCTTCGGGCGCTGGCGCTTCGAGAGGACGTCCTCGAGGTCGAGGGGATGCCAGCCGAAGCGCTCGGCCAGCTGCGCGGCCTCGTCCACGGTGGGGGCGTCGAGGTGGACCCAGGTCAGGCCGTGCGCGGTGAGCTCGGCGAGCCGCGGCTCACGCGGGCCGACGGCCTCGGTCGCGGCGCGCGCACGCTGCCGCTTGATGCGGGGCAGGCTCGGCACGCGGACTGAGGGGGTCGTCGGTCAGGAGCATGGCCGTCCGATCTTACCTGGCCGCGTCCGACTCGACTCCGGTCGAGCACCAGCCGGTGATCCGATGAACCGCGGCACCCTTACAGCGCGCGGTCGTTGGCATCTCGGACGGCGCGACCGTATTTTCCCACGACGCGGCGCCGGACGAGCGAGCCGACAATCGAAGGAGGCCTAGCCTCCCGCACCGCCCGGACCACTCCTTCCCACTTCGTCCGGGCGGTGCCTCCTCGGGCCGCCCGGCTGAGCTGATACCCGCGGGGGTTGCGTCGACGGTCGAGGCCGTCCGTTTGGTAACAGTGCCCGAGGGGCGGTGCACCGACTCGCCCGGCCGGGACCCATCCTCTCCCACACCGGCCGGGCGTCCCGCCCCCTGACGAACGGTTTGACGAGCGGCGATAGTGGATACGTCCGCTCGTACCGGGAGAGGTGTCTCGACGAGGGAAGGCAAGGTCCGCCACGCGGCGACCACGGCCCTCGGGACTGACGGCACGAGGCACCTCCCCCTCTCTGCCCGGAGGAGCCCGAGCGAGACAGTTCGCCGCGTGGGGCCGGCGGGTACCCGGGGCGGTCTGTGACCGTAGCCCCTCAGCCAGACGGCCGCTGCTCTCCCCGGGCACCCGCCTCCTGGTCGTCTTTCTCGGGGGTCGGGTCGAAACCGCTTCGTACCGGCCGTTCACAGATCGATCCCGCACGCGAGACCGTCGGGGACGGAGCACCCCGCCGGAACAAGGGCGGGCTCGCAGGGCTTCGCAGGTGGGAGAGGCAATCCCGCGATGCCGCAGGCGGCCCGCCCCCGGCGACCATACACCGGTCCCGCACTCCGTCCAAGGTCACGAAGAACCCCCATCGCTCAGATCGGAGGCGCCAGGTTGGGCGGAGGGGAGACCGCCACCGGAGCGGCCTCCCTCCGGATCGATCCTCGTCAGCAGCCGGTCGCCGGCTGGCGGAAGCCGGGGACGGGTCGAGGTCGCCCATGAAGCCGTGGCGGCCGACGTTCGGCGAGGGTGCCTGGTTCGGGTCGGAGACGGTGTTGGGGCGGTTCGCAACTGGGCGTCGCCGATCGGCTGAGCCTTCGGTGCCGCGCTGTGGCCGGACGCCGAAGAGACTCCGACCGCCGAGACGACCACGATCAGACCGGCCAACGGGCCGAGCTTGAGGACGACCTCGACGACCGTTCTCACACCGGGGGACGCCGCCGGCCGGACCGCGCTGATCGGCGTCGCCGAGAGCGCAACCCGCTCCCCGGCCAATCCGTCGGTGTGGCGAGGCGGAGAATTGCCGCCAAGGATTGCTCCGGCCCAGGCCAGAGCTCGCGTATCAGTTCTTCGCCTGAGGCTTTCACGAAGTGACGGAGAGTGAGTGCGACGATGACGGCGTCGTCGAGTTGTCCTGCGATCGGGACGAAGTCGGGGATGAGATCGAAGGGCAGCGACAGGTAGCCGACGACGGCAACCAGGAGCAGCTTTCGGCGGCGCGGAACACGAGGCTCGCGTGCAAGACGCGTGACGAGAACGACGCAATCGGGAATGAAGGTGGCTAGGGCACGTGCATCGTCACGCCGTCCGCGGGCAGCCAGGTAGCAGACGAACCCTGCGTAGATCGCAAGGGTCAATGCGATCGAGATCACGAGCCATGCCCACCACGCCACGAGGGGAGGCTACGGGCTGTCCGGGGCGGGGCGGCTCGCCGAGATCCGAGCGGGTCAGGGCAGCGCGAGGAGTCAGTCGTCTGATCGTCGAGCAGGTCGCGGGGGTTCGTCCCGTACTGCTCGTAGGGGTGCACCCTGATGCGCGACCTTGTCACATACGTGACGATTCCCCTTTCAGGGGTGGAGTCAACGAAGGGAGTTGTCATGCCTGTCTGGGCGTGGATTCTGCTCACGGGGGGTTTCGTCGGGATGATCGGCGCCGCCCTGATCTGCGCGTTCGTGTACGAGTGCACGACGATGAAGTTCAGGAGATGGGAGCCGCTGCCGTAGTGAGCGCTGTTGCCCTGAGCGGACGATTTTCGAGGTAGGCACCGAGGTAGACACGCCGCGAGGATCTCCCGCATCCCTGGCACGGCCGACTTGCGCAGCCATGCGGGTTCCGCGTAACCGTCGGAACTGATTTGCGCCTGGCAGGAATCGAACCTGCGACCTCGCGCTCCGGAGGCGCGCGCTCTATCCCCTGAGCTACAGGCGCGTTCTGGCGCAGTGTAGCGGCGGGTCTGGTGTCGCTCGGCCCCCGTTCGCGGGGTCCGGTCGCGTGGTTCCTGCGTACTCGATCACGCCGTAGCTGCGACCCACCGTCCAGATGCGCTGGTTCGTGTCCTGGTCGTAGAATCTTGTCGGGATCCTCCTTCGAGTAGGGCCGCTCGGATCGCCGAAGGCAATGCGCCAGGAGTGGTGCATCAGATAGGCGTGTGGATGCCCTCGGCACCGGTCAAGGCGTCCGGGGCCGTAGGCTACGCCGGTGGAGCTCTCCGCCCGGATCGTCACCCTCGAGCTCGCCGAGAGGTTCACGATCGCGCGCGGCTCGCAGGACGCAGCCGAGGTGGTCGACGTCGAGATCCGACACGACGACGTCTCCGGCTTCGGGGAAGCGGCGCCGATCGCACGCTACGCGGAGTCCGCCGGGTCGGCGCTGGCGTACGTGGAATGCATCGCGGGCGAACTCGGCGACGACCCGTTCGCGCTCGACGAGATCCTCGGGCGACTCCCGGCCGGGCAGTACGCGGCCCGCGCCGCGATCGACGCCGCGCTGCACGACCTCTGCGGGAAGCTCGCCGGCGAGCCGGTGTGGCGGTTCCTCGGGCTCGCTCGGCACGGGCCTCCGACCTCGTGGACGATCGGCCTGGGGACGCCCGACGAGATGGCGGAGAAGGCATCACGGGCACGGGAGAGCGGTCGCTTCCGTCGGCTGAAGCTGAAGCTGGGCGGCGGCGACGGCCGCGACGCCGACCGGGCCCGGGCCGTGCGGGAGGTCGCCGACGTCCCGCTGCAGGTGGACGTCAACGAGGCGTGGTCGCTCGACGAGGCTCTCGAGACGCTGCCCCGGCTGGCAGAGCTCGGCGTCGAGTACTGCGAGCAGCCCCTGCCGGCCGGCGACCCGGGCGGGGTGGCGCTGAAGAAGGACGCATCGATTCCGATCTACGTCGACGAGGACTGCCATACGCTGGCCGACGTCGCCGCCTGCGCCCCGATCGCGCACGGGGTCAACATCAAGCTGGCCAAGTCCGGCGGGATCGGCGAGGGCGTCAGGATGGCGCACGCGGCACGGGCAGCCGGGCTCGGGGTGATGCTCGGGTGCATGGTCGAGTCGGGCCTCGGGATCGCCGCCGGGGCGGCGATGGCGAGCCTCTGCGACCACGTCGACCTGGACGGCAACCTGCTGCTTGCGCAGGATCCCTGGCCGGGCGTGGAGCTCGTGGACGGCGTCCAGACCCCGTCGGAGGAGCCGGGGCTGGGCGTCCGACCGGCGTCTCGACTGTGCCAGGCCCGGTAAAGGCCCTGCTCGGAGCGATCTTTTCGGGGCGCTGTTAACCGTACCCGGCACGGTTGACAAGCGTTACCTGATCCTCGCCGAAGCCCGCTCGGGCGACGCGCACTACGGGAAGACGATGCGCGGGGTGGTCGCCTACGCGGCCGAGCCGACCGTGGCCATCCTCGATTCGGAGCGAGCGGGCGAGTCGTACGAGGGGATTCCGATCGTCGGCACCGTCGCCGATGCGCTCCCGCTCCGGCCGACCACCGCACTGGTCGGCGTCGCGACCCAGGGCGGGCGGTTTCCGCCGGCGTGGCGGAAGCTGCTCCAGCAGTGCGTGACCGCCGGGCTCGACGTCGAGAACGGCCTCCACGAGTACCTGGCGGACGATGCCGACCTGGTCGCCCTGGCGGCCCGGCACGGGGTCGAGCTCCGCGACCTGCGCAGGCCGCCCTCCGGGCTGAACGTCCCGACCGGCGCCAACCTCGAGCTCGACGCGCGGATCGTCCTGACCGTCGGGTCGGACTGCGCGATCGGAAAGATGACCGTCGCGCTCGAGCTCGACCGGGAGGCGAAACTGAGAGACCTGAAGTCGGTCTTCGTGCCGACGGGCCAGACCGGGATCGCGATCTCCGGCTGGGGGATCTCCGTGGACGCGGTCGTCTCCGACTTCACCGCCGGGGCGGCCGAGCGCCTGGTCGTGGAGGGGGCCAGGCGCGCAGCCGCCCAGGATGCCGAGCGCGGCGGAGAGATCCTCTGGGTCGAGGGACAAGGCGCGCTGCTGCACCCCGCCTACTCCGGCGTCACCCTCGGCCTGATCCACGGATCGGCCCCGCACGCCTTCGTCCTCTGCCACATGGCCGGCACGACCGAGGTCGAGGGCTACCCGGGCCACCCCTTGCGGACGCTCCCCGAGCTCGTGGAGCTGCACGAGCGGATCGCCCTGCCCCGCCGGCCGGCGAAGGTGCAGGCGATCGCCCTGAACACCCGCGACCTGGACGAGCCGTCCGCCCGCGCGGCCGTCGCCGCCGCCGAGGCCGAGACGGGCCTACCGGCCGACGACCCCGTGCGCTTCGGCGCCGCCAGGCTCGCAGACGCGCTGCTGAAGCCGTAGCCGGGCTTGACGCGAACACGTGTTCGCAGTACTATCGAACACGTGTTCGCCCGGATCGTCGTGATCGTCGCCTTGCTGACCCTCGCCGTCGCGTGGGGCGCGCGCCGGTCGGAGGGCGCCGGCAGCGAGCAGGTCTACGTCGTCCGGGCAGGCGATACGGTGTGGTCGATCGCGGCCGCGCACTACGCAGGCGACCCGCGGGAAGGTGTCTGGCGGCTGGAGGATCGGAACCATCTCTCCGGCTCGCTGGTGCGCCCGGGCCAGCGCTTGCGGCTTCCGTAACCTCCTTACACTCCGGGGGTGGACCTCGACGTGGTCTTCCTCGGCACGGCCGGGTCGATGCCGACGGCGGAGCGCTCCGCGACCGCCCTGCTCGTGCGGCGCGGAGGCGAGCGACTCCTGTTCGACTGCGCCGAGGGAACCCAGCGGCAGTTCCTGCGCTCGTCGCTCGGGCTCGTCGACCTCCGCGAAGTCTTCCTCACGCACTACCACGCCGACCACTACCTCGGGCTGCCCGGGATGATGAAGACGTTCGCGCTGCGGGGCCGTGAGGCGCCGCTGACGATCTACGGGCCGCCCGGGCTCGGGCAGCTGTTCGCATCGCTCCGCCGGATCTTCGGGAGGCTCACGTACGAGTACGACCTGGTCGAGCTCCGGCCCGGCGACATCCTCGCGCGGGACGGGTACCGGCTGAGGACCTTTCCGGTCCAGCATCGTGTCTCGTCGGTGGGGTATGCCCTGGTCGAGGACGAGCGCCCGGGCCGCTTCGACGTCGAGACGGCAGACGCCCTCGGCGTGCCCTTCGGCCCGGAGCGCGGTGCGCTGCAGCGCGGCGAGGCTGTGAGGCTGGCGAACGGCTCGACCGTGACGCCCGAGCAGGTGCTCGGCGAGGCGCGGCCCGGCCGCACGATCGTGATCACCGGCGACACCGCCCCGACGCGGAGCGTTCTCGAGGCGTCGATCGAGGCCGACCTGCTCGTCCACGAGGCGACCTTCCTCGAAGACGAGCGGGAGCGGGCCGAGGAGACGGGGCACTCGACCGCCGTCGACGCCGCCCGGATCGCACAGGCGGCCGGCGTGCGGATGCTCGCGCTCACGCACCTGTCGCCGCGGTACTTCGGCCGCGAGGCGGCGCGCGAGGCTCGGGCCGTCTTCATCGACACGGCGGTCCCCAAGGACTTCGATATCATCGACGTGCGGTTCGAGGAGCGGGGTGGACCGCACCTGATCAAGGGCGGTGCGCTTCCGGGCCGAGGAGACCCGGTCCCGGTCGGGAACAGCGCCCCAGATCCCGAAGTCCCAGTCCCACACGAGATCGTGCCCGAGGAGAATGCCAGATGACCAGACTCGTCCAGGTTGCCCTCGCCGAGGACGTGACGGAAGCCGAAGAGATCCAGGCGATCCTCCAGGCGGCCGGGATCACGTCGGAGCTCGAGACGGCCGTCGACCACCATCCGCGGTCGACGGAGGACGCACCCCAGAAGGTGCTGGTCGAGGAATCGTCGCTCGAGGCGGCGCAGTTCGCGATCGAGGCGATGACCGACCCGGACGAGCTGCTCGGCGACGCCTAGCGCGTCGACCGTGAGACGCCTTCTCGTCTCGGCGGCCGTGCTCCTGGCGGTGACGGCCGGGCCGTCGCGCGCCGCGACGAAGACCTACTCGACCGGCAATATCGACGTCCCGATCGGGACGAGCCTCGACCGCTCCCTCGCCGTCTCCGATCGCGGCCCGGTCTCGTTCGTCCGCGTCTCCTTCCGGATCACCGCACCGGACACGGCTGCGCTCGCCGTCTCCCTCGTCAGTCCGAAGGGAACCGAAGTCCCGCTCGTCGTCCACCGGGGGTCCGGGGCCGACTTCGGCAGCGAGCAGGCGAGCTGCGGCGGCACGCTCACGGTGCTCGACTCGGACGAGACGACCAACCCGATCGCCGCCGGTTCGTCACCGTTCACGGACACTCCCTACCGCCCCGAGGGCTCGCTCTCGTCGCTGTACGGCCAGGACGCGCACGGCCGCTGGACGCTGAGGATCACGAACAGCGGCCGGCCTGCGCGTCTCCGTTGCCTCACGCTCGACATCTCCCGCGACGTGCCGCAATCCCTGTCCGCACACGGCCGCGACGTGAAGGCGACGATCAGCTACACGGAGCGGGACTTCCTTTACGAGAAGCTCCGCCTCACGATCGTGCGCTCGGGGCGGACGGCACTCGACGTTCCGATTCAGCGGGTCGCCTGTCCGGACTGCGCCGGAAGCCGTCCGGTCGGCGTCGCGGTGCGCGACCTCGACGGCGGCCAGCCGGAGGTGATGTTCGACCTGTACACGGGCGGCGCGCACTGCTGTTCCGTCTCCCTGATCCTGCGGTGGGACCCCGCCGCACGCCGGTACCGCTCGACGTTCGCGTACTGGGGGAACTACGGGCGGCGGCTGGTCGACCTCGACCACGACGGCCTGCCCGAGTTCTCGGCGTTCGACGAGCGCTTCGTCTACGAGTACTCGGCCTACGTCTTCTCGTCGGCTCCGATCCGGGTCGTGCAGTACCGGCGGGGAGCGCTCGTCGGCGTGACCCGGAAGTTCCCCGATGCGATCGGGAAGAACGCAGCCCTCAATCTCGGCTACTACCTCAAGGGCCGCCGGGACATCAAGAGCGTCGACGTCCGTTCGTTCGTGGCCGCCTACGTCGCCGACGAGTATCTGCTCGGCGCCCCCGCACAGGCGAAGCGGGTGCTCGAGCTCGCGCTGAAGCGCGGCGACCTCGGGCGCGGCAAGACGCTGCTCGGCTGGCCCGCCGGGAAGGCGTTCGTCGGCAAGCTGATGCGCGACCTGAAGAGGTGGGGTTATATCCGGGGCTCGTGACCCGGAAGTCCGCCGACGCGCTGCTCGCCGAGGCCCGCGCAGGCCTGGACCGGCTGACGCCCGCCCAGGCGCACGCCGCGGCGCAGGACGGTGCCGTCCTCGTCGACACGCGGTCGGCGGACGAGCAGCGCGAGCAGCGGGGGCTCGTCCCGGGGGCGGTGCACCATCCGCTGTCGGTCGTCCTCTGGCGCCTCGACGAGCTGCCCCGTGACACACGGGTGATCCTCGTCTGTCGGCACGGCTACTCGTCCAGCCTCGCCGCCGCCCGGCTCCAGGAGCTCGGCTTCGCCGAGGCGACCGACGTCGTAGGTGGTTTCGAGGCCTGGGTCGCGGCCGGGCTGCCGGTGACCGCCGTCTAGCGGACCGATGCGATCAGGCGGTCGAGCGGCGTCCAGAGCCGGCGTCTCGCCTCCGGCCCCCACTGCAGCGCCGAGAAGTGGTCGGCGTGGAATCTCCCTCGCGAGCGGATCACGGCGATGCGGATCCGCTCCGGCGGGAAGTGTGACCGCTCGAGGCGCCGGAGCAGCTCGCGGACGCCGGCGGGCGAGTCCTCTTCGCCCGCGACCAGGAGGAGGCGGGTGGAGCGGGGCAGGTGGGTGAAGTTCACGACCTCCTCGGCCCTGGGGTTGAGGGTGCTCGGGAAGACGCTCATCACCGCCGCGGGCCGAACCCCGATCCTCCACATCACCGCGGCGACCTCGACCGCGAGCCGCCCGCCCCGGGAGTAGCCGGCGACGACGACCGGTGCCCGAGGACGCCCGAGCCGGACGAGTCCCGCGTGGATTCCGATCAGGGAGTGGAGCAGGGCTGGGTCCCCGGCGGGCGACCGCTCGTAGCGGGGGTAGATCACGTCGTTGCCCTGCTCGACGAGGTGCTCGATCCACGGAAGGTGGTTCACAGGATCGAGCTCGCTCTCGTCGAGCCCGTGCTCGAAGACGACCACCGCCTTCGGAGCTCCGCGCGCCCTCCAGATCCAGTACGCGTCGGCGCCCTTGCCGAACGGGCCGAGCATCTTCGGTCCCGGGGCGGGACCCGCCATAGCGGCCGGCGCGCACACCGCGGCCAGGACGAGGACGAGCGCGACGCGCCGCATGCGAGCTATGACGTCCCGCAGAGCCGCTAGTCTGTCGCGCGCACCGTCCTTTAACCCGGTCCCGCGAGGCCGGAAAGGAGTCGAATTGACCGCTGCACATGCGCCCGCGACCGAGCGGGTCCTCCTCGACGCAGACGCGCTCGCACGCACCCTCCATCGCGTCGCCCACGAGATCATCGAGGCGAACGCGGACCTCGACCAGGTCGCTCTGGTCGGGATCCACACGCGCGGGGTCCCGCTCGCACACCGACTTCGGCGCCTGATCCTCGAGTTCAGCGGCGTCGAAGTCGACCTCGGCACGATCGACATCACCTTCCACCGCGACGACGTCCACGTCCGCGTGGGCGAGGCGCCGCTCCACCCGCAGCCGCTCGTCCGCGAGACGAAGCTCGACTTCGCGCTCGAGGGACGGACCTGCGTCCTCGTCGACGACGTCCTCTACACGGGGCGCACGATCAGGGCCGCGATCGAGGCGCTGTTCGCCTACGGCCGGCCCGCTCGGGTCCAGCTGGCGGTCGTCGCCGACCGTGGACACCGCGAGCTGCCGATCCGTCCCGACTACGTCGGCAAGAACCTGCCCACGGCGCGCTCCGAGCGGGTCCAGGTGCAGCTGGTCGAGGTGGACGAGGTCGACCGCGTGCTCCTGATCCCGGGGGAGGTGGCCGCATGACGGTCCAGCTCGTGCGGGACGTCCTGCTCCCGCCTTCCGACCCGCCCTCGAAGCGGCATCTGATCTCGATCGAGGACCTCACCCGCGACGACGTCACCCGGCTGCTGGCCACCGCCGGCAGCTTCGAGCGTTCGCTCGAGCGCGAGATGAAGAAGCTGCCCACGCTCCGCGGCCGCACCGTCGTGAACCTCTTCTTCGAGTCCTCGACGAGGACATCCTCGAGCTTCGAGCTCGCCGCCAAGCGCCTCTCGGCGGACGTGATGTCGATCAAGGCGAGCGGATCGTCGGTGGACAAGGGCGAGTCGCTGAAGGACACCGCCCTGACGCTGAACGCCTACGACCCGGACGTGATCGTGATCCGACACCAGCAGATCGGTGCGTCCGACCTCGTCGCCCGCGTGACCGGCGCGCACGTCGTCAACGCCGGGGACGGCAAGCACCAGCACCCGACACAGGCCCTCCTCGACCTGTTCACGATCGAGCGCAACGTCGGGCCGGTCGAAGGGCTGCACGTCGCGATCGTCGGCGACGTCCTCCACTCGCGCGTCGCCCGCTCGAACATCCAGGCGCTGACGCTGATGGGCGCCCGAGTGACGCTGATCGGGCCGCCGCCGCTCATCCCCCGCGGGATCGAGGCGATGGGCTGCGCCACGAGCGCAGACATCGCCGATATCGGCAACGCCGACGTGGTCTACGTCCTGCGCATGCAGCGGGAGCGGATGGAGGCGGGCGAGAACTTCGTGCCCAGCCTGCGGGAGTACAGCGCCCGCTGGGGCGTGACCCGAGAACGCCTGCGGCCGGGGCAGAAGGTCATGCACCCCGGCCCGATGAACCGCGGCGTCGAGATCGATCCGGTCGTGGCCGACTCGGTCGACGCGCTGATCGAGACGCAGGTCCGGGCCGGTCTGGTCGTCCGCATGGCCGTGCTGTACGACCTGCTGACGCACGGTCCGGCCGAGGTCAAGGCCGAGGTCGCGGAGGAGGTGGCCTGATGCCGCAGATCCTGTTCGGCAAGGACGGCGCCGACGACATCGTCGTCCGCAGCGCGCGCGTGCTCGACCCGGGCGAGGGAATCGACGACCTGCTCGACGTCCGGGTCGACGAGGGCGTCATCACCGAGATCGGCCTGAACGTCCACGCGAACGGCCACCGCGTCGTCGAGGGGCGCGGTCTCGTGCTGGCACCGGCGTTCGTCGATCCGCATGTCCATCTCCGTACGCCCGGCCGCGAGGACGAGGAGACGATCGCGTCCGGTACGGCCGCGGCCGCCGCGGGGGGTTTCTGCGCGATCCTGGCGATGCCGAACACGGAACCGGTCGTCGACTCCGCCGCGATCCTCGGCTCCCTGATCGAGGCCGCGCGTGAGGAGGCCGAGGTGCCGGTCGGTTTCCTCGCCGCGATCACGATGGGTCAACGGGGCGAGCAGCTGACCGAGATGGCCGAACTCGCGGACGCGGGCGCAGCCGGCTTCAGCGACGACGGCCGCCCGGTCGTCGCGCCGGGCCTGATGCGCCGGGCGCTCCAGTACCACGCCGTCACCGGTCGTCGCGTCGCGGTTCACTGCGAGGAGCCGACGCTCTCCCGAAGCGGCCAGATGCACGAGGGGCCGGTCTCGGCCGAGCTCGGCTTCGCGGGCTATCCGTCGGTCGCCGAGAGCGTCATGGTCGGCCGCGACCTGGCTCTGGCGGGATACGAGCAGCAGCCGATCCACCTGCTGCACCTGTCCGCGCGGGAGTCCGTCGACGAGCTTCGCCGAGCCCGAGCCGCCGGCGTGCGGGCGACCGGCGAGGCGACGCCGCACCACCTCGTCCTGACGGACGACGCCGTCCGCTCGCTCGACCCCAACCTGAAGATGAACCCGCCCCTGAGAAGCTGCGACGACCGTGACGCCCTCGTCGCCGCCGTCCGGGACGGGACGATCTCGGTCATCGCCACGGACCATGCCCCTCATGCGGCCCACGAGAAGGACGTCCCGTTCGAAGGGGCTCCGTTCGGGGTGACGGGTCTCGAGACCGCATTCGCGGTGCTGAACACGCACCTCGTCGGCCCCGGGCTGCTCACGCTCCCGACGCTGATCGAGCGGATGTCGACGGGACCGGCGGCGGCGTACGGCCTGGACGCGCCCCGGATCGGGACCGGAGCAGCCGCGAACCTCGTCCTGCTCGACCCGGAAGCCGCTTGGCGGGTGGGCGAAGGCGGCTTCCGGTCGCGCTCCTCGAACTCGTGGCTGCTCGGCGAGACCCTGCGCGGCAAGGTCCGGCTGACCGTCGCCGCAGGCCGGATCGCGTACGAGGGGCCGTGAGAGACGAAGCCGAGCGCAAAGCCGACGGCGAAGCCGTCGGAGGTGGTTCGAGGCGACGTCGTGACGCCGAAGGCGTCGGCTACCTCGTTCTCGAGGATGGCACCGTCTACTCCGGCGAGTCGGTCGCAGCGGACGGTCGCGCGTTCGGCGAGGCCGTGTTCACGACGTCGATGAGCGGCTACCAGGAGACGGTCACCGACCCGAGCTACGTCGGGCAGATCGTCTGCTTCACCGCGCCGATGGTCGGCAACTACGGCGTCGCCGAGGAGCGCTCGCAGTCCTCCCGGGTTCACGCGACGGCGGTCGTCATGCGCGAGACCGGAAGCACGGCCTGGACGGACTGGCTCCGGGAGCGGGGGGTGGTGGCGCTGCGCGGAATCGACACCCGCTCGCTCGTCCTCCACCTCCGTGAGCAGGGAGCGATGCGCGCCGCTGCGGTCACCGGTGGCGTCTGCGTCGAGGACCTGCTCGCCGAGGTGCGTGACCAGCCCTCGATGCAGGGCGCGGCGCTCGTCGCCGGCGTCTCGCCGTCCGACCCGTACACCTTCGCGCCGGAGGGCGATGTGCGGGTCGCGGTCGTCGACTACGGCGTCAAGCGCTCGATCCTGCGGCTGCTGACGGACGCGCGTGCGGCCGTCGAGGTGTTCCCGCACGACGTCGACGCGGACACGCTGGCTCCCTACGACGGCGTGCTCCTCGGCAACGGGCCCGGCGATCCCGCCCCGCTCGTCGCGGAGACGGGCACCGTCAGGGAGCTCCTCGGGCGTACCCCCGTGCTCGGCGTCTGCCTCGGTCATCAGCTCATCGCCCTCGCAACCGACCACGAGACCTTCAAGCTTCCGTTCGGGCACCGCGGTGCCAACCACCCGGTCGTCGAGCACGCGACGCGCCGCGTGCTGGTCACCTCGCAGAACCACGGCTTCGCGGTGGCGCCGGGCGGCGGCGGGGGCGTCACCCATACGTCGCTTTACGACGGCACCGTCGAGGGCCTCCGCTACCCGGATCTGCGGGCGCGGTCGGCCCAGTTCCACCCCGAGGCGAGCCCGGGGCCGCACGACGGCGCGCCGATCATCGCCGAGTGGGTCGAGGAGCTGCGGTCGGTTGCCTAGGCGCACGGACATCGAGTCGATCTGCCTGATCGGCTCGGGCCCGATCGTCATCGGCCAGGCGTGCGAGTTCGACTACGCCGGCTGCCAGGCTCTGAAGGTTCTCCGTGAGGACGGCTTCCGGACCATCGTCGTCAACTCGAACCCGGCGACGATCATGACCGACCCCGGCTTCGCCGACCGCACGTACCTCGAGCCGCTCGACCTCGCCGGCGTCGCCGACGTGCTCGAGCGCGAGCGGCCCGACGCGCTCCTCCCGACGATGGGCGGACAGACAGCGCTCAACCTCTCGCTCCGGCTCGTCGAGGCCGGTGTGCTCGAGGCGCTCGGAGTGGAGCTGATCGGCGCAGGGCTGGACGCGATCAGGCGGGCCGAGGACCGCGAGCTCTTCCGCGAGGCGGTCCGGAGCGTCGGGTTGAGCGTACCCTCATCGCGCATCGTCACCTCGGTCGACGATCTGGCGGGCGTCGTTCTGCCTGCCGTCGTGAGGCCGGCCTTCACCCTGGGCGGCCACGGCGGGGGCTTCGTCGACGACCGCTCCGCGCTCGACCGGCAGGTCGAGCGCGGATTGAAGGAAAGCCCGATCGGCCAGGTCCTCGTCGAGGAGTCGGTGCGCGGGTGGGACGAGTTCGAGCTGGAGGTCGTGCGCGACAAGCGCGACAACGTGGTCGTCGTCTGCTCGATCGAGAACCTCGACCCGATGGGCGTCCACACCGGTGAGTCCGTCACGGTCGCCCCGCAGATGACCCTATCCGACACGGCGTACCAGGAGCTCCGGGACGCCGCCGCAGCCGTGATCCGGGCGGTAGGGGTCGAGACCGGCGGGTCGAATATCCAGTTCGCACGGGAGCGTGAGACGGGCGAGCTGCGGGTGATCGAGATGAACCCGCGTGTGTCGCGCTCCTCCGCGCTCGCGTCGAAGGCGACCGGGTACCCGATCGCGAAGGTCGCCGCCAAGCTCGCGGTCGGCTACACGCTCGACGAGATCCCCAACGACCTGACGAAGACGACGCCGGCCAGCTTCGAGCCCACCCTCGACTACGTGGTCGTCAAGTTCCCCCGCTTCGCGTTCGAGAAGTTCCCCGGCGCCGACCGGACGCTCGGAACGCAGATGAAGTCCGTCGGCGAGGCGATGGGTATCGGTCGGACGTTCCGTGAGGCGTTCTGGAAAGCCTTCCGCTCGCGTGAGCTCGACGCGGGCGCGGTCTCGCCGTGGGACGGCCTGGACGACCTTCCCGACGGTATCCATCCCTGGTTCCGGGCCGAGCTCGAGCGCCTTCGCGACGAGGGCCCGCCGGCCGGAGACCGCGTCTACCGGCGCGTCGACTCCTGTGCGGGCGAGGTCGCGGCCGAGTCGAACTACTACTACTCCACGGTCGGCGAGGCCGACGAGGCGCCGCCCGGGACCGGCAAGCCGCGGGTCGTGATCATCGGCTCGGGGCCGAACCGGATCGGCCAGGGGATCGAGTTCGACTACTGCTGCGTCCACGCCGCGCAGAGCTTCCGCGCGCTGGGCTACGAGGCGGTGATGGTCAACTGCAACCCCGAGACCGTCTCGACAGACTACGACACCTCCGACCGCCTCTACTTCGAGCCGCTCGGCGCGGAGGAGGTGCTGGCCGTCTGCGAGCGCGAGCAGCCGACCGGCGTCGTCATCCAGTTCGGCGGCCAGACGCCGCTGAAGCTCGCGCGCGCGATCGAGGCAGGCGGCTTTCGGATCCTGGGAACGCCGTACGACGCGATCGACCTCGCCGAGGACCGCGAGCGCTTCGGCGAGCTCCTCTCCGGCCTCGGGATCCGGTGTCCGGAGTGGGGGATCGCCGAGAGCGGCCGCGAGGCGGTGGAGATCGCCCATCGCATCGGCTACCCGGTCCTCGTGCGGCCCTCCTACGTGCTCGGCGGGCGGGCGATGCGCGTCTGCTATCGCGGGAACGAGGTGGTCGACGCCTTCCACCGGGACCTGCGGGGCAAGGTGCTCGTCGACCGCTTCGTCGAGAACGCGATCGAGATCGACGTGGACGCGCTCTGCGACGGGGAGGAGACGTACGTGGCGGCGGTGATGCAGCACGTCGAGGAGGCGGGGGTGCACTCGGGGGACTCCGCGTGCGTCCTGCCTGCCCCGTCGCTCGACCTCACGGCCGCCCGCGAGATGGACAGCGTCGTCCGCCGGCTCGCGCCGGCACTCGGGACGGTCGGCCTGATCAACGTCCAGCTCGCGGTCGCCGAGGACGGCGTCTACGTCCTCGAGGCGAACCCGCGCGCCTCACGGACGGTGCCGTTCGCGTCGAAGGCGACCGGGCTCAACCTCGTCGAGGCGGCCTGCAAGCTCGCCTCGGGGCAGAAGCTGCGCGACCTGGCCCTGCCGCCGGAGCGCCCGCCCGCGCAGGTGAGCGTCAAGGCCGCCGTGCTGCCGTTCGCCCGGTTCCCGGGCAGCGACCCGGTGCTCGGGCCGGAGATGCGCTCGACCGGGGAGGTGATGGCCTCCGCCTCCGACCTGCCCACCGCCTTCGCGAAGGCTGAGCGTGCGGCCGGCCGGCCGCTGCCGACCAGCGGCATCGCCTTCCTCTCGGTCCGCGACGCCGACAAGCCCGCGGTCGTGCCCGTCGCGGCCGCGCTCGCCGGCCTCGGCTTCGGCCTGGTGGCGACCGAGGGCACGGCGCGGACGCTGCAGGCGGCGGGCCTCGAGGTCGAGCAGGTGGCGAAGGTGGCCGAGGGCTCCGAGGCGAGCGTCGTCGACCTCGTCCGCCGCGGCCGGTGCGACCTCGTGATCAACACACCGTTCGGCGGCTCCCTCCAGCGGACGGACGGCTACCGGATCCGGGAGGCGGCGCTCGTCGCGCGGATCCCCTGTATCACGACCATCTCGGGGGCAGCCGCCGCCGTGCACGCGATCGCGAACGCGCGCACCGAGCTCGCCCTGTCTCTCCAGGAGCGTATCGAGGTTGAGCAGCACGGGGGAACCGATGGTTCCCCCGTGAGCCCTCTCCTTCAGCGCCCGCCTTCACAGGCTGTTGCGGGGACTCCCGCCGGGCGAAGCCCGGCTCCGCCCGCACAGGGCGACGACTCACGGGCCGGCTGACCTCTTGCGGCGTGACCTCGTGTCCGTCTGCGGATCCGAGACCATCGGGCCCTACACGCTGCTGCGCGTCGAGCGGGGCGGGCTGGAACCGGGCATCCCCGGGCAGTTCTTCATGCTCGAGGCGCCGGGCCGGCTGCTCCCACGGCCGATGAGCCTCTGTGTCGCGCCGCCCCGCGAGCTCGGGTTCCTGATCGACCCGATCGGGCCCGGGACGGAGGCGCTCGCCTCCCTCGCGGCCGGCGACGCCATCCACGTCCTCGGCCCGCTCGGGAACGGCTACCGGCTGGACGTCGAGCGGCCGCTCCTCGTCGGCGGAGGGATCGGGATTGCGCCGTTGCCCTGGCTGTCGGAGGCGCTGAACGCGCCGCCGACGGTGGTGGGATTCCGAACCGAGTGGCAGGCGGAGGCCGCTCGTCTCCTTCCGCACGCCGAGGTCGTCGTCGAGCCCACGCTCGTCACGGAGTTGATCGAGCCCGGCTTCGACGTCCTCGCCTGCGGGCCCGAACCGATGCTCGAGGCGGTTCGGGCGCTCGTTCCCGCTGCTCAGCTGGCCTGGGAGGCGCCGATGGCGTGCGGCTACGGGGCCTGTTACGGCTGCGCGGTCGATATCGCCGGGGAGTGGAAACGGCTCTGCGTCGAGGGTCCCGTGCTCCAGGCGGCGGCGTGATGATTCTCAACGCGTCGGGTTGTCTCGACGCGCTGACGGCGCCGGATTCGGTGCGGACGCTCGATGCATTCGTCACGAAAACGGTGACGCCGCTCCCACGCGGCGGAAACGCGCCGGTACGGGTCGCGGAGACGGACGTCGGGATGCTCAACTCGATCGGGCTCGCAAACCCTGGTCGTGACCGCTTCGTGGGGGGGGGG
>JBLMYA010000085.1:0-44972 GCA_050258035.1 Verrucomicrobiota bacterium
CCTGTCCGTCTCTCCGAGAGGAGCGCATGCCCTGTGAGCACCGATCCCTACACCCGCGAGTCCGACCCTGCCAAGCGGCACAGCAGCGCACTTACCGACGGCCCCGACCGCGCCGGAGCGCGCTCGATGCTCAAGGGCACGGGCTTCACCGACGACGATCTGGCCAAGCCGATCATCGGCGTCGCGACGACGTGGATCGAGACGATGCCGTGCAACCTCAACCAGCGCGACCTCGCCCAGGACGTCAAGCGCGGCATCCGCGAGGCGGGCGGCACGCCGATGGAGTTCAACACGGTCGCGGTCTCGGACGGCGTGTCGATGGGGACCGAGGGAATGCGCGCGTCGCTCGTCTCGCGGGAGGTGATCGCCGACTCGATCGAGCTCGTCGCGCGCGGCCATCTCCTCGACGGGCTCGTCTGCCTGGTCGCCTGCGACAAGACGAACCCCGCCGCGGTAATGGCGCTCGGCCGGCTCGACATCCCCGCGGTCGTGCTCTACACGGGGTCGATCGCGCCGGGCGTGTTCCGCGGCAAGGACGTGACCGTCGCCGACGTCTACGAGGCGATCGGCGGCTACGCGGCAGGCACCGTGAGCGCCGGAGACCTGCACGAGCTCGAGTCGGTCGCCTGCCCCGGAGCGGGTGCGTGCGGCGGCCAGTTCACCGCCAACACCATGTCCACGATCCTCGAGTTCCTCGGGATCAGCCCGCCCGGGCTGAACGGCATCCCGGCGCTCTCGCCGAAGAAGGCCGAGGCGGCGGCCGAGTGCGGGCGGCTTGCGGTCGACCTCGTCCGGCGGGACGTGCGGCCGTCGCAGATCGTCACGCGCGAGTCGATCGAGAACGCGGCTGCGTCCGTGGTCGCCACCGGCGGCTCGACGAACGGCGTCTTGCACCTGCTCGCGATCGCCCGCGAGTTCGGGATCGAGTTCACGATCGACGACTTCGACCGCATCGCCGGACGCACGCCGGTGCTCGCGGACATGAAGCCGTGGGGGCGCTTCCACGCGACCGACGTCTACCGGGCCGGCGGGGTGGCGCTCGTCGCCCGCGAGCTCGCCAAGCAGGGCCTCGTCCACGGCGAGCTGCCGACCGTCGACGGTCGCACGCTCGGCGAGGTCGCGACCGCCGTGGAGGAGACGCCCGGCCAGGAGGTGGTGGCGACGATCGAGCGGCCGATCAAGCCGACCGGTTCCCTGCGGATCCTGAAGGGGAACCTCGCCCCCGACGGCTGCGTGGTCAAGCTGACGGTGGGCCGGACGCAGCACCGGGGGCCGGCGCGCGTCTTCGACGACGAGCAGTCGGCGTTCGCCGCCGTGAAGGCGAAGTCGATCGCCGCCGGCGACGTGGTCGTCATCCGCTACGAGGGGCCGGCGGGCGCGCCCGGCATGCCGGAGATGCTCCAGGTGACGGGCGCGATCATCGGCGAGGGCCTCGGCGACTCGGTTGCGCTGATCACCGACGGCCGCTTCTCCGGCGCGACGCACGGCTTCATGGTCGGCCACGTCGTCCCGGAGGCGTTCCGGGGCGGGCCGATCGCCGCGCTCCAGGAGGGCGACACGGTCGTGATCGACGTCGACGCGGGCGAGCTGCGGGTCGAGCTCTCCGACGACGAGATCGCTGCCCGGCTGGCGGCCTGGTCTCCGCCGCCGCCGCGGTACGGGAGCGGCGTGCTGGCGAAGTACGCGACGCTCGTCGCGTCGGCGAGCGAAGGCGCGGTCACCAGACCCTGACGGCATCCCGCCCGGCGAAGCTCGACGGTGCCCCTACGGCCGGCGTGGGGGCTCCGGCCGATCGGACGTGAGCGGGGCCAGGATCGCCTCGACCTCGTCACGTTCGGCGCGGACGTCGCCGCTCCTCGCCGACTGCAGCAGATCCTTCGCCTGCCGGCGGAGTTGCTCCAGATCGGGACGGGCGGGTAGGTCAGCCATGATGTCTCCCTTCTCGGCCGGCGGTCCGCATTGCCGGTCCAGGAGATCGTCTGTCCGACCGGGCACCTACAGAGGTGGACTCGGTCCTGTCCGCGGGCCCGGAGGCGGCCCTTCCGCCAGGTGCAAGCAAGATGTGCCCATCATGGCCGCCCGCAGCCCCGACGCGCGCGACGAAGTCGAGGATGCACGCCAGTACATCGTCTCCTCCGCTCCCGACGAGGTGATCGACGCCTCGCGCGTCGAGCCCGAAAACCCGACCGGGCAGGTCCGGTCTCGACCCTCCAGAGCGGCTACGTCGAGGACTACACGCTCGTCTTCGCAGGCACGTTCGCATCGATCCTCCCGCTGCTCGCGATCTTCCCGGTGCTCGGCCGCCAGATCATCGGCGGCATGATGGAAGGAGCCGTGACGGGATGACCGACTCGAAGAGGTTCGTCTGGGGAGTGGCGACGGCCGCCTTCCAGATCGAGGGAGCGACGACGGCCGACGGCCGCGGGGAGTCGATCTGGGACCGCTTCGCTTCGGGCGCGGGCAACATCGCGCACGGCGACACGGGGGAGCCGGCCTGCGAGCACTACTACCGGTGGCGGGAGGACCTCGACCTGATGCAGTCGCTCGGACTCCAGGGCTATCGGTTCTCGATCTCGTGGCCTCGGATCCAGCCGACGGGCCGCGGCCCGGCGAACCAGCGCGGCCTCGACTTCTACCGTGGCCTCGTCGAAGGGCTCCTCGAGCGCGGGATCCAGCCCCTTGCCACGCTGTACCACTGGGATCTGCCACAGGCACTCCAGGACGAGGGCGGCTGGGGCTCGCGCGACGTCGTCGACCGGTTCGTGGAGTACGCCGGCCTCCTCTTCGACGGCCTCGGTGATCTCGTCCCGGCCTGGATCACGCACAACGAGCCCTGGGTGACGTCGATCCTCGGCTACGCCACCGGGTCGAAGGCCCCGGGGCTCCGCGACTGGCCGACCGCGCTACGGGCCGCGCACCACTCCCTTCTCGCCCACGGAGCGGCGGTCCAGGCCTACCGGGCGACGGGTCGCGAGGGAGAGATCGGGATCACACTCGACCTGACCGTCGCGATTCCCGCAACCGACACGGAAGCCGACCGCGAGGCCGCGAAGCGGCTCGACGGCCACCGCAACCGGTGGTTCCTCGATCCGATCTTCCGTGGCTCCTACCCCGAGGACATGATCGCTCTCTACGAAAGCCGGTTCGGGCCCCTGGACGCGATCCAGGCCGGTGACCTGGTAACGATCGCGCAGCAGCTCGACTTCCTCGGCATCAACTTCTACTGCCCGAACTGGGCCTCGGCGGTGGACAACGGCGTGCTCGACGTCGCCGACGCCACACCCGACGGTGGGCGGACGGCGATGGACTGGCCGATCGCGCCCGGGTCGTTTACCGACCTCCTCCTCAGGGTGCGAGACGACTACGGCGAGATCCCGCTGCTGATCACCGAGAACGGCGCCGCGTTCGACGACGTGCTCGACGGCGGCGAGGTGGTCGAGGATCCACTGCGCGTCGCGTACCTCCGCGAGCACATCGCCGCGGTCGAGCGGGCGGAAGCGAACGGAGTCGACGTCCGCGGCTACTACGTCTGGTCGCTGCTCGACAACTTCGAGTGGGAGTGGGGGTACGAGAAGCGGTTCGGCATCGTCTTCGTCGACTTCCCCACCCAGCGCCGGATCCCGAAGCGGAGCGCGCTCTGGTACAGAGACCTGATCGCAAGATCGAACGCAGGGCTGTGAGCGGGCAGGATCGGGGGCTTACGCCTCGACGTCGACGTCTCGCTCGCCGAGGGCGATGGGCGCCGAACTGATCGCGCACTTCCCGGTGAATGCCCGGCCGCTCTTGGGTGCGTCGATGCGGGCCCTCCAGAGCGGAGACGGGGCCGGAGGACGCCTCCGGGCCGACGCTCCTGGCGGCCGGCTCCGCCGGCGAGGCGATGATCACGGCCGGCTCAGCCCCCTCTCGAGCGCGCGGACCGGCGGGCGGCTGCGCGTCGCGCTCGACCCCGAGCGGCTGCACTTCTTCGACCCGGAGAGACCGAAGACTCGCTCCGGTAGCCCGCAGGCCCATCCGAGCGCCGCGGCCACGCGCAGCGGGAACCTGTGGACGGATCGGCACGCTTCGTTCGGGGTCTGACCCCCGACCAAAGTGTGACGTCTTCCCCACAGCCGCAGCGTCGCACGGTTGCATGGGGGATCGCATCCGACGTAACAGCCCCGCGAGGATCTCGTATCGGTTCTGTTTGGGGTCTGACCCCTGGTCGACGGTTCGGACCCGGCTGGACTGTCCCGCAGGTCTGTGCCTCTCGCCGTCTGTGCAGGTCCCTCGGCCCAGCGTCGGCCCTCAGCTCTCTCTTCCGGGCCCATTCGGCGGCGGCTTCGCCGGCACGGGCGAGGCCGCCGCCTCCCTCTCGCGAGACGACGAAATCTCGGGAAGCGCCCGGCGAAGGCCTGCGACCGCCTGGCCGATCCGCTGCTCGTTCTCGACCAGGGCGAAGCGGACATGCCCGTCGCCGCCGGGGCCGAAGCCGACACCGGGACTGACGGCGACGCGTGCCTCTCGTGCGAGCTTGACCGCGAACTCGAGCGAGCCGAGGCCGCGGTGGGGCTCGGGGATCGGTGCCCAGACGAACATCGTCCCCCTCGGCCTCGCCACCGGCCACCCGATCCGATCGAGGCCGTCGCACAGCGCATCGCGGCGAGAACGGTAGATCTCGCACACCTCCGCCGGGAAACCGGGCGCTTCGTTCAGCGCGACGATCGCCGCGATCTGGATCGGCTGGAAGGTGCCGTAGTCGAGGTACGACTTCAACCGGGCGAGCGCCTGGACGACCTCGGCGTTCCCGAGGACGAATCCGACCCGCCAGCCGGCCATGGAGAACGACTTGGTCAGCGTGTACAGCTCGACCGCGACCTCGGCGGCACCCTCTGCCTGGAGGATCGACGGAGGGCGGTGGCCGTCGAATGCGAGGTCGGCGTAGGCGAAGTCGTGGACGACGATCACCTCCTGCTCGCGGGCGAAGTCGACCACCCGTTGCATGAAGTCGGACTCGACGGTGGCGGTCGTCGGGTTGTGCGGGAACGAGAGGAGGAGCACGCGTGGTCGCGGCCGCGAGCGCTCGAACGCCTCGACGACGTTCCCGAACAGGTCCTCCTCCGCCGCGCCCACCGGAACCTGCTCGACGACCGCGCCCGCGAACGCCGGCGCGAACAGGTGGATCGGGTAGCTCGGGCTCGGCACGACCGCGGCGTCGCCGGGCTGGACGAGCACCCACATGAGGTGGGCGAGACCCTCCTTGGCGCCGATCGTCGTCAGCGCCTGGGTCTCCGGGTCGAGCTCGACGCCGAACCGCCGCGAGTACCGTTCGCAGACCGCTCGGCGCAGGTTCGGGATGCCGCGGCTCGCCGAGTACCGGTGGTTTCGAGGGTTCAGCACCGCCTCGCGCAGCTTCTCGACGGCAACCGGCGGCGAGGGGATGTCCGGGTTGCCGAAGCCGAGATCGACCACGTCCTCGCCGGCGCGGCGCAGCTCCAGCTTCAGGTCGTTGATCGTCGCGAAGACGTAGGGCGGCAGGGTGCCGACCCGGCGGAGGTCGATCCCCGCCACTAGAGCACCACCAGCCGGTCGCGGTGGACTGCCTCGACGCCCCGCGGGCGGCCGTCGAGCTCGGCGGCCGGGACGGACGCGATTCCCCGGGCGAACGCGGTGCCGTCGGGCCCGGCCAGGTCGACGGCGTCCCCGGCGTCGAACGACCCCTCGCAGGCCACGACGCCGACCGCGAGCAGACTGGCACCGTCGTCGACGAGCGCCCGGCGCGCACCCGCATCGACGACGATGCGGCCCCGGACGGGCTTGCCGAAGCGCAGCCAGAGCTTGAAAGCCGGTTCGCTACGCTCCGCAGCGGTGAAGCGCGTGCCGCGCGGCTCGCCCGCGAGGATCGGCTCCAGCACGGAGTCGCCCGTCCCACCGGCGATCACGGTCGGGATCCCGGCGGCGGCGGCCAGTTCGGCAGCGAGGACCTTGCTGCGCATCCCGCCGCGGCCGAGCGGACTGGCGGCGCCGAGCACTGCCTCGCCGGCGCGGCTGCCCTCCTCGAGCAGCACGGCACCCGGCGTTCCCGGCGCCCGCGAGTAGACGCCCGCCACCTCGCTCAGCAGCACGAGCAGCCGCGCCCGCAGCAGGACCGCGACCTGCGCGGCGAGCGCGTCGTTGTCGCCGAACGTGATCTCGTCGGTCGCGGTCGCGTCGTTCTCGTTGACGACCGGCACGACGCCGAGCCTGAGCAGCGCCTCCAGCGCTCCCCTGGCGTTCACGTAGGTCGTGCGGTCGCCGATGTCGCCCGCGGTGAGCAGCACCTGCGCGGCGTGCAGTGGAGCGAGCGCCTTGTCCCAGGCGGCCTGGAGCCGTGCCTGGCCGAGCGCCGACGCGGCCTGGAGCTGGCTGATGCTGCGCGGCCGTCGGTCGAGACCGAGCCGCGGCAGGCCGAGCGCGATCGCGCCGGACGAGACCACGCAGACCCGCTCGCCCCGCCGCACGATCCGCCGGATCTCCCGGCCGCGGGACCGAAGCACGCCGCGCCGGACGTGGCCCCCTCGTCCGACCACCAGGCTCGACCCCAACTTGACGATCACCGTCACCGGGTCTGGCTCCCGTCGCCGACCACCCGGTACTGGCGGAGCCACAGGTCGCGATACGTGACCGGCCCCCGCGGGCCGGGAACGTGGTCGACGTTGATGCCGGTCTCGGGCGACCCCGTCAGCTCGAACCCGTCCGTGAAGCGGGTCGGCGCGTGCCAGAAGGCGGCCGTGCCGCGGTAGCCGTCCAGGAAGCGGTCGGCGGCCCGGGAGTCGTCGGTGACGATCCCGGCGGCGAGGCCGGAGGTCTCGCCGTTGGCGATCCGCAGCGCGTCCTCGACGCCGTCCACCAGCGCGACGGTGACGGTCGCGACCCGTTCGGGGTCGCCGGCCCACTCGTACCCGATCGGGCGGTCGAGCGGCTCGCCGCCCGCGACGTCGCCGCGCACCTCGAGGCCCTTCTCCGCGAACAGCTCGAGCAGCGCCCCCAGCACCTCGTGCGCCCCCCGATCGACGAGCGCGAGGTTCAGCCGGTTGCAGACGCCGAGCCGGTCGAGACTCGCCTCCGCGAGCGCGAGCGCCTTGTCGCGGTCGGCGGCGGTGTGGACGTAGAGCACGCCGCCGCCCTCGGCATGGGCGAGCGTCCGGACGTCGTTCTGCGCGGCGAGCCGGACGAGCTCGGCGGTGCTCGGGCCGCTGCCTCGGAGGATCACGAGGGGGACGAGGCCGGGCATCGAGACGAGCACGCGCGCGCCCTCGCGGTCCGTGTGGCGAACGAGCCCGACCGCCTCGGGTCGGAGGCCCGCCCGCTCGAGCGCGGGCCGCACCACGTCGTCGACGAGCACGGTGACGGTACGGAGAGCGGCCGAGCCGGTGCGAAGCACCGTCGCGTTCAGGCTCTTCAGCAGCTGGCCGGCGACGTCCAGTGCGACGTTGGGACGCGCCTCGAAGTTCGCCCCGACGACGCCGATCGGGATCCGCCGCTCGGACACGACCAGGCCGTTGGCGAGCGTTCGGCTCCCGATCACGCGCTCGAGCGGGTCGAGAGCCGCCGTCGCCAGCAGCTGACGCTCGAGCGCGTCCATCCGTGCCTCGTCGAGCCGCAACCGGTCGATCGTGCCCTCGTCGAGCCGGCCGGCGGCGGCCTCGACATCGGCTGCGTTGGCGGCCAGGACCTCTCCCCGCCTGCCGTGCAGCAGGGCGGCCGCGTCCGTCAGCGCAGCGGTGACGGCGTCATCGATGAGCCCGACTGCCGCCACACCGGCCGCCCGGGCCTCGTGTTCGACGTCCTCGCGGATCGGCACTTTTGTATGTATAGTCGTTCGCGCGGGCGGGCGATCCCCGCTCACATCGAGAGAGGCTGAGGGAACCGGCCCGACGACGCCTCGGCAACCTGCCCCCCGCCACAGCGGCAAGGTGCCAAACCCGGCGAGCCCCAGGGCTCGAAGGATGTCGAGCGAGAGGAGAATCCGTTGTCCGCCATCGCACTTCGCTGTCGGAACTGTGAGACGGAGCATGCCCTGGAGGCGGTCGGCGTCTGCTCGCAGTGCTGGGGACCGCTCGACCCGGTCTACGACCGCGGCGAGCTGGCCCGAACGGTCACCCGCGAGGCGATCGAGGCCGGTCCGCCGTCCCTCTGGCGCTACGCAGCGCTCCTGCCCGTCGAGGCACCGGTCGAGCAGAGGCTCGCCCCCGGTCTGACCCCGCTCGTCCGCGCTCCCCGGCTCGCCGAGGTGGTCGGCGTCGGCGAGCTCTACCTGAAGCTCGAGACCGCCAACCCGACGCACTCGTTCAAGGACCGGGTGGTGGCGGTCGCAACCGCGAAGGCGCAGGAGCTCGGCCTCACCACCCTCGCCTGCTCGTCGACCGGCAACCTCGCGAACGCCGTCGCGGCGCGCGCGGCGGCCGAGGGTCTCGAGGCGGTCGTCTTCTGCCCGGCGGACCTCGAGCCCGAGAAGCTGACGGCGACGGCCGTCTACGGCGCGACGCTGTACGCCGTGGACGGCAGCTACGACGACTGCAGCCGTCTGACGATCGAGCTCTCCTTCGAGCTGCCGTGGGCCTTCGTGAACGTCGGCCTGCGCAGCTACTACGCCGAGGGCTCGAAGACTCTGGCGTACGAGGTGGCGGAGCAGCTCGGCTGGGAGCTGCCCGACGTCGTCGTCTGCCCGATCGCGAGCGGCTCGCTGTACTCGAAGCTGAACCAGGGATTCTCGGAGCTGCTCGAGCTGGGCGTGCTCGAAGGGAGCCTCCCGCGCCTCGTCGGCGCCCAGGCCGCGGGCTGCGCCCCGGTCGCGACCGCGTTCGCCGACGGCGGAGCCGTTCGGCCGGTCCGCCCGAACACGGTCGCCCGCTCGCTGGCGATCGGCGCCCCGGCCGACGGCGACCTCGCCGTCGCGACCGCGCGCGAGACCGGCGGGGCGATCCACCCGGTCGCGGAGGAGGCGGTGGGCGAGAGCATGGCGCTGCTCGCCGAGACGGCCGGCGTGTTCGGGGAGACCGCGGCCGGCGTCACTCTGGGAGCGCTCCGGGCGGCGGTCGCCGCCGGCGGTGCGGGACCGGACGACCGGGTCGTCCTGCTCGTGACCGGCGACGGCCTGAAGACGCCCGCACCGGTGGCCGACCGGCTGCAGCCGGTCGGGATCCCCGCGGACGCCGACGCCCTCCTCGACTCGCTCGCGGCCGCATGAACAGGCAAGACTTCGGTTCTGAACGTGACTTCACCTTCTGAGGCTCAACCGCCAGAGTCGCCGGACGAGCCGTTCGACGCGCGACCGGTGGTCGCCGGGGCGGCGGCGTTGTTCCACGGCGAGCGCCTCCGCGTCGATCGTGGAACACTCGCGATCGCGTGAAGATCGTCTGCCTACCCGGTGACGGAATCGGGGCGGAGGTGGCGGCGGCGGCACGAGACGTGCTCTCCGTCCTCGTCCCCGAACTCGAGATCGAAGAGCACCTCTTCGGGGGAGCAGCGATCCTCGCCCGGGGGACGCCGCTCCCCGACGACACGCTCGCCGCCTGCCTCGAGGCCGATGCGGTCCTCCTGGGCGCGGTCGGCCTGCCGCAGTTCGACGCGGCCGAGGTGCGGCCGGAGCAGGGCCTGATCGGCCTCCGGAAGGCGCTGGACGTCTACGCCAACCTCCGTCCCGCCAGGCAGAAGGCGGTCGACCTGATCGTCGTCCGCGAGCTCGTCGGCGGGCTCTACTACGGGCCGAAGGGGACGCGCGACGACGGCACGGTCTTCGACACGCTCGAGTACCACCCGAGCCAGGTCGAGCGGATCGCGCGACGCGCCTTCGAGCTCGCGCGGAAGCGACGCGGGCTGGTCACCTCCGTCGACAAGGCAAACGTCCTCGAGACGTCGCGCATGTGGCGACGGGTGGTGAACGAGGCCGCGGTCGACTACGGCGACGTCGACCTGGAGCACGTGCTCGTCGACACGGCCGCGATGCAGCTGGTGACCGCCCCGGAGCGATTCGACGTGATCCTGACCGAGAACACCTTCGGCGACATCCTCTCCGACGAGGCGGGGGCGGTCACGGGCGGGCTCGGGCTCGCCGCCTCCGCCAGCCTGGCAGACGACGGCCCCGGGATCTTCGAGCCGGTCCACGGGTCGGCACCGGACATCGCGGGCAGCGGGGTGGCCAATCCGGCCGCGATGCTCCGATCGGCGACGCTCATGCTCGAGCACGGCCTGGGTCTTCCGGCCGAGGCGGAGAGGCTCTCGAGGGCGGTCGACACGGCGATCGATCTCGCCCCCACACCGGACCTGGGCGGCAACGCGACCACCCGCGACGTGGTCGCCGCCGTGCTGGCCGGGCTGGGCCGTTGACGCAACCGGTGTTCGCCCGTACTCTTGGTGGTCCGATGCAGCGCGCCCGCGAACTTCGGTCGTTTCTCCCTCTCGCGAATCTCGGCGCGCGCGTCTTTACGCGCTAGCCGGCGTTTCCTCCGCCCTCGTCGGCTAGCTCATCCCAGGCGGACCTCTGTTCCCTCTCTTCCGAAAGGGCGGTTCGATGCATACCGATTCGACCATCAAGTCCATGTCCACTCCCACGCCGCCGCAGGCGCAGGCCTTCTACTGCAGCTGCGCGATCCCGCTGGCGGTCGAGCGGGCCGAGCGGCGCGGCGCAGCCATGCGCGTGTGCGCGAGGTGCGAGCTGCCGATCGCGGTCAGCCTGAGGCGCTGGTGAGGCGCGCATGAAGGGGATCAGCGTCGCCTACCCGGGCAGGGACGGGGCTCACGCGGCGACGGCGTGCGACCGGCTCTTCGCGGAGCCGGCCAGGGTCGTCGCACTCCCGAGCTTCACGGCGGTGGCGGAGGCGACCGTCGCCGGCGAGGTGGAGTTCGGCGTCCTGCCGATCGAGAGTACGCTCGTGGGGCCGATCGCAGAGACGCACGACCTGCTCCAGGCGACGCCGCTGACGATCGCGAGCGAGACCGTGCTGCGTGTCCGCCATTGCCTGCTCGCGCCGGAGCACGTGGCGCTCGATGACATCCGGGTCGTCCGCTCGCACCCTGCGGCTCTCGACCAGTGCCGCCGGCTCCTCGCGGCGATGCCGTGGGCGACGGCGATCGCCGCCGGCTCGACGGCCGAGGCCGCCGCCGAGGTGGCCGAGCGGGGCGATCCCACCGAGGCCGCGATCGCAGGCGAGCGGGCGGCCACGTTGCACGGCCTGACGGTGATCGCGGGCGACGTCGGCGACCATCCCGAGACGTACACCCGCTTCGTCTCGGTCGCGACGCACACACGGCTCGACGGCGTCGGCGAGGATTGGCGCGTGGCGTTCACCTTCGTCACGGACCACCGTCCCGGCGCGCTCCACCGGGCGATCGAGCCGTTCGCCCGCCACGGGATCGACCTCGTCCAGCTCGTCTCGCGCCCGATCCCGGGAACGCCCTGGCGGTACTGCTTCCACGCCGTCCTCGCCGGTCACCCGCTGGACGAGCCGATCAGAGGAGCGCTGGCCGAGGCCCGGACGAACACGCGCCGGCTGAAGGTATTCGGCTCCTATCCGGCCCGGAACGGAGACGGATGAGCGTGGGGACGACGCTCTTCGAGCGGGTCTGGGACGCGCACGTCGTCCGCCGGGAGCCGGACGAGCCGGACCTCCTGTACGTCGACCTGCACCTGATCCACGAGGTGACGTCGCCACAGGCGTTCGACGGTCTGCGCCTCGCCGGTCGCCGTGTCCGGCGGCCGGAGCGGTCGCTCGCAACGATGGATCACAACGTGCCGACCGTCGACGGCCCCGTCACCGACCCGCTCGCGCGGGCGCAGCTCGAGGCGCTGCGCCGGAACTGCGAGGAGTTCGGCGTCCCGCTCTACGCGACCGGGAGCGGCCGCGAGGGGATCGTCCACGTGATCGGCCCCGAGCTCGGCGTCACCCAGCCCGGGATGACGATCGTCTGCGGCGACAGCCACACGTCGACCCACGGCGCATTCGGGGCCCTTGCCTTCGGGATCGGCACCTCCGAGGTCGAGCACGTGCTCGCCACGCAGACGCTTCCGCAGCGGCGGCCGCCGACGATGCGCGTGCGGTTCGAGGGCGAGCTTCCGCTGGGCGTGACGGCGAAGGACGTGATCCTCGGCGCGATCGGGCACATCGGCGTCGACGGCGGCCTCGGCCACGCGATCGAGTACGCCGGCCCGGTCGTCCGCGGCCTGTCGATGGAGGGCCGGATGACGATCTGCAACATGTCGATCGAGGCCGGCGCCCGGGCGGGGATGGTCGCGCCCGACGTGACGACGTTCGCCTACCTCGAGGGACGCCCCGGGACGCCGACGGGGGCCGCGTGGGAGCGGGCGCTGGACGAGTGGCGGCGGCTGCCCTCGGACGCGGACGCCGTGTTCGACCGGGAGGTGGAGATCGACGCCGGGTCGCTGGCCCCGCAGGTGACCTGGGGGACGAACCCCGCGATGGTCGCCCCGGTCGACGGGCGGGTTCCCGACCCCACGGCGCTCGCCGACGACTCCGACCGCGCGGCGGCGGAGCGGGCACTCGCCTACATGGCGCTCGAGCCCGGAACGCCGATCGCCGAGATCACGATCGACCGGGTGTTCATCGGCTCCTGCACGAACGCCCGGATCGAGGACCTCCGCCTCGTCGCCCGGATCGTCGACGGGCGACGGGTGCACGGGGCCGTGCGGGCAATGGTCGTCCCCGGTTCGGCAGCGGTCCGGCGCCAGGCGGAGGAGGAGGGCCTCGACGAGGTCTTCGAGCGCGCGGGGTTCGAGTGGCGGCGGGCCGGTTGCTCGATGTGTCTCGGGATGAACCCCGACGTCCTCGCACCCGGGGAACGATGCGCCTCGACCTCGAACCGCAACTTCGAGGGCCGCCAGGGACGCGGCGGAAGGACACATCTGGTCAGCCCGGCGACGGCGGCGGCGGCGGCGTTGACGGGTCGGCTCGCGGACGCCCGTGAGGTGGGGGTCGCATGAAGGCGTTCACCCGGACGACCGGCCGCGTCGCGGTGCTCGACCGCGCCGATGTCGACACCGACCAGATCATCCCGAAGCAGTTCCTGAAGCGGATCGAACGCACCGGCTACGGCGAGTTCCTCTTCTACGACTGGCGGCAGGATCCGGCGTTCGAGCTCAACCGGCCCGAGTACGCGGGGGCGACGATCCTCGTCGCGGGCAGGAACTTCGGCTGCGGCTCCTCGCGGGAGCATGCGGCGTGGGCGATCCAGGACCACGGGTTCGAGGTCGTCGTCGCGCCCTCGTTCGGCGACATCTTCGCCTCGAACGCCGCTCAGATCGGCCTCGTCACGATCGCGCTCCCCGAGGAGCAGGTACGCCGATTGATGAACGCGCGCGAGCTAACGATCGATCTCGAGGCGCTGGCAATCGTCCCCGCGGACGGAGAGCCGATCGCGTTCGACTTCGACCCGTTCCGCCGGCACAAGCTGCTCAACGGGCTCGACGACATCGGCCTCACGCTGGAGCACGAGGACGACATCGCCGCGTTCGAGGCGTCGCGGGCCGCGCGGGTGGATACGACCGCCTTGCCGGTCTAGTCGGCGACGCGGCCGGGCCGAGCTCGACCGCGTGCAGGATCGAGCAGTCTAGGACACCGCGAAGGTGACCGTCACGGTCGCCTCGACCTGCGTCGTGCCCGGCTCGACGGGAGTCGACGTGTCGGTGCCGCCTTTCGCGGTGAGCGGCATCGGCGCGGGCGCCGCGCTGGTCTCGCCGACGTCGGTGATCCGCCGGAGGTGCAGGCCCGAGGCGCCTGCGATCGTCCGTGCCTTCGCCTTGGCGTTGGCGATCGCAGCGCGCAGCGCGGTGCGGTAGAGACCGGCGGAGTCGGCACGGACCAGATTGGGGCCGGAGACCTGATTGGCACCCGCGCCCACGGCGGCGTCGATCGCGGGCCCGACCTTGTCGAGCACGCGGAGCGTCGCCGAGACGGAGTTGGCCGCCTCGTAGCCCACCACCGCCTCCCCGTTCTGCGAGTAGCGGGGGGAGAGCGACACCAGCTCCGTCCTGATGTCGGCGGGGGCGATGCCCTGGCCCTTGAGCGCCGCGATCACCCTCGCCATCTCCCCGGCGTTGCCGCGGAGCGCGGCAGACGCGGACTTCGCGTTCGTGGACACTCCGAACGAGACCTCTGCCCGGTCCGGGACTGCCGACACCGAGCCGTTGCCGGCAACCACGATCGAGTGCTGCGCGGCGGCTGCCGTCGACGATGCTCCGCCGGCACCCACTGCTCCGAGCAGGAGCACCGTCCCCACGGCGGCGATCACGGCCAGCGACTTCATCCGACGTTCATACGCCGCCGACCGGACGCCGTGTCACAGGCACCGCGTTCGGTTCAGGCGGAGCGGCGGCGCTCAGGCCGCGGCGGCAGCGCTCGGCAGGTAGCGCTTCCAGGTCGTCGGCAGGCCCGACGGGGTCGCGAGCGTGATGAACAGGGCCGGCGCCGGCGCGCGCGGCGGGCGGCGGAGCGTCATCGAGGCCTCCTCGGGCAGCCGGTCGCCCTTGCGGAGGTTGCAGGGGGCGCAGGCGGTGACCACGTTCTCCCAGACCGAGCCCCCGCCGCGGCTCCGCGGGACCACGTGGTCGAGCGTGAGCCGCCCGCCGCTCGTGCCGCAGTAGACGCAGCTCCATTCGTCGCGGGCGAAGAGGGCCCGCCGCGAGATCTTCCGCTGGGCCGCCCGGGGCACGCGCACGTACTGGACGAGCCTGATCACGTGCGGCCGCGCGAAGGTGTCGGTGGCAGATCGAAGCGGCGTCTCGTGCTCCTCGAGCACCTCCGCCTTCCCCTTGAACACGAGCACGTGCGCCCGCCGAACCGAGCAGACGTTCAGCGGCTCGTAACTCGCGTTCAGGACGAGAACCTGTCCCAACTCGCCGACAATGTAGCCGACGAACCCGAGCGCTCTGAACCGGGACTACCGCCTGAATCTGCCGCGCCAGTCCGAACACCGCGCTCAGGCGACCGAGCCCGAGTGCACAGGCTACGGAGCCATCGCACGCTCGACCGCCTGCTGCTCCTCCGGGGACAATGCGATCGGCGTCCGGCCGCGGTCGAGCTGCTTCACGTACACCCGCGCGTAGTCACGGCCCTGGATCGCCGTCAGGACGATGCCGGAACGAGCCGAGTCGAGGATCGCCATCGACGCGGACTGGTGCCCGCCGGTGTCCTCGTAGGCGTCGTAGCGGATCAGGGCGGACCTCGAGAGCGCGCCGTCCACGCGCCGGTCGACGCGCGCCAGCGCGGCGGCGACCTCGTCGACGGCCCGGTGCAGGTCGTCGATCCTCCCCTGGAGCGAGACGGCGAATTCGACCACGTCCGCCTTCGCGTTTCCGCCCAGCAGCACGTCCTGCTGGCGCCGCACCGCCGTCACCCTCGAGAACGCGAGCACCGCGAGCACGATCGCCGCCGCCGCGACCACGACCGCGCCGACCGCGATCCAGACCGCTACGCCCATCTACCCGAGCGAGAAGATCACCGGGTAGGCCGCGGAGTTGTTGGAGGTGTTCTTCTCCTGCGGAACCGGCGCCACGTCGACCTTGACCGTCGTCTTGGTCGCGAACTGCACCTGACCGAGGTTCCGGAACACCACCGTCTTCTGCTCGCCCGGGTTGATCAGGTCGATCGTCTTCGTCTGGACGATCGGGCTCGGCGACTGCTGGATCGTCAGCGTCACCTTGATCTGGACCTCCTGCGAGTCGCCGGTGTCCTCGACCGTGACCGCGAAGCCGAGGTCGGTCGTCGCGGTGACCGTGTTCTCGGTCGTCTGGGACAGCTCCTGGTTCCCCGGCAGTGCCACGGTCTTGACGACTCCCGTGCCGTGCAGTCCTCCGCTCGTGCTGCCGGTGGTGGCCGCACCCTGGAGCCGCTGGAGGATCGCCTCCCAGTACCGGCTGCTCGCGTAGTCGGGACTGGCCACGAAGTTCGAGCCCGGGACGGCCACGCCGGTGATTCCCTCCCGCTGGAGCACACCGCCGTTCCCCTGAGCGGGCGCCTGGAAGAGATCGGCCCACACCACGTCGCTCGCGACCAGGCGCTGCGCCGGAGGCTGGAGCAGCTTCAGCGCGTTCGTGGTCACGTTCTTCGGAGCCCGCGACGCCCGTGCGAACCCGTCGGCGAGGCCGCGGAGCCCGCTGACGCGGAACTCGAGCGCCTCGAGCGCCTCCTGGTGCTGGAGACGAAGCGGTCCGGGCGGGCTGACCGCCCGCAGCGCGGCGACGTTCTGCTGCTCACGCTGGGCGAGCCCGTTCAGCTTGGACTGGAGCTCGCTGAACTTGATCCCCTGGGTCGTCAACGCGTCGTTCAACTCGCGCCCGACCTGCTCCGAGTCCTTGGCGACGACACCCACCTTCTCGTAGTAGTGCCGGTACGAGCTCTTCTTGCTCGCGCCCTGGCAGCTCGAGATCCAGAAGACCAGCAGGACGACGATCAGGATCGCGAAGGCGATGAGGCCGGCCAGCCGCAGGATCGGCGTCATGCCGACGGGCGGGCGTCCCGGCGGAGGCCTGCGGGACCCGCGCCGCTCTCCGGGCCGCTCATCCGGGTCGGCCGGCGCCTCCTCGTCGACGGCCTGGCGCGTGATCGGCTCGTCGTCGTCGAAGAAGTCGAAATCGAGGTCGGTGTCGTGCTCGCTCATAGGGCGCTTTGCAGCGGAATTCGGCCCACTGTAGCCCATTCCTCGCGCGGCAAAGGAGTTCGTCCGCCCGCGGCAAACGTGTCACGTGGATGGCGGAGGCCTCCGTTCACGCTGCATCCGGCGGGCTCGTGCTCGACCGGTACCGCCCGCTCAAACCGCTCGGCAGCGGGGGGATGGGCTCGGTCTGGCACGCCTACGACGAGCGCAAGGGACGGGAGGTCGCGCTCAAGATCGTCGCCCGCTCCGGGACGGCCGGCCCCCGTGCAGAGCGTGAGGCGACCGCAGCCGCGCAGCTCGAGCACCCGGCATGCCTCCGCGCGTACGCGCTCGCCCGCGACGAGGGACACGTCTACATCGCCTACGAGTTCGTGCCCGGCCGGACGCTCCGGCACGCGCTCCAGAGCGGCGAGCTGGACGACGAGGCCGCGGTCGAAGCCGCAGCCCAGATCCTCGACGGGCTCGCCCACGCGCACGCGTCCGGGATCGTCCACCGCGACGTGAAGCCGGCGAACGTCCTGCTCGCCGACGGGCCGGACGTGTCGGTTCGCATCCTCGACTTCGGGCTGGCGCTGATCCACGAGGAGGAGACGCTGACCGCCGCCGGGGACGTCCCCGGAACGCTGGCGTACATATCCCCGGAGCGCCTCGCCGGCGAGCCTGCCGGTCCGGCCACCGACGTCTGGTCGACCGGCGTCCTGCTCTGGGAGGCGCTCGCGGGCCGGCATCCGTTCGGAACCGGGCCGTTCCTCGAGCTCGCGAAGCGCATCGGCCGCGGCGCGCCGTCGCTCCGAAGTGCGCGGCCCGACCTCGGACGGCCGCTCGTCCGGCTCGTCGACTCGGCGCTCGCGATCGACCCGGCGAAGCGGCCACCTGCAGCGGCGCTCGCCGCCGGTCTCCGCCGCGCGGCGAGGAGCACGCCACGGCCTGCCCGCGCGCGCCGTCACCCGCGGCTCACCCTGCCGACGCTGTCGAGGCCGATCGCGCTGCCCGCCGTGCCTCCGCGGGCCGTTGGCCTCGCCGCCGCGCTGGCGGCGGCGCTCGTCGCGGGCTGGACGTCGGCCACGCTCGCCTTCTTCCCCGCCTACTGGCCGATCGGCCTCGCCGCGCTGGCGGCGGTGCTCACGTACCTGGGGCCGCGGCTCGGGCTCGCCTTCGCGCTGGCCGTTCCGATTCTTCCGCTCGGGAACATCTCGCTCGGGCTCGCGATCGTCTACTGCGGAGCCGCCGCCGCCTGGCTGGTCCTCTTCTGGCCCCGGCCGCGCGCGGCCTACCTCTTCGTCGCGGGACCACTGCTCGCTCCGCTCGGGCTGCTCGGCCTCGTGCCCCTGGCCGTCCTGACCGCCGGCGGCGCCGGCCGCCGGGCGGCACAGGCGGGAGCTGCGGTGGTCGCCGCAGCCCTGGTCGCGGGCCTCGGCGGCGGTCGCCTGCCGGTCGTCGGCGGGGCGGCGCCGAATCTCGGGCTCGCCGAGCTGGGCAGCCCCTTCGCCGCCGGCAGCGCGCTCTGGCACGGAGCGATCGAAGCCCGGCCGCTGCTGCTGGAGACACTCGCGCTCGCGGCCGCCGCCGCAGCGATCGGCTCCTGTCGCCGCCGCGGGCCGTGGGGCGGCGCCGTCTTCGGCGCCCTTCTCACGACCATGACGCTCCTGGCCGATCCGGCTGCGGCGGCGATCCCGCTGGTCGCAGCGGGCTGGATCTGCGCGGCAGTCCTCGCCGCCGAGCCCGTCGAATCGCGGCCGCCGCTTCGCCTCATCGGACGCGTCCGGAGCGCGCTGCCGCTCCGTCCGCGTCTGCGCCCCGTACACGGGAGCTAAGTACACTCGGCGCAGGGGTAGACCCCGCCCGTGAGCGTCCTGCGCAGCATCGAACAGAAGATCGAGGGCCTCTTCGAAGGCCTGTTCGGCCGCGCCTTCCGCACCAACGTCCAGCCGGTCGAGCTGGCCCGGAAGCTGGCCAAGGAGATGGAGGACCACCGGACGGTGTCGGTCTCCCGCGTCTACGTGCCGAACGAGTACACGGTCTATCTCTCGCCGATCGACCGCGAGCAGTTCGCGGACTTCGAGAGCTCCCTTCGGGTCGAGCTCCAGGACTACCTCGCCGAACATGCGCGCCGCGAGGGATTCGCCCTGCTCACGCCGCCGGCCGTCCGGATCGAGACGGACGACGACCTGTCGATGGGCGAGTTCGGGATCGCGACCCGGATGGTGCAGGGCGAGCGCCAGAAGACCGACGGCCCGGGCCCAATCCAGCAGGTCGAGCCCGGCGCGACGATGGTCTACCGGCCCACGTCACCCCTGCCCCCGGACGGACCTGCCCCCGACGTCGCGCTCGCCCAGGAGGTCGTCACCCTCACGGTCGGGGGCAAGCGCCGCGAGATCACGAGCCGGCGGGTCGTGATCGGCCGTTCCAAGGACTGCGACGTCCAGATCACCGATCCGAACGCATCCCGGCGGCACGCGGAGCTCCGGCAGGAGGGATCGGCGTACTGGCTGATCGACCTCGACTCGACGAACGGCACGACGGTCAACGGCCACCGCACCGCACGCGCGAAGCTGGACAGCGGCGACGTGATCACGATCGGCTCGACCGACCTGCGCTTCGAGCGGAGGCTGCTCGAGTGACTCTCGCTTCGCTGGCGGTCGGCGAGGCGCTGCTCATCCTCAAGATTCTCTTCCTGGTGCTCCTCTACCTGTTCATCTGGCGGATCGTGCGCACTGCGAGCCGCGACCTGCGGCTGCCCCAGGAGAGCTTCGTGCTCACTCCCCAGCAAGCCTCCAGCCTGCTGGGGACGAGTCAGACCCCGAAGACCGGGCAGCTTCTCTTCCCCGACGGCCAGGTGCACGTGCTCGATTCGCGGAGTCTCACCGTCGGCCGGAGCACCGAGAACGACATCGCGCTCGCAGACGACTTCGCCTCGGCGCGCCACGCCCGGATCGAGCCGCGACGGGACGGTGTCTGGGTCTCGGACGCGGGCTCCACCAACGGCACCTACGTGAACGGATCGAAGCTGTCGAAACCGTACCGCCTGCGGCCCGGCGACGTGATCCGTGTCGGCGGCACCGACCTGCGCTACGAGCGCTGACGGATCGATGAGGCTCGTTCAGCACGCCGCGGTCACGGACCCGGGTCGGCGCCGGCGCCAGAACGAGGACGCCTACGTCGTGCAGCCCCCGCTGTTCGCGGTCGCCGACGGGATGGGCGGCGCACAGGCGGGCGAGATCGCCTCGCGGATCGCGGCCTCGGCCCTGCGGGACTCCGGCGCGGAGACCGGCGAGGACGCGGTCGCCGCGCTGATCCAGGAGGCGAACCGGCGCGTCTACGAGGCGGCTGCGAGCGACGAGGCACGCGCCGGGATGGGAACGACGATGACCGCGGCGCTGGTGGAGGAGAGCAGCGTCCGGATCGGTCACGTCGGCGACTCGCGCGCGTACCGGGTGCGGGACGGCACGCTCGAGCAGCTGACGGAGGACCACTCGCTCGTCGCCGAGCTCGTGCGGAGCGGCAAGCTGTCGCCGGAGGAGGCGGACGTCCACCCGCAGCGCTCGGTGATCACCCGCGTGCTCGGCACCGACCCCGAGGTGGACGTCGACACGTTTGCGGTCGAGGCCCTTCCCGGTGACGTCTTCATGCTCTGCTCGGACGGCCTGACGTCGATGGTGGACGACGGCGCGATCCTCGCCGTCCTCCAGCAGGACGGCCGGACGCTCGAGCAGAGGGCACGCGGCCTCGTCGACGCGGCCAACCGAGGGGGCGGCGAGGACAACGTCACGGTGATCCTCTTCGAGCTCGGCGAGGGCGAGCCGGAGGACACGGCGACGTTCCCGGCCGTGATCGAGCGCGAGCAGCCGGTGGACGACGAACGCACGCTGACCGAGCTCGACGCCGTGCCGACGGTGGCCGACACGATGCTGGTCTCGCGCGCGGAGGTGGAGCCCATCACCGGCGACGGTGTGGACAGGGGCCACCGGCTCCCGCGGACGGCGATCGCCGTCGTCACCGGCACGATCGTCGTCGTCCTCGCGGCCCTCGTCGTCTGGACCCTGTCGCGCTCGTACTTCGTCGGCGCCCAGCCCGACGGCCACGTCGCGGTCTACCAGGGCTTTCCGTGGAACCTCGTCGGCGGAATCCGCCTGTACCGGATCCGGTACGAGAGCCCGGTACTCGCCGGACAGCTCTCGCAGGCCGAGCGGCGCCTGCTCTTCGACCACGACCTGCGGTCGTACGACCGGGCGGTCGCGGCCGTCAAACAGTACGAGGATCAGGTCGTTCCGTGACGGCCCGCAACCGCGAGCTCGCGAACCTGGTCGCGGTCGGCCTGATCACCGGCCTGGGGTTCGCGAGCGTGTACATCGCGCGGCAGTCGGTGATCTCGGCCGGCTCGATCTCGTACGCGCTCATCTTCCTCGGCCTCTACCTCGTCGCCCACACGGCCGCCCGCTACACGGTGCCGTGGGCCGACCCGTACCTGCTGCCCCTCACCGGGCTCCTGACCGCGATCGGCCTGACCGAGATCTACCGCCTCGGCCCGACCGACGCCTTCCGCCAGGGGTTCTGGATCGTCGCCGGGGTCGGCGCCTTCGCGCTCACTCTGATCCTGCTGCGCGACGACTTCCGCGTGCTCGAGAGCTACAAGTACCTCTTCGGGATCTCCGCCGTCGGGCTCCTGATGCTGCCGGCGCTCCCGGGTCTCGGCACGACGATCAACGGCGCGCGCCTGTGGGTGAAGCTCGGACCCCTCCAGTTCCAGCCGGGCGAGCTGGCGAAGATCTGCCTGATCGTCTTCCTCGCCGGCTACCTGCGGGAGAAGCGGGAGGTGCTGGCGCAGGGACGCCTGAAGGACTTCGGGCCGCTGCTCGCGATCTGGGGCGCGGCGATGCTCGTCCTCGTCGAGACCAACGACCTCGGCAGCGCGCTCCTCTACTTCGGGATCTTCCTCGCGATGCTCTACGTCGCCACCGGTCGCGTCCTCTACGTCGGCATCGGCGTCGTCCTGTTCGTCGGTGGGGCAGCCGTCGCGTACCGGTCGGTCGCCCGCGTCCAGGAACGCGTCGACATCTGGCTGAACCCGTGGCAGGACGTGCACGGCAAGGGCTACCAGCTCGTCCAGTCGTCCTACTCGATCGCGCACGGGGGCTTCTGGGGAACCGGATTCGGCCGCGGCACCTTCACGACCACGGGCGGCGCCGACCTGATCCCGTACGTGAACACCGACTTCATCTACTCGGCGCTTGCGCAGGAGCTGGGGCTGATCGGCGCGGCAGGCGTCCTGCTCGTCTACATGGTCTTCGCCCTCCGCGGCTTCCGGATCTCCATGCTCGCGGACGACGGGTTCTCGAAGCTCCTCGCCGCCGGCCTCACGTTCGCCTTCGCGCTGCAGACGTTCATCATCGTCGGCGGCCTCCTCCGGGTGATCCCGCTGACCGGGATCACCCTCCCCTTCATCAGCTACGGCGGCTCGAGCATCCTCGCCAACTTCGTCCTGCTAGCCGGCCTGATGCTGGTCTCGAACCGGGCGAACGCCGGGCGATGAGGACGCCGACGTGAACCGCCAGATCGCGCGCCTGTCCGTCGTCGCCCTCGGAATGCTTGCGGCGCTCGTCGTCGCGACCACCTACTGGCAGACCTGGGCGCCGTCGGGACTCGCCGCCCGCCAGGACAACGCGATCCTGCGGGTGGCCCAGTTCAAGATCCGCCGCGGGCTGATCTACTCGGCCGACGGCAGGCTCCTCGCTGCGCGGAGGGCGCAGAAGACGGACGGCCAGACCTTCTACTTCCGCCGCTACCCGAGCGGGCCGCTCGCGGCCCAGGTGGTCGGCTACGCGACCCAGTCCCGGTCGCGGGCGGGGCTCGAACGCTCGTACGACGACTACCTGACAGCGTCCAACTCGCACCTGAACACCGTGCTCCGTCGCACGCTCGACACCCTCAAGGGAGCGACCGTCACCGGCAACAACCTCGTGCTGACGATCGACTCGAAGGCGCAGCGAGTTGCCCTCGATGCGCTCGACGGCAACTGCGGCGCCGTCGTCGCGCTCGACCCGAGGACCGGCGCGGTGCTCGTGATGGCCTCCTCGCCGTCCTACGACCCCAACCTGGTCGAGCGCCACTTCGCCGAGATCGCCCGGCGGGCGCGAAACGTCAACTGCTCGCCCGGCGCCCCGCTGATCAACCGCGCCACCGCCGGCCTGTACACGCCGGGCTCGACGTTCAAGGTGATCACCGCGGCGGCCGCGCTCGACACCGGCACGTACACGCCGCAGTCGAGCTTCCACGACCCCGGCTACTGCACCGAGTACGGCAAGAAGGTGTCGAACTTCGCCGACCAGTCAGGGCCCGAGGTGTTCGGGCGCGTCGACTTCAGCACTGCGCTGCAGCACTCGATCAACGCCGTCTTCTGCGAGATCGGCAAGAAGCTCGGGCCGAAAGCGATCCTCGACTACGCGAAGCGCTTCGGGTTCTACGACGACCCGCCGCTGGAGACGCCGACGAGCGAGCGGTCGCCGAGCGGCCTCTACGACCACGGCCGTCTCTTCCGCCCTCGCGACGCGAACCAGGTCGACCCGGGGCGCCTGGCGTTCGGGCAGGAGCGGATGCAGGTCACCCCGCTCCAGATGGCGATGGTCGCGGCCGGAATCGCCAACGACGGCGTCGTCATGGAGCCGTACGTCGTCCAGAAGGTGACCGCGCCGGACGGGTCGACGGTCTACCGGCACTCGCCGAAGGTGCACTCGCGTCCGATCTCCGGAGCCACCGCGAACGCGCTCACCACGATGATGGAGTCGGTCGTGGCCGGCGGTACCGGCACCGCCGCGCAGATCCCCGGCGTCGCAGTCGCCGGCAAGACGGGGACCGCCGAGACCGGCGCCCCCGGCGTGAACACGACGTCGTTCATCGCCTTCGCGCCGGCCGGTGCGCCGCGGGTCGCAGTCGCCGTCTTTCTCGAGAACCAGCACGGCGTCGGCGGCCAGACCGCCGCCCCGATCGCGAAGACCGTCATGGAAACGTTGCTCCGGAACCATCCCTAACCTGTAGCCGAGGATGCCGGGCCCCGACACCCTCATCGACCAGGTCTTCGACGGCCGCTACCGGGTCGTCCGCAAGCTCGGCACCGGCGGGATGGCGAACGTCTACCTCGCCGAGGACCAGGAACTCGGACGGCGCGTCGCGATCAAGATGCTCGACGACCGCCACGCGCAGGACGAGCAGTTCGTCGAGCGCTTCCGCCGCGAGGCGAAGAACGCCGCCGGGCTGTCCCATCCGAACATCGTCTCGATCTACGACCGCGGGGAGGCCGAGGGCACCTACTACATCGCGATGGAGTACCTCGACGGGCGCACGCTGAAGGAGCTGCTCGTCGCGCGCGGGCCGACCCCGATCGCGGTTGCGATCGACTACGCCCGCCAGATCCTCGCCGCGCTCGGCTTCGCCCACCGGAACGGCGTCGTCCACCGCGACATCAAGCCGCACAACGTCTCGGTCGCGCCGGACGGCCGCCTGAAGGTGATGGACTTCGGCATCGCCCGCGCCGGCGCGAGCCAGATGACCGAGACGGGGTCGATCATCGGAACGGCGCAGTACCTCTCGCCGGAGCAGGCCAAGGGCGCGCCGGTCGGCCCGGCGTCGGACATCTACTCGGTCGGAGTCGTGCTCTACGAGATGCTCACCGGCTCGGTCCCGTTCACGGGCGACACGCCGCTCGAGATCGCGATGAAGCACCTGTCGACGACGCCGGAGCCACCGTCCGAGCGCCGGCCGGAGGTGCCGCACGAGCTCGACTCGATCGTGCTGCGGGCACTCGCCAAGAACCCTGCCGACCGCTACTCGAGCGCGGAGGCGATGGACGACGACCTGGCACGGGCGGCCCGCGGGCAGGCGGTCGACCCCGAGACCGAGGAAGCGGCCACACAGGTGCTACGGGGAGTCGGTGCAGTCACGACCATCTCGTCGGCGCCGACCGAGATCGTCCGCCGGCCTACCGCGTCGGGCTCGCCTCCTTCGGCCTACGGCCCTCCGACCGGGTTCTACGAGTACGACGAGCCGGTGCGGCGCCGGTCGGTCTGGCCCTGGCTGCTGGCCGTCGTTCTGATCGCCACGGCGATCGCCGGGGGCTGGTACGTCTACACGAAGATCCAGGACCAGCTGGCGGCGAACAAGCCCGTCGCCGTCCCGTTCGTCGAGGGGATCAAGGAGGAGCTCGCCGTTCGGAACATCCGCACTGCCGGGCTGACGCCGAAGATCGTCCGGCGACCCGACGACAAGGTCCCCGAGACGATGGTCGTCTCCCAGGACCCCGGCGCAGGGACGCGCACGGACAAGGGCAATCCGGTGACGATCGTCGTCTCCACCGGCCTACCGAAGGTGGACGTGCCCGACGTCCGCGGCGACCAGGCCACGGACGCGGTCGCCGCGATCACCCAGCGCGGCCTCGTCGCCAACGTCGTCCACGTCAACTCGGGCAAGGAGACCGGCACGGTCACCGGGCAGGATCCCGCGCCGGGCAAGCGGGTGGACAAGGGAACCAGGGTGCGGATCAACGTGTCACAGGGACCGAAGCCCGTCGCGATCCCGCCGGTCGTCGGCGTGCCGTACGAGCAGGCGGCGGCCGAGCTCCAGGCCGCCGGATTCGCCGTCGCGCGGCGCGACGTCGAGTCTCACGACCCGAAGGGCACGGTTGTCCAGGAGGACCCGCCTGCGAACAGCCTCGCCGCGAAGGGCTCGACTGTCACGCTGTACGTGTCCAAGGGCCCGACCCAGTCGACCGTTCCGGACGTTTCCAGCTTCTCGCGGGCGGACGCGATCGCCACCCTGCGCAACTCGGGGTTCAAGGTGGTCGTGGACACGAGCGACGTCCAGGATCCGTCCCTCGACGGCGTCGTCCTGTTCCAGACGCCCGCCGCCGGGACGTCGGTCGACCCGGGGACGGCGGTGACGATCACCGTCGGGCGCTACGTCGCCCCCCCCGCGCCGACGACGACGGATCAGACGACGACCACGCTTCCGACAGACGGCGGCAACAACCAGGGCAACGGCAACCAGCCGAGCGACATACCGCCGGTCCAGTGAGCGTCGCTCACCTTCGGCTCGCTTCACGGGGGGAACAGCCGGTTCCCCCCGTGGGCCCCCCTCCCCAACACCGGCGCGCTCACGGCGATCGCCGGTGTGCCGCGCCCGCCATGTCGGTCGCGGCGGCGAAGACCTCTCGCCAGAGGTGGCGGCGAGATCGATGAACCCCCGTCGCCGCGTCGCGGTGCTCATGGGCGGCCGCTCCTCCGAGCATCCGATCTCGATCGCCTCGGCCCGGTCGGTGATCGACGCCCTCGATCCGGAGCGCTACGAGGTGCTGACGATCGAGATCGATCATGAGGGCCAGTGGGCTCTCGGTTCCGGACCGAACCCGAAGCCCCTCGGCTCGGGGACAGAGATACTCTCCGACCGGTCGCAGCTGCCCGTTCCGGCTGCGTCCGGCGAGGTCGCGGCCACCCTGGCCGGCGTGGAGGTCGTGCTGCCGATCCTGCACGGCCCCTACGGGGAGGACGGCCGCCTCCAGGGGCTGCTCGAGATGGCCGGCGTCCCCTACGTCGGTGCCGACCACGCCGCCTCCGCGCTCTGCATGGACAAGGACCTGTTCAAGGCGATCATGCGCGACCAGGGAATCCCGGTCACGCGCAACGTGACTCTCCGAGATGGAGCCCCCGCGCAGAACCCGTTCGGCTACCCCGTCTTCGTCAAGCCTGCGCGCCTCGGCTCGTCGGTCGGGATCACGAAGGCGCACGACGCCGACGAGCTCCGCACCGCCGTCGCGCTCGCCTTCCGGCACGACGAGAAGATCCTGATCGAGGAGTTCGTCTCGGGGGTCGAGGTCGAGGTCGGGGTGCTGGGCAACCGCCGGCCGGTCGCCTCCCTGGTCGGCGAGATCGCCGTCACGCACAACGAGTGGTACGACTACTCGGCCAAGTACGACGAGGGCGAGATGGACCTGGTCGTACCCGCCCGGATCACGCCGGAGCAGGCCGACCGGGTGCAGGAGCTGGCCGTCCGGGCGTTCGTCGCGACCGAGTGCGAGGGGATGGCGCGCGTGGACTGCTTCGTACGCGAGGACGGGGAGGTCCTGGTCAACGAGCTGAACACGATCCCCGGTTTCACCTCGACGAGCGTGTACGCGAAGCTCTTCGAGGCCTCGGGGATCCCGTATCCGGAGCTCCTCGATAGGCTCGTGGATCTCGCGCTCGAGCGCCACGAACGCCGGTCGCGGCTCGAGTACTAGGCAGCGCCGAGTGGTGGGCTTCGGTTGGGCAGCTCCTGGCCCTGGCGGTTCCCCGCGCGGAGCGCGAGCGACCGCCGGGCTCAGCCCGGCCTGCGACGCGACTCAGAAGGCTAGAGCAGCGCTGCGACGCGCTCCGCGACCGCCTGCAGGATCTTGCCCTGGATATCGGGCGACGTCCGGAGCAGCTGGCGGAACTCACGCGTGGGGAGCACGAGGACGCGCGCCGGCGTCGTCGTCGTCACCGTTGCGGTGCGGGGGTGGTCGGTCACGAGTGCGACCTCCCCGAGGAAGTCCCCGTTGCAGACGGTCGCGACCACCCGCCCGCCGCGCTCGACCTCGGCCCGGCCCTCGAGGATGACGAAGAACTCCCGGCCCCGCGTCCCCTCTTTCGTGAGCGCGCGACCCGCCGGCAGATCGATCTCGTCCGCCAGCTGTGCGATCTCCATCAGCTGCCGCTTCGAGCACCGCGAGAAGAGCGGCACGCGGGAGATCGCAGCTGCCTTGGAGCTCTTGCCCAGCCTCATCGGCGGAGTCTACCCCGACGTGACTTCGTTCACATGCGCACGGTTGGACCCCGGCGCGAGGCGCGTGATCCAGATGAGGTAGTACCGCTGCGCCGAGTCGCCGGACAGCGAGAACGTCGTCCGCGCACCCACCGTCTGCGACGACGAGACCGTGTCGAAGGGGCCGTTCGCGGACGCTCCGGCCTCGATCCTGGCGACGTAGCCCGGGGTGTCCGACACGATCGTCAGCTTGCCGAGCCGGACCGGCCGCCGGGCGTCGAGCACGATCCCGACCCCGTCCTTGAGCCCGCCGAAGTCGATGCTGTCGTAGCGCTCGGTCTCCCAGTAGGTCGAGGGGTTGCCGTCGGTCGCGTTCGCAACCTCCTCGTCGTGCTCCTGTCCGTCCCCGTGGGGGTCGTAGGCGTTGGCGGCGACGAGGCGCACCGCGGCCCCGCCGTCGCCACTCCCGCCGCCGCTCGATCCCGACCCTCGCACCGCGAAGTAGACCCCGGCACCCACCCCGACGGCCGCGACGAGGACGAGGACGATCAGAAACGGGACAAGCCTCCGGCGACGGCGCTCCGGACGGGCGCGCGGCGGCGGTACCGCCGGTGCAGAGATGACCGTTCGGTCGGCGTCGAGATCGCCGAGTGCCCCCAGGCAGGCGCCGAGCTCGGCGACGAGGTCGCCCATCGACTGGAAGCGGTCGTCCGGATCCTTCGCCATCGCCCGTTGAAGCGCGGCGTCGACGCGGAGCGGGACGTCGGGCCGGGCGTGAGAGATGCTCGGAACGGAATCGTTCACGTGCCGCATGGCGACGGCGACGAAGCTGTCCCCGGAATACGGCGGCTCCCCGGCGAGCAGCTCGTACACGACGACACCGAGCGAGTAGATATCCGTGCGCTCGTCGACCCGGCGGCCGGTCGCCTGCTCGGGTGAGATGTACTCGCCCGTCCCGAGCACCGTGCCCGTCTGCGTCAGGCCGATGTTCACGTCCAGCGACCGGGCGATGCCGAAATCGGTCACCTTCACGTCGCCGCCTCCGAGCAGCACGTTCTGCGGCTTCACGTCGCGGTGCACGAGCCCCTGGGCGTGCGCGAACGCGAGCGCGCGGCCGATCTCGATCCCGAGCTCGAGGGCGTCGCGAACGGGCAACCGTCCGCGGTTCGCGATCAGCTGCTTCAGGTTCTGCCCGTCGACGTACTCGAAGACGATGAACTGGCGGCCGTCGGCCTCGCCACGGTCGATGACGGTGACGATGTTCGGATGCGAGAGCTTGGCCGCGGCCCGCGCCTCGCGCCGGAACCGCTCCACGTAGTCGTCGTCCCGCGAGTAGTGCTCGTGGAGGATCTTGATCGCGACGTTGCGCTCGAGCAGCCGGTCGCGCGCCCGGTACACGCTCGACATGCCGCCCGTGCCGACGAGCTCCTCGAGCTCGTACCGATCCGCGATCAGCTCGCCGACCATGTCGATCGGATTCTCGCTACCCCGCGGGCGCGGCGCGCCGGTCGCCCGCCTGCACTACCGCAGCACGTGCTCGAGCGCCTCTTCCCAGACGTCGAGCGCCTCTTCGAGCTCCGAATCGGTGATCGTCAGCGGGCAGAGCACGCGCACGACGTTCGAGTAGACGCCCGCGCTGAGCAGGAGGAGCCCGTTCTGGAACGCGTCCTCGCACACGGCGGCGACGAGCTCCGGTGCCGGGTTCTTGGAGACCCGGTCGTGGACCAGCTCGAGCGCGAGCATGGCGCCGAGCCCGCGGACGTCCCCGATCTCGTCGAAGCGATCCTGCCACGCGGTCATCCGAGCCCGCATCGCCTCGCCGATCGCGGCCGAGCGCTCGATCAACCCTTCCTCGTCGATCACGTCGAGGACGGCGAGCGCGGCGGCCTGGGCGACCGGGTTGCCGACGTACGTCCCGCCGATGGCAGCGGGGCCGGGCGCATCCATGATCTCGGCCCGTCCGAGGACGCCGGAGAGGGGAAGGCCGGCGGCGATCGACTTCGCGATCGTGATCAGGTCGGGCTCGACGTCGTAGTGCTCGATCCCGAACAGCTTCCCGGTACGGCCGAAGCCGGTCTGGACCTCGTCGACGACCATGACGATCCCGTTGTCGTCGCAGATGCGGCGGATGCCCTCCATGAACTCCGGAGGCGCGACGACGAAGCCGCCCTCGCCCTGCACCGGCTCGACCACGATCGCCGCCACCGTCTCGGCCGCCACCTGGGTGATCAGCGTGCGCTCGAGCGCCGCGAGCGCCGTCCGGGCATCGGGGCCGCGGTAGTCGTCGGCGAAGGGGACGCGGTAGATCTCGGGGGAGAACGGGCCGAGGCCGGCCTTGTAGGGGTGGGTCTTCGAGGTCAGGCTCAGCGACAGGAGCGTGCGCCCGTGGAAGGCGCCTTCGAACGCGATCACGGCCGGCCGCTTCGTGTACGCGCGGGCGAACTTGACCGCATTCTCGACCGCCTCCGTGCCGGCGTTGAAGAAGGCGGCCTTCGCGCGGCCGGTGAACGGGGACCGCTCGAGGAGACGCTCGGCGAGCTCGATGTAGGGCTCGTACGGGACGACCGTGAAATCGGTGTGCGAGAAGCGGGCGATCTGCTCCTGGGCCGCCTCCACGACTCTCGGCTGCGAGTGCCCGACGTTCAGGCAGCCGACGCCGCCGGTGAAGTCGATGAACGTGTTCCCGTCGACGTCGGTGAGCCGTGCGCCGCGCGCCTCGGCCGCGACGATCGGGAACGTCAGCGCCAACGGCCCCGCCACGACCTGCTCCTTACGCTCGAGGATCTCCCGGGACCGGGGGCCGGGCAACTCTGTCCGGAGTTCGATCGAGCGCGTCGCCGCCATACGGCCACGATAGCTCAGCAGCCGGATTGGGAACTGTTCACGGTGGTCGGCGGCGTGAGCCTTGCTGCCGCCTGCCTCGAGTGTCCGCACGAAAGGCGGTCACGCCGCCGACGTAGAATCGGCGCCGTGGTCCTTTCCGACCGGACGATCGAGCGCCTGCTCGCCGAGGGGCGGATCGAGATCGACCCGTACGAGCCGTCTCTCCTGCAGCCGTCGAGCGTCGACGTCCGCGTCGACCGCTACTTCCGCGTCTTCCGGAACTCGCGCTACCCGTACATCGACGTCAAGGAGGAGCAGGAGGAGCTGACCGAGCTGGTCGAGGTCGGCGACGAGCCGTTCATCCTCCATCCCGGCGAGTTCGTGCTCGGCTCGACGCTGGAGCGGATCCGCCTGCCGGACGACGTGGTTGCGCGCCTCGACGGCAAGTCGTCGCTCGGCCGTCTCGGGCTGCTGATCCATTCAACCGCGGGCTTCATCGACCCCGGTTGGAACGGCCACGTGACGCTGGAACTGTCGAACGTTGCCAACCTGCCGATCACGATCTACCCGGAGATGAAGATCGGCCAGCTCTCGTTCGTTCAGATGTCCGAGCCTTCGGCGAATCCCTATGGCAGCGACGGGATCGGGTCCAAGTACCAGGGTCAACAGGGGCCGACCCCGAGCCGGTACTGGAAGAACTTCCACGCATGATCCTGGTCACCGGCAGCACCGGGTTCGTCGGGCCGAAGATCGTCCACGCGTTGCGGGCGGAGGAGCGCGAGGTTCGCTGCCTCGTTCGCAAGCCCGACGAGGCGAGAACGCTGAGGGCGTGGGGGTGTGAGCTCGTCCAGGGCGACGTCACGGACTCGGAGAGCCTGGAACGCGCCGCAGAGGGCTGCGAGGCGGTCGTCCACCTGGTCTCGATCATTCGAGGCAGCCCGGCCGACTTCCGGCGGGTGATGACCGAGGGGACGCAGAACCTCGTCGCGGCGGCGAAGTCCGCGGACGTGCGCCGCTTCGTGCTGATGAGCGCGCTCGGCGTCTCCGAGCAGACCCGCACGCTCGTCCGCTACTACGCGTCGAAGTGGGAGATGGAGCAGACGGTGCAGGCGTCCGGCGTCGAGCACGTGATCTTCCGACCGAGCTTCGTCTTCGGGCGCGACGGCGGCGTGCTTCCGCTCTTCGTCCGCCAGGTGCGCTGGTCGCCCGTGACCCCGGTGATCGGCAGCGGGCAACGGCGCCTCCAGCCGATCTGGGTCGACGATGTCGCGAGGTTCTTCGCCGGCGCAATCGACCTCCCGGCTGCCGCGAACCGCACGTTCGACCTCGTCGGGCCGGATCGGGTGACCTGGAACGAGCTCTACGAGCGGATCGCACGGACGCTCGGCAAGCGGCGGCGGCGCGTCCACGTACCGGTGTCGGTCGCGCGGGCCGGGGCGACGGTGGTCGAACGCTTCCCGAATGCACCGCTGACGCGCGACCAGCTCACGATGCTCGAGGCCGGCGACAACGTCGGGGACGCGGCGCCGGCCCGCGAGGCGTTCGGGATCGAGCCGATACCGCTGGACGAGCAGCTCCGCCGCGCCGGCTGAGGCTCCGCTGCGTTAGGTAAGGTCGCGCCGATGCGTACCGGCTCGGCGCGCAGTGTCGTCGTCGTCCTCGCCGCCCTCGGCCTGCTGACCGCCGGGTGCGGCGGAGGAGGCGGCAAGTCGTCCAGCCCGCCGCCCCTGACGAAGGCCCAGTACCAGTCGAAGCTCCAGCAGCTCTCGAACGAGGTCGGTGCCGAGGTCCGACAGTCGATCGGGGCCTCGGCGAAGCTGAAGGAGAGCGACATCCCGAAGCTCCAGGACTCCCTCCGCTCGTTCGCGCGGAGAATCGCGGCGTTGAGCCCTCCGACCGCGGTCGAGGATCTCCACGCGCAGCTGGTCGCGGCCGTGCGCGGCCTCGCGGCCGACCTGCCGAAGCTCGCCGACCAGGTGAACAGGGCGCAGGATCCATCCGTGGCGATCGCAGCGCTCTTCGAGGCGAAGTCGATCCAGGCGTTGATCAAGCTGCAGCAGGAGTACAAGGCCAAGGGCTACGACATCAGCAGCCTGCTGGACGCCGGGTCCGGCCCTTAGCCCCGAGAGGAGACCGAGGGCCGCTTTCGCGGCCCTCGTATCCGGTCACCAGCCTGTATTGGTCGGGGCGCTTCCTGCCGCCCGCTCCGGGCGGCGGCGCTCGCCGCGAATGCGGCGTAACTCAGCGAGTCCCCTACGCTGGCTAGGCGATTCCCCTCATCAGGTCCGGGGACGCACCCCTACCGGCTGGCACCTCCACTGCCCGTACTGTCGTCGCTCAAGTCGGACCACCTCCTTTCCGCGGTGATCTCACTTTAGATGATCGACCGGCGATTCGGGCGGCTGCGGCTCGGTCAGGACGACGCTCAGCTCCAGGCCGCGGTCGAGCGGGACCGTGACGCTCACCAGGCCCGGGTCGGCCTGACGCGCACGGGAGTAGGCGCCGAGCGCCTCCTCGTGCGAGAGGACGTTGTCGGCGACGACCACCCCTCCCGGCTCGAGCTTCGGACGGGCGAGTTCGAAGTGCCGTTCGTAGTCCTCCTTCTCGGCATCGATGAAGACCACGTCGAAGATGTCCTCGATCTCGAGCAGCTGCTCGCGGGCGTCACCTTCGACGAGCTCCGCCCAGTCCGAGAGCCCCGCCTCCTCGAGGTTTCGCCGCCACGCTTCGCACTTGACCGGGTCGCTCTCGATCGAGAGCACACGGCCGCCGAGGATGCGGGCGGCGGCCGCCAGCCAGATCGTGGAGTAGCCCCGCGACCCGCCGACCTCGAGCACCTCGCAGGCGGCCTGCGGAGCCACGAGCGCGAAGAGAAACCGTCCCGTCGAGGCGGTCACCGCCCGCGCTCTCAGCGCCCGGTCGACACCGCGGGCACGCTCGTCGGCGTCCTCCTCCTCGAGGCGGGCGAGCACGGCGCGCACACGGTCGTCGAGCATCCCGGGCAGCTTAGGCGACCGTCCGCAGGCTAGAGCTCGACCTTCACGATCCCCTCGACGACGCGGACGGGGTACACGGAGACCGGCTCGAACGCCGGCAGCGTCAGCGCCTCGCCGCTCCGGATGTCGAAGTTGGCGCCGTGGCGGGGACACACGACCACGCCCGTCTCCGGATCGAACTCGCCCTCGCAGAGCGGGCCGTCGTCGTGGGAGCAACGGTCCTCGATCGCGTAGAACTGCCCGTCGAGGTTGTAGACCCCCACGGAGACGAGCCCCGCCGTGACGATCTTCATCTCGCCCGGCGGAAGCTCCTCGACCGGGCAGACGTCCAGCTCGGGCACTCAGGTGAGCTCGAGCTCGTCCAGCTCGGCAAGGCCGTCGGGAAGCGGCGTGCCCTTTCCCTTGTGCAGCGCGACCTTGAGCGTGGTCAGGCCGAGGATCGCACACTTCAGGCGCACGGGCGTCAGCGGGATCCCGATCTCCTCGAGCAGCTCCTCCTTCGGCATCGCCGCCACCTCGCTCGCCTTCCGCCCCTTCACCATCTCGGTGAGCATCGAGGTCGCCGCCTGCGAGATCGCGCACCCGCGACCGGAGAACTTGACGTCGTCGATCGTGTCCCCGTCCTCGCCGAACGCGACGTAGATCGAGACCTCGTCGCCGCAGAGCGGATTCTGCCCCTCCGCCTCGGCGTCGGCGTCCTCCATCACCCCGTGGCCGCGCGGGTTCTTGTAGTGGTCGAGGATGACCTCCCGGTACAGCTGGTCGAACTCGCTCACGCCGCTCGCCTCATCCCAGGACGTCCTTGACCTTCCGGAGGCCCGCGACCAGCCGGTCGATCTCATCCGGGACGGTGTAGAGGTAGAACGACGCGCGGTTGGTCGCGGCCACGCCGAGACGCGTCATCAGCGGCTGGCAGCAGTGGTGGCCGGCGCGGATCGCGATCCCCTCCCAGTCGAGCACCTGGGCGACGTCGTGCGGGTGGACGCCCTCGACGTTGAACGAGACCAGGCCGACCCGGCGTTCGGGCGGCGGCCCGTACACCGTCACGAACGGCAGCTCCGCGAGCTGCTCCAGCGCGTACTCGGCCAGCTCGTGCTCGTGCTGCTCGATCGCCTCCAGTCCGACGGCCTCCAGGTAGTCGATCGCCACACCGAGCCCGTAGACCTCGGCGATCGCGGGCGTACCGGCCTCGAACTTGTACGGCAGCTCGTTCCAGAGCGTCTCCTCCACCTTCACCGAGCGGATCATCGACCCGCCGTAGTTGAAGGGCGACATCGCCTCCAGGAGCTCCCTGCGTCCCCAGAGGACGCCGGCGCCGGTCGGCCCGCACATCTTGTGCGAGGAGAAGGCCACGAAATCGGCGCCCAGCGTCTGGACGTCGATGCGCCGGTGCGGTGCGGCCTGTGCGGCGTCGACGACCATGATCGCGCCGCGGTCGTGGGCCCAGGCTGCGAGACGCTCGATCGGGTTGATCGTCCCCAGCGAGTTCGAGACGAGGTTCGCGGCGACGGCCTTCACGCTCGTATCGCCGGCGACCTCGTCGAGCAGCTCCAGCCGCAGCTCGCCGCGGTCGTCGATCGGCAGCATGCGGAACCCGGCACCGGTGCGGCGGGCGATCTGCTGCCAGGGGACGAAGTTCGAGTGGTGCTCGAGCTCGGTGACGATGACGACGTCGCCCTCGCCGAGGTTGTCGAGCCCCCACGCGTAGGCAACGAGGTTGAGCGCCTCGGTCGCCTGGCGTGTGAAGATCACCTCGCGCGTGGACGGTGCGTTGATGAACGCCCGCACCTTGTCCCGTGCCCCTTCGTAGCCCTCGGTCGCGCGCTCGGAGAGCGTGTAGACGCCGCGGTGCACGTTCGAGTAGGAGGTCGCGTAGAACTCGCGGATCGCGTCGAGCACCTGGCGCGGCTTCTGCGAGGTGACGGCGGAGTCGAGGAACGCGAGCGGCTTGCCGTGGATCGGCTGCTCGAAGACGGGGAAGTCGGCGCGCAGGGTGTGCGCGTCGAGCTTCTGCTCGGTCTTGAGCACCACGTCTCCATCGTACCGGCCGGGTTGTGGTCGAATGCCGGGCAGATGGGCCATCCCGTGCTCGACAGCGTGCTCCCGGTCGTCGAATCGTCGCGCGACGTCTCGATCGACCTCGACCGGCTCGCCGAGCACGCCGGCTGGATGGCGTACGAGGAGCTGCCGCCGCCCGCGTTCATCCTCCCGTTCCCACCGGAGCTCGACCGCGACGAGATCGTCGACTTCGTCCTCGCCGCCACCTGCGTCAACTTCGCGTTCACCGACTTCGCGACGCGCGTGCGCTGGGAGATCGTCCACGACGGCCGCGTCCTCGCCGACGCGGACGGGTTGCACTTCTGCATGCAGCGGGCGCTGGCGGAGGGCGTGCCGGTGCTCGACGGCGAGTGGCTCGCCCGCGTGACGAAGGAGCAGCTGCAGGACGTCTTCCGAGGCGGGAACTCCGAGCTGCAGCTCCTCGACGAGCGCGCCCGGATCTGGCGCGAGGTCGGAGAGACCCTGGTCGAGGGCTACGGCGGGCGCTTCTCGAACCTGCTCGCCGGCTCACGCCTCTACGACGGCGGCAACGGCTTCCTGGAGCTGCTCACGCGCCACTTCCCGCGTTTCGACGACACGGCCTCGTACGACGGCCGCACGGTGCGCTTCTGGAAGCTGGCGCAGCTCTCGGTCTGGATCCTCGAGGCGACGCTCCCGGGCGGCTCCGGCTTCGAGGATCTCGAGCGCCTGACCGCCTTCGCCGACTACATCGTCCCGGCGGCGCTGCGGGTGCTCGGGATCACGCGCTACTCGGACGGGCTCGAGGAAGCGATCCGGGCCGGTCGCCCGATCGAGGCGGGGTCGCCCTGGGAGGTGGAGATACGCGCGCACACGATTCACGCCTGCGAGGAGCTGACCCGGCGAGTCAACGAGCTCCGCCCGCCGGAGCTCCGTGTGATCGTCCCGCAGGTGGACGCTCGCCTGTGGGTGCCGTTCCACCGCACGCACTACCCGCACCACCTGACGCGGACGATCTACTACTGACCTCCGCCGTCGAACACGCGCTGTTCTGACCTGGCGCGCCGATCTGTGCGGAACCACACTGGAACGATGAGGATGCTCCGCCGGAGACGGGCACCAGTCGTGGCAGACCCACCTCCGGCAGATGCGTCGCTCGGCGACCTCCTACCGGCTGAGTGTCGCGGGCCGGGCCTCACGACGGCCGAGCTCGCAGCCGCGCAGGAGCAGGCGGAGGCGGCGTTCCCACCGGACCTCTGCGAGCTCTTGACCGAGACCCTCCCGACCGGTGACGGGTTTCCCGACTGGCGTGGTCACCCCGGGGAGGCGATGAAGGCGTGGCGGGAGCGGCTGATCGCCGACTTCCACTTCGACGTGCTCGAAAACGGGTTCTGGCGCGCCGAGTGGGGCAGGCGGCCCGAGAACCCCTACGAGTCGCGCGCCGTGGTCGCCGAGCAGCTCGCGCGCGTCCCGGCGCTCATCCCCGTCTTCATCCACCGCGCGATCCCCAACGAGCCGCTCGAACCAGGCAATCCCGTGTTCTCCGTCTGGCAGGCGGTGGACATGATCGTGTACGGCGCCGACCTGCGCCGGTACCTCCTGCACGAGTTCCACGATGCGTCCGATGCGCCTGGGCCTGCCCGGCCGATCAGGTTCTGGACGGACATGCTCGACGCGTACATCGACGGCGCGGTGTGGTTCAACCAGGACCACTCGCTCCCCGGGTAGCGGTCGCGAGCGTCAGCTCTGAGGGATGCGTGCTTCCAGCGCGTCCGCGAGCGCTTCGCGCACCGGCTCGAGCTCGATCCGGTCGAGCACGTCCTGGAAGAAACCGCGGACGATCAGGCGCTCGGCCTCGGAGCGCGAGAGCCCGCGGGACATGAGGTAGAACAGCTGTTCGCGGTCGACCTGGCCGAGGGTCGCACCGTGCGTGCAGCGGACGTCGTTGGCGAGGATCTCGAGACCCGGGATCGAGTCGGCATGCGCCTGGTCGGACAGGAGCAGATTCCGGTTCTCCTGGTAGGCGTTCGTCTTCTGGGCCTCGTGCTCGACACGGATCATCCCGCGCCACACGGTCCTCGCCTGGTCGCGAAGCGCGCCCTTGAAGGCGAAGTCGGAGGTCGTGTGCGGCGCCATGTGCTCCTGAAAGGTGTCGTAGTCGAGGTGCTGGTCGCCGTCGGCGAAGTACGCGCCCGTGACGCGCGAGGTCGCGCCCTGCCCGGCGAGGTCGTTCTGGATCCTCGTCTTCCCCTTCTTCGAGCCGAACCCGCCGGCGACCCAGTCGAGCTCGGCGTTGCGCTCGACCCGCGCGTGGTGCGTCGCGAAGTGCCACGTGCCGCGCGAGAGGTTCTGGAGCGAGACGTACTCGAGCTTCGCACCCTGTTCGACGAAGAGCTCGACCGCCGCGTTCGAGTAGGCGGCGAGCTCCGGCCCCGCCGAGGCATATTCCTCGATCAGGCTGAAGCGCGAGCCCTCCTCGGCGACGACGAGGAGGCGCCAGAACAGCGAGCCGTCCGGACGGGAGTTCGCGATCCGGACGTAGAGCGGCTGGTCCAGCTCGACACCCTTCGGCACACGGACGAGCAGGCCGTGCGCCCAGCTGGCCGCGTTGTGGGCGGTGAACTTGTCGTCGGCGCCGACCAGCGTGCCGAGCCTCGCATCGTCGACGAGCGGCTCGAACGTCACCCCGTCCGGCGCCCGCTCGATGGAGATACCGCCTTCCGTCACACGCGCAAAGGCGGCCACGTCGATATCGAGCATCGGTGTTCCGTTCGCGGCTGATGCTGCCGCATCGGCCGCGTACTGGTCCGGGTCGAAACCGGTCAGGTCGGTGAACCGCCAGGCCTCCTGCGTGGTATCCGGCAGGGGCAGCCCGCGGTAACGCTCGGCGGCCTCCGCCCTAGTCACGGGGGGCATAGCGACGGTGGAGCATCCAGACGTTGCCGTCGGGATCGGCGAAGTGGGCCATGTGGCAGACCCCGGTATCGAAGATCTCCCCGAAGAACTGGATCCCCCTCCCTTCGAGCTCCGCGCGCGCCGTCGCCACGTCGGCGACGCGCAACGCGATCGGTGCGGTGTGCGGGCCGCGGAATTCCTGACCAATGTTGGTCGGGTCGAGCAGGTACACGCTCATGTTCTCTCCGAGCTGGAATTCCGGCCACTCGCCCGAGCCGACCTGCTGGAGCCCGAGCGTGTCGCGGTACCACGCCGTCGACCGCCCGAGATCGGTCACCGGCACGGAGACGAAGTCCGTCCGCTCCACGTTCACGGCGTCGTCCCGTCCGCGAACGGCGCGTAGCGGTGGTGGAGGATGAGTGCGTTCCCGTCGGGATCGGTGAAGCCGGCGATGTGGCAGACACCCGAGTCGATCGTGTCCCCACCGAATTCGACGCCCGCCGCCTCGAGCTTCCGCCGCGCCATGCCGACGTCGTCCACGCCGAGCGCGATCGGCATCGAGTGCGGCTTCACCTCGAAGTCCGGCCCCATCGCCGCCGGCGAGATCAGCGCGATCGTGACGTTGCCGCTCTCGTACTCGACCCAGCGCTCGCCCGAGTTCGGGTTGCGTCGGAGGCCGAGCGTCTCGCCGTAGAACGTGTCGGCACGACCCAGATCCTGAACCGGCACACCTATGAAGTCGACGCGACGCGCGTCGATCACCCGACGGAGCCCTCCATCTGGAGCTGGATCAGCCGGTTCATCTCCACGGCGTACTCCAGTGGGAGCTCCTTCGTGATCGGCTCGACGAAGCCGGACACGATCATCGCGGACGCCTCGGCCTCCGAGAGGCCCCGGGACATCAGGTAGAAGAGCTGCTCCTCGCCGATCTTCGAGACCGTCGCCTCGTGCCCGATGTCCACGTCGTTCTCGTCGATCCGGATGTAGGGGTACGTGTCGGAGCGCGACTCCTCGTCGAGGATCAGCGCGTCGCACACAACCTTGGAACGAGCTCCGTGGGCACCCTTCGCGACCTCGAGCAGCCCGCGGTAGCCGGCGCGGCCGCCGTTCTTCGAGATCGACTTCGAGGTGATCACCGACGATGTGTTCGGGGCGACGTGAACCGCCTTGCCGCCCGCGTCCTGATGCTGCCCGGAGCCGGCGAACGCGATCGACAGCACCTCGCCGTGCGCCCCCTCGCCCATCAGCCAGATCGCCGGGTACTTCATCGTCAGCTTCGAGCCGAGGTTGCCGTCCACCCACTCCATCGTCGCGTTCTCGTAGGCGACGGCCCGCTTGGTGACGAGGTTGAAGACGTTCGTCGACCAATTCTGGATCGTCGTGTACCGGCAACGACCGCCCCTGTTGACGATGATCTCGACGACCGCCGAGTGCAGCGAGTCGGTCGTGTAGATCGGCGCCGTGCAGCCCTCGACGTAGTGCACGTAGGCGCCCTCGTCGACGATGATCAGCGTGCGCTCGAACTGGCCCATGTTCTCCGCGTTGATGCGGAAGTAGGCCTGGAGCGGCATGTCCACCTTCACGCCCGGCGGCACGTAGATGAAGGAGCCACCCGACCAGACCGCCGAGTTCAGGGCGGCGAACTTGTTGTCGTTCTGCGGGATGACCGTCCCGAAGTACTGCTTGACGAGCTCCTCGTGCTCGCGCAGGCCGGAGTCCATGTCCAGGAAGAGGACGCCCTGGCTCTCGAGGTCCTCCTTCAGCTTGTGGTACACGACTTCCGACTCGTACTGGGCGCCGACGCCGGCGAGGTACTTCTTCTCCGCCTCGGGGATGCCCAGCTTGTCCCACGTGTCCTTGATGTCAGGCGGGAGGTCCTCCCAGGACTTCGCCTGCTTCTCGGTCGGCTTGATGTAGTAGAAGATGTTCTCGAAGTCGATCTCGGAGACGTTGCCGCCCCAGGCCGGCAGCGGCCGGGCGCGGAAGTAGTCCAGCGACCGGAGCCGGAACTTCCGCATCCAGTCGGGCTCGGACTTGTGGTGCGAGATCGCCTCGACGACCTCGGGCGAGAGGCCGCGCTGGGACTTGAAGACGTAGTTCTCGGGATCGTGGAAGCCGTAGCGGTAGTCGTTCCCGATCCCGGCGGCGATCTTCACGTCGGGAGTGGTCATGTGTCGCTCCCTTCCCCGACCCCGGCCGGAATGAACGCCTCGTAGCCCTCGGCCTCCAGGCGCTCGGCCAGCTCCGGGCCGCCCTCCTCGACGATGCGGCCGTCGACGAACACGTGCACGAAGTCCGGCTTCACGTAGTTGAGGATGCGCTGGTAGTGCGTGATCACGAGCGCGCCCATCTCGGGTCCCACGAGCGAGCGCACGCCCTCGGCCACGATCTTGAGCGCGTCGATGTCCAGCCCCGAGTCGGTCTCGTCCAGCACCGCGATCCGCGGCTTGAGGACCGCCATCTGCAGGATCTCCACCCGCTTCTTCTCGCCGCCGGAAAAGCCGTCGTTCAGGTAGCGCTGGGCCAGCTCGCGTGGGATCCTGAGCTGCTCCATGGCGGCCATGATCTCCTTGCGGAACTCCGGGATCGGCACCGGGTCGTCCTCGCCGCCGGCGCGCGCCTTGCGCAGCGCGTTCACGGCCGAGCGGAGGAAGCTGGTCACGGTCACGCCCGGGATGGCGTGCGGGTACTGGAAGGCGAGGAAGAGACCGCGCCGAGCCCGCTCGTCCGCGCCCAGCTCGGTCACGTTCTCGCCCTCGAAGAGGATCTCGCCGTCGGTGACCTCGTAGGCGGGGTGGCCCATCAGCGCGTAGGCGAGCGTCGACTTCCCCGAGCCGTTCGGCCCCATGACCGCGTGCACCTGGTCCGTGTCCACGCGCAGGTCCACGCCCTTGACGATCTCGCGACCCTCCTCCGCGAGCGCGACGTGCAGATTCCGTAGCTCGAGCAGTGCCATGAACAACTCATGCTAGCGAGCAGTGCTACCCTTCGCGCGATGGTGCCCGAGATCGGAATCCCAGGCCTCATCCTCATCCTGGTCGTGGCCCTGCTCGTCTTCGGACCCAAGCGGCTGCCGGAGATGGGGCGTTCGCTCGGGCGCGGCATGCGCGAGTTCAAGGACTCGATCTCGGGTAACAAGACCGCCGACGAGAAAGTCGAGCTGAGCGTGCCCGGCGACCAGGCGGCTGGCTTCTGCTCGTCGTGTGGTACGCCACTTGTGGCCGGCGCGCAGTTCTGCGCCAGCTGCGGAGCGCCTGTCACGTCTTCCGCCAACGGCCCGGGTGAGGCCGCACGGGAGACGGCGACGATCGACCACGACGGCTAGCAATGCGACTCTTGCCGCGGCGCCTTCGCCAGGGTGAGGAGGCGACGCTCGTCGAGCACCTGGACGAGCTGCGCACCCGCCTGATCATCATCCTCGTCGCGCTGACGTCGGCATTCGTCATCACCTACGTCTTCCACGGTCGGCTGCTCGACTGGCTGAACCGTCCGCTGCCGGCATCGCTCCAGAAGCCGGTGACCTTCAGCCCGCTGGAGCCGTTCTCGACGTCGATCTGGGTCAGCCTCTGGGCTGCGCTCTTGCTCGCGCTGCCGATCATCTTCTGGCAGGTGTGGTCCTTCTTCGCACCGGCTCTCGACGAGAAGCACCAGCGCTCGATGGCGGTGCTCGTCGCCTTCTCGGCAGCGCTCGCGCTCGGGGGCGTCGCATTCGGCTACTGGGTCGTGCTGCCGCCGGCCATCCACTTCCTGACCAGTTACGACTCCTCGCACTTCACGATCTTCATCCGAGCGCGCGACTACTACCGATTCGCCGCGATCGTGCTGCTCGCCGTCGCGATTGCGTTCGAGGTGCCGGTGTTCGTGCTCGGGCTGGTGCGCCTGCGCATCCTGTCCGCGGCGCGGTTGCGTCGCACCTGGAGAATGGGCCTCTTCATCATGGTCGTCATCGGTGTCGCTCTTCCGGGTGTCGATCCGGTGTCGACGCTCCTCTCGACCATCCCGCTCGTCTGCCTCTACCTGCTCTCCATCGTGCTCGCGTCGATCCTCGAGCCGCGCTGGCGGTCGCAGGCACAGACGGCGTCGAGCGCCGCGGCCGACGCTCCTCAGTGACCTGCCCCAAGATCGAGCTGCACGTCCACCTGGAGGCGACGGTGCAGCCGGCGACGCTGCTCGAGATCGCGCGACGCAACGGCGAGAGCCTCCCCGCCGGGACCGAGGAGGAGCTCAGGGAGCTCTTCCGCTTCCGGGACTTCGACCACTTCATCGAGGTCTGGATCCTGACCACGAACGTGCTCCGGCACGAGGCCGACTTCCGCCAGGTCGTCGTCGACTACGCCGCCGAGGCCGCCCGCCACGGCGCCGTCTACCTCGAGGCCATCTTCTCGCCCATCGAGCGAACCTGGCGAGGGGTGGGCTGGGACGAGATCTTCTCGGGCTACTGCGACGGCGCCCGGGAGGCGAGGGAGCTGCACGGGCTCGAGGTGCGCCTCACCCCGGACATCACGCGCAGCGCCCCGCTGGAGGACGCCCTCACGCTCGTTCGATACGCGGGGAAGTACCGCGACCGGGGCGTGGTCGGTGTCGGGCTCGGCGGGGAAGAGGCGCTGTACCCGCCCGCGCCCTTCGCGCCGGCCTTCCAGGCGGCGCGCGAAGCCGGTCTCGGGGCCGTTCCGCACGCCGGCGAGGTGGCCGGGCCGGAGTCGATCCGGGAGGCGCTGGACGCGCTCGAGGCCGATCGCATCCGCCACGGCATCCGCGCCGTCGACGATCCCGGGCTCGTACGCGAGCTGGCCGAGCGCCGGATCGTGCTCGACGTGACGCCGGTCTCCAACGTCCGCACCGGGGCGGTCGCCTCGCTCGAGGAGCACCCGTTGCCGCAGCTGGTCGCCGCCGGCATCCCCTGCTCGCTCTCGACCGACGACCCGGTCATGTTCGACACCGACCTCACGCGCGAGTACGAGCTCGGAGTCGCGCTCGGGATCCCGGCCCGCAGCTTCTTCGAGGCGGGCGTCGAGGGCGCGTTGTGCGACGAGCAGACCCGCACGAGGCTGGCGGCGATCGACGCCGAGTACGACTGGAGCGGCCTCGGCGTGACCGCGGCCGGGGCATAGGTACGCTACTCGGTAACCCCCGATGGCACGCGCGGCGACGAAGAAGGGCAAGAAGGCGAGGCGCGCTCCGGCTCCGCCGAAGCGGACCGGAACGGTCTCCGGCAGCGCCAAGTCGGTCGAGCAGCAGCTCTTCTTCGGGCGGCTCCGCAACCAGGCAAAGTGGGTCTTCGCCCTGCTCGCGGTCGTGTTCGCAGGCTCCTTCGTCTTCCTCGGCGTCGGCTCGGGGAACGCCGGTCTGAGCGACCTCTTCAGCGGCAACTTCCACCTCTTCGGCGGCGGCTCCTCGGGGCCGTCGGTCGAGAAGCTGCAGAAGAAGGTCGCGGAGCACCCGAGGGACGCGCAGGCCGCCCTCGACCTGGGCCAGGCGCTCGAGCAGAAGGGCCGGACCGCCGAGGCCATCGCCGCTTACCAGCGCTACGTCAGGCTGCGGCCGCGCAACCTCGACGGCCTGAACCAGCTCGCTGCGCTCTACGAGCGACGCGCCCGCTCGCAGGAGAACCAGCTGCGACTGGCTGCGGCAGTCTCCTCTCCGGTGGTGGACCCCTCGGAGTTCTCCCCGCCGGGAAGGCTCGGCCAGGCACTCTCCGCCTACCCGGACCCGATCGTCCAGGCGGTACAGGGACGGGCGGCACAGCGCCAGGCGCAGATCCTGCCCCAGCTGCAGCAGACGCGGCGGGACGCGCTCGCCGTCTACCAGAAGATCGCGACGCTCACCCCGAACGAACCCGGTGCCGTGGAGCAGGCCGCGATCGCGGCGCTCCAGGTGTGCTCGGCCTCGGTCGCCGGGCCTTGCCCCGAGCTCCAGACCGCCCTGCTCGGGTTCGAGGGCTACCTGGCGAAGTTCCCGGACGCGACGGACGCTGCCCAGGTCCGGCAGCAGATCAAGCAGATCAGAGCGCAGCTGCGCGCGAACCCCGCGGTCGCCCCCTCGTCACAGGGTTAGACTCGCGCGCGTGCGCGCTCGCCTCCTCGCCCGGGCCGGCCTGGCTGCGGCCCTCGCGCTCGGCGCGACTGCCTGCGGCACCGGCGGCATCTCCCAGGGTGGAGACCCGGCGCGGGGCAAGCAGCTCTTCACCCAGAAGTGCGGAAGCTGTCACACGCTGGCCGACGCGGGGACGCAGGGCAAGGTGGGGCCGAACCTCGACGAGGCCTTCGCCGCCGACCGGCGCCAGCAGGTCGGCAACGACTCCAGCATCCAGCAGGTCGTGGCCGACCAGATCAAGTTCGCGGCGTGTGTGGAGCCTCCCACACCGGAGCAGAAGAAGAAGGTGCCCCCGCCCGACAACGCCGCCGCTCCGCTCGTGAACGCCGGGAACTGCATGCCGCGCCACCTGGTCACGGGCGAGGACGTGAACGCGGTCGCGGCCTACGTCGCCTCCGTCGCCGGCAGGCCCGTCCAGGGCGGAGGCCGTGGCGGCGGCCAGATCACGGCCACGAGCGGGAAGGAGATCTTCGCCTCCGCCGGCTGCTCGAGCTGCCATACCCTCAAGGCCGCGAACGCGACCGGGACCGTCGGGCCCAATCTCGACCAGCTCAAGCCGCCGAAGAGCCGTGTCGTGACTCAGGTGACGAACGGCGGTGCGGCCATGCCCGCCTTCAAGGGCAAGCTGACCAAGCAGCAGATCGACGCGGTCGCGCAATACGTCTCCTCCGTCGCGGGGAAGTAGCCCCGCGTCCGGCGACTCGTCCCCCACGGCTCAGCCCCGGTTGTGATTGACGACCTCGATGTTGTGCCCGT
>JBLMYA010000086.1:0-2833 GCA_050258035.1 Verrucomicrobiota bacterium
GCCCCAGATGTCGTGCAGGCTGCTGCCGCTGGGGTCGACGAGGCCGTAGCGCATCAGCGCCATCGCGTGCGTCAGGGGAAGCACCTTGGCGAACGCGGTCAGGAAACCGGGGAGGGCGCCAATCGGAAACAGCGCACCGGCGAAGAACCAGGGGAGGATCGCTATCGCGGGGGTCGCCCCGATGTACTCCTCCTGTTTGTCGATTCGCGCGGCCATCGTCTCCGCCACCGCGTACATGAGCGCTACGAACAGCACTGCCGGTGCTATGAACCAGACGAGACCCGAGACGCTCAGGTGATAGTCCGCACCCACGAGCGCGGCGGCCCCGATCACCACGACGACCTGCACGGCGCAGAGCGCGAGCACGACGACGAGGTTGGCAAGCACGAGCAGGGGGCGCGGAATCGGCGCGGCGAGCAGCTCACGCTGCGCGCCGCTGTCGCGGTCGACGAGGACGCTGAGACCCGCGAACGTAGTCGCTAGCGGGACCAGCAGGCCAACCGTGCCGACCGCGACGAACGCCGTGTAGTCGATGCTCGAGTGAAGACCGCCCAATGCGCTCTTCAGTGCTGGGGCGATGACCAGCGCGAACAGGATCGGGGTCAGCATCGGGACGGCGATCTGCCGAGGGTTGTGTGCGGTGAGCGCCGCCCGGCGGGTGGCGAGGGTGCGGAGCGCCCGTCCGAGGCCGGCTCGCCGTGGCGCCGCTCTCGGCGCGGGCGGGACGATGGTGGGTTGGGCGATTGTGGTGGTGGTCATGGCTATTTCTCCTTTTCCGTGATCAGAGTTGAGGTCGTCAGGCAGCCACGGCGAGGTCGTCGCCGGTCAGCCGCAGGTAGATGTCGTCAAGGGTGGGCCGGCGGCTCGAGATCGAACTCGCGCCGATGCCGACCTGATTGATTGCGCCGATCGCCTCGGTCGCGGTCGCCTCGCCCAGGGGCACTGTGACCGACTGGCCGACGACATAGGCGTCGGCAGCGGCGACCCCGTGCGCACCGAGCGCCGCGAGCGCAACCTGCACGTCACCTTCGACGCGGAGCTCGAGCAGTTCGCCGCCGAGCCTCTCCAGCAGTGCCGAGGGGGTGTCGAGGGCGACGATCGCGCCGCTGTGGATGATCGCCACGCGGTCGCAGAGACGTTCGGCCTCTTCGAGGTAGTGGGTCGTCAGCACGATGGTCATCTCCTCGCGCTCTCGCAGCTCGGCGATCACGTCGAGCAGTTCGAAGCGGATACGCGGATCGAGGCCGACGGTCGGCTCGTCCAGGAAGAGGACCCGCGGCTGTGAGATCAGCGCCCGCGCGATCTCGAGGCGCCGGCGCTGCCCGCCGCTGTAGCTCGACACGGCTCGCTCGAGGAGCTCATCGATCCCGAGCGTCATTGCCAGCTCTGCGATCCGCTCCGTCGCAGCGACTGGCGGGACGCCCCAGAGGTCCGCGTGCAGCTGGAGGTTCGCGCGGCCAGTGAGGCCGCCGTCGACTACCGCTTCCTGGAAGACGACGCTGCTCACGCCGCGCGCCTGGAGCGGCTGGCGCTCGACGTCGTAGCCGGCCAGAGCTGCCTGGCCGCTGGTCGGCGCGATGGTGGTGGTCAGCATGCCGATCGTGGTCGACTTGCCCGCCCCGTTCGGTCCGAGCAGTCCGAAGACCTCGCCGGGGGCGACACTGAAGTCGATCGCCTTGACGGCCTCAACGCCGCCCGGGTAGGTCTTCGTCAGCTCATTGACCTCGACCGCTGGAACACTGAGCCGCTCGGCGGCCGCAATGACCGCCTCGTTGGTCTCGGAATGACCGTTTGTCTGGCTATTCATCTTGTAGCTCTCCGTTCCGCAGCTATTGGTTTGGTTGTTGCGTTGCTTAGCCTCTTGACGACCGCGGGAAGGGAGGTGTGACCGGCTTCTCCTTTCGGTCACAGTCGAGGCATCCGAGTCGTCCTCTCTGTGATGGGCAGACCGATCGCAGGAGGGCTCTGAACGATGTCCGAGAACGATTTGCTAGCCGAGCAGTTCGAGCGCCACCGCACGCGGCTCCGCGCCGTCGCCTATCGGATGTTGGGCTCGATCAGCGAAGCCGACGACGCGGTTCAGGAGTCGTGGTTCCGGCTCAGCCGCTCGGACCCCGAGGCGATCGCCGATCTCCGTGCCTGGCTTACCACGGTGGTCGCGCGCGTATCGCTCGACATGCTCAAGGCGCGTCGTGCTCGTCGCGAGGAATACACCGGCAGTTGGCTGCCCGAGCCCGTCGTCAGCGTCGAAGGCGGCCAGGACAACCCGGAGGATGAGGCCCTGATCGCTGACTCTGTTGGTCTAGCGCTGCTCGTCATGCTCGACGCGCTCAGCCCACCGGAGCGGCTCGCCTTCGTACTTCACGACATGTTCGCGGTGCCCTTTCCCGAAATTGCGGAGATCGTCGGTACGAACCCGGCCGCGGCCCGTCAGCTCGCAAGCCGGGCACGACGCCGCGTTCGCGGAGCCGCGCCACCCGAAGACGCCGACGTCAAGCAGCAGAGAGAGCTGGTGAACGCTTTCCTCGCGGCCTCACGCGAGGGAGACTTCGAAGGTCTCGTGGCGGTGCTCCACCCCGACGTCGTGTTCCGCATCGACGCGGGCGGTCGCGGCCCGGGCGCGCGCGAGCCTGTGAACGGAGCCAAGGCGGTGGCTGAGAGGATTCTCGCGCGAGGAACCCCCTTTGCCCGCTTCGCGAAGCCTGCAGTTGTCAACGGACGGGCTGGCGTGATCGTCGCGCCCGGCGGCGTTGCCATGGCTGTCGTCGGGTTCACCAGCTCGCGTGGCCGGATCGCGGCGATCGACCTGATAACCGATCCAGCGAAGCTGAGG
>JBLMYA010000087.1:0-49940 GCA_050258035.1 Verrucomicrobiota bacterium
CGTCGAGACGATCAAAGACCTGATTCCGTTCGACGGGTTCTCGGATCCTCCGTACCTCGACGTCGACTCGCAGGGGCTGACCGCGGGCTTCACGCTTGCGCTTCCGAGTCTCTCGATCGGCGTCTTCACGCTCGCGAACATGTCGCTCGGCGCCGACGTGCAGGTGCCGTTCCTCGGCAAGACGACGTCGGTCGGGTTCAACTTCTGCACCCGCGAGCGGCCGTTCACGCTCGCCGTCGTCTTCCTCGGCGGCGGCGGCTGGTTCGGCCTCCGAATCGGCCCGGACAAGCTGCAGGAGCTGGAACTCGGGCTCGAGGCCGGCGCCGTCCTCGCAATCGACCTGGGAGTCGCCTCCGGCTCGATCTCGGCGATGATCGGCATCTACATGCGGCTGGAGGGCGACAAGGGGTCGCTCACCGGCTACTTCCGCCTCCGCGGCGAGGTCGACGTGCTCGGCCTGATCTCCGCCGCGATCGAGCTCTACCTCTCTCTCACCTACGAGTTCGACACCGGGAAGATGGCCGGCCAGGCGACGATCACCGTCGAGGTCAAGGTCCTCGTCTTCTCGGGCTCGGTGCAGATCCACGCCGAGCGCAAGTTCGCCGGAGCGAACGGCGACCCGTCCTTCCTCCAGGTGATGGGCGCCGAGGGCGGGACGTCGCCCGCGTGGTCGGAGTACTGCATGGGGTTCGCCGCCTGATGCCGACCGAGATCTTCTCCGTCTGCGCCCTGCCCCACTCGTGCGCAGCCGACGCCGACTTTCACGTCTCTCTGTTCGTCTCGCCGAAGCTGACCCCGGACAAGCCCCTCGACGAGCTGCACACCTTCTCCCTCTTCCCGCACTGGGGAGCGATCGTCAAGCAGAAGGCGACGGTCGAGCTCTTCGACCAGGCCGGGCCGATCGAGGCCACACCGCTCCTCGCCGACGTGAAGCCGAAGGTCTGGGACGGAGCCTTCCCACCGGACACGCCGGTCAGCGGACGGGCCGTGCCCGATTGGCAGGGGCGCCGCTGGCGGACGTTCGACGCGCGCACCGTCCACGACTTCGGCAAGGCGGTGCACCTGGCGACCATGTACGCGGGCCCGACGACGCCGCCTGCGCCCGACGACCACCCCCTCGCCGGCCCGCTGGCCGAGATCTCGGGGCGCTACTACCGGACCGAGCACGTGGCCGAGGTCGCCCGGCGCCGCGTCTACGACGAGTCGCTGATGACCGAGGACCTCGACCAGATCGTCGAGTCCGGGGAGTCGCCTGCGGTGATCGGCCGGGTGATCGCGAACGAACAGCCCTGGCTCAGGCGGATGGCGCTCGAGCTCCACCGGACGCGCCGGTTCTACGAGCGCCCCGAGGAGCAGGGCGAGTACCGCGAGCGTCCGCTCGACGGAGCGGTCAGCCCACCGCTTCCTCGTCCGGAGCCGGAGTTCCACGAGCGCTGCGCCATGGCCGGCGATCACCGGACGCTCCTGCGCGCGCTGGGGCTCGTGATCGACCTGAAGGTCGCCGATCCGAACCGGCTGCGCTCGTCGCAGTGGCTTTCGGCCGTGATCGCCGTGGACGGCGACCGAGGACCGTGCCGCCTGACCCGTACCCGGTGCCGCGCCGTCGGCGACGACCTCGTCACGATCGCCGAAACCGCAGACTGGATCGACGGGATGGCCCGGCTCGGGGACGAGGAGCGCTTCGCCCTGCTCGACCTCGAGGCGGACGGCACCGCGATCAAGCTGGAGCGCTTCCTCTGGACGTTGCCGCGGCTCCGCGAGATCCAGGATCAGGATGCGCCGACGAACGCCGCGACGCCTGCCCTGCGCTCGAACGGGTTCACCGTCGTCCGGGTCGGCGAAGCGCAGAACACACTCGAGCGGATCGGCCGCCAGCACGATCTCGACCAGGCGCTGGGCCAGGGGCAGCCGCCGACGTTGTCCACCGAGGACGTGACCCGTGGGCTGCGCGTCGAGGTCTGGGACGACACCGCGAGACGCTGGGAATCGCTCCACTCCCGGCTGACGACCATCACGGTGGTCGGTGCGGGCAAGGTGGTCGACGCCGCCCCCGACGAAGGCTTCGTCCAGGGGACGGCGGCTTCCGAGAGCGCCAAGGCGGAGGACTCCCCGATCCACGTCCACGAAGCGGTCTTCGGCTGGGAGGGCTGGAGCCTGTCGGCCCCCCGGCCGGGTCGGCGCGTCCGCCACGAGGGCGGGAAGGAGATCGTCGAGGACGTGCCGGAGAGCACTCCCGATCCCGTCCACCCGATCCTGGTGGTCAACCACGTGCACCCCGGGACTTTGCCCCGCCTCCGCCTCGGCCGTTCCTACGCGATGCGTGCCTGGACGGTCGATCTCGCCGGCAATTCACGGCCGCACGACCTGAATCCGCCGCCGGCGCCCGCCGCTCCGGTCGCCGGAGCCCTCGGTCCGCTGCTGGCGCGCCTCTCGCCTGCCCTCGACGCCGCCTTCCGCCTCCCGCCGGACCTGCGGGCGGCGACCAATGCCGTTCTGGACGCGCGGCGGTTGGCCGAACCGGCGCCTGCGCCGCCGCCGCCGCCGTTCGCGAGCGACGAGCACGAGGCGCTCGTGCGCGCCCGGCTCGGAGCCCGGATCGCGAGCCGGGCGCCGATCGCCTCGGTCGACTTCGACCGCCACGCCTCGGTCGCGCAGGCGCTTGCCGCCGCGGTCGGGGATCGCGAGCAGCCGTTCGTCGCCGACACGGCCGCCCGCACTGCCGACGCGCTTGCACCGCTGATCGCCTCCCACCTGGGACCTGCTGCCGGCGCCGGCTTGGCCGACGCGGTCGAGCGCGCACTCGCGACCGTCACCCCTCAGCGGCCGTTTCTGCGCTGGGATCCGGTTCCGAGCCCCGCGGTCGTCCCGCTCCGGCGCTACACGGAGGGCGAATCGATCCGCGTCCTCGTCGTCCGCTCCGGCGTCACCCAGGATCCGGCGACGCTCGAGATCACGGTGACGCCGCCGGAGCAGTACACAGCGCCGCTCGGCCCGTTCGGCTACCTCGCGGAGAGCGAGCGCCACCTCGCGCCGCCGAAGACGAGCCAGGTGCAGGCCGAGCTGCACGGGATGTTCGACGCGGCGATCGGCTCGGCCAACCCCGCCGACCACCAGAAGCTCCTCGGCATCGCGCTCCTCGAGAACGGCTCCTTCCTCGATCTCGACATCGCCGACATCGCCGATCCACCTGCCCGACTCGCGCAAGCGGGCGTCCGGCTCGAGATGCAGCCGGGCACGCCGCAGGCCGACCCGGTCACGCTGCCGCTGCTCGGGCCCGACGATCCGCCGGGGCCCGGGAAGAGCGACCACCTGCCGCCCGGCCAGTACGTCGTCCACGACACGCCGGACCTCGTGCTCCCCTACCTTCCCGACCCGCTCGCGCGCGGTGTCTCCTTCGTCTTCCAGGAAGCGGGTCTCGACCGCGCGATCCCGTTCCCGTTCGGCACCGAAGGGTTCACGGCGCGGTACGGGGGGACGTGGCCCGAGATCGAACCCTTCCGGCTCGTGCTCGGCGGCGGCGAGCTGGCAGGCAGGGTCGCAGGTCGCGTGATCACCGTCTCCCTGCCCCCGGGCGACGTGCAGCGGTTCCGGCTCGCGTCGTCGCTGCAACGGGAGGACCTCGACCTGTTCGGGCCGTGGCGGAGCCTGCCGCAGCCGGTGCGTGACGACGCGGACGTCGCCGGGGCCGCGGCCGACGGCTGGCTCTGGGGCCTGACCCCGTTCGAGGACGTGACGCTCGTGCACGCCGTCCCCCGGCCGCTCGAGGCCCCGCGGCCGACGAAGCTCTTGCCGATGCGGACCTTCGGTTCCACCCGCGTGACCCTCAACGGCGCCGTCGACCTCCACGGCCCGAGCACCGACCACCTCACCGCCGAGGCGACCTGGACCGATCCGGTCGACGACGTCACCCTCCCGATCTGGGAGGAGCGGCCGACCAGCGGTCACGCCTTCACCTCGCCGGTCCTGCAGTTCGAGGATCTCGCGATCCTCGGACCGGTCGAGCTCGAGGGATCGCTGCCCGAGGTCGGGAAGCTCCACGTGCACGCCGCCAACCACGAGCTGGGAGACACGAAGCACCGGGTGATCGACTACCGCTTCAGGGCGTCGACCCGATTTCCCGAGTACTTCCACGCGGACCTGCTCGCGCCCGACCCCGACGTCCCCGGCGACGACGGCCGCAGCCTCGTCGGGCCGACGGTCTCGGTCTCCGTCCCCTCCTCAGCCCGGCCGGCCCCGCCCGTGGTGCACTCGGTCGTCCCGCTCTTCCGATGGTCGGACGGAACGGAGCCGGAACAGCCGGTCGCCCGCCGCCACGGACGGCGTGCCGGCCTCCGCATCTTCCTCGAGCGGCCGTGGTTCTCCAGCGGAACGGGTGAGCTGCTCGGCATCCTGCTCGCGGCCGGAGGCGACGACACGTTCGGGCCGCCCGCGCCCGACCAGTCCGGCTTCCCCTTCGTCAGCAAGTGGGGCGGCGATCCGGTCTGGCTCAGTGCCCCGGTCGACCGGCGCCCCCTGCAGATGGTCCAGCTCGACAACCTGCTGCGCACGAGCGGGCTCGACGACCGGGCCGAACCCGGCCGCCCGGTCACGCCGCCGCAGCAGTTGCCGCTCGCATCCCTGCCCGAGCAGCCCGCCGTGCTGGTCGTCGGATACCGGCCGCTGTACAACCAGGAGCGCGGTCTCTGGTACGTCGACGCCGCGCTCGACCCCGGCCCGACGTTCTGGCCGTTCGTCCGGCTCGCCGTCTGCCGGTACCAGCCCGACAGCATCGCCGGCTGCCATCTCTCGGCGCCCGTCCGCTGCCACTACGTCCAGCTGACACCCGAGCGGACCACGAGCGTGAGCCGAACGGATGACAGGCACGTCCGCGTGGTCGTCAGCGGACCGATCGGCGTCCGCGCCTTCCCGGAACGGGGCCACGCCCCCGCCGACGCGTTCGCCGAGGCGGTCGGCGCGAACCGGCAGGTGGTGGCGAAGCTCCAGCGCCGCGACCCGGCCATCCCGACCGATCTCGGCTGGCGGACGGTGGCCGCCGCCGAGCTGGTCATCCGCGGGCGCGGCGCAAATCAGTTCGAGGCGGCGTGGGTCGGGGAGCTCGACGCAGGCACGGTGATCCCGCTCAGGCGACCGGGAGGCAACCCGAACTGGCGCGTCGCGGTCGAGGAGTGGGAGCTCTTGCCCGGCGACCCGCCGTCGTCGGTCGAAGCCCCGCCGGCTGCGGTCGTGCGCCCGATCTGGGAGCGGCGGCTGATCTACGCCGACGAAGTCGGGCTGTAGCGCGTCACTCGCCGATCGCCTTCAAGAGGACGCGCTTGCGCCGCCGGCCGTCGAACTCGGCGTAGAAGACCTGCTCCCACCGCCCGAGGTCGAGACGGCCGTCCGTGATCGCGAGCACGACCTGGTGTGCCAACAGCTGCCGCTTCAGGTGGGCATCGGCGTTGTCCTCGCCGACGTTGTGCCGGTAGTGCGCGACCGGCTCGTGCGGGGCGAGCCGCTCGAGCCAGTCGTCGATGTCCTGGAGCAAGCCCGACTCGTCGTCGTTGACGTAGACGGCGGCGGTGATGTGCATCGGGTTCACGAGACAGAGCCCGTTCGTGATCCCACTCTCGCGGACGAACTCCTCGACCTGCGGCGTGATGTTCAGGTACGCGCGCCGCTCCGGAACCTCGAACCAGAGCTCCTTGCGCGCGTGCCTCACGCCACGAGCCTAAAGGCTCGACCGGCGGATCCGACGGGGTTAGAATCGCTCGCGCATGTCGCACCCCGACCCGGACGGCCGGCCGTCGAGCGCCTGCCTCTCCTCGAGGGGAGCTGACACTCCAACGCCTGCTCTTCGGCCCTCGCGCCGATCGCCCGCCGGCGCGGCTATCGCGCGGCCTACCCGCAGGTCTCGCGCACGGTTCCCGGTGCCGCGGCCGTAGGGGGACGCGCGGCGCGGCCGACTTGCCGCCCGCCATACGATTGCCCTGACGAAAGGAGAGCACATGGCCGACCGTGGGCAGTTCACAGCCGACGAGGCTCGGAGCATCGGCGAGCAGATCGGGATCGACTGGGCGACGGCGCCGTTCGACGTGGAGCAGTTCCGGATGGGGATGGACGTCGAGCTCGAGCACGGCAGCCACGACCCGCAGACAGACGTGACCGGCAGCGATCCCGTCACGACCGGCAAGATCGCGCTCGCTCACCTCAAGGAGATCAGCGACTACTACACGAGGCTCAAGAGCATGGAGGAGGCGGCGGCCGGCGCTCCCTGAGCCGCCGCAGCTCCGCCTGTCAGTCGGGGCTCTCCGCCTCCTCGGGGTCGACGTCGCCCAGCGGGAGCGAGCTGCGCAGCCCGATCGCGACCAGCTCGTCGAGCCTGAGCCAGTCGTTGTCGATCTCCATCCCCCCCGCTCGGGCGATCGCCGCCTTGAGCGGCTTCGCCCAGACGTGCTCGACGAGAGCGATCGCGGTGGTGCTGTTCGGAGGGATCACCTCGACCAGCACGTCCCGCGTCCGGTCGCTGAACAGGTGACCGTCGGCCAGCTCCAGGGCGCCCGCCATGGCGCCGACCTTCGCCCCTTCCTCGCCGTCGAACCCCAGGCCGATCAGGCCGCCGATCATGGCGCCGAACGACGTCGCCTCCTCCCAATCGAGGTCGCTCGCCGTCACCGTCGCCACCCGGCCCTCCGCGTCCTTCCGCACGACGAGCAGGTCGATCACCCGGATGACCTCGGCGTCCTTGAGCCGGTCCAGCTCGGGGAGGATCTCCCCGCGGAAGCTGTTGCCGTCGAAGGCGAAGGTCCAGATCTGGATCGGCCCGAACGAGGCCGCCTTGTCGAGCATTTCCTCGGATGTGCTCATGAGACACACTCCTTCCGGAAGATGCGAACGATACGGCCTCCGGTTCTCCCGGTCGAGGGAGCGGAGCGATGCCTCGACGTGCTTCCGAGGCGCTAGTGTGGGCACGCTCGATGCGCATCACCGCCGCCGTCACGCCCGAGTTGCACGCCGACTTCGAGATCGAGGAGGTCGAGCTCGACGACCCGCACCCGGGCGAGGCGCTCGTCCGCGTCGTCGCCTGCGGTGTCTGCCACACCGACGACATCACCCGTCACGGGGACCTGCCGTTCCCGCCGCCGGGCGTGCTCGGCCACGAGGGCGCCGGCGTCGTCGAGGCCGTTGGCGACGGAGTGACGAACGTCGCGCCCGGCGACCACGTCGTGATCGGGTGGCCGTTCTGCGGCGCGTGCAGGAACTGCCTCGACGGCCAGCCGCGCTACTGCCTCCAGATCGGCCCGCTGGTCGCCGGCGGCGGCCGTCCCGACGGCTCGACCGCGCTCGCCCGGCCCGACGGCTCGCCGCTTCACAGCCACTTCTTCGGCCAGTCGACATTCGCCACCCATGCGATCGTCGGCGCGAACGCGCTCGTCCCGGTCGCGGAGAGCCTGCCGCTCGAGCTGCTCGGTCCCCTCGCCTGCGGAATCGGGACCGGAGCGGGAGCCATCCTCAACGTGCTGCGCCCCGGCCTCGGCTCGACCGTCGTCGTCTACGGCGCCGGCTCGGTCGGGCTCGCCGCCGTGATGGCCGCGCGCTGCACCGGCGCCACCACGATCGTGGCGGTCGACCTCCGGCCCGGGCGGCTCGAGCTCGCGGCGGACCTCGGTGCAACACACACCCTCGACGCACACGAGGACCCCGTCGCAGCCGTAAAGGAGATCTGCGGCGGCCCCGGCGACTTCTCCCTGGAGTGCACCGGGGACGTCGGCGTCCTCCGGCAGGCTGCGGACTCGGTCGGCATGCGCGGCACGTGCGCCCTGATCGGCGGCGCTCCCGCGAAAGCGGAGTTCGCCCTCGACCACGTGAGCACCCTCTGGGGCAAGCGCATCGTCGGCATCCTCGGCGGCGAGGGGCGAAGCATGCAGCTCATACCCGCGCTGATCGACCTCTGGCAGCAGGGCCGCTTCCCGTTCGACAGGCTGATCACGACCTTCCCGCTCGAGCGGATCAGCGACGCCTTCGCCGCCGCCCACGAGGGCAGGGTGGTCAAGCCGGTCCTGACGACGGGCTGAGGGCGGCTCCCCGGGTCTGCGTCTGGTGTGAACGCCCGCGCCAACGGGTACAGACGGAGTGTGAGGGAGTACGAGATCGGGAGTGAGGCATGGATGCGGGAGCGCATCGAGCAGGGCCTCGACCCGGCCGAGGGAGACCGGCCGCAGGACGACCATCTCCTCCGGATCGAAGCCGTGCTACCCGGCGCGGCAGGTGACCGGGCCGAGGCCTTCTCGGCTCTCACCCTGCGCGGCTAGGGAGAGGCTGCGCGTTCACCTCGAAGTACAGGGAGAGCCGCATGCAGCTCCGAATGCGGTCACAGATCGGCCAGGCCCTCCAGCGGCATCGGGGCGAGCTGGACGATGAGGCGATCGATCCGGGTGGAGATGGAAGCGTCGAGCTCGCCCGCCGTGAGCACGGGATGGTCGTGGAACGCGTCGAGCACCCGTGAGAGGGCCTGCTGCGACTCGACTCCGCGGGCGCGAGGGACGTGACCAGGTACTGGAGCCTCAACGCGAACCGGCCTGTTGGTCTCGGCGTCCGGCCGAGGGCGGACGGTGCGTGCCTCGCCGGCTTCCTGGATCGTAGAGGACGAGGACGAGCGGCGCGGCGGGCGAGCAAGCATGTCCCGACCGCGAGTCCAGGCCTCGCGCGCCCGGTCAGATCCGGTACGCCAGCTCGCGGTGGAGCTCGAGATCGTGCGTGACCTTCGTCTCGCAGCGCGGCTCACCGGGCCGTTCGTACTCCACGGCGACGGAGAAGCGCAAGGCCCCCTTTCGTCCGAAGTAGCCGGGAATGGAGTCCAGGAGCGTGCGCAGGAGCCGCCTCGGGCCGAGGAACTCGATCTGGCGAAAGACCCGGAGCTCCGACACGTCCCGCCCCTGGGCGTCGACGAGCGGCGGGTCGAACGAGCACCTGACGTTCAGAGCCGGTCGGTCGCTCAGGTTCGCCAGCTCCAGGTAGAGCACGCCGTCCTCGAGGACGACGTCAACGACGACGCCGTCATCCGCCGGCGCGGCGCCCATCTCAGGCGAGCTCGAGGCCCTCGTGCGCGATCTCGATCGTCTCGATCGCGACCTCGTTCCCCCTGGCGTTCAGCGCCGGACCTTCCCACTTGGCGATCCAGCCGTGGAAGAAGTTCCAGCGCACGACCTCGGTCCCGTCGTCCCCGAGCAGGATGATCGAGCCGTTCCGACGATCGACGTTGCCCTGGACGACGGTCTTTCGCCAGTTCCACAGGTCGGCATCCTTGGTGATCCCGCGGCGGAGGACGATGTTCGCGTACTTGGTCAGCCCGGGCAGCTTGCGCACCGTGGTGGCATCGCCTCCGGCCCGGTACTCGATCACGGCCGTCTCGCTCTCGAGACCGCCGACCTCGCTGAAGGCAGCGCGCGTGATCCCATCGATCTCGACGAGGAAGTGGAAGGCCTTGTAGGGGTCGTGACGCTGAGCCGGCGGCATGTCGGCGGGTTCGCCTACGTGACGGGGACGGTCACCCGCCCGCCGTCCGTTTCGAGGGCGTCGAGCAGGGCTCCCTGGTTTCGCAGCATGTAGGCATCCCGCTCCGAGACCAGGTCGGCCACGAACGCCCGGCACTCGGCCCCGAGCGCATCCCTCGACGGGGACGACGCGGCGCCGTCGCGGCAGACCTCGACGAGTTCCTCGACCACGTCGCAGAGGACGGCGTTGCTCGCAGCCGTGATCCGCCGCAGGGTCCCGCGATAGCCCTGGAGACCGGGGAGCCACGGCAGGAGGCGCTCGATGATCGCGAACTCGGCCCAGGCGAACTTGAGCTGGGGGGACAGGGCGCTGAGCCCATGGATCCAGCCGGTGATCTGGAGGGCCTGGGAGATCTCCTCGTAGAAGCGCTCGAGCCGCGGGTCGAGGAAGTCGTAGTCGGGATGGATGACGTCGCCGCGCAGTCGCCCCTCCTGCTCGAGCGTGTCTTTGATCGGCGTGCCGTCGTAGGGGATCATCCGGCAGAACTCGGCGGCCGCCGACCCGTCACCGACGATCCGGCGCAGGAAGGCCACGTTCTCGAGGACCGACTCGAACGTGCTCGACGGGTCGAGCATCATGAAGCCGAAGTCGAACAGGATGCCGAGCTCCTTCAGGATCTCGACGGCGCGGACGTTCTGTTCGACCGTGATTCCCTTGTTCAGCACCTCCAGGCCCTCGTTGCTACCCGACTCGAGGCCCATGTAGACGAGGTAGAGGCCGGCGTCCCGCATCTCCGCGAGCAATTCCGGATCGACCGCGTCGGCCCGGCAGTTGATCTTCCAGAGAACGCGGCCGATCAGGTCCTGCCGGTCGATCTCGGCGAGCAGCTCGCGCGTCCAGCGATGCCACGCCGGGCCGAAGATCGGAAAGTCGTCGTCCTGGAAGAGCATGACCGTGGCGCCCTGCTCGTCGTAGAGCATCCGCATCTCCCGGGCGACCTCCGCAGGACGCCGCGTGCGCACGACCTTGCCCGGAGCCGTTCGGTAGAACATGTGGATCGAGCAGAACGAGCAGGTGCGCGCGCAGCCGCGGCTGGCGAGCAGTTGTGCGGACGTCCGCCCGAGGATGCTCCGTGTCTGGGCGATGCGGTGCGGATCCGGCAGCTCGTCGAGGTCGCCGATCAGCGCCCGCGTGCGCGTCTCGACGACCTCGCCGCCGTCGCGGTAGACGAGGCCGTCGATCGAGTGCCAGTCGAGGCCGAGACCCAGGTGGTCGACGAGCTCGAGCAGGGTCAGCTCGCCTTCGAATCGCACCACGCTGTCGAGCTGAGGGACGAGGGCCAGCGTCTCCTCCGGGCTGAGGCTCGGGTAGTGCCCACCCATCGTGAAGTGGCAGTCGACGCCGTTCAGCCTCAGATACCGGGCCAGCTTCTCGAACCGGTGGACGTAGAACTGGAAGATCAGCGAGAAGCCGACCAGCACCGGATCTGTCTCCTCGATCACGCCGAGAAGGGCTTCCGGCGGCTCCTCGAAGTCGACCACTTCGACTCGGTAGCCCTGGGCGGCGAGCGTCGCGGCGAGATAGCCGATGCCCAGGTTGCCCTGCTTCTGGAAGCCGACCAGCACGACTGCGCGAGACGTGTCGCGCTCGCGGCTGCAGAGCTCGCGGTACGGCGACGGGCGCCCGTCCTCGACGCGCATGGGAAGCCGGCGCTGCCGGGACTAGCCCTTGGCCGCGCGCCCGCCGAGGGTCTGCTGGAGTTGCTTCAGGCCTCCGAGCCGAGCCTCGGTCATCGCGAGCTCGATGCCGATCAGACCGTTGACGAAGCTCACTCTCTGTTCAGCACTCAGCTCTTCCTGGATCAGCTTGTAGATCTCCGGACCAGGATCACCGTTGGGCCACGGCCTGAACCGAAGGATCTCGTGCAGGAGGTCTTCCCGGTATACCGACACAGCACTTTCCCCCTTCCCGAGCGATGACTGCGGAGCGCGGCGAGGACAGCCGCTCGCCGAGTATCCGGCCGGACCGTCACGCGTCCGTCACCATGGCGTCACCGCGCCGTCACTCGATCGGGTGACTTCGACCGCGCGCCCGAGGTGGCTCAGCCATCGGAGAGCAGCTCGACGACGGCGGCCTCGGCTGCGTGCAGGTCGTCCTCCATTGCCGCGTCCCGTCACGCGCGCGCGTAACCCCGGCAGCTCGACGCCGAAATCCAGCATGCGCTCGAACTTCTCCCGATCGCGCTCGGCCCGCCATTCCGGGTGATACCGGTACTGCAGGCGCCCGGCGGCGTCGCGCCCGGTCGCCTGCAGATGCCCGTTCGGCCACGGGCAGATCCGCACATCCGTCCATGCCGGCGGGACGGCGAGACTGCGGATCCGCTCGGCCGTCTCGCCGTCCACCTTCTCGCCGGCCGTGTCGATGTACTCGAATCCCCGGCCGCGCCGACGCCGTGTCAGCCCGGGCCCGCGGTGGTCGACATAGCGCAGTCGCACGCAGGCTGCGGGCTAACCTGCGGCCCGCTCGTTGACACCGGTTCGCAGGAGCCCTCCGGTCGCGATCTTCGTGAGCAGCGCGTCCGCGTGCGCCTCCTCGTCGAGCGTGTCGCCGAGCAGGGTCTCCGCCCGGTCGTAGCCGAGCTGGTCGGCGAGCGTCTTCGCCGTCCCGTAGCCCGCGATCTCGTAGTGCTCGACACGCTGGGCGGCCGCGATCAGTGCCGCGTCCCGGGCCGCGTCGTCCCCATCGGCCCGGACGATCTTCTCGCCCTCGGCCAGCAGGCCTTCCATCCCTTTGCAGTGCTCTTCCGGCACGGACGGCCGAATCGACTGGAAGACCTCCTCGAGCCTGGCGACGTGGTTCCGCGTCTGCCTCAGGTGCTCGTCCAGCGCGCTCCGCAACGCTTCGCTCCGCGCAGCGGCCACCACCTTCGGCAACGCCTCGACGAGCTGTCGTTCGGCGCTGTAGAGGTCGGCGAGCTGCTCCGTGAACACATCCTCGAGGGACTGCAACTGCATTCTGGCTCCTTTCGTCTCGTCTCTTCGTCTGTCCGCCTCGGCTACCCCCGGCTCGTGCGGGGGAAACGAAGGTTTCCGAGCTCACTCCACGGGAACGCGACTGCAGCAACCCACGATCGAAGGAGGCCTTTCGTGCCGGGGAAGAGAGCGAGCGTCAAGAACGAGAAGCAGTACGAGGCGTTGAAAGAGAAGGGAATGTCGAAGGAGCGGGCGGCACGGATCGCGAATTCGCCGGGCTCGTCGAGCCGCGGCGGAAAGAAGTCCGACTCCGGCTCGAGCCGCAGCGACTCCTCTCAGGGCGGCACGACCGCCCAGAAGAAGGCCGCGGGCCGCAAGGGAGGCAGGGCGACGGCGCGGAAGCGCTGACCGAGTCCTCTCTCAGGCGGAGACCAGCTCGGGGTAGAGCCGGGTGCAGAGCTCCCGCACCTTCCCGCGAGCAGGCGCCTCGAGATCGTCCCCGAAGAGCCCGCGGAGGTCCTCTTCCGCCTGCACCAGATACCGCTCGGCGAGCTTGGACTTGACCTCGACCTCGACGCGGGTCTCCGGCGGCCCGACGGGATACTCGAGCTGATCCCAGGTCAGCTCCAATCGATGGAGGCCCTGCACGTACGTGTGCCGCGAGCGGTCGCTCCTGATCTCTCCGATCGTGTTCAGGTCGAGCGGCTTCGAGCTCCCGCACGCCTCGCCGATCAGGCGATCGATGCCGTGGCGGTCGAGCAGCGCCGCGAGGATCTCGGGCTCGGCGGGGACGCTCGCGATCGGCACCTCGATCTCCGGCCGCCGCTTGCCGCTCTTGTGTCGGCGCGAGCGCCCCTTCCACGTGAGCTTCGCTCGGCCGTCGTCGTCCGAGACTCGGACCCGAAGAGAGCAGCCCGCCTGGCGGAGATCGAGTTCGTCGGTGTCGAAGTACGTGTCGGTGAGACGGAAGCTCTCGGAGTCGGCGAGCACGAGATCGGCCAGACGCGTCGGAACGACGGGGGGTGCATCGCCGCGGTACACGTACTGGAGCTCGACTTCCATCGGTCACGGACTGGATGCCCGGCTCGCCCACTTCTGGAACCCATCGGGCCCCCGGGGAGACAGGTCGGCGGCCGGGCCGCCGCCGCGGCGAGACCCTCCTGTACAACCGGGCCGCCACACTCCTAGAGGCTTGATGTGAAACTCGGCCACCTACGAATCTGCAGCAGCGACCGGACGACTGAAGCGCTCGCAGCCGGGCCGTTAGGATCGCTCAAACGCGCCCGGTGCATGCGCCTCGCCCTGATTGTGTGCGCTCGCCGAGCCGACGATGAGAGGAGCAGCAATGCCCAAGTACGTGATCCTCTTGAACTGGACGGAGCAGGGTGTCAAGAACGTCAAGGACACCGTGAACCGTTACCAGGCCGCCAAGCAGCTCGTGGAGAGCAAAGGCGGTAAGTTCGACATGATCCTCTGGACGGCGGGCCCGTACGACTTGGTCGCCGTGACGGACGTTCCCGACGAGGAGACTGGCACGGCGATCAACCTTCAGCTCGCCGCGACCGGCAACCTTCGCACAGTCACGATGCGCGGCTTCACCGAGGACGAGATGACGGGGATCATCGGGAAGATGGACTAGTCCATCGACCCTTCGATCGCAAGCTGCTCTCAGACGAGGCCCCGGCGGGCCTCGTCTGTCTGTTGCGCCTCGATCCGGGCGCGAGATCACCAGGGAACGAGTTTCACATCAAGCCTCTAGTAGACGTTGCCGGGACACCCGATCGTTTGACAGTTGGACCGGCGGGTATTCACGTCTTTGATGGCGACCGATCCCCCAATGTTGCAGACGAGCTTCCAGTTCGAGAACGCCGAGATCCGTAGGTACCCGTTCCCTGTGCCCGTCAGCGTCGGAACGCGCGTGATGCTCGACGGCGAAGACAGGGACAAAGACCTTCGGGTCATCGACGTCGCCCTCGACATGAACGACATGCCTGTTCTCGTCGTCGAGATCGGCGAGCAGCGTGGACCCGGCCTGACGCCCGCCTGAACCGGAGTGCTCCCCGGACGGCCCGTCGCACCGGCCCACCCTTCACGCTGCCGGTCCCCGGCCGACCTGCGATAACTGGCACCGATGGTCGCGAGGACGGGCGAGCCCGAGGCGGGGCCGACGGCATATGCCGATCGCCCGAATCGATCCCCGTGGATCGCCCAGCTCGCGCCCGACAGGCCGCCGCGGCCGCTCGGGTCCGACGCGACGGCCGACCTCGTCGTCGTCGGTGCGGGGATCGCCGGGATCGCCACCGCGTTCTTCGCGCTGCGCGCGGGCAACGGCACGGTCGTGCTCGTCGAGCGGGATCGCGTCGCCCGTGGTGCGACGGGACGGAACGCGGGACAGCTCACGACCTACTTCGAGCGCCCTCTGTCGGACATCGCGGACGAGTACGGCTGGGAGTTGGCCGCCGAGGCCCAGCGCGGCCTCGACGACGCTCACGATCTGCTGGACGTGATGGTCGGGGAGGCCGCCGCGGGAGTCCGGGTGGAGCGGTTCACGGGCCACATGGGGATGTTCAACCGGCACCACCTCGAGGTGCACCTTCGCTGCATGCGCATCCGCGAGCGGGCGGGCCTGCAGCCGCAAGCGTGCGTCGTCTCGGAGGAGGCCGAGTTTCTCTCCGAGCTTCCCGGCGGGTTCGCAGGCGCGTATTCGGTCGTTCCGCAGGCGCGGGTGCGAGAGCTGCTGCAGGTCGACGACGACCGCTACCGGGCGGTGTTGTCCGCCCGCGCCGGCTGCGCGAACAGCGGCCTGCTCTGCCAGCAGGTCCTCGACTACATGCAGCGGAGACACGCGAGCAGGTTCCTGTACGCCGACTGCACCGACGTGCAGCGGGTGGTCGTCGGTCCCGATCAGGCGACCGTGCACGCGGGCGGTCGTCGGGTGACGGCTGGTCACGTGGTGCTGTGCACGAACGGCTTCGTCGACCACGTCGTCGTCGACGACGCCGGTTCGCCGATCCGGCTGGCCGCCGACCAGCGGATCACCGGCCGGGTCGCCTACATGAGCGCGTTCGTCGAGGACACGCCGAGAACCCCGGCGGCGATGAGCTACATCCGCAACACCACCATCGGCGGCGACACGCCCTACGTGTACGTCACCCGACGCACGTACGACCGGACCGCCGACACCGTCACGCTGACCTGCATGGGCGGGCCGGAGTACCCCTTCGACGACGGCGCCTACCAGCGCGACGCACCGTTTCCGGGAGACCTCCTCCAGGCGATGGACGAGGAAGTCCGGCCGTTCGCACAGCCGGCGCGGCCACCCGGTCGACCTTACGACTTCCACTGGCACGGGCTGATGGGCTACAACGGCAGCGGGCTCCGCGTGGTCGGCGCCCATCCCGGCCACCCGCGGCTGCTCTACAACCTCGGCTGCAACGGTGTCGGGTTCCTCCCTTCGATCTACGGCGGCCACCGTCTCGCGCAGCTCCTCGCAGGACGACCGCTGCGGCACGCTGGCCCGATTCCCCGGCTCCCCACGCGTGAGGCCGGCCGGCTTCGTCCCGGTCAGCACGCCGACGACGGCCTGTCTGCCGTTGTCGTAGTCCACGGGCGGTTTGCCTAGCCGCTCAGGAGTTCGTCCACGCCGGCGTTCAGCTCGTCCGGGTTGCCGGCGCCGAGCGCGCGGACGGTGCCGGCGGAGTCCACCAGGACGTTGGTCGGTACTCCTCGGATGCCGAGGCTCTTGGCGTACTCGCCTGTCTCGTCCAGGAGGACGGTCGACTCGATGCCCCATAGCTCGCAGTAGTCCTGCACCCTGCGGCGGGCGTCGCCTCCTTCCCAGACGTCGACGAGGATCACGTCCAGACCAGACCGGTCTGCCTCGCGGCGGCGCAACTCCTCGAGCAGGGGCGCCTCCGCGTTGCACGGGCCTCACCAGCTTGCGAAGAAGTTGAGGATGAACTTCCGCTCCGCCCACTCGCGGCTCGTGCGTACCATCCCGTTCAGGTCCGGGAGCGTGAACGGCGGCAGCGGCCGGCCGATCAGCTCGTTCCGCGGCTCGGGCGTCGGCGCCTCGGGACGCCCGGTGAGCAAGTCCTCGATCACGGTCAGCGAACCGGAACCGGCGTTGGCGACCAGCAGATGTCCGGTCAGCGGGTCGACCGTGCAGCCGCCCGGGCCCTCGCCCACCGGGAACCGGGCCCACTCCGCCGCGTCACCGACGCCGACCACGCTCACTGTCCCGGCGCCCCGGTTGCCGACGTACACCCGATCACCCGCCGCGCCGACGGCCACGCCGACGGGCGTACGGTCGACCTTGATCTCCCCCGTGATCGCCGACGTCGCGAGATCGATCCGGGTCACGGCATCCGCGAACGAATTCGCAACGTAGAGCTCGTCCCGGGCAGCGTGCACCGCGACCGCACACGGAGCCGCGCCCACCTCGATCTCCTCGACGACACGATGGTCGTGCCCATCGACGACGGACACCGAGCCGGCGAGGAAGTTGGCGCAGTAGACACGCGAGCGGCCGGCGTCCACCGCCACCGCGCCGGCGCCGGCCGCGGCCGGGATCGACGCGACGACCTCCAGTTCGTCGACGTCGACAACCACGACCGTCGCCGAGAGCGCGCACCCGCAGTAGAGGCGCCGCCGGGCGGCGTCGAGCGCAAGCCCGGACGGGTACGACCCGACGGGCACCGATGCCACCACGCCGAGCGTCGATGTGTCGACGACCGACACCGTCTCACCGAGCAGGTCGGCGGTGAACAAGCGCCCAGTCACCTCGTCGAAGGCGATGTCCATCGGTTCGCGGCCGACAGGCACCTCACCGACGACCCCGCCTCCCTCGAGATCGACGACGCTGACCACATCGCTGCGAGCGCAGGCCACATACGCCACCCGTCGGTGCGAATCGACGGCGACGCCCTCGGGCTCCAGGCCTGTCGCGATCTCGGCGACGAGCCGGTACGACCGCGCCGGCGCGACACCGGTCGACCATGCGGCACCGTCTCCGCGCTCGGTCGAGCCGGTGAACTCCCGGTCCATTCCGTCGTCACTCATGAGCGGTCAGGCACGGGATCATCTCACGTGGGCTGCGCGGCGAGGGAGCTGTCTCGCGTCACGCGCGCCGCCTTCGCTCCTCGGACGACCAGACCGGGCACCGGCTCGCCGGCCTCGAGGCGAAGCTCGGCCGGGACGATCTTCGACGGCAGACCCGCGTCCGCCAGCACCCGTTCGACGTAGCCACGCGCATGGCGGTACCGCCCGCTCGGGCTGATCGCCTGCTCCGTGTCGCCGGCGCCGCGTAGCTCCTCGGCGGTGAAGACGAGCAACCCGCCGGCACGCAGCGCGTTCGCGGCGGCCGCGACAACCTGCTCGAGCGGCCCGAAATAGCAGAGCGTGTCCGCCGAGACGATCACGTCGAACGCGTCGGCGTGGCGGCGCAGGTATGCGGTCAACTCTCCCCTGACCAGCTCGTCGTAGACGTCCCTGGTGCGGGCCTGATCCAGCATCCGCAGGGAGAGGTCGACTCCGACCAGGCGCCGCGCGTAGGGGGCGATCAGGGGACCGCACAACCCGGTGCCGCATCCGGCATCGAGCACGTCGAGGCCTCCCGTCGAATCGACGTTCGCGTCCTCCAGCATCGCCGCCACCAGCGCCGGCGCTCGATACGACAGCGTGGCGAGCTTGGCATCGAAGCTGGCGGCGAAGCTGTCGAACGTCGTCTCGATGAAGGCGTCCGACGCCCGCGCCGGGACGTCGCGGCCGGAACACGCCGCGAGCATGTGCCTGGCGACGGGATCGTCCGGCTCGTCACGCAGCCACTCCTCGCAGACCTCCACCGCCTGGTCGACCTCCCCGAGCGTGCAGTGCGCGATCGCCAGCAGCCTCCGCGCGTCCGGCTGCCTCGGCCTGAGCGTGATCACCTTCGAGAAGCAGCGGGCCGCCTCGCGTTGCCGCTTCTGACCGCGCAGCAGGACGCCGAGGTTGTTGTACGCGTCCGAGTGGTCGGGATCGATGCGAATGGCGGCCCGGTACGCCGCTTCTGCCTCGACGACCTTTCCCTGGGCTCTGAGCACCACGCCGAGGTTGTTGTGGGCATTGGCGTGGTCCGGATCGAGTTCGATCGCATGCTCGTACGCCGCGACCGCCTCGTCCAGGTCGAGGCGATCCTGGAGGACGATCCCGAGATTGCTGTACCAGTCCGCCCGCTCGGGCCCGAGCTCCAGGCTTCTCCCGATCAGAGCGACGGCCTCCTCGCTACGCCCCTGCTGATGGGCGAGAACGCCCGAGAAGTGCAGCGCGTCCGGATGATCGGGCGCCACCTCGAGGATCTTCCGGTAGATCTCCCCGGCGGCCGCCCACTGCTCGGCCCGCTGCAGGACGATCGCGACCGACAGCGCCTCGTCGAGGCTCAGCGCGCGGTCGTCACTCGGCAGCTCCGTCTTCGGGACTACGCTTCCTTGCGGGCCTTGATGTCGTACTTGAAGTGGATGCCGGCATCGAGAGACCCGTCGGCCTTCTGCGGGCGGTATTCGAGATCGACCTTCGCAAACGCCAGGCTCACGGTCTCCAGACGGCCGTCTTCGGCACTGTCGGCGTCCGTCACGGCAGTGATGAGCACGTCGTTCATCTTGATGATCAGGAAGTCCTGCTGGCCCTTGCCGGCCTTCCGGTGCGTGATCGTCGCTTCCTTCAGATGCTGACCGGTGGCGCACCCTTTCATCAGCACCGGTGAGGCCTTGTCGATCTTGTGGGTGAACGAAAGGTCGTGGAAGCTCGCCTTCGCCGCCCCACCTCCGCTTCCGGTCGGTTTCGCGGCGTTGGTCATGCCCCAGGACCAGCTCAGTACCTCGATCTCGTCCTTGTGCTTGTCGTCCAGCGACTCGCCCTTGATGTCGCCGATCTTCGCGAAGATGTCCGATGCCACGGCTCCCCCCTGTGTTTGCCGTGCATTGCGCCGATGAGTGTGCAGAGGAGGATACGGCGCTTCCCGACGGCCGGTCAAGGTCGTCGAAGTCGCCCGGCTCGGCTGCGGTGACGGCTACGTCCGCCACGGTCGTGCCCGCTCGCTGGGGGAGGGCTTGTCGACTCGCTGCGAGCGTTACCAGCGGCCGTGGTGCACGACCTCGTCGAACGGCCGCCGGTTGAGCCGCCTGAGCGGCCGGAGCGGCCCGCCCGCCGGGTAGCCGAGCGAGAGAAGGTACGCGAGGAAGTGGTCATCCGGGAAGCCGAGGATCTTCCGAGCGAGCTCCTGGTCCTGCACGGAGGAGTGGCATGTGCCGATCCCGAGGTCGGCCGCCGCGAGCATCATCAGCATCGTCGCGTGACCGAGGTCGTACTGGAGGAGGCCGGCCCAACGATCGTCCGGTGGATTCGGCGCGACGATGCCGATCGCAGCTGCGGCGCCGCCGACGTGCCACGCTCCCTGCCAAACGCCGGTGAGTTCGCGCAACTGGTCGCGGTCGGTCACGAGCACGAAGCTCCACGGCTGCCAGTTCTTGGCCGACGGCGCGAGTCTGCCCGCCTCGAGGACCTTCGCCACGTCCTCTCCGCTCACCGGCGCGGACGAGAACTCACGCACGTTGCGACGCGACCTCAATGCGTCCCAGGTCTCCACTGCAGTCACCTTACGACCGACGTGAGCGCGCTGTCCAGGAGACGTGGCGCCGAGCGTTGTCAGGAGAGCAGCCGCGAGTCGTCGGTGGTGAGGTCGGAGACGGAGTCGCCGGACGATCCCGGCAACCTCGGACGAGCGCTTCACGAGCAGGTCGGCCGGCTGCCCGCCGCTGTCATCGGCTCCGCGGACCCGCCGACCACGTCGACGGATATGCAGGTGCCGATGAGTCCGGGGCGCCCGACCGGTCTGAGTACGTGTACCCCGACGAACAGGAGGCTCAGATGGCGAAGCTGCAGACCAAGCTGAACGTTCACACGGTCGGCCGCGTGTGCATCACCGTCGCAGACACCGACCGCGCGATCGACTTCTACGTCGGCGACCTCGGCTTCGAGAAGGTCGTCGACGTTCCGATGGGCCCCGGGATGCGCTGGGTCGAGGTCGCGCTCCCCGGCACGAAGACCACGATCGCCCTCGCACCGCCGCCGGAGGGCCGGGAGGCGGGCGGTGGCCAGACCGGGATCTGCCTCGACACGTCGGACGTGGACGCCGACCACGAGGCGCTGAAGGCCGCCGGAATCGACGTCGACGACGAGATCACGCGCTACGGCGACCCGGTCCCGCCGATGTTCTGGCTGCGCGATCCCGATGGGAACTCGCTGATCATCGTCGAGCCGTCGTCGTAACCGCCGCCCTCACCGGGCCGTGTCGGGACGGCTGCCCGGCACGGCCCGGAGGGTGCAGTCGGACCGCCTAGAGCTTCAGTCCCCCTCGCGGTGTCGTGTGCCCCGAGGGTCCCGAGCGCAGCGGTCACCCCCATGCCGAGCGCCAGGAGCCCCACCACGGCGACGACCTTCAGCCGCCGGCCAAGAGGCCCGAAGACAGCCACCGCTCTGCCCCTGTCGAGGGAGGTGAGCGTGCCGAAAGATGCGGCGCGCCATCCCCGGCACGAGTGGATCATCGTGGCCGGACCGACCCGCGCCGCGCAACCTCAGGGGCCGCGAGGCTCGAGCCGCCTGGGGTAGCGTCGGGACGTGACCGGCTTCGTCGACCTGCACACACACGTGATCCCGTCGGGAGACGACGGCGCGCCGAGCGTCGAGGCGGGCCTCGAGCTGTGCCGGGCCATGGCCGCCCAGGGCACGCGGGTCGTCTACGGAACGCCGCACGCCCACCCGCCGGACAGCTGGTTTCCGATCACGGAGCAGCGGGTCACTCTCGTTCACGACAACTACGCACAGATGAAGCCGCGGTGCGCCGACTTCGGCCTCGACCTTCGCCTGGGATGGGAGCTCTCTGCGACAGGCGTCCTGGTCGGCAGCCTGCGCGACTACGTGCTGGAAGGAACGGGGGCGGTCCTGCTCGAGCTGCCGGGGCCGTGGTTCTCGTTCGACGACGAGGTGGCGGTCACACGAGAGCAGGCCACTGCGATCCGTGCGGCCGGGTTCGAGGTCGTGCTGGCACACCCGGAGCGCTCCCCCGGGATACAGCGACGGCCGGAGCTCCTCCTCGAGCTCGTGGAGGAGGGTGCGCTGGTGTGCTTCAACGCGGACTCGTTCGTCGGCCGACACGACAACGCCTGCGAGGAGTGCAGCTGGCAATTGCTCGAGCTCGGCATCGGCGACTTCGTCGCCTCGGACGCACATCGGCCCGAGCGTCCGAGCCGTCTCCGCGAAGCGGTCGAAGCGATCGCGGCACGGTGCGGGGAGGAGCGGGCGCAGGCGCTCGCCCAGGGCGCCGCTCTCGCGCAGTCGTAGAGCAGTCGCTCCGATCCGTCCGCGGGATCGGGCTGTTGCCTAGTCCGGACCACCAGCCTTCGTGAGGGACGTGCGGCCGGCGGCCCAGTCGATCGTCTCGAGGAGCGCTCGGTCGGCGACACGCGTGTCGACGTCTGGGAGCGGGTGCGAGTCACCGCTGATCGCCTCGTAGAGGGCGCAGGCCTGGAGCCACGACGCCCTCCAGCGATCTTCGCGATCCTCGGCGATCTCCACGAGGACGTGTGCCCGGTCGGCGGCCGGGACCGGCACGACCTGCTCGAGGAGGAGGCGCCGCTCGGCCTCCGGCAGGTCGGTCCGCACGACCGGGACGGCATAGGCCGCCTCCTCGCGGGAGAGCGTCACGTCCAGCATTTCGATCGCGAGGGCACGACGGCTCTCGTCGCCCCCGGCGAGCCCGAGTGCCGCCGGGCCGATCACCTCGGCGCCGTGGCGCACGGCCAGGAGCGCGAGGACGCGGTGCCGCAGAAGAACCAGCTCGTCTCTGAGCGCCCGCTCGAGGATCGGGGCCGGTTCGACCACCGCAAGCGCGGCGAGGCACCGCGCCGCATGTTCGGCATCCGTCTGCAACGTGCGATCGATGGTTGCGGAGAGCGAGGATCCGGCCCCACCGGTCGCCGCGAGCGCGGAGAGCACCGCAAGCCCGAGGTCGCGATCGGGATGCTCGATGTAGCGGCCGAGACCGGCTGCCGCAAGCTCGGGTGACGCCGGTCGGAGCGCACGGACGAGACGCAATGCCGGAACGGGGACGGGGCGCGACGCCTCCTCGAGCGCGGCCTGCAGCGCCGGCAGCGCGGCGTCGCCGAGCCGTCCGATCGCCGCGGCCGCCGGCCCGATCGTCGCCGGCTGCCCGAGAGCGTCCAGAACGGCGCCGACGAGCGATTCGTCGCCCGGAGCCACCGCTGCGAGCGCGGCGGCCCGGACAGTCGGATCCGGGTCCCGAACGAGCGCGGCAAGTGGTCTGCGGTCGCCGGCAACCGAGGCGGCCAGTGCCTGAGCCGCGATCTCCCGCTCGCGTGCATCGCCAGACGTCGCGAGCGTCGCAATCTCCGCGCCCAGCCGGGTCGGGGCGTCGCCGACTCCGTCGCCCGAGAGACGGACGAGCGCGGGCACCCGCACCTCTGCCCGAGCATCGCCGGCAAGCCGGATCAGCTCCGTGCGCTCGGTGGGAAGGGTCGATCCGGCCAGCAGATCGAGCCCGAGCCTGACGTCGCGGCCGTCGTCGCTCGCGACCAGCCGCTGCAGTGCGGCCGCCGCCTGCTCGCCGGCGAGATCGAGTGGGACGTCCGGAAGCAGGCGACGCCGGAACGCCGCGACGATCGACCTCGCGTACTCGCTGTAGAGGAAGAGGCCGGCCAGGGCCCATACGAGGCACACGACGACCGTCACCCCGACGATCACCGTGACCGAGACGTTCAGCGCGCGAAGCGCGAAGAGCAGCACCCCGGTGGCGCCGACCGCGACGGGGACGCCCACGCCCTCGACGGTCGACTGGACGGTCAGGCGCTCCTCGCCCGGGAGCACCTGATACGCGGTATTGATCGACGTTCTGGTCGTGCCGTCGGTCAGGGAGATGTCCACGATGCGGGCCGTCGCGACCAGCACGAACAGAGCGAGCGATGCCTCGCCCCAGACCGCCGATGTCACGAGCATCGCGATCACGAGAGCAGTCACGGCAACGGGGTTGGCCGCGATCCCCAGCCGCAGGCCGAATCTCCGGAGCAACAGGCCCGCCACGAGAGCGAGGAAGAGCATGTCGATCAGATTCAGGACGACGGTGTACCTGGACAGAAAGTCGGCGAGGTCCGTCGCGCTCTGGTAGCGGGCGGCCGCCCGGTCGAACACGAGGTACTCGACGAGCTGGGTGCCGGCAGCCGAGAGGACCTGGTAGCCGATGATCAGGAGAACGAAGCTGGTCGTGAGCAGGCGGCGGATCGGCGGCCGGGGTACGGCGATCGCGGAGCGTTCGACGTGACCGAGGCGCTCGGAGAAGCGACGGGCGGGAACTGCGAGCAGAACCACGAACGCGATCTCGGCAGCGACGGCCACCAGCAGCAGCCGGTCGGTGGCGCCGAGAACCGAGAGCAGGCGGGTGCCGACCAGCCCGCCCGCGAGGAAGCCGGCGGTGAAGCCTGCGACGACCCGCGGGAAGCTCTGCTTGATCTGCTGCAGGTCGAGCAGGCGGCCTGCCTGACCCCCGACGAAGATGAAGCCGATCTGGAGCAGCACGGGGAACAACACGAGAAGAGGTGCGGACACCCAGACGCCGCCGGCCGCGAGCACGGCCCAGGCGCCGAGGAACAGCACCGCGACGGCCGACTCGGCTGCGAGCGCGACCCGCGGCAAGGGCCAGCGGCGGAGCATCCGGGCCACGCCCGCGGCGAGCAGCGTGCCCACGACCGCGATCGCGATGTAGGTCAGAGGCAGCCACTTGGAGCCGTACGCGTCCAGGAAGATCGCATTCGCGGTGATGAGCAGGAGCGACTCGCCGAGGCCGAAGGCGAAAGCCTGGCCCGCCAGGAGCGCCACCACCTGCCGCGGCCGCGGCTCGCTCATCCGGAGGGAGCGGTCTCCGCGGCGGCGTGCTCGGCACTCGCCCGCAGCCGGCCGGCGAGCGCTGCGATCACCCCGCTCGCCAGGTCCGGCTGGTCGGCGAGCAGCTCGTCGAGAACGACCTTGCGGACACGCAGGAGCAGCGTGGGCTCCATGGCGGTGACCGATGCCGCGCGCGGCTCCGGCACCAGCACCGCCAGCTCGCCGACGGCCGAGCCCGGACCGAGCTCGACGAGCGTGCGATCGCCACGGTGGACGCGCACCCGCCCGCCGGCGACCACGTACAGGCAGTCCTCGACCGCGCCGTGCTCGATGAAGGTCGAGCCCGGCTCGACCGTCAGCTCTTCCGCCGTCGCCGCGACCGCCGCGAGAACGCGCCCGGGAACGGCGGCGAAGAGATCGACGCGATGCAGAACCGCCACTCGCTCGACGACGAGCATCAGGGCTCACTCCACCCGCGGAGTGCGGCGGCGAGCTCGTCGGCCGTGTACGGCCGGAACCAGGCACGGACGTAGCACTCTCCCGGGATCATCAGGACGTCGACGTCCTGATCGACCGTCACCTCCGCGTTGCGCTCGGCACGGCGGATGACGCCCGTCGTGCCGACGGGCACCCAGGCGCTGACCGCGGCCGCCGGGTAGCCGCCTCCCGGCTGAACCCGCAGGCCCGGGCCTTTGGCCACGTAGACGAAGGCGGGCAGAGAGCCGATCGGCGCGACCACCTCTCCCGCGTGGAAGCGGACCCGCCTGACGTCGGCGAAGGCGGCATCGACGTCGATGCCCTCGACCTTGGTCCCGTGGCCGGCGAGCTGCTCCAGCACGTCGCGCGCCTCGTCCGAGCCCGGATCGACCGGGATGCCTCGGTGATAACGCTCGCGCTCGTGCGGCGGGACTCCCTCCAGGCCGGCCACGGCCATGATCCGGGCGGCGAGCCGAGGGTTGGCCGCAGCGACGAGACTGCCCACGTCCTCCGCGAAGGACGGGTTGTCCGCCGGCCGCTCGAACTGGATCCGGACCTCGTCGATCGACAGTGTCGGCGCCTCCAGATCGTCGGGGACACTCCTCCGGGAGAACGAGCCGAGCACGTCGTCGAGGATGTCGCCGACGACGTGGGCCGTGCTTTCCGCCGCATACCGGGTCGCGTCCGGACCGAGGTACCCGCCTCGATGGAACGCGATCCGCAGATGGCCGTCCGGAGCGACGGCCGCCATGCGGAGGTTCGCCTCGCCGGCGCTCTTCGGGCTGTCGCCCCTGAGCAGGTAGACCTTGCTGTTGTCGGCCGCCCTGAGCGAGAAGACGGCCTCGCCGGAGGCGGCGTCGATGAAGATCTCGTAGCCGGCCGTGGTCTTCAGCGATGTCCCCCGCTGGCGGAGCGCGTCGGCCGCCCGGAGAATCCGGATCGCGTCCACGACGTCGTCGACGAGGCCGCGGTGCGCCGGATCCCTCGACGCCAGCCAGGCGAACGACTGCTGCTCCGCGCGGTCGTACCGGTCCGTGTTCGCGGACAGTTCCGGCGACTCGTCGGGCCCCGGGAGGACGCCGGCAGCACGGTGCGTGGTGAGGTCGGTCAGGACGATCCGCTGCGCGAGACGCCGCAACCGCCTCGGATCGTCGAGCATCGGCGCGGGCACAACGGACTTGCTGTGTGCGAACGACATGCTGAGAAGCTCGCGCAGGACGACGTCGACCGGGCAGGCGAACGGCGCCACCGCCTCGACGTCGGCGAGCCGGCGGGCGACCGGCCCGCCCGAGGAGAGGAGACCCTCGACGACGACGTCGAAGTCGTGCCCGTAGGCGGCGTGCGCGGCACGGAGCGCGTGCAGGCGGCGGCCGGTCCGGGTCTGATCGTGCATCCCGATGTCGTGCAGGTAGGTGATGAGGACGGCATAACCGGCCAGGAACGACTGCCGCTCCGGGGGACGCCCCGGCAGGAGCAGTCCGTTGACCGTGTCTGCAAGCCAGAGAACGCCCGCGGCCACGTCACGCACGTGCACCACGCCGTGGTCGGAGAAGAGCGCCGGATGGTTGACCGGATCGGCGAGGAACGCGGGATCGTGTGCGAGCGACTCCAGGACCGCTCCGTGCTCGATCGGACGCCAGAACCGCTCCTCCAGCATCTCGCGCAGAGCCGGAGGGAGCAGCTCGTCGATCGCCGCCGGGCCGGAGAGCCGAAGCTCGTACCGACCGGCCCGGGAGGTGTCGATGCCTGATCCGGAACCGGCAGGTGATCGCGCGCGCGGCACCGCGCCACGTTACAACCCCGGTCGTCGGCCGGTGCCGCGTCCGTCCGCGCCGTCGCCTAGCTCGTCGGCACGAGCGCCGGGGCGACCGTCGGAGCCTGAGGCCGGGTCGCGGTCTCTGCGTCGCGCGCGACGAGCGCGGCATATCGTCCGGCTGCCCGGATCAGCTCCTCGTGGCGTCCGGATTCGACGATGCGACCGTGGTCGAGGACGAGGATCTGGTCGGCGTCCCGGATCGTCGAGAGGCGGTGGGCGATCGCGATCGTCGTCCGACCCTCGGAGAGACGGTCGAGCGCTTCCTGCACCAATCGCTCGGTGTTGGTGTCGAGCGAGCTCGTTGCCTCGTCGAGGACGAGGATCGGCGGGTTCCGCAGAATCGTCCGTGCGATCGCGATCCGCTGCTTCTCACCTCCGGAGAAGCGGTAGCCCCGCTCGCCGACCACGGTGTCGTAGCCGTCAGGGAGCGCGGAGATCAGCTCGTGGATGTGGGCGGCTTCGGCGGCAGCCTCGATCTCGCCGTCGCCCGCGCCCGGCCTGGCGAAGCTCACGTTCTCCCGCACCGACGCATGGAACAAGTACGTCTCCTGCGAGACGACGCCGACGAGGTCGCTCAGCGCCTCGAAGCTCAGTTCGCGGATGTCGACGCCGTCGATCGTGATGCGTCCGCGGTCGGGCTCGTAGAGCCTGGCCGCCAGGTACGCGAGCGTCGTCTTCCCGGAGCCCGTCTCGCCGACGACCGCCGTCTTCGATCCGGCCGGCACGGTGAACGACACGTCCTGCAGCGTCCATTCGTCGCCGTACCTGAACCAGACGTCTTCGAAGACGACGTCGCCGGGCCTGCCGACGGCGACCGCGTTCGGCTTCTCGACGATGTCGATCGGATGGTCGAGATATTCGAAGATGCGGTCGAAAAGCGCGAGCGACGTCTGCACGTCGAGACCGACCCCGAGGAGCGACCCGACCGGGAAGAACAGACGCGTCTGCAGCGTCGTGAACGCGACCAGCAGCGGGATCGACACGGCCGACGAGCCGTGCGCCAGCGCGACGCCCCCGAACCAGTAGACGGCCGCCGGCATCACGGCGAAGCTCGTCTGGATCAAGGCCATCACCCAGCGGCCGGCCATGCGCTGCCGCACCTCGAGGTCGGCGAGACGGCGCGAGTCGGCCTCGAAGCGGTCGGCCAGCTCGTTGCCGCGCCCCATCGTCTTGCCGAGCAGGATCCCCGACACCGAGAGCGACTCCTGGACGAGGCTCGAGATGTCGGCCAGGCTCTCCTGCGTCGTCTTTGCGATGCGGCGGCGCTCGTTGCCCACCCGCCACGTCAGGAAGACGAAGATCGGCACGAGGGCGAAGGCGAACAGTGAGAGCTGCCAGCTGAGGAGGAGCATGCCGATCACCGTCGCGACCACGGTCGTGACGTTCGAGGCGATCGACGTGGCGGTGTTGGTGAGGACGTTCTGGACGCCACCGATGTCGTTCGAGATCCGCGACTGGACCTCGCCGGTCCGGGTGCGGGTGAAGAACGCCAGCGACAGCCGCTGGAGGTGCCGGTAGACAGCCGTCCGCAGGTCGTGCATGACCCGCTGTCCGACCTGATTCGAGAGCAGCGTCTGGTAGACGCCGATCACGCCCGTCACGACCGCGATCAGGATCATTCCGCCGGCGGCGAGAGACAGCGCCGTCGTGTCGTTACGGCCGATCGCCTCGAGCGCGCGCATGAGGAGGAAAGCAGGCAGCACACCGAGCGCCGCCGACGCGACGATCAGGATCAGGACGCTGCCGAGCCGGAGCTTGGACGGGGCGAACAACCTGCCGATCCGGCGCAGGTTGGCGCGGCGGACAGCGGGATCCGCAGGACGCTCCGGCGCCTCCTGCGACGAGTGAAAGAACATCCCCATTGCGGTCAGGGTACGTACAGATCGGTCGTCTGCGAGTGCTCGCCGGGCGCATTCGGCTCCGTCCTGCCGCTGTCACGCGCCGGGTCTCGACCTCTGCGGAAGGTGGTGACGGCATGGACTGGCCCCACCAGTCCGACGACCATCGGCGCGCGCGCGACGAACCGCTGCAGGCGGAGATCGAACTGCGCCGTCGGGAGGAGGCCGTGGCGGAGAAGCGCCGCCCGTAGCGTCCCGGCCGCGTGCTCACCTCCTCCCTAGGGGAAGAGCTGGCCGGCGAACCATGTGCTCGCCTCGATCCACTCGCCGGCTCCGCCGCCGCCCCAACCCTGGTTGACGTAGAAGCAACGGTCGGTGACCGTGTCGTCCCAGCACCAGATGAAGCAGTGGCGAACGGTCCGTTGCTGCCAGGCGTACCCGAACGCGAGCGGGTAGTGGCTCAGCCAGCCGGTGCCGATCACCGCCGGCGTGTGTCGGTTGACGATCGAGTCGATGGCCCGGTCGCGCAGGCCGTCTTCGTGGATGCCGACCGAGTCCCAGTCGCTTCTCATCCAGGCGCCGGTGCGTCCGTTCAGGTACTGCCAGGCTCCCGGCATGTCCCACGGGCAGGTCGCGCCGGACCCGAACGCGCAGAAGGTGCCGACGTCGTTGTGGATCTCCCTGATCATGTTCTCGACGCCGCCGTCCTGTGTCAGCGGCGCGACCGCATCCGCGCCGCGGCCGCCGTTCTGGCGGTAGATCCCCGTGCGCGGCGCCCAGTAGGCGTTGCCGGTGCCGGCCTGGTGGTCGGCCCACCCGAACAGCATCGCCCAGGCAACCGGGCCGCAGCCGACCGCGCACCCGCCGTAGTCGAACTGGTCGTAGGCGGGCTGTGCGTCTCCGCCGCCCGCTGCCCAGTAGTAGTGCCAGGCCATGGTCGGCCTCCTTTCCAGTCTCAGCGAGGTGGCAGTACGGGTACGGGGTGCGGGAGGACACGCCGTTGGTTCGACGGCGTCCCCTTCGGGACGACGAAGAAGAGCAGCGTCTCCGAGGTCCCGTCCCGGTAGTCCAGACGCAGCTCGAACGACTGCTCCGCCTTCTTCTCTGCGCTGCCAGCGCGGAGCTCGACGGCCGGCGGCGCGCGGTCGAGAACGCGCATCGTCACGGCGGCGGCGCCGTCACCGCTCAGCTTCGCCTTGCCCGGCTTCAGCAACGGGACGACGAGAGTGTCCCCCTCGTGGATGCCCTCGCCGAGCTTCTCGACCAGGGCTTCGACCTGCCAGGCCAGGTCTGCCCGCCGGCGGAGTGCGGCCAGAAGGGGCTTGAAGGCCGACGCGTAGCCCTTCTTCGCCTGCGCCCAGCTCGGCCACGGCGCCAGTTTCGGACGAGGTGAACGCACACCCGCCCTTCTCACCCGCTGCCTGGCGACGCGCTTGTCGCTCGGGCTGGCCGCAGTCGGGCGCGACTCGAGCGAGCTCAGCGGGCGTCCCTCGACAGGAGGCAGGGAAGTGAGCATCGGGGGGAACTGCCCGACGTGGCCGAGATACGTCCCTTTCGCGTCTTCGCCCACGTAGGCGAGCGAGTCGAGCTTCACCACTCGGCCGACGACCTTGCCCTTGCTCTGCGCTTCCAGCGAGCGGCTCGGAGGCTCGAGCTCGAGACTCCAGTGGGGAAGCGGGACGTCGTGAGGACCGGTCGAGAGGATCAAGAATCCGCGGTCGCTTCGACCCACGCGTCCGTCTCCCACCGGTCGCGCGGCCGCCTTGACGCCGACTACTTCCAGCTCCCAGTAGGCGACGCCCCTGACGTCGGGACGGAAGACCGGACAGGCCTCGTCGCCGAGCCGAGCAGCGCGGGCCCCCGCCGCCAGCGGAGTGCCCCTGATTGCTTCGAGATGCCGCGCGGCCCGTCTCCGCAGCCCCAGGGGCACCTCGTCGATCTTCACTCTCACCTCGGCCTCCTCTCGGACGCGCAACGGCCCTACAGCGCTTCCTTCCGGTGTCGACGGCCATCGTCCCCGCCGACCATCACCACCGCGTCACGCCGGCGTCACGGCATCCTTGTTTTCGCCGAGCGGCAGCGTGAGCACGAATGCGGTCATGTGGTCGGTGCCGCTCTCGCACCAGATCCGGCCGCCGTGCGCCTCGACGATCCCGCGACAGATCGCGAGCCCGAGGCCCGCGCCGCGGATGCTCCGCTCCTTCGCGGTCCGACCGCGGTAGAAGGGCTCGAAGATCTGCTCGATCTCCGACACCGCCACCGCGTCGCCGTGGTTGGTGACGCTGGTGACCGCCTTTCCGTTCTCGGTGGCCAGGCGAAGCTCGACCGGCGAGTGCGGCTCCGCATAGCGCGAAGCGTTCTCCAGCAAGTTGTCCAGGACTTGCTCGATCCGCATCGGGTCGGCCAGCACGATCACCTCATGAGCGGGCAGCGCGACCGCGAGCTCGTGACCGGTTGCGCTGAGCGCCGGCCGCGCCTTGTCGGCGGCATGGGTGAGGAGATCGCCGAGGCTGACGATCTCGCGCTCGATCGGCAGGCGGCCGGCCTGCAGTCGGCTGGCATCGAGGAGCTCGCCGATCATGTGCTCGAGCTTCTCGGTCTCCTCGTCGATGATTCCGAGGAAGCGGCGGCGGGTTGCGTCGTCGATCGGCGCGTCCTCCCGAAGCAGCGTCGTCGCGTAGCTCTTGATGAAGCCGAGCGGGGTGCGCAGCTCGTGGGAGACGGCGGAGATGAGCTCGTTCCGCATCCGCTGCATCTGCTCCTGGGCCTCGAGCTCCGCCAGCTGCCGGTTGCGCTCGTTCAGCTCCGCGGTCCGCTCGGCGACCTTGTGCTCGAGCTCCTCGTGCGAGCCACGGAGCTGTGTCCGCATCGTCTCCAGGCTCTCGGCGAGGGTGCCGATCTCGCCGCCCTCGGACACGCTCACCGTGTGCTCGAGGTCGCCGGAGGCCATCTGCTCGGCGGCTCGAGTCAGGTCTCGAACCGGCCTGACGAGGAGACGGGCGCCGAGCAGGGTGAGGAGCCACAGCGCTGCGAGCGAGCCGCCGCCGGCGAGCATCAACGTCTTGCGCAGGTGATGCGCCGGCGCGTAGGTCTCACTGTCGGTGCCGCCGAGTGAGACCGCCCACGGCGCGGCTGTGAGGCGGACGAACGCCATCACGTGACGCTCGCGGCTCATCGCCGTCGGCTCGCTGCTGCCCGGAGTGACGCCGACGGTCGCGGTCCCGGACCGGCCGGACGCGAGCATCTCGCGGTAGAACCCGAGGTGCTCGCCCGGCCTCAGCGCGGCCCCGGGCTCCGTCGAGGCGAGTGCGATCCCGTCCGGGCCGACGAGCTCGGCATGGCCCGTCGTGCCGAGGCGGCGGGCCGCATCGAGCCGGTCGGTGACGTCCGGGCCTGCAAGATTCAGCAGCCCGACGACTGTGCCCCCGGTCCGCACCGGCACGGCGAGCGCGACGACGGGCCGCCCGAGCGCGTCGCGGAACGGTCTGGAGATCGCCCGCCGATGGTACGGCCCCCGGGGCGCCTCCGTGCCGCCCGTGCCGAGCGAGACGACGACGCGGCCGCTCCGGTCGAGGAGCACGACAGACGTGAAGGCGCCGTCGGCAGCGTGGAAGACCTCGGCGAGCAGGCGCCGCCGTTCGGCCGGAGAGCCGGAGCGGGCGTCGTAGGCGGCGAGGTCGGCGAGCCGGTGGCGGAGAAGGCTGTCGAAGTCGTCGGCCATCTCCTCGGTGATCGCCAGCCGCTCGTGCAGGATGCGGCTCGTGCTGGCATCGACGGCCCGGATGCCGAGAACGCTGAAGCCTGCGAAGAGGACGATGAAGCCGATCGTCACGCCGATCGCGAGCCTCGGCCACAGCGTCAGGCGCCGCCACAAGCCTGGCACGCTCCAGCGCGCGGTACGGTTCACGGACACAGTGTCGCGCGACTTGGTACGGGACGCTAATGCCAGGTGAGCTCGTGCTCGCGGTCGACGACGAGCCCCGCTACGTCGAGATCATCCGCTTCAACCTCGAGACGGCCGGCTACCGCGTGGCGACCGCCGGCAGCGGTGAGGAGGCGCTCGAGATCTTCGATGCGGAGGAACCGGACCTGATCGTTCTCGACGTGATGCTGCCGGGTATCGACGGCTTCGAGGTCTGCCGGCTCGTCCGCGAACGATCCAGCTGCCCGATCATCATGCTCACTGCGAAGGGAGCGGAGGAGGACAAGATTCGGGGCCTCCGGCTCGGCGCGGACGATTACGTGACGAAGCCGTTCTCTGCGCAGGAGCTGCTCGCCAGGGTCGAGGCCGTGCTGCGGCGGGCGCGCAGTGAGGTGGGCGGAAGGCCGCCGGCATCGATCACGGTCGGCGACCTCCGCATCGACCCGCAGAGCAAGCAGGTGACGGTCGGCGGGCAGGAGGTGCGCCTCTCGCCCACCGAGTACCGCCTGCTCGCGTGCCTGGCCGAGAACGCGGGGATCGTGCTCAGCCGCGACGAGCTTCTCACGCAGGTCTGGGGCAAGGCGTACAAGGGCGAGGACGAGATCCTGCGGGTCACGCTCTTCCGGTTGCGCCAGAAGCTGACCGACGACCCGGCCGCGCCGCGCTACATCGTCACACGGCCCGGGCTCGGGTACATGCTCGCGGCCGCTTCCGAGCCGTAACGGACCTGTGACGGGGCTGTAATGGCGCCGTAACCCCCTTTCGACCGATCCTTGGGGCACGGAGATCAACGAGTACCAAGGAGTCGACATGAGCAAGCGCCTTCCCATCATCATCCTCGCCGCAGCAGTCGCGGGCACCATGCTCGCCTCGGGCGTCGCGATCGCCTCGGCCCCGAAGAAGCCCAACGTCGTCCCGATCGTCATGCACGACCCCGGCTGCCACTTCTTCCAGGTGAACGGCAAGCTCAGCACGAGGCTGACCGTCACCCGCCCGACGGTCCTCCGCAACCTGGACGAAGCCGCCCTGATCGTCAAGAGCGCGAAGCTCAACACCCGGATCGCCGTCGGCAAGTCGCTCGCGATCAGCAAGCCCGGCGTCTACCGCATCACCATGGTCGGCCAGGCCCGCGACGACAACCACCTGGTGTTCGTTCGCAAGTAATCAGGACTTCCCGATGACGCGGAGGCGCCCCATCGGGGCGCCTCCGCCGTGGACAACGGCCCCGCCGGCCGTTCCGGTGCATTCGGCCAGGTGCGTTAGATTGCCCGGATAACGGGGATGCGTGGTGCCGCTCATCGATCTGATGGCGACATCGGGCTCAGGCGGCGCGTTCTCTCTTGGCAGGACGACGAAGGGGGAGGCGAGATGAGGTATTCGCTGCGTCAGGGGGTCGTTTTGCCCGCGCTCACGGTGGGGGCTCTGCTGGTGACGATGGTGCTGTACGCCCACACGGCCGGCGCCGCACGGGCGGCACCGCCGCAGCCGGACTTCGGCTCGAATGTCCTGGTCTTCGACCCGAGCATGCCGACGAGCCAGATTCAGGCAACCGTCGACTCGATCACGGCCCAGCAGGTCGACGACGAGATGGGCTCTCAACGGTATGCGCTGCTGTTCGAACCCGGCACGTACGGAAGCGTCGCGAACCCGTTGATCATCCAGGTGGGCTACTACACCGAGGTGGCCGGGCTCGGGGCCTCGCCGGCCGACGTCGTCATCAACGGTCATGTCGACGTCTACAACCGGTGTCTTGCGCCCGACAACTGCATCGCGCTCGACAACTTCTGGCGTTCGGTGTCCAACCTGACGATCAACGTCACGGGCTCGTCCGGCTGTCGGTCATCGGGGGACTTCTGGGCGGTCTCGCAGGCGGCGCCGATGCGCCGCGTGAACATCACCGGCGGGAACCTGACCTTGATGGACTACTGCACCGCGGGCCCCCAGTACGCGAGCGGCGGTTTCATCGCCGACTCACAGACCGGCTTCATCATCAACGGCTCGCAGCAGCAGTTCCTCGTGCGAGACAGCAGCATCGGTGGCTGGTCGAACGGCGTCTGGAACCAGGTCTTCTCGGGTGTCGTCGGAGCGCCCCCGCAGTCGTTCTCGGCGACGCCCTTCGATCCGCCGCCGTACACGACCCTGGACACCAGTCCGCTGACGAGAGAGAAGCCGTTCCTGTACACGGACTCGTCCGGTCGATACAACGTCTTCGTCCCGGCGTTGCGCCACGACTCGAGCGGCACGACGTGGGGCACCGGGCCGGCGGCCGGTTCCTCGATCCCCGTCAAGCGGTTCTTCGTCGCACGACCGAGCGACGACGCGAAGACGATGAACGCGGCACTCGCCGGCGGGCAGAACCTGCTCCTCACGCCGGGCGTGTACCACCTCGACCGGAGCATCGACGTGAAGCGCGCCGACACCATCGTCCTCGGCCTCGGTTTCCCGACGCTCGTGCCCGACAACGGGGTGGTCGCGATGACGGTCGCCGACGTCGCCGGCGTGAAGCTGGCCGGGCTCATGTTCGACGCCGGGCCCGTGAACTCGCCCGTGCTGCTCCAGGTCGGCAAACAGACCGCCCACAAGAGCGACCCGCGAGACCCGACGTCGCTGCAGGACGTGTTCTTCCGGATCGGCGGCGCGGCCGCCGGCAAGGCGACGACCAGCCTCGTCGTCAACAGCGACGACGTCCTCCTGGACGACATCTGGGCATGGCGTGCCGACCACGGCAACGGAGTCGGCTGGACCGTCAACACGGCCGACACCGGCGTCGTCGTGAACGGCGACGACGTAACGGCGTACGGGCTGTTCGTCGAGCACTACCAGAAGTACGAGGTGATCTGGAACGGCGAACGTGGCCGCACGATCATGTTCCAGAACGAGCTGCCCTACGACCCACCCGACCAGGCCGCCTGGACGCACGACGGAGTCAACGGATTCGCCGCCTACAAGGTCGCCGCCGACGTGAAGACGCACGAGGCGTGGGGCCTGGGCAGCTACTGCTTCTTCGACGTCGACCCGACGATCCACGCGACACGCAGCTTCGAGGTGCCGGACACCACGGACGTCAAGCTGCACGACATCCTGACCGTCTCTCTCGATGGTGTCGGAACGATCGATCATGTCGTCAACGACACCGGTGCCGCAGCCCAGGGCGCGGCGGGCATCCCCGTGAACCTCGTCAGCTACCCCTGACGGCCGACATCGGCGCGCTCACACCAGACAAGGAGGAAGGCCCGCTCGGCGGGCCTTCCGGCCAGGGGGCGGAGCTGGTGCGGCTACCGCCTCAGTCGGGAAGCAGCGGCATGTCCGGGGCGGCTCTGCGTCCGAGCAGGATGGCGCGGGTGATCGCGGTCGGGCCGTAGCGGGTGCGGATCTCGTCGAGTGCGGCGTCGAGAAGCTCGCCGTTGTCGGCGTCGAAGGGAAGGCAGAGCTGGAGAGGGAGGTCGTTCTCGAGGTTGGTGATGGTGACGCCGATCAGGGTGAGGCCCCGGCGCTCGATCTGCGGTTGCGCGGTTACGAGCAAGGCGCGGGCGGTAGCGAGAATCGGGCGGGTCTGGGCGGTCGGGTGGCGAAGGGTGTGGGAGCGGGTCGCCCGGCTGTAGTCGCCGAAACGGAGGCGGAGAACGACCGTACGCCCGACGCGTTTCGCTGCCCGGAGCCGACGGCTGACGCGGTCGACGATCGCGACGAGGTCGGTCTCGATCTCTGCAGGTGATGCCCGCCACAGGCCGAAGCCGTGCTGGGAGCCGATCGAGCGGCGGTGAGGGCGTCGGCGAACGGGACGGGGGTCGTGGTTGTTGGCGAGCGCATGGAGGTGGCGTGCGGCAGCGGTCCCGAGGATGGCTTCGAGGTCGGCCTCCGGCACTCGAGCGAGGTCGCCGGCGGTGATGACGCCGATGCGGTGCAGCCGGGCGGCGGTCGCCGGTCCGATCCCCCAGATCCGCTCGATCGCGAGCGGGTGGAGGAAGGCGAGCTCGTCCCCGGGCGCGACGAGGAGGAGCCCGTCGGGCTTGGCGACCGCGCTTGCGATCTTGGCGAGGTGCTTGGTACGGGCGATTCCGACGGTGAGGGGCAGCCCCAGACGCTCGCGCGCGGTGCGGCGGAGGCGGACGGCGATCTCCCACGGTGTGCCGGCGATCCTCTCCATGCCGCGAACGTCGAGGAAGGCCTCGTCGATCGAGAGCCCCTCGACGTCCGGGGTGGTGTCCTCGAAGAGGGAGTAGAGCGCGCGGCTCGCCTGCGCGTACGCGGCCATCCGAGGGGCAACGACGAACGCATGCGGGCAGAGCCGTCTGGCCTGCCTTCCCCCCATCGCCGTCCGGACGCCGTACGCCTTCGCCTCGTAGCTGGCGGCGAGCACGACGCCGCCGCCGACGATCACCGGCCGTCCGTTCAGACGAGGGTCGTCGCGCTGCTCGACGGACGCGAAGAACGCGTCGGCGTCGGCATGCAGGATCGTCGCGTCCGCCGCCACGGAGACGATGCTTGCACATCGAACATATGTTCGCTTTCATTCTCTGGTGCAGCTCGCTCTCGACGGCCTCGATCGGCTCGTTGCCTCGCTGGAGGAGCAGGGGGCGCTCCCCGCAGTGGAAGCGGCCCGGCTCCTGTTCGCGAGCTGCTCGATCCCGGTCGGGCTCGCCTCTTCGCTCTTGACCGAGGTATGCGCGGGCGACAGCCGGATCGTGTGCACGGGCGCGACCGTCTCGCTCGCGGGCTGCCCGGATCCGTTGCTCGAGGAGGCCGAGCTCGTGGTCTTCGACCTCGAAACGACCGGGCTCTCGGCGCACACCAGCCGAATCTGCGAGCTGGGCGCGGTTCGCGTGCGGGCGCTGGAGCTCGTCGACCGCTTTCAGTCCCTGGTCGATCCCGGTGCTCCCCTCCCCCAACCTGTTGCCCGCCTGACCGGGCTGGACGCGCAGGAGCTGCGTGGGGCGCCCCGCGTCGGCACCGTCGTCGGCCGCTTCCTCTCGTTCGCCGGCGACGCACCGCTGGTCGCACACAACGCCGGCTTCGACCAGCGCTTCCTCGAGCGACAGCTCCAGCGGCGCGAGAGCCGGCGGCTGGCCGAGCCGCCCCTGTGCACGGCGGCGCTCGCCCGCCGCCTGCTCGCCGGCCGCGCCCACCGGGTCAGCCTCTCCTCCCTCGCCCATTTCTTCGGGGTGCCGACCACTCCCTGTCACCGGGCGTTGCCCGACGCCGAGGCGACCGCCCAGGTCCTCATCCGCCTCATCGGGCTCGCGCAGGAGCTGGGCGTACGCCGCGTTTCCGAGCTGCGCACGCTCGCGGCTCCCCGCAAGCGGCGCGTGCACGGCAAGCGCCCGCTCATTCGCGGGGCGCCGACGCGGCCCGGCGTGTACCTCTTCCGCGACCGCCACGACCGGGTGCTCTACGTCGGCCGTGCCCGCGACCTGCGCGCACGCCTGCGGTCCTACTTCCAGAGCGCGGCCCAGCGCCCGTCGGTCGAGGCGGCCCTGCTCGCACTCGAACGAATCGAATGGCGCGCCCTCGGCTCCGAGCTCGAGGCCGCGCTCGAAGAGGTCCGGCTGATCCGGGAACTTCAGCCGCCCGCCAACTCCCGCAGCCGACGGCAGGACCAGAGCGTCTACCTGCGACGTCGAGGCGACGGGTTCGTCGTCATCAAGACCCCGACCGAGCTCGGCCCGATCGGCAGCCGCCGACAGGCCGCGCTCGCCGCCCGCGCACTCGCGAGCGCCACGCCGGAAGAGCTCGAGCAGCTCCTGGCCGGCGGGCCACTGCCCCGCCTTCACGAGCGCCTCGCCGACCTGGCCGAGTGCCTCCGCTACGAGGAGGCAGCACGACTCCGCGACCGCCTCCAGGCGCTCGAGCACGTCCTCGAGCGACTCCGCCGGCTCGAGCACCTCCGCGAAGTGGACGTCTGTTTGATCGCACCCGCGCTCACCCCTCGCTGGCGGAAGGCGTACTTCGTTCGCGCCGGCGCTCTGTGCGCCGTCCGCTCCCTCCCGCCGGGGCCCCGCGCACGACTCGAGATCGACGCCGGGCTCACGATCGCCCGCCAGTCCCCCCGGGAGCGCGAGCCCCTCACCGCTGGACAAGCCGAGGACATGCTTCTCCTCGGAGGCTTCATCCGCCGGCCGCCACCCGAGCTCACCGTCATCCAGCTCGGCGGCGAGCATCTCTCCTCCGACGAGCTCGACCGCGTGGCCTGACCGCCTCCTCGGGGCAGCCGAGCGGGAGCGGTGTCTCGGAGAAAAGAACACCGAGCCGGTGGCGCCTTCGTCCACCACCCCCACGAGCTTTCCGCCTGGCCTTGCGGCTTCACGTACGACTCACAGGAGGGGCTTCAACCTAGAAGCGCTCCGTGCTCGGTGCGTCTCGCAACCTACGCCGTCGGCTCGGTCGCGGCAAGGGCGGACGCCGGGCAATTCGCGCAAAGAGCGGACGAATTCTTTGCTGTCCGAGCCGACGGGCCGGGAAACCGAGCTACCGCCGGACGGCGATGCCGTGAGAGCGCGACCGGCTCGCGCGTCTCGCGCGGCCGCCGCCGCGGGCAGGACGTCCGTGCGGCCCGTTGCGGGGATCGCGTCTGCGCCGACGCCACGGACGCCAGGGGCCGTCGGTGGGCTCGAGGCTCTGCCGAAGCGCCCAGAGCAAGACGAAGGCGAGCCACACGAACGCGATCGGGAACAGAAGCACGAGCGCAGAGTAGCGCCACTCGGCGCGAAGAACAGGGTGCGCACGAGCTGACCGAAGCCCGAGCCGCCCAGGCTTCGGCACGGGCAGGAATCCAGGCTTGCAGAGCAATGGGCTCCCTGGGATATTCCTCGTGTGAGGAGGCACCTTGGTGCGGCCCTCGGCCTCCTGGCCCTCGTCTTGTGGACCCCTGCTGCGACGGCCGGCGTTGGTTCGGCAACGGGTCAAGACCTCCCTCGACAAACACGTCTCGGTCCTGCGAGCCTCCTTCGCCAAGGCGAGCTCGAGCGATACTTCGTGCTGCCGCACCTCTACACCTATCGCAGCGCGGAGCGTTGGGCGCGCTCCCCCGATGCCTCACTGTCGACATCGGCAGCGGCGCGGCTCCGCCAGGAGGGCTTCCGCGTCGCCCTCAGCAAACACCTTCGCGCCTGGCACGGTGAAGGAGACATCCACCCGTTCAGGCCCGGCTGGTTCGGGACGACGGCGGCGGTCGAGCTCGGCTCACCCGGAGCAGCGACGGCGGAAGTGCGTGCAATGATCCACGACGCCCAGCTCGCCTATGAGCCGACGCAGATCGAGCACTACAGACCGTTCGCGATTCCCGAAATCCCCGGCGCCCGTGGCTACTGCGTCGGCCGAGAGTGCCGCGTCGTCTACACGATCGGGCGCGAAGTTCACGTCCTCACCGTCGGCAGGGAAGCAGGCGCCCGCGCACTCGCCGTCGGCCGATCCTTCCTCGACCGCATGCGCATAGCCGCAGCGCGGCAATTCGCGCGCCTGCGGAAGCTGGACTGACCCGGCAGCCTCCGGGTCGCGACAAAGCAGGCTCGCCGGATGTCCTGCTGTGGGGCTCGAGCGGAGCCGCCTGGACGCTCGGCCAGTGACCGCCGCAAGGAGGTGCGGCCGCGCCGTCGAGCCGACGGCGGGGCAGCGCGTGCCTATACCGAATCTTGGCGCACGGTAGTCGGGATCCTGGCCCGCGCCTGGCCCGCTCCTAACCGGCGCGGTCGTACAACAGAGGTGACATGACCGCCTCGAAAGGAGCCCCGATGACCAGCCGCAGGCAGGCCCTTGCACTGGCCGGCGCGCTCACGGTGACCGTCTTCACCGCGGTCGCCGCCGTCGCCGGCTTCGGCCATCGGCCGGCCACGTCGTCCGGCACGCCGGCGGTCGCCCCCCAGGTGGTGCAGAGCCCGGCGCCCGTCCACACATGGAGGGACGACTGATGCGCCATGTCTGGGCAACGATCGTCACCGTGTGGGCGATCGTCGCGATCGTCGGCTTCCTGGCCTGGACTCGATCGCCGGCGACCACGCCCCATGCTCAGGTCGTGCCGACACGGATCGTCGTCACGGGCCGAAACGGCGTCTCACGTGTCGTCGTCGTCCGGCAGGTCGCGCAGGCGCACGCGACGACGCAGACCTCGCCGGGGGCCGCCGGCGGCTCCGCCGCCGCAGCGCCGGCCGTCGCCTCGGCCGGGACGGTGCAGGCCGGATGAAGATGCTCTTGACCGAGCAGTTCGCCGCGATGGGAACAACGTGCGCGACCGGCGTGACAACCGTTCCGGCGGACGTCCGCGGCGCACGCCGGGCCCTGGCCGCCGGACGCGCCGAGGTCGACCGTTGCGAGCGGGCGCTCTCCCGATTCGATCCCGCGAGCGACCTCAGCCGGCTCAACGCCGCCTCGGGGTCGTGGATCCACGTCGACGAGCGCCTCGTCGACGTCCTCGCGCGGGCAGTCCGTCTCCGCGAGCAGACCCGTGGGAGATTCGACCCGACGATCCTCCCGGCTCTGGTCGCCGCCGGCTACGACCGGACGTTCGCAGAGCTCGAGCCGCGCGCGCCTCGCACCGCCGCGGGCTGGAGGGCAGGTGCGGCGGTCGACGTCGATGTCGGCGCGGGTCGGGCACGTGTGGAAGACGGCGCCGCCGTCGATCTGGGCGGTATCGGAAAGGGGTTCTCGGCGGTTCGCGCCCTCGATGCGATGGCGGGGGCCTGGCCGGAGATGCCCGGGGGGCTCGTCGACCTGGGAGGCGACGTCTCGGTCCGCGGCTGGACTCCCGATGGAGACGCCTGGCGGGTAGCCGTGGCCGACCCCCGGCGGCCCGGCCAGGAGCTCGCCACCCTCGCGCTCGACGGCGGCGGGGTCGCTACCTCCGGACGCGACCGCCGCCGCTTCGGGCCGAACCGATCGCTCCACCACCTGATCGACCCGAAGACGGGCACGCCGGCGGCGGCCGGACCGCTGTCGGTGACGGTCACAGGGCCGGACGCGGGCGAAGCCGAGGCGTACGCGACCGCGCTGGCGATCTCGAGCCCGGACGACTCGCGGGCTCTCCTCGCGGCCGTACCCCTGCTCGCAGCACTCGTCGTTCCGACCGACGGCACGCCGTTCGTGCTCGGCAGCCTGCCGCTGCTCGAGCCGAGGCTCCACCTGCCGGCGAGCGCATGAGCGCGTTCCTCGCTCACGCGCCGGTCGCCTGGTACGTGGCCAGGGCGTCGGGTCTCGTCGCCTTCGCCGTCCTGACTCTCTCGGTCTGGCTCGGCCTCGCCACGAGCACGCGGATCCTCGGGCCGCGCGGACAGAAGCACGTGGTCGCCTGGCACCAGACGCTCGCCTGGACGGGGCTCTCCGCCGTGGGGCTGCATGTCACCTCCCTGTTGTTCGACCCCACGCTCCACTTCGGCCTCTCGACGGTTCTCGTCCCCTTCGCCTCGACCTGGCGTCCGGGCGCGGTCGCTGCGGGTGTCGTCGCCGGCTGGCTCACGCTCGCGCTCGCCTCCTCGTTCCGGATGCGCAAGTGGATCGGCCAGAAGGGCTGGCGCCGTCTCCACTACGCGAGCTTCGCCGCCTTCGTCCTCTCGGTCGGCCACGCGCTCACGGCCGGCACCGATCTCCGCGGCGTCAGCGGGCTCCTGCTCGCCGGAATCGCCCTTGCCCCGGTGGTCTGGCTCGGGCTCTTCCGCATCCTCACCCCGCGCACGGCCACCCGCGCCGCTGCCGTCCCGGCTCCCACTCCCGCCGCCTGATCTCGAACCCGGCCTCGGCATCGTCGCTCGTGGAACGGCGACCTCCGTACTTGACCACACCTCCGCCTCGGGGTCGAAGCCGATGGCGATGCTCACGCGCGGCCCTAGGTTGTCGAGGACTCGCTCCTCCCCGGGGCAATTCCCCGGTTCCCGCGAAGAGAGGTGAATCGAGATGACCGTACTGGTTGCAGCGGCGAGCAGGCACGGCGCGACCGACGAGATCGCCGAGCAGATCGGCGCCACACTCGCCGACCACGGCCTCGACGTCGAGGTGAAGAAGCTCGATCAGGTGACGGAGCTCGGCGGCTACGACGCATTCGTTCTCGGAAGCGGCATCTACCTCGGATCCTGGCTCAGGCAAGCACGCACGTTCCTCGATGCCCACGCGGCAGAGCTGGCCGGGCACCCGACCTGGCTGTTCGCGAGCGGCTCGATCACCGGCGATCCGCCCGTCGCCGACGACCCGAGGGCCATCCGGCCCGGGCTCGCCGAAACGCTCGTCGAGACAACGCATGCGCGCGAGCACAAGCTCTTCGCCGGCAAGTGCGACAAGAGCACACTCGGCTTGCGGGAGAGGTGGGCGGTACGCATGGCCGGTGCGCGCGAGGGCGACTACCGCGACCGGCAGGCGATCGACCGGTGGGCCGCCGCGATCGCGGAGGAGCTCCAACAGCCTGGGAACAACTGACCTCGTCTCGCACCCCGTCCCGTCGGCGGCCCGGGCGGCAGCCGCGACGGTGGTCATGCCGCGGCGCCGAGGTCGTCGATCCCGCTACGGCGGGCCATAGCCGCCAGTCGCGGCGCAGCTGCTCGAGTCTCCGCTCGGGGGCTGGAATTCCCTTTCGGGGGCGCTGGGTCGATTCGGGTGCGGTTGTGAGAGGCAACCGGCCCGGCCCTCCAACCTGTCCAGGTCTAGGCTGCGAGGTCGAAGGTCGCCGCTTCCTCGGGCTCTTCCTCGAGAACGGGCGCCGTCTGACGCGTGTTGGGGGCCAGCAGCGCGACTGCCGCGCCCGCGAGCACGATCGCCGACCCCGCGAGGAGCGCACGCCCGTATCCCTGCGTCGCCGCCTGCGCGAGCGTGTCACCGGTGCGCACCAGCGCGTGGGTGTGCGCCGTCGCGAGGGCAGAGAGGATCGCGAGACCGAGAGCAGTGCCGACCTGCTGGCCGGTGTTCAACAGGCCTGCGGCGAGACCGGCTCTCTCCTCGCCGATGCCCGCGTTGGCGGCGGTGGTCACGCCGACGAAGACGCCTCCCCCGCCCAGCGAGACGACGAGCAGGCCCGGGAGGATGTCGGTCGTGTACGAGCCGTCGGCCGGGATTCGGGAGAGCCAGTACAGCCCACCGGCCACGATCACGGCGCCGGCGACGATGACCGGCTTGGTGCCGACGCGTGCGAAGAGCTGCGAGGCGATGCCCGAGGAGATGATGAAGCCGCCGGTCAGGGGCAGGTACGCAACGCCGGTCTGGATCGGCGAGTAGTGGAGCACGGTCTGCATGTAGAGCGTCAGGAAGAAGAACATCGGGACGAAGCCCCCCACGGCCACGAGCTGGGTGGCGTCGGCGACCGCGACACCCCTGATGCGCAGGATCGAGAGGGGGATCAGTGGGTTGGCGACGCGTAGCTCGTTGACGACGAAGGAGGCGAGGATCACCGCCGCCCCGGCGAGCTGGGCGATCGTGCGCGTCGTTCCCCAGCCGACGTCCGGAGCCTTCACGAGCGCGTAGACGAGGAGCAGCATGCCGCCCGTGACGAGCAGGGCTCCGAGGGCGTCGAACTTCGCCAGCCGTGCACGCACGCGATCGCGCTCGAGGAGAGCGAAGGCGCCTGCGAGGGCGATCGCGCTCAGGGGAACGTTGACGAACAGGACCCAACGCCACCCGGCTGCCTCCGTGAGGATTCCTCCGAAGAGGACGCCGGCGGCGCCGCCGAGGCCGGATACGGCCCCCCAGACGCCGAGCGCGGTGTGCCGCTCACGGGCAGAGCGGAACGTGGTGGTGAGCGTCGACAACGCCGCCGGCGAGAGCATCGCGGCTCCGATCCCCTGGGCGAAGCGGGCGCCGACGAGCAGCGAGCTCGAGTGCGCCAGGCCGCCGGCCAGCGAGGAGCCGGCGAAGATGACGAGCCCGGTGACGAGCACGAGGCGGCGGCCGAGGAGATCGGCCATCCGGGCGCCGAGCAGGAGAAAGCCGCCGTAGGTGAGGATGTAGCCGTCGACCACCCACTGCAGGCTCTGCTGACTGAAGCCGAGGTCGTGCTTGATCGAGGGCAGGGCGATGTTGAGGATCGATGCGTCGAGTATGTCCATGAACTGGACGAGGCTCAGCAGAAGCAGGATCGCGACGCCGCGCCGCGACGAAAGCGACGGCGCCGCCGAATCTCGTTCGTTCGGCAGAGCGCTGCTGTGGGACTGGGCTGTCATGAGTGTGACCTCGCTTTCTCTCTTCACCGGTCGCCCTGCATGACGAGCGCCGGCCCGCGGGTGTGACATCCGAGGGCCGCGTGCGATCGATGTGGTCGTGCCCCGGGCGGATCGGCGGACGTGCGGTGACGGTCACGACGGGCGAACCTGTCACATCGCCCGTTCCGGGTTCGTCATTCCCGATGACGGATACGGAGAAGGGAGACGAACGATGAGCGATCGCGACTGGCTCGCAGCACAGTTCGAGGGGCAGCGTCCGCACCTGCGGCGCATCGCCTACCGGATGCTCGGCTCCCTCGACGAGAGCGAGGACGCGATCCAGGAGGCGTGGCTGCGGCTCACCCGCACCGACGGGAAGGCGATCGAGAACCTCGGCGGGTGGCTGACCACCGTTGTCGGGCGCGTCTGCCTCGACATGCTCCGGGCCAGGCGCACCCGACGGGAGGACTCGACCGACGGGTGGCTCCCCGAGCCGATCGTCAGCCTCGACGACCAGACCGATCCCGAGCAGGAGGCGCTGCTCGCCGACTCCGTCGGCCTGGCGCTCCTCGTCGTCCTCGAGACGCTCAGCCCCGCCGAGCGGCTCGCCTTCGTCCTGCACGACATGTTCGCCGTCCCGTTCGACGAGATCGCCTCGATCCTCGATCGCAGCCCCGATGCCGTTCGCCAGCTCGCCAGCCGGGGCCGTCGTCGCGTTCGCGGGGCCAGGCCGGAGCCGGACACCGACCTGGCCGAGCAGCGGCGGGTGGCCGAGGCGTTCATGCGGGCAGCCCGCGCGGGGGACTTCGAGGGTCTGCTCGCCGTGCTCGACCCGGACGTGGTCGTGCGCGCCGACCGCGCAATCCCGAAGGGCGCCCCGCTCGAGGTCCGCGGCGCGCGGGAAGTCGCTGCGCGCGCACTCACCTTCCGCCGGCTCGGCCAGTTCGCACGGCCGGTGCTCGTCAACGGCGCCGCCGGATACCTCGTCGCACCGCAAGGACAGCTGTTCGCGGTCGCCGCGCTGACCGTCGCCGGCGGGAGGATCACCGAGATCGACTTCGTCACCGACCCGGACAAGCTCCGGAAGCTCGCCCTGAGCTAGGGGTGTGGGGGAGGCAGCGGCGTCGAACTCCGTGGCGCGACGAGGCGAACATCGGGATAAGCTCCGCCGATCGGGGGTGCTCCGGGGGGAGATCCGGCTCGTGCCCAGCGGGTTCCGGAACATGGGACGGAGCACCCCGCCAGAACAGGGGGCGGGCTCGCAGGGCCTCGCAGGTGGGAGAGGCAATCCCGCGATGCCGCATGCCCGCCCCTCGGTGACCATACAACGGTCCTCCATTCCCTCCAAGTCATGAAGGACTCGCCGACGAGCAGCCGGCCTGAGCGACCAGCGGCCCCCGATGCGCCGGGCGGACGCCGTAGCGAAGCCGTCCTCACCGGCCGCCGACCTGCGTGCAGGGCTAGAGCACAGCCAGACCCGCTGCGGTGGGCGGCAGCCCCTCTACAGCCGCGACCGGTGCAAGTGAGCCGTCGGCGCCGATGATCCAGCCGTGGATCGCCCCTGCGTCGGCGTCGAGCGCGTACAGGTACCGGCCATCGCCTGTTACCGCCTCGTCACGGATGCCCTTCGCGCCTCTCCGGGTGGATGCCGCAACCGGATCGAGCAGCCCGATCGACCCATCGTCTCCAACGGTGTAGCTCGAGATCGTGTTGTCGCCGAAGTTGGTCACGTAGGCAAACCGACCGTCCTTCGACACGGCCGCCCAGCAGACCTCGCTGCGGCTGTTCTTGACGGAGGGACTCACCGGCGCCAGCGTCCCGTTGAGGCGGTACGAGGACGCCGCCGCCGCTCCGACCTCTCCTCCGAATGCCTCGGTGACGACGAGGGTCCCGTCCGCCGTGAAATCGAAGCCGTACGGCGTCGCTCCGGAAGAGGGGGTCACGGCCGGGCCTTGCAGGAGCCCATCGCTTCCGACGGTGTAGACGGAGATCTTGTCGGTCACTCGTTCGGTGACGACGATGCTCTTGCCGTCCGGCGTGAAGGAGACCTGGGCGCCGTCTGCTTCGGCCGTGCTCAGTGCACGCGCCGAGCCCTCGATCGGCGTCACGCCACCCTCTGTGCTCGAGCGGAGACCGGTGATGCCGTCGCTCCCGAGGACGTAGACGAGATCTCCGCGAACAGCGACGCTTCTCGGCGCCCGGCCGGCAGGAGCGCGGTCGAGGAGCTCGAGGCCGCTCTGGCCGATCTCGAAGACCGAGAGGTCGTTGCTGCCGGTGTTGGCCACGAGCACCCGCCCGCCGACGGCCACGACCGACCCTTGCGACGGCAGGTGGGGAGATCCGGTGCCGCGACCGCCGGTTTCGTACGAGGCTATCGACGTGAGAGCACCGTCCTCTCCCCGGCCGAAGACGATGACCTGATTCGAATCGGCGTCGTTTGTCTGAACGAACACGGCGCCATCGATGATGTTCATGGAGGTCTCCTTTCGTGTCTGCATCGACTGGCGCCTTAGTCGGCCGTGGGGCCCAGTCGTTACGTCATCTGGTCGCCGGCCGACCGTGATGTTCTTCCGGGCCGAGCGGGACGTCCCGGAGGTGCATCGAGTCGGTGTTCCTGGATGAACGGCGATGGCTTTCCCAGGGGATCGATGCATTACGGTTGGTGGGTGTCCAGCCGCGAATCCGCGCTCACGGCCGGGTCATCGCTCGAGGACCGCGACCTGGTCGAGGCCCTGCGTGCAGGAGACGAGGCCGTCTTCGCGCGTCTCGTGCGCGAGCACGGGCCGGGCATGCTGCGGGTGGCACGGAACCACGTGTCGACCCAGGCGGTGGCCGAGGAGGTCGTGCAGGAAGCGTGGCTCGGCGTCCTCCGGGGTCTCGACCGGTTCGAGGGCCGCTCATCCTTCAAGACCTGGCTCTATCGGATCCTGACGAACACGGCCATGTCGAGAGGTGAGCGCGAGGCGAAGACGATCCCTTTCGCGACGATTGCCGGCGAAGTGGGCGAGGAAGAGCCTGCCGTCGATCCGAGCCGCTTCCTGACAGAGGGACGCTGGGCGGGACATTGGAGCGCGCCGCCGGAGAGCTGGGCTGCCCCCGAGCCGAGCGTGCTCGAAGCGGAGACCCGTCAGGTCATCGACCGGACCATCGCCCAGCTTCCGGAGGCCCAGGCGATCGTCATCACCATGTGCGACATCGAAGGCTTCGCGCCGGACGAGGTTTGTAACGTCCTCGACATCAGCCTGACCAACCAGCGAGTGCTCTTGCACAGGGCTCGGTCCCGAGTCCGGCAAGCGCTCGAGGACTACATGGGAGAGACACGGACCCGATGAAGCTGTCTCGTGACCTGACCTGCAAAGAAGTCGTCGAACTGGTGACCGAGTACCTCGAAGGGGGACTGAGCGCGCACGAGCGCGGACGCTTCGAGGAGCATCTCGGCTTCTGCGACTGGTGCGTGACCTATCTCGAGCAGATGCGGCAGACGGTCGACAGCACCGGCCGGCTGCGCGAGGAGGACCTCGGCCCGGAGCTCCAGGATGCGCTGATCGAGGTCTTCCGCGGCTGGAGGACGGAATGATCGCCTACAAGTTCCTCGACACGGACCGACAGGCACCGTTCACGGGAGTCCGGTGGCCCGAGCCCGGCACCTGGCTGGAGAGCGAACGCGTCGAGCTCTGCGTGTCCGGCGTGCACGCCTGCCGCGTCGGAGATCTGCCGTACTGGCTGCGCGCAGAGCTCTGGGAGGTGGAGCTCGAGGACGACGTGATCGAGGGCGAGCGTCTCATCGCCGCCCGCCGCGGCCGACTCGTCCGCCGCATCGAGACCTGGAACGACGCAGCGGCCAAGGCGTTCGGCAGGTCGTGCGCGGAGGAGGCGCGACGGCGCGCGGCCGGCTCGCCCGACCTCGCGGAGTACGCCGCGGACGCGGAAGGAACCGCCGAGCACTCGCCCCAGTTCGCTGCATTCGCCAGTGCACGGCTCGCCGAGCTCCAGGACGGAACGGCTGGATACGAGTCCGAGCGCGAGCGACAAGCCCGCTGGCTCGCCGCCGAGCTGGGCCTCGCCTAGCCGGAGAGCGGTCCTCTCCCCTTCTCGAGGTCTTCGGCGGGCGCAGCGAGCCCGCGTTCGACTTCGTCCACGAGATCGAGATGCAGCTGCAGCAGTTCGCGCAGGAAGCTGTTGACGATCAGGAGGTACTTCTCGCGGTGCGGAAGGGTCGCGGCGGACTGCTGGGCGGCGTCGAGGCGGCGCTGAAGGTCGGCGATGTCGTCGCGGAGCGTGGCCAGGCTCTCCCGGGTGACCTCTTCGCCGACGAGGTCGCAGATCAGGAGGCGCAGGAGCGCGTCGCTCTTCAGCGGGGTGAACGTGACGGCCGTGCGCGCGTACCGGGCGAGGGCGCGTCTGCCCTTGGCGGTGAGGGTGTAGACCGTGCGCTCACGGGTCTTGCCCGGCTCCTTGCGCGCAGCCAGATAGCCCAGCTTCGCGAGCCGCTTGGGCTCGACGTAGTACTGGCTCTCCCCCGCCCAGGCAAGCATGCGCCCTCGCTGCGCGAGGCGGAGGAGATCATGAGCTCCCGCGCCGGAGCGCCCGACGAGCCCGAGAATCTCGTAGGAGAAGAGCGTGAGCTCGTTGTCGTTGACGAAACTACGGTGCATAGCTTTAATGGCTACGAAACATAGCCTACCCGAAGGAGCGGCAATGACGATCCGATCGACACCGGCAACGTCGAGCAGCGCGAGCCGCTGGGGGCCACTCTGGGGCGCGCGTCCCGAGGACTGGGCGCTGAGCGAGGACCAGCAGATCCCCACCTACGAAGGGGCTCTTCGACACGTTGAGCTCGAGCCCGGACAGCGCGTCCTCGACGTCGCCTGCGGCGCCGGCGCCTTCCTCCGCCTCGTTGCCGAGCGCGGCGGCGATCCGTTCGGAATCGACGCCTCCGAGTCGTTGATCGAGCTTGCACGACGGCGCCTCCCCCACGCCGACCTCCAGGTCGGCGACATGGAAGAGCTTCCCTATCCCGACGCCTGCTTCGACCTCGTCACCGGCTTCAACGCATTCTTCTTCGCCAACGACTTCGTCGGAGCCCTACGTGAGGCCGGCCGCGCCGCCAGGCCGGGCGCGGCGATCGTGATCCAGGTGTGGGGCGCCCACGAGCACTGCGATCTCGAGGCGATGAAGGCGATCGCGAGACCGTTCTTCCCCCCACGGCCTCCGGACGCGCCACCCGACCCCGACCTCTCCCGGCCCGGAGCCCTCGAAGAGCTCGCCACAAAGGCAGGCCTCACTCCCCAGACCGCGTTCGACACGACCTGGGCCTACGAGTTCCCGGACGAGGAAACGTTGACCCGGGCCCTCCTCGCCCCTGCCGGGCTCGCCGTGCTCGCGGGCCCAGAGCGTGAAGACACGCTC
>JBLMYA010000088.1:0-2864 GCA_050258035.1 Verrucomicrobiota bacterium
GAGGCGGGCCTGGAGCGCGTATCGCTGGTCGTGCACGACTGGGGAGGGCTGATCGGGATGCGGTGGGCCTGCGATCACCCCGACGCGGTGGGCGCGCTCGTGGTCAGCAATACCGGATTCTTCCCCGACGGCAAGTGGCACGGGCTCGCGAAGGCGCTTCGGACCGAGGGCGCCGGCGAGAAGGTGGTCGATGCGCTCGACCGCGACGGGTTCGCGGCGATGCTTCGCCAGACCGGAACGGGCTTCGAGGACGCGGCCATCGACGACTACTGGAAGGCCTACGAGACCGAGGAGGGACGGCGCGCGCAGCTCGCCCTCTACCGCTCCGGCGACTTCGAGAAGCTCGAGCCCTACCAGGGTCGCCTGGCGGAGCTCGGCGTGCCGACGCTGATCCTCTGGGGCGAGGACGACACCTTCGCGCCCGTCGCGGGCGCGTACCGGTTCAACAAGGAGATCCCCGGCTCGAAGCTGGTCCTGATCCCGGGCGCCGGCCACTTCGTGTTCGAGGACGACCCGGAGCGCTGCGCGCGGGAGATCGTCGGATTTCTGGACGAGGCAGGCGTGTAGCTCCTCACGGGCGCCCGGTGGAGCTCCGTCCCTACGCCGACGAGCACCGCTGGTTGACCGAGGCGCTGGAGCTCGACCCAGACGTGATGCGCGAGCTCGGCGGCCCGGCTGACCAGAGTGACCTCGACCGCGTGCACCGCATGCGGGTCGAGACGGTGGCCCGGGGCGAGTGGTACTTCGTCATCGTGCCCGACCCCTCGGCCCCGCCGGTGGGCGCGATCGGCATCTGGGAGTCGAGCCTGAGCGGCTCGGCGGTCCACGAGGTGGGCTGGATGGTGCTGCCGGAGTTCCAGGGCCGCGGCATCGCGAGCGAGGCGCTGGGCCTGCTGATCTCCCGCGCGCGCTCCGATCCCCGCTACGCCCGCATCCATGCGTTCCCGGGCACCACGAACGCGCCTTCGAACGCGCTCTGCAGAAAGCACGGCTTCACCCTCACCGAGGCGACCGAGGTCGAGTTCCGCGATCGGCCCCTGCGCGTCAACCACTGGGAACTGGACGTCTCCTAGGCACCCGGAGCGTCCAGCTTCGCCGCCTCGGCCTCCAGGGCGGCAAAGCGCTCGCGCGTGTGGCTGCGGGCGTAGGTGAAGAAGATCACCAGCCCGATCGCGAGCCAGATCAGGAGGCGGAAGAACGTCTCGATCGGCAGGGTGAACATCAGGAACAGCGAGAAGACGATCCCGAGCGTTGCGACGACGTGCACGTAGGGCACCCGGAACGCCCTCTCGACGTCCGGACGGCGGCGCCGCAGCACCATCACGCCGGCGCACACGAGTATGAACGCGAACAGGGTCCCGATGGAGACGAGGTCGCTGAGAGCCTCGATCGGCGTCAGCCCCGCGACGGCGCCGCCGACGATGCCGCACAGGATCGTGGACGTCTCGGGGGTCTTGAACCGCTCGCTGACCCGTCCGAAGGCCGGCGGCAGCATGCCGTCGGACGACATCCGCATGAAGATCCGTGTCTGGCCGTAGAAGGTCACCAGGACCGTCGACGCGAGGCCCACGACGGCGCCCACGTCGACGAGCGTGGTCAGCCACTCCATCCCGTTCCCGCCGCCGATCTCGATCGCCCGCGAGAGCGGGTCGGCGACTCCCAGGTGCCTGTAGGACGCCATGCCGGTCATGACCAGGCCGATGGCGACGTAGAGCGCCGTCGAGATCAGGACCGTCGCCATGAGGCCGAAGGGCACGGTCCGCTGGGGGTTCCGCGCCTCGGCCGCCGCGGTCGAGACGGCGTCGAAGCCGACGTAGGCGAAGAACACGACGCCCGCCCCCTGGAGCAGCCCGCTGGTCCCGAAATCGCCGAAGTGGCCGGTCGACGCGGGCAGGAACGGATGCCAGTTGGAGGTCGTGATGTGGAAGGCGCCGACGGCGACGAACAGCACGAGGACTGACATCTTGAGGACGACCATCGAGTTGTTGGCGCGCGCCGACTGCCGCATGCCGACTACCAGCAGGAAGGTCGTCGCCGCCACGATCACCACGGCCGGGAGGTTGATGACGCCCGCGTCGGAGCCGAACGGCGGGTTGGCGAGCGAGTCCGGGACGTGGATTCCGGCGCTGTCCAGCAGGCTCACTGCGTATCCCGACCAGCCGACGGCGACCGCGGAGGCCGCGAACAGGTACTCGAGCAGCAGGTCCCAGCCGATGAACCACGCGGGGAACACCCCGAACGCGGCATAGACGTACGAGTAGGTGCTGCCCGCGGCGGGGATCATCGACGCGAGCTCCGCGTAACAGAGCGCCGTGACCAGGGCGACGATGCCCGCGAACACGAATGAGACGACCACGGCGGGGCCCGCGTGCTGCGAGGCCGCGACGCCGGTGGTGACGAAGATCCCGCCGCCGACGACGCTCGCGATGCCGATCGCCGTGAGGCTGAACGGGCCGACCGCGTTCGAGTCGAGCCGCTTGCGATCGCGCTTCGCCTGCAGGATGATCGTGTCGAGCGCACCGCGGCGCGGACGAGACCCCTCCATGGGAATGGGAACCTAACCGGCCCGGCAGTCATGATCACGGCGTGGACGTGGTCCTCGCCCTGGTCGCCGCCCTGCTGTTCGCCCTGGGGACGGTGCTGCAACAGAAGGCGGGACTCGACGAGCCGTCGGAGGGAGCGAGCACCAGCCTCCTCATCCGGATGGCCCAGCGCCCGGTGTGGCTCATGGGAATCGCGGCGGACGTGTTCGGATTCTTCGCGCAGGCCGCGGCGCTGGGGCTCGGCCGCCTGGCCGTGGTGCAGCCGCTCCTGGTCCTGAGCGTGGTCTTCGCCCTCCCCCTCGGGGCGCGGCTGACCGGCCA
>JBLMYA010000089.1:0-40097 GCA_050258035.1 Verrucomicrobiota bacterium
GAACTCGGGACCTCTAGTCCCCCAGACTAGCGCGCTAACCAGGCTGCGCCACGCCCCGTAACGCGGACGAGGATAGCGAGACTGATCGACCTGCGGGAAGAGAAGGCCCGTGCGCCGCGTCTAGTATCCGGCAACCAAGACGGGAGGTAACGGATGACGACGGTCGTGATCGCGGAGGAGCGGCTCGAGGAGCTGCGAATGGGGTTCTCCGGTCCACTGCTGCGGGCAGGAGACGAGGGCTACGACGACGCCAGGCAGGTGCACAACGGCCTCATCGACCGGCGGCCCGCGCTGATCGCCCGCTGCCACGGGACCGCCGACGTCGCCGACGCGGTGCGGTTCGCACGCGCGGCGGGCCTCGAGATCAGCGTCCGCGGCGGCGGGCACAACGTCGCCGGTCGCGCCGTCGCCGACGACGCGCTGATGATCGACCTGTCCCAGATGAGGGGAATCCATGTCGATGCCGCCGACCGCACACTGCGCGCGCAGGGCGGCGTCCTCTGGCGAGAGCTGAACCGGGAGGCCGCCGCCCACGGGCTCGCCGTGACCGGCGGCGCGATCTCGACCACCGGAATCGCCGGCCTCACGCTCGGCGGAGGGCTCGGCTGGCTGATGGCGAAGCACGGCCTCGCCTCCGACAACCTGCTGTCGGTCGAGCTCGTCAACGCCGACGGCGACATCCTCGAGGTCGACGAGGACTCGGACGCCGACCTCTTCTGGGCGCTCAGGGGCGGAGGCGGCAACTTCGGCATCGCCGCGTCCCTGAAATACCGCCTGCATCCACTCGACCTGGTCACGGGCGGCCTCATCGCCCATCCGATCGACGCCGCCGCCGACATGCTGCGCTTCTACCGGGACGCCGCCGCGGCCGGGTCCGACGACCTCACGGTCTTCGCCGGACTCGTCCACGCCCCCGACGGCTCGGGCGTGAAGCTCGCTGCGATGGTCGTCTTCCACACCGGCACCCCCGACGAGGCGGAGCGCGAGCTCGCGCCCTTCAAGGAATGGGGATCGCCGCTCGTCGTCGAGGTCGGGCCGATGCCGTACCCGGTGATGAACTCGCTTCTCGACGCGAACTATCCCGCCGGCTCGCTCAACTACTGGCTCTCGAGCTTCACGAGCGGGATTCCCGACGGCCTGATCGAGACGGCGCTCGAGCGGTTCGCGACCGTGCCGTCGCCCATGACCGCGATCCTGTTCGAGCACTTCCACGGCGCGGTGTGCCGGATTCCGGTCGAGTCGACGGCCGTGCCGCACCGCGAGGCGGGCTGGAACCTCCTGCTCCCGTCCGTCTGGGTGGATCCGGCCGAAAGCGAGGCGAACATCGCCTGGACCCGCGAGAGCCACGCTGCCCTCGCGGAGCACCTCGCCGACCGGCGCTGGCTCAACTACCTCGGCGACGACCAGGGCGCAGACGCGATCCGGAACGCCTACGGGCCGAACTACGACCGCCTCGTCGAGCTGAAGCGGCGGTACGACCCGGAGAACGTCTTCCGCCACAACCACAACATCGAGCCGTAGCGGAACAGGCGGCGGGACGCGGTGGCGTCCCGCCCGCCCACATCTCTCCGCCGGCGCTACTCCTTGAGCTGCTTGTACAGCCGGTCGATCATCGCCGGCAGCTTCTCGAGCCGTTCCGTGATCACCCGCAGGCGATACTCCCGGAAGTGCTCCGACTCGACGCCGAGCGCCTCGGCGAGGCGGTCGATCACGCCGTTCGACGGCACCGGCCTGTTGCCGTGCACGAGGTGGTTGAGGTAACCCGCGGACAGTCCGGTCTTCGCCGCCAGGCTCCGGTAGGTCTCACCCGTCTCGTCCATCAGCCGTTCGATCGTCGGCCCGAACGGCTCCTCGCTGAAGCGTCGCTTGCGTGGCATCAGACGGTCACCTCCTGTGCGGGGACACGGCGTTCCTCACCCGTTGCGCGGTCACGGACGTCCACCATCCCGTCCTCGAGGGTCTTCTTGCCGACCGTGACCCGAACCGGGCAGCCGATCAGGTCGGCGTCGGCGAACTTCTCGCCTGCCCGGAGGTCGCGGTCGTCGAGGAGCACGGACGACCCCGCCGCTTCGAGGGTGGCCGCGACCGCCTCGGCCTGCTCCTCGAGGCCCGGCAGCGCGACGACATGGACGTGGTACGGCGCGATCGCCTTCGGCCACCCTGCGATGCCGTTCTCGTCGTGTCGTTGTTCGATCACTGCAGCGATTATCCGTCCCGGGCCGATTCCGTAACTCCCGCCCACCAGAGGCTTTTCCCGTCCATCCTCGTCGAGGAACATCGCGCCGAGCGGCTCGGAGTAGCGCGTCCCGAACTTGAAGATGTGCCCGACCTCGATCGCGGTCTGGAAGCGCAGCGAGCCGCCGCAGGAAGGGCAGACGTCGCCCCCGCGGGCCTCGCGGATGTCGGCGAAGCGAGGCTGGTAGTCACGGCCCGCCTGGACGCCACGGAGGTGGTAGCCGTCGCGGTTTGCGCCGGCGACGAACTGGCCGTCGCGCAGCATCTCGTCGGCGATCACCTCGATCTCGACGCCGACGGCGCCGAGCGAGCCCCCGCCGGCCCCGAACGCGGCGAGGATCTGCTCGTCGGTGGCGGGCTCGAACGGGCTCGAGAGGACGGTGAGCAGCTTCGCCTCGCTCAGCCGGTCGTCGCCCCGGACGAGCGCGAGCACGACCGTGCCGTCCGGCTTCGCAACCGGCATCGCCTTCGAGGTGGCGCCGACGTCGATGCCAAGGAACTCGGCCAGCGCCTCGCACGTCGCCACGCCCGGCGTCTCCACCTCGGCCGGCGCGTCGAGCGGCTCGGGAAACTCCGGGGCGCGCGGGACTCCGCGGGCGATCTCCAGGTCGGCCGCGTAGTCGCCCCGCTCGCAGGTGACGAGCGTGTTCTCACCCGATCCGGAGGGAGCGAGGAAGTCGAAGCTCTCCTTCCCACCCATCATCCCGCTCTCCGCCTCGACCGCGTGCACCTCGAGGCCGCAGCGCTCGAAGATCCGGAAGTACGCGGCGCGGTTCGCCTCGAAGGAACGGGCAAGGCCCTCCTCGTCGCGGTCGAACGAGTACGCGTCCTTCATGATGAACTCGCGGACGCGCAGGAGCCCGCCCCGCGGCCGAGCCTCGTCGCGATCCTTGATCGAGAAGTGGTACCAGAGCTGCGGCAGCTCCCGGTACGAGCGGATCTCGCGCGCGTGAAACGTGAATGTCTCCTCGTGGGTCAGGGGCAGGATGAAGCGTCGGCCCTGCCGGTCGGTCAGGCGGAAGATCTCGGGGATGGAGGCCCGGCCGCTCTGCTCCCAGAGCTCCGCGGGCGTCAGCACCGGGCACAGCCACTCCTGCCCTCCGATCGCGTCCATCTCCTCGCGGATGATCTGCTCGACCTTGCGATGGATGCGCCAGCCGAGCGGCAGGTACGACCACACGCCGGCGGAGAGCTGCCGCACGAAGCCGCCCCGGACGAGCAGCCTGTGGCTGACCGCCTCGGCGTCGGCCGGATCCTCGCGCAGCGTCGGAAGGAAGAGCTGTGATGCCCGGGCTGCCAACGATTGCAGCCTAGTCGTTGAGCGGGATCAGCGAAGCCTCGGCCATGGCGAGCGCCGCGGGCTTGGCCATCTTCAGCCGCTTGGGGCGCTGCATGCCGTCGTCAATCCACTTGTCGATCTCGAAGAAGAGCTCGTCGATCAGGATGTCCGAGGACACCTTCTTCAGCACGCGGCCGTGCGCGTATACGAACCCGACGTCGCGACCACCGGCGATGCCGAAGTCGGCGTCGCCCGCCTCGCCCGGGCCGTTGACGGCACACCCGAGCACCGCCACCTCGAAATGCTGAGCGTAGGTGCGCAGCCGCTCCTCGACCTCTTCGGCCAGGGTCTGGACGCCGACGTTGTCGCGCCCGCACGAGGGGCAGGCGATCATGATCGGCCCGCGCTCCCTCAGGCCCAGTGTCTTCAGGATCTCGAAGCCCGTCTTGACCTCCTCGACCGGATCCGCGGTCAGCGACACGCGGATGGTGTCGCCGATCCCGTCCACGAGCAGCGCGCCCATCCCGACTGCGCTCTTGATCGATCCGGCGAACGGCGTGCCGGCCTCGGTCACGCCGAGGTGGAGCGGGTAGGGCACCTTCTCGGAGAGCATCCGGTAGGCGCGGATCATCGTCGGCACGTGGCTCGACTTCACGGAGATCTTGAAGTCCTGGAAGTCGAGCTGCTCGAGCAGCTCGACCTCCTCGATCGCCGCGGCCACGAGTGCCTCGGCCTGGTCGCGCCGGGCGACGTCCTCGAGGTGCTTCGGCAACGAGCCGGAGTTCGCACCGATCCGCATCGGGATGCCTGCCTTCTTCGCCGCCTTCACGACCAGCTCCACCTTGTCGGGCCCGCCGATGTTGCCCGGATTGATCCGGACTGCCGCGACACCGCCCTCGATCGCCCTCAGCGCGAGCGAGGCGTTGAAGTGGATGTCGGCGATCACGGGGATCGGCGAGAGGCGGACGATCCGCGGCAGCGCCTCGGCATCCTCGCTCTTCGGGACCGCGACCCGGACGATCTCGCAGCCGGCGGAGGCGAGGGCGGCGATCTGGGCGGTCGTCGCCTCGACGTCGTGCGTCTTCGTCAGCGTCATCGACTGCACGACGACGGGAGCGCCCCCGCCGATGACGACGCCTCCAACGCGAATTTGCCGTTCGCTGGCCATTGCGACGATTCTAGTCAGGGTCCCTCGCGGCGACCGGCATGGCGGTCGCGCCCACGACGCCTTCTGGTTGTGAATCCGCGGGAAATCGTCATGGCCGCGAAGCGGCCGGATTTCCCGCGGCTCCCTAGCCGCCGCCGAGACGGCCGACGTCGTTGGAGATCCCGATCACGAAGAGGAAGAGGACGAGAGCGATCCCGACCACCGATACCCGTTCGTACACCTCCCTGGCGACGGCGCGGCCGCGGATGCCCTCGACGATCGAGAACGCGATGTGGCCGCCGTCCAGCGGGAGGAGTGGGAGCATGTTCATGAGCGCGAGGGAGAGACTGATCAGCCCGAGCACCCACAGGTACTGCTGAACCCCCTGGCTCGCGCTGCGGTCGAGCGTCTGCGTGATGCCGACCGGGCTGGAGATGTCCTTACGGCCCTGTCCGTGCACGAGTCGGCCGAGGGACTTGCCGATCTCCTTCGTGACGACGCCGGTCAGCTTGAGCGACTGCCAGGCGGACGCCGCGAGGCCGAGCTTCTCTCCCCGAAGGACGAAGCCGAGCCGGTACGCGCCGTCGATCATCTGGGGCCGGGCGGGCGACAGGGTCACGTACCGTTGCCCGCGCAGCACCATCACCGTCACAGGCTTGCCCTTCGACCCCGAGATCTCCCTCGAGATGTCCCGCGGCCCGACAACGAGGCCGTCGACCGTGACGATCTCGTCACCCGGCTTCAGGCCGATCGCGGCCGCGGGCTTGCCGGGCAGCACGCTCCCGACCGTGTTCGTCGCCTTTCCGCCGCCGGCGACGAAGAGGATCGCAAAGAGCGCGACCGCGAGCAGGAAGTTCGTCGCCGGCCCGGCGAGGATGACGAAGATCCGCCGCCAGGTGCCCTGGCGCCAGTACGCCTGCGGCGAGAGCCCGTCGAGGACCTCCTGGACCCCCCGCGTGAGTTCGGGCGGAGGCGGATCGCCGCCGAGGTGCATCAGCTCCTCCACCGCCGCGTCCGCAGCCGCGTCGTCCCCGGCGTCGAGGGCGCGCTTGAGTCGCTGCAGCGGGCCAGCGAGCTCGGGACGCTGCTGCAGCGCACGACCGAAGTGCACGTCGACGTCCGACGCCGCCGGACGGTGCATCCCCGGGATCTTCACGTAGCCGCCGAGCGGAATCACACCGACCCCGTACTCGATTCCGTTCCGGTTCACCTTCGCAGCGGCCGGCGGAAAGCCGAGGTAGAACCGCCGCGGCCGCATCCCGACCGAGATCGCGGCGAAGAAGTGGCCCGCCTCGTGGATCAGGATCAGGAACGCGAGTCCGACGATCGCGACGAGGACGCTCATGCGATCACCTTCAGCCGGTCGCCGGCGACACGTCTGGCTTCGGCGTCCGCCTCGATCAGCTCGTCCAGATCGTTCGCCGGAGAACCTTCCACGGTGGCCAGCGTCTCCTCGACCGCGTCTGCGATCCCCAGGAAGGGGAGCAGCCCGTCGAGGAAGGCCGCGACGGCGACCTCGTTCGCCGCGTTGTAGGCGCAGGGGTAGGTCCCGCCGCGCTCGCCCGCGTCCCGCGCCAGGCGAAGGAGCGGGAACGACTCCACGTCGGGAGCCTCGAACTCCAGGGTCAGCCCCGATGCCAGGTCGAGCGGCGTCACGGAGGTGGCGGCCCGGTCGGGGTACGTGAGGGCGAAGGAGATCGGCACCCGCATGTCCGGATACCCCAGGTGAGCGAGCGACGCTCCGTCCCGGAAGCGGACGAGCGCGTGGACGACCGAGGTCGGGTGGACGACGACCTCGATCTGCTCGTAGGGCAGGTCGAAGAGGAAGTGCGCCTCGATCAGCTCGAGCCCCTTGTTCGCGAGCGTCGCCGAGTCGACGGTGATCTTCGGGCCCATGCTCCAGGTCGGGTGGGCCAGGGCCTCTTCCGGGGTGACGTCGGCCAGCTCGTCACGGGTGCGTCCGCGGAACGGGCCGCCCGAGGCGGTGAGGACCAGCGAGTGGATGCTCTCCCTCGTCCACCCTTCCTGGAGCTGGAAGGCGGCGCTGTGCTCGCTGTCGACAGGGAGGAGCCTCCCTCCTCCCCGCTCCCGTGCCGCCAGCGCCAGCGCGCCGGCGGCGACCAGGCTCTCCTTGTTCGCAAGCGCGAGGTCGACGCCCTGCTCGAGCGCCCAGAGCGTGACCGGGAGCCCGGCGAAGCCGACGACCGCGTTGAGCACGACGTCCGGCTCTGCCCGTTCGAGGAGCTCCGTCAGGTCACCGCCGACCTGCGTCAGGGGCGCGAGGCCGTCGACCGGTGTCGAGCCGGATGCGGCGGCGACGAGCTCGAGCTCGGGATGCGCGTCGACGATCTCGAGGGCCTGCCGGCCGATCGAGCCGGTGGCGCCGATGAGGGCGACCCTTCTGCTCACCCGAACAGTATGACCACGCTCATGCGATTCACTCTTCCGTCATCTTCGTGGAACCCCTGCGTGCGGATTCCGACGATACGATCGCAGCGGGGAGGAGGCGGGGAGCACCTCGGCGACCGCCGTTCCGTCCACGTCTCGAAAGGACTGGTGAACTGAGGCGGGGAAGGACGGCGGTGCACGCGGCCCTCTACACCTTCCCGAAGGCGAGGATGACGTAGAAGCCGGCCACCGCCGCGAACAGCTGCGCGTCGATTCGATCGAGGACGCCGCCGTGCCCCGCGAGCAGGCGACCGCTGTCCTTCACTCCCATGTCCCGCTTGAGCAGCGACTCGAAGAGGTCGCCGAGAGGCGCGGCGACGGCGAGCGCGGCACCGAGCAGCAGCGCCTGGCCGATCGAGAGGAACTCGTCGCGGTCGGGGTAGAGGGCGACGAACGTCGCGAAGATCGTCGCCGCGGTACCGCCGACGAATCCCTCCCACGTCTTGGCCGGCGAGATGGTCGGCGCGAGCTTGTGCCGGCCGACCAGGCGGCCGAAGACGTACGCGAGGGTGTCACCCGCCCAGACGGCGATCAGGACGGTAAAGGCGGCGAGCCGCCCGTGCTCGGGCAGCGCCCGGAGTGCGAGCAGCGCGACGAGCCCGAGCCCGATCCAGAGCACGCCGAGCACCGTTCCGCCGACGGCGACGGTCGCCGACTGCTTCGTGTCGGCGAAGCCCTTGAGCATGAACGCGAGCCCGACGGTCGCGAACAGACCTCCGACGACCCACACCGCACCCCCGTCCTGGGCGGCCACCAGCGTCAGGACGAGACCGAGGTAGCCCGCGATCACGATCGGACGCAGTGAGCGTGTCATGGCGTAGAACTCGTGCAGGGCGAGCAGTCCGACCACGATCGCCAGCACACACAACCACCAGCCGCCGAGCCACACGACTCCGAGGACGAGCGGCAGGCCGATCGCGACGACGACGAGCCGGGACGCGAGATTGCTCATGACTGCCTGCGCATCTTGTGCAGGAACGGCGCGCTAGCGCCCGCCGAAGCGCCGCTTGCGGCGTGCGTACACACGGAGCGCGTCCCGCAGGTGCTTGGGGCCGAAGTCGGGCCAGAGCGTCTCGACGAAGACGAGCTCGGAGTACGCCAGCTGCCACAGGAGGAAGTTCGAGATCCGGAGCTCCCCAGACGTGCGGATCAGGAGATCGGGATCCGGCATCGACGGCGCGTACAGCTGGGCGGCGAACGTGTTCTCGTCGACGTCCTCGGGGTCGACGCCGGCGGCGACGAGCCGACGCGCCGCCTCGACGAGCTCGGCCCTCCCCCCGTAGTCGAACGCGATCCAGAGATCGAGGCGGTCGTTGCGTCGAGTCTCCCGCTCGAGCTTGGCCATGCGGGTGCACAGGTCGTCCGGCGCCCGGTCCTGTCGCCCGATGAAACGCACTCGCACGCCCTGCTCGACGAGGTCGGGCAGCTCGCGCTCGATCGTCTCGGCGAAGATGTCCATCAGCGCGCGAACCTCTTCCTCCGAGCGCGTCCAGTTCTCGGTCGAGAAGGCGTAGACGGCGAGCGACTCGATCCCGAGGTCGATCGCCGTCTCGACGACCGGACGCAGCGCACGCGATCCGGCGCGATGCCCCTCGGCGACGGGGAGACGGCGCTTCGCCGCCCAGCGTCCGCTGCCGTCCATGATGATCGCGACGGCCTTTGCCAGCTCGGCCCGGTCGGAATGGTCGGACTGGTCGCCGAATCGGCTCGTGATTCTCGTCAACAGGTTCACGCCGGAATGCTCTCCATGCCGGAAATGCGCAGCATTTTCGGCATTTCTAGACTTCGAGGATCTCGGATTCCTTGCGCTTCAGCAGCTCGTCGATCTTGTGCACGTGGTCGTCGGTCAGCTTCTGCACGCGCTCTTCCGCCCGCCGCTCGTCGTCGTCCCCCACCTCCCCGTTCCGGACGAGCTCCTCGAGGTGCTTCATCACGTCGCGCCGGACGTTCCGGACGGCGACGCGACCGTCCTCCGCGCGCTGGCGGACGACCTTGACCAGGTCCTTTCGCCGTTCCTCCGTCAGCTGTGGGATCGGCAGACGGATGATCTTCCCGTCGTTCGACGGCGTCAGGCCGAGATCAGACTCCATGATCGACTTCTCGATCGTCTTCAGCGAAGTCGGGTCGAACGGCTGCACGGTGAGCATCCGCGGCTCCGGCACGTTGATCGTCGCGAGCTGATTCAGCGGCGTTGCGGTTCCGTAGTAGTCGACCTGGACATGGTCGAGCAGGGCGGCCGACGCACGACCGGTGCGAATGCTGTTGAACTCGTGCTGCGTCGTCTCGACGGACTTGTCCATGCGGCGGACGGCGTCCTGGATCAGGTCGTCCATCATCGGGCGGCTCCCTGGTTGTCGGGCCGGGCGGCGGCGGCTTTGCCGAGGTCGCCTCCAGCCCTCGGTGTGGAAATGAGCGTTCCTACGCGCTCGCCCGAGACGATGCGACTGATGTTGCCCTCGGCGAGCTCGAACACGTGGATCGGCAGACCGTTCTCCATGCAGAGCGACAGCGCGGTCGTGTCCATCACCTTCAGGCCGCGCTCGATCGCCTCGAGGTGCGTCAGCTCCGGCAGGAACTCGGCCTCGGGGTCCTGCCGCGGATCGCCGTCGAAGACGCCGCGGACCCGGTTCTTCGCCATCAGGATCGCCTCGGCCCCGATCTCGAGCGCGCGCAGCGCGGCCGCCGTGTCGGTCGTGAAGAACGGGTTGCCGGTCCCGGCGGCGAAGATGACGACACGCCCCTTCTCGAGGTGGCGGATCGCGCGTCGACGGATGTACGGCTCTGCGACCTCGGCGACGGTGATCGCGGAGAGGACGCGCGTCTGCGCGCCGTGGCGCTCGAGAGCATCCTGCACCGACAGTGAGTTCAGGACGGTGGCGAGCATGCCGGCATAGTCGGCGGTCGCGCGGTCCATCCCGGCGGCGGCTGCCTCCATTCCGCGCACGAAGTTGCCGGCGCCGATGACGAGGGCGATCTCGAACCCCTCCTGCTGGACGGAGACGATCTCCTGCGCGAGCGACTCGACCCGCTCCTGGTCGATCCCGAAGGCGCGGTCGCCCATCAGCGCCTCGCCGGAGAGCTTCAGGAGGACGCGCTGGATGCCGGTCTGGCCCGCTTCGGCCGTCGTCCGGCTCGCCTGGGTGCTGACACTCATCCGAGCTGGAAGCGCTCGAACTCGAGAACCTCGGCCCCTGCCTCCTGCAGCGCCTGCCCGACGGTCTTCGACCCGTCGTGGATCCATTCCTGATCGGTCAAGACCGTCTGGGCGAAGAACCGCTTGTTCAGCATGCCTTCGACGATCTTCTCACGCGCCTGCTCCGGCTTCGACTGCACTTCGTCCGAGTTCGCGTAGATCTCGCGCTCGCCGGTGACGGTCTCCTCGGGCACGTCGTCGCGTCCGATCCACTGCGTCGACGGAGAGGCGGCGACGTGCATCGCGACTTTCCGGCCCAGGTCCGCGTCGCCACCGCGCAGCTGGACGAGAACGCCGATCCTGTTCGCCGGCGGGTGCGCGTACGCGGCGACAACGCCGCCGTCGACCCGCTCGAAGCGGGCGGTGCCGACGACCACGACGTTCTCGCCGAGCTTTCCGGCGAGCTGTACGCGCGACTCCTCCAGCTCCGCTTCGGCGCCTGGCCCGTGCGCATCGACGGCGTCGAGCACGTCCTCCGCGAAGGCGAGGAACTCGTCGTTGTTCGAGACCGGCTCGGTCTCACAGCCGACGGCCACCATCGTGCCGCGGCTGCCGTCGTCTGCGATGCGGTAGCCGACCTTGCCCTCGCCCGTCTCGCGACCCGCCCGCTTGGCGGCGCTCGCCATGCCCTTCTCGCGCAGCAGCACGACGGCTGCCTCGAGGTCGCCGTTCGTCTCCTCGAGCGCGCGCTTGCAGTCCATCATCCCTGCGCCGGTCTTGTCGCGGAGCTCCTTTACGAGGCTTGCGGAGATCACGGTCATGAGTCGGTAGCAGCCGGCGCTGTCTGGTCCGCGGCAGCCGGCTCGGTCACCGGCTGCCCAGCTCCCACCGTCTCCGCGGGCTCTTCGGCCGGTTCGTCGACAGGCTCGCTCTTGGTCATCTCGGCGGGGCTGACCTTCTGCCTGCCCTCGGCGATCGCGTCCGCGACCACCCGTGTGATCAGGCTGCACGACCGGATCGCGTCGTCGTTGCCCGGGATCACGTACTCGGCCTCGTCCGGATCGCAGTTCGTGTCGACGAGGGCGATGATCGGCATCCCCAGGCGGCGACCCTCGCGCACCGCGAGCGCCTCCTTGCGCAGGTCGAGGACGAACATCGCGTCGGGCTGCCGCTTCATGTCGGCGACGCCGCCGAGGTTCGCCTCCAGCTTCTCCAGCTCTCCGAGCATGGCGATCCGCTCCTTCGGCGGCAGCAGCTCGAGCTGGCCCTCCTCCCGCAGGCGGCGCAGGTCGTGGAGCCGGTCGATCCGGTCGGAGATCGTGCGCCAGTTCGTGAGCAGCCCGCCGAGCCAGCGGTGGTTGACGTACGGCATCCCGACGCGCCTGGCCTGCTCCTCGACCGCATCCTGGGCCTGCTTCTTCGTCCCGACGAAGAGCACCGATCCTCCCCGTGCGGCGAGGTTCTTGACGAAGTCGTAGGCGTCCTCGAGCAGCTGCGAGGTCTGCTGGAGGTCGATGATGTAGATCCCGCCGCGCTCGGTGAAGATGAACCGGCGCATCTTCGGGTTCCAGCGGCGGGTCTGGTGGCCGAAATGGACCCCGGCCTCCAGAAGCTCTCGCATGGAGACGACAGCCACGTTGCGTGTTCCCCTTTCGGTTTCGATTGCGATCACCGGTGGGCCCGAACGGAACTCGCCGCGGTGGTTCTCTCACCAGCGCGGCAGAGCACCGCCGCCCGGGTGTGCCGCCGGGTCGGTGGGACGGAGCGGCTACATGCTAGCCGCAGCCGCACGGTAGCGCTCCCCGGCAACGGCCGCCTCGGCAGCCAGGTCGATCATCGGATCGGTATAGCCGTCCCCCTCCCAGCGCGAGCAGTAGGCGCCGTCACGGTCGAAGCGCTCGCGTTGCCGTTCCGGGTTGAGGACCCGGAACCACGGCTGCGCGTCGATTCCGGTTCCGGCGACCCACTGCCAGTTCCCCTCGTTCTGCGCCGGGTCGTAGTCGACGAGCAGCTCGGCGAACCACGCCTCGCCGAGGCGCCAGTCGACGTGGAGATGCTTGACGAGAAAGCTCGCGGTCACCATCCGGGCCCGGTTGTGCATCCAGCCGGTCGCGCGTAGCTCGCGCATGCCCGCGTCGACCAGCGCGAAGCCGGTTTGCCCCGCGCGCCAGCGCTCGAACCGCTCGCCCGGCGGATCCCAGCGCGGCTCGAGCCGCGGCCGGTCGAGCCCGCTCTCCTTGACGTAGTCGAACCACTCGTGCCAGCAGAGCTCGTCCAGCCACCTCTCTCGCCCGCGGCTCGCCGGAGCGGCGAGCGCGGCCGCGGAACAGTCCGCGATCGTCACCTCCCCGGAGGCGATCAGCGGCGACAATCTCGATGTGCCGTCGCGACCCGGCGCGTCGCGGTCGTCCGCGTAGCGGGCGAGCTTCGTCTCGACGAACTCCTCGATCGCCGGGTGGCGTTCCCCGTCGCGCGGAGGATCCCAGCGCCGCCGAAACGCTGCGAAGGTCCTCAGCGCACCCGCTCCAGGGCAGCGGTCAGGTCGGCCGGGAGCGGCGACACCACCTCGATCTGCACGCCCGTCACCGGGTGCGTGAACGCGAGCCGCGCCGCGTGGAGGAACTGGCGTCCCAGCCCCGGTTCCGGCGCCCCGTAGACGGGGTCGCCCACAACCGGGAGGCCGATCGCGGCCAGGTGTACGCGGATCTGGTGCGTGCGGCCGGTCTCGAGGCGCACGCGCAGCAGCGCATGCTCGTCGAACAGCTCGATCAGCTCGAAATGGGTGACCGCGTCCTTCGGAGAATCGGTGTCGAGCGAGCGGCGGGTCGGGTCGCGGCGGTCCCGACCGATCGGAGCCTCGATTCGCCCCGCACGCGAGCGCGGCCGCCCGCGCACGAGAGCCAGGTACTCGCGCTCGAGCGCATGCCGCCGCACCAGGGTGCGCAGTCCCTCGTACGCCTGCTCTGTCCGGGCGACGACGAGCAGGCCCGAGGTGTCGCGGTCGAGCCGGTGAACGATTCCCGGCCGCTCCGGGTCTCCGCCGGCGCTGCGCCCGGCGAGCGCCTGGACGAGCGTTCCCGAGGCATGCCCTGCGGCCGGGTGGACGACGAGCCGCGCCGGCTTGTCCACCACGAGCAGGTGCTCGTCCTCGTAGGCGACCCTGAGCTCCGGCGCCGGCGCAGGAGGAGCAGCCGGAGCGCCGTCGAGGTCGACGACCACCTCCTCCCCGCCCTCGAGCCGGTGGCTCTTCGGGCGGGCGACGCCGTCGACGAGAACGTCGCCGCCCGCCAGCAGCCGCTCGGCGGCCGCACGCGACCGGACGCCGGGAATCGTGGCGACGAAGCGGTCGAGCCGCTCGCCCGCGGCGGTCTCAGGAACGGCGTGCCGGGTCGAGGCCACGCGTGCGCCGAGGGGCGCGGTCGGCCGAGACGAGCGCAGCGAGGAGGATCGCGACCCCGATCACGATGAAGCTGTCTGCGAGGTTGAACGCCGGCCAGTACCGCAGGTCGAGGAAGTCCGTCACGTGGCCGAGGCGGATCCTGTCGGCGAGGTTCGAGACGCTGCCGCCGATCAGCAGCCCGACGGCGACCGGGAGCAGCGGGTGGCGCGCTCCCGAGCGGGAGAAGTAGACGATCATCCAGCCGATCGCGACGAGGGTGAGCACGATCACCATTCCGGTCGCCTGGGCGAACAGCCCGAACGCGATCCCCGAGTTCTGGACGTGGTGGATCGAGAACGGGCCGATCACCTTGACGTTCTCGTCGAGCCAGAGCTGCGAGGCGACGACGTGCTTCGTCAACTGGTCCGCGACCATCGCCGCGGCCGCGATCGTGCCGAGGGCCGCCCAGTGCCGCGGGCGGGCGGCCAGCGAGCGGGCGGCAACCGAGATCGGGGCGAGACCGTCCGAACGCGAACCCGGGCGGAACTCCTGCTTGCGGGCGGGCTCGATCAGCCCCGTTCCTGCTTTCGCTTGTCCTCGATGCACAGGGTCGCCCAGGGCAGCGCCTCCAGGCGCTCCTCGTCGATCGGCTTGCCGCAAGCCTGGCACGTCCCGAAGGTGCCCGCGTCGATCCGCTCGAGCGCCCCGTCGATCTCGCCGAGCACGTGGGTCGAATTGTCCTCCAGGGTGCTCGCCATCTCGCGATCGAAGGTTGCGGTGGCGACGTCGCCGAGATGGTTGTCCTGGAACAGCGGCTCGTCCGTCTCGTCGCCGAGCGAGCCCGGATTCTCGGAGTGGATGTTGTCGATCGCGTCGACGACATGCCGCCGCTCCTCGAGGAGGCGGGCCCGGAACCGCTCGACGTCGACGGCGTTCACCGTTCCTCCAGTCTCCGCACGGCCTCGGCCTCGTCGAGGCCTTTCAGCTCGACGACCTTGTCACGTCCGCTTCGCCCGGAGACGACGGACAGCGACGTGCGGGGCACCCGCAGCCGCCTCGCCAGGAGCCTGACGACGGCATCGTTTGCCCGACCGCGTTCCGGCGGAGCGCTCACCAGCACCTTCCATCCGGAGCCGTACCGGCCCACGAGCACGTTCCGGGACGCTCCCGGCGAGACACGGAGAGACAGGCGTGTCGTCGACTCCGCCACATGGCCAAGTATAGGTCGGCGCTCTAGGCCGCCCGGGTCTCAGGACCTTCGTCGGCAATCGGCGGATCTTCCTCGGCCTCGTCCAGCGCGTCGAGAGCGGCATGGAGCAGGACTCGCAGACGACGAGCCTCGAGCACGAGGCGCTCGCGTTCGGCCCGGGCGTCCCGCGTGATCGTCCGCGCGGCAGCGTGGGCCTCGGCCAGGATCGACTCTGCCTCGCGCTTCGTCTGGTCGCGCAGCTCGTGCGCCGACCGCTCCGCCGAGACGAGAGTCGCGCGCAGCAGCGCCTCGAGCTCCCGGTAGCGCGTGAGCTCCCCCTCGAGGAGCTCCACGCGATCGGCATGGTCGGCGCGCCCTCGCCAGACGGTCTCGAAGCTGTCGCTGATCTCGTCGAGCAGACGGTCGACGGCCTGTCGGCGGTAGCCGAACAAGCCGCGGCCGAGCTTCACGTGACGGATCTCCACCGGTGTGTACGACATGGCTCTCTCCTTCCTGGTCAGTGCAGCTGGTTCAGCAGCCGGACGACAATCTGGTCGGCGCCGATCAGGACGAGGACGCCGACGAACGGCGAGAGGTCGATCGGGCCGAGCGGGGGCAGGATCCGCCGGAAGAGCCGGAGGTAGGGCTCGCAGACGTCGTGCAGGAACCGCAGGATCGGGTTGAAGGAATAAGGCAGGCGGACGAACGACGCCAGGACGTACGCGAAGATGACGAGAACGTAGACACCCACGAAGACGTCCACGAAGCTCTGGAGCGTCGAGACGGCGTCCGCGAGTAGCCCAAGGTTGGCGAGACGTACGCCCACGACTGCGAGTTCGACCTGCCCAGTCGGGTTCCTACGAGATGTCGTCCGGGGCGAATCTCGACCGGGGTCCTCCTCGAAGTGGCAGTTCCCGCCGGAGGGCGACCGAGCGGCCGGGCTTCGCCCGGCCTGCGACGCGACTCAAGCCTGGTTGAAGAAGCCACCCCGCTCGAGCAGCCGTGCGCGTTCCTCGGCGGAGACTTCGACGTTTCGCGGGGTGAGCAGGAACACCTTGTCGGCGACGCGCTGCATGCCGCCGTTGAGCGCGTAGCTGAGCCCGCTGGAGAAGTCGATCAGGCGCTTCGAGAGCTCCTGGTCGCAGCTCTGGAGGTTGAGGATCACCGGAATCCCTTCCTTGAACCGGTCGGCGATCTGCTGAGCGTCGTTGAAGCTGCGGGGCAGCACCAGGTGCACCTTGACATTCGGGTTCGGGGCGGCCTCGAGACGACGCGGCCGGACGGGAGCGGGTTCGCGGGCGGGACGCGGGGGCCGCGCCGGAGCCACGTCGGCGCTCGCCGCGGCCGGGTCCGAGTCCGTCCAGTCGTCGAACTCTCCGCGGCGGCGGCGGGGCAGCCTCCGCACGTTCGGCCGGTCGTCGTACGAGCGCTCCAGCTCCTCGTTCGTCGCGTAGCCGTCCTCGTCCCAGTAGTCGTCCTCCTCGGCGATCCCGAAGTACACGAGCGTGCGGCTCCAGAGGTCGGCGAAGCCCATTGCGCCCGGAATGGTAACGCCCCCGACGGCCCGCGCCCCGGCTGTCGGCAAGCGATGCCGGCGGACGTCGCGAGGAGCGATGCCTACTCCGCCCAGAGGGCGGAGCCCACGCGGACGAGCGTCGCCCCCTCCTCCACGGCGACCCGGTAGTCCTGGCTCGTCCCCATCGAGAGCTCGGCGAGGCCGTGCCCCTCGGCGAGCTCCCGGAGCCGCCGGAAGTACGCGCGGGACGCCTCCGGGTCGTGGGCGAGCGGCGGCATGGTCATGAGGCCGCGGACGTCCGAGTAGAGGTCGAGGAAGGCGTCGAGCTCTTCCGGGCGCACGCCCGACTTCGTCGGCTCGCCGGAGAGGTTGACCTCGACGAGCGCCGGGATCTCGAGCCGTCTGGCGGCCGATTCCGAGTCCAGGGAGTGGACGAGCTCGCAGATGCCGTTGACGATCCGTGCCTTGCGACTCTGGAGGTGGCCGATGAAGTGCCAGCGGAAGGCGCCGCCGTAGACCGCGTGCTTGGCCTCGAGATCCTGTGCGCGGTTCTCGCCCACGACCTCGACCCCCGCTTCCGAGAGAGCGATCATGTCCTCCACCGACACGTACTTGGTCGCTGCGACGACCGTCACGCCCGGGCCGATCTCATCGCGCAGCCGCTCGTACCGCTCTCTGATCCGCTCAGGCGACAAGGGCGATCATCCCCTGGCGGCCGGTCCGCCCCGCATCGCGCCGGTGGGAGTAGAAGAGCGCGGGGTCGCAGACCGTACAGAGGTCGGTCCGGTGGATGCCCGCGATCCCGGCCTCGCCGAGAGCACGCTCGACCGACGTCCAGAGATCCAGCCGACCGCCGCGGACGACGTCGCCGCCGTACCGCCTGCGGAAGGGCTCTGCGACGTCGGGGCCGACCTCGTAGCAGCACGGGCCGATCCCGGGGCCGATTGCGGCCGACAGGGTCCCGTCGCCGAGGCTGGACACCGCAGCTCCGACGATTCCGGCGAGCAGGCCCCGCCAGCCGACGTGCAGCGCCGCGACCGCCGGCGTTCCACCGTTCGTCCGCACGAGCGCGACAGAGAGGCAGTCGGCGGTGAAGACGAGCAGCGCCTCTCCGCGGGTGTCGGTCCACAGGCCGTCTCCCGGCTCGCCGGTTCCGGCCGCGCGCCGGACGACAGCCCCGTGCACCTGTCGGCCGAACCTGAGCTCGTCGGGCTCGGTGCCCACCTCCGCGCACAGGCGGCGGCGGTTCTCGATGACGTGCTCCGGGTCGTCCTCGGTCAGGCGGCCGAGGTTCAGGGTGTCGAAGGGCGCCTCGCTGACGCCGCCGCGGCGGGTCGAGAAGGCGACGACGTACGGGCCGGGCGCGTCCCAGCGGATCAGGTCGAGCTCACCCATCCGCGATCAGCTCTCTCGCGGCGTCGAGCTCCGCCTGGCGACCGTCGAGCTCGCCGCGCAGCTTCCGCCTCCTGAGCTCCTCCAGGATCTCCCCGACCCTCGGCGACTCCGGGACGCCGAGCTCGGCGAGGTCCGAGCCGCCGATCTCGAGCCGAACGTCGCGCAGCCTGGTGAACCAGTTGCGCAGCGCCGGCGTGTCCCCGTGCGCGAGCGCGAGCAGCGCGGCCTCCGGCGCACGGCTTGCAAGGTCGGCGATTGCGACCGGGTCGGTCGCCTCGGCCAGCCGAGGCGCCAGGGTGACGGCGTCCTCGACCGCGCGTGCGTCCGGGCGCCGCAGCGAGAGCCTCTCGGCCAGACCGGAATGGGCGGCGGCGAGCGCAGCGAGACGCAGGCGCCAGAGCGGCGCGCCAGGGTCGAGCTCTGCCCGGAGGGCATCGAGCCGGTCGATCAGACCGGGCTCGAGCTGCGGCACAGCGGCGAGCTCGGCCAGCCGGTCCAGGGCCCACCCGGCCTCGTGCTCCGAGAGGAGAGCGACCACCTCCTCTCGCATCCGCGCCGGGGTGAGGAGGGCGGTTCCGGCCACCCCCTCGCGGGCCAGGCGCTCAGTCTCCGAATCCATGCGGAATCCCAGCCGGCTCTCGTAGCGGACGGCGCGGAAGATCCGTGTCGGGTCGTCGACGAACGACCGTGGGTGCAGCACCCGGATCACGCGCGCGTCGAGGTCCTCGCGGCCGCGGTGGGGGTCCACCAGCCGCCCGAAGTCGACGCCCAGCGAGACCGCCATCGCGTTGACCGTGAAGTCACGCCGGGCGAGGTCGTCCTCGATCGTCCCCGCCTCGACGTCCGGCAGCGCCGCGGGGGCAGGGTAGGTCTCGCGCCTGGCCGTGACCACGTCGATGCGGCGTCCGTCCGGGAAGCGGACGGCGGCGGTGCCGAAGCGCCCGTGCGCGGTGACCTCGCCGCCGAGGCCCCGGGCGAAGGCGAGCGCGTCTCCCTCGACGGCGATGTCGACGTCGAAGTTGGCGCGGCCGAGCAGGAGGTCGCGGACGGTCCCTCCGACCAGGTAGACGCCCTCGCCACGGGGAAGGTCGAGCTGGCCGAGCTCGTCGGCGATCGACTCAGGCGAGGGCAATCGCGTCGATCTCGACGAGCGCGCCCGACGGCAGCGCCGACACCTCGAGCGTCGCCCGCGCGGGCGGAACGTCGCCGACGTGCTTCCGGTAGACCTCGTTCATCTCCTGGAAGTCGTCGAGGCTCCGGAGGTAGACGGTCGTCTTCACGATCCGGTCGAGCCCGCTGCCCGCCGCCGCCAGGATCGCACGAAGATTGGCGAACACCTGCTCGGTCTGCTCCGCGATCCCGTCGCCGACGAGCTCGTGGCCGCCCGGCGTGAGCGCAAGCTGACCGGACACGAAGACGAGGCCGCCGGCCCTGATCGCCTGCGAATACGGCGCCCCCTGGAACGGCCCCGGAGCGCCCTCGGTGCGAACTGCCGCTTTCTCGGACACGCGACTCCCTTCCGCTCAGCTTCGCGGCGGCCGGCAGGCGCTGGCGAGGGCGACGCCGAGCGCCTTGAACATCGCCTCGAGCGCATGCTGCGCGTCGTCGCCGGCGATCAGCCTGACGTGGAGCGTCACGCCGGCTCCCTCGGCGAATCGACGGAGGAAGTCGGTGACGAGGTCGGTGCCGAGGCCGCCGACCCGGGCGTCGGAGAGATCGACGTTCGTGGCGAGCAGGGGCCGGTCGGAGACCTCGATCACGACGTGCGCGAGCGCCTCGTCGACGGGGAGCACGCCGGACCCGTAGCCGCGGACGCCCGGCTCGCGCAGGCGGGGAGAGAGCGCCTCGCCCAGCGCCAGCGCCGCCTCGACCGCGTCGGCCGCGGTCTCCCCCGGGGCAAGCGCGACGACGAGATCGAAGCGGGCGTACTCGGCCAGGAGCGTCAGCAGCCGGTCGAGCACCGGGAAGCCCGTGTCGACGTTCGCTCGGCCGCTCCCGGCCACGGTCACCTCGACTCGCAGACGCTCCGCTCGGCTGCTGGTCGCCATTCGCGGACCAGGGTATCCCGCGGCTACGTCTCGGCGCGCTCGATCTGCGCTCCGATCGAGCGCAGCCGCTCGTCGATGCGCTCGTAGCCCTTGTCGATCTGGTGGGCGGCGCCGATCGTGGACTGACCCTCCGCGCAGAGGCCCGCGAGGAGCATCGCCATTCCGGCCCGGATGTCGGGGCTCTCCATCCGCTGTCCGAGCAGCGTCGCCGGTCCGGTGACCACCGCCCGGTGGGGGTCGCAGAGGATGATCCTCGCTCCCATCCCCACGAGCTTGTCGACGAAGAAGAGGCGGCTCTCGAACATCTTCTCGAAGATGAGCACGGTGCCGAACGCCTGTGTGGCGACGGTCAGCGCGATCGACGTGAGGTCGGCCGGGAACGCCGGCCAGGGGCCGTCCTCGATCTTGGGGATGTGGCCGCCGAGGTCGTCCTCGACGATCAGCTGCTGCTGCGCGGGCACGTGGACCGAGGTCCCTTCGACCTCGGTGCGCACTCCGAGACGTGCGAACGCCGGCAGGATCGAGATCAGGTCCTTCGGCTCGGCGTCCTCGATCGTGATCGCGCTCGAGGTCATCGCCGCCAGCCCGATGAAACTCGCCACCTCGATGTGGTCGGGCCCGATCCGCCACTGGCCGCCGCTCAGCGAGTGAACGCCGCGGATGCGGAGGACGTTGGACTCGATCCCCTCGATCTGAGCGCCCAGCGAGACGAGAAACCGGCAGAGGTCCTGGACGTGCGGCTCACAGGCGGCGTTGCCGATCTCCGTCTCTCCCGGCGCGAGGACCGCCGCCATGATGGTGTTCTCGGTCGCCATCACGCTCGCCTCCTCCAGGAAGATCTGCTCGCCGCGGAGGCCGCCGTCGGCGCGGAGCTCGTAGCGGCTGCGGAAGTCCAGCTGGGCTCCCAGCCGGGCGAAGGCGTGCACGTGCGGATCGAGGCGCCGACGGCCGATCAGGTCACCGCCCGGCGGGGGCACGACCGCACGGCCGAAGCGGGAGAGCAGCGGGCCGGCAAGCAGGAACGAGGCGCGCATCCGTCCGCACAGGTCGGCGTCGAGCTCGAACCTGGAGACCTCGGCCGTGTGCACGCGCACCTCGTTGGGACCGGTCCACGTGATGTCCGCGCCGAGGTCGGCGAGCAGCTCCATCATCGTCTCGACGTCCCGGATCCGGGGCACGTTCGAGAGCGCGACCGGCTCCTGGGTCAGGAGCGTCGCCGCCAGGATCGGCAGCGCGCCGTTCTTGTTCCCGGCCGCCTTCACCGATCCCGAGAGGCGCCGCCCGCCCTCGATCACGAACGCCTGCATCAGCTCCGAGGTGAGCACGCCGGCGGGCATCGGGCCGGAAGCGGGCATCGCGGTAGGCTAGCGGACATGTCCAGTCCGACCCGTGAACAGGCCTGGGACACGCTTACTCGTTACACGAAGAGCCAGGCGCTCCTGCGTCACGCCCTGGCTGTGGAGGCGTCCGTGCGATGGTACGCCCGCGCAGGCGGCGAGGACGAGGAGCTCTGGGGCGTGACCGCGCTCCTGCACGACTTCGACTACGAGATCCACCCCACGCTCGACCGGCATCCCCAGGACGGCGCGCCGATCCTGCGCGAGGAGGGCTACCCGGAGATCGTCATCGAGGGCGTCCTCTCGCATGCCGAGCACCTGGCGATCCCCCGCGACACGCCGCTGAAGAGGACGCTCTTCGCCTGCGACGAGCTCTCCGGCTTCGTCCACGCATGCGGCCTGGTTCGGCCCGACGGGCTCGCGACGCTCGAGCCCAGGTCGGTCGTCAAGAAGCTTCGCCAACCCTCGTTCGCGGCGGGCGTCCACCGCGACGAGGTGTACGCCGGAGCGGAGCTGCTCGGCCTCGAGCTCGATCAGCACATCGCGAACGTGATCGAGGCGCTGCGCCCGATCGCGCCCGACCTCGGTTTGCGAGGCTGAGCTACCGACGCAGCGTCAGGTGCGTCGACTTGGTCGTCGTCCCCGTCCCCGACCGGAGCGACCAGACGACGCGGTAGCTGCCGGGGTGCTTGACGCCCTTCGGAAGGCGCATCCGCACGACGGACGTGCCGGAGTCGAGGATGAACGACCAGCGGGCAGGCTTCTTCAGACCGGTGCCGGTCATCGTCACCCGAACGCTCGCCCGGCGGGTCGAGGTGACGCGGAGCGACAGGTAGCGTGCCTTCGCCCCGAGGACGACGGCCGACGGTGCCCCGAACACGAGCCGGTTGGCCCGCGAGACGACCGTCAGGCTGACCAGCGGGCTCGCATTTCCGGCCTTGTCGAACGCCCGGATCTTCAGGCGCGTCGATCCCGAGACGGTGATCCTCCGCAGGTACTGGTTGCCGTGGTCGATCGTCGGGTCGCTGCCGTCGCTCGTCCAGCGGACGGCGGCGACGCCGGAGACGGTATCCGTCGCCGCAAGCGTCACGTTGACCGCCTTCGCGTACGGCTTCTTGCTGCAGGCTGCGCCGTTGCAGCGAACGACGAGCGAGGGCGGCGTCGCGTCGCCGACCAGGCTGAACGAGGCGGTGCCGGAGCTCACGCCGGCGCCGTTCGTCACCGAAACGGGCAGCGGCCCGGACGGGGCGCTGCCACCGTTCGCGAAGGCATACGTGCGGCGCGGGCCCGATCCCGCCGCCGTGAAGCCGGGGATCGTCGGGAACGAGTAGGAGGCGATACCCGACTCGGGATCGGACGACGCGGCCGTGACCGTGAAGGAGCCGCTCCCGCCCGGGCGGAAGTACACGACGGATCCGGCGGCGGTCGTATTCGTGAACCCGCTGAAGAAGAGCTGTGGAATCGTCGGCGCCGTCCGGTCGACCTTCGCGTCCCCCGACGGCCGTGACGCGATCGAGACGTTGCCGACGTTGTCGGTCGCCTTGACCTGGTAGCGGTAGCAGCTGCCCGACGCGACGCTCGCGTCGGCGTTGCTCGAGAGGGTGACGGCGGCGAAGGTGCCGAACGTCCCGCAGGCGCCGTTCGTCAGCGTCGCCGACGCGCGCTCGACCACGGTGCGGGCCTCGTCGACACCGGCGCCTCCGTCGGTGCCGGCGACGACCGTGAGCGGGACGGAGGAGCCCGTGAACCACGGGCCGCCCGTGAGAGTGACGGCCTGTCCGGCCGGAGGTGCGGTGTCGGCGCTGATCGTGACGGTGTCGCTCGCGGTCATCGCCGTGCTGTTCGTCGCGATCACCTGCTTGCCGCCGGGTGATGCGGCGCCCGCCGTCCACGTGTACGCGACCGGCGAGGAGTACGGCGAGGAGGTGTCGACTCCGCCGGTCGAGCCCGTCCACCCGGTGGTTGCGGACACGTCGGGGAAGGCGACCTGCGCGATGGACGACACCGTGTCGGAGGCGGTCGCGTTGAGGGTGAAGGACCCGGCCGCCGTGGGACGGAAGAAGACCGTCTTCGTGGTCGCGTTCCAGAACTGATCGCTTGCGCCGCTCCCCTCGGTGGGGGCCGAGAGGGCGACGGCCGGGCCGACGGTGTTGACACGTGCGACGGCCGACGGTGAGGAGGGGGCCGACTGGTTGCCGACGAGGTCGGAGACGGTGTACCGGTAGACGTAGCAGTTGCCGGTCGCCACGGTCGCGTCGCCCCCGGTCGTGAGCGTGATCGGCGTCCACGTCCCGGAGAACGACCCGCACGTCCCGGCTGCGAGTGGTGCCGAGTCGCGTTCGACGACACCCGACGATGCGTCGACGCCGGCTCCCGCGTCGGTGCCGTTCGTGAGGGTCAGCGGAACGAAGGCGGTGACGAAGTTCGGACCGCCCGCAAGTGCGACCGACTGGCCGGTCGGCGGCGCGACGTCGCGTACGAGGATGAAGTCGTGCGACTTCGCGTCGGGGGTGGGGCTGTCCGCGTCGGTGAGGAAGACCGTCTTCGGCCCGGTGTCGCTGCCGCCTGCAGTCCACAAATACGTATGCGACGTCGCCGTCCCGGGCGCAGGATCGTCGCCGAACACGGACGGGAAGTCAACGGTCAGGGGAGAAGAGTCCGTCGTGTCGCCGACGTCGACGGTGACGCTCCCGGCGTGGGCCGAGTAGTAGAGCGTGGGTGTCGCGCCGGAGACGAGCACGTGGGCGTACGGCGGAGTCGTGCTCAGCGTGAGGGGCGACGGCGTGATCGTGGCGCTGGAGCTGCCGACCACGCCGACGGCAACCGCGCTCAGGAGGGCCAGCAGACAGGCGCGAAGCTTCACGCCAGCCTCAATCGGCGGAAACGGCCCGATGCTTGAGCGATTTCCCTACAAGGAGCGGAGCAGGCGGTCGAGGTCGCCGTCGCTCGTCCACCAGCCGCAGGACACGCGCAGCCATTCCGCGGTTCCGGGGAGGTCGCGGACGACCACGCCCTGCTCGAAGAGGCGGGCGGCGATCTCGGCGGCGTTCCCGTCGGCCACGAACGAGACGAGATTCGCCTGCCCGGGCGCGGTGACGACCCGAAATCGGTCGGCCAGCTGCATGTAGCACCGCGCGGAGATCTCCGCCGAGTGGTGCGCCGCCCAGTGGGGGACCGTGCCGAGCGCGGCATCGAGCCCGGCGAGCGAGGCGCTCGGGATCCAGCCGCCGTCGAACCTGGCCGCTCCCGTCTTCGGCGTGTACGTCCCGTCGACCTCGTAGCCGTCCTGGGAGAAGTAGGTCGGGAGTGCGACGTTCAGGCGCTCCGGGTCGCGCACGTACAGCGCGCCCGTCGAGTCGGGACCGCACAGCCACTTCTGGCCGGAGACGGTGTAGAAGTCGAACCGCGACGAGTCGACCGCGATTGCGCCCGCGGACTGCGCCCCGTCCACGAGGATCGGGACGCCTGACGCCTCCTGGACTTCCTCGACCGGCAGGAGGTTGCCGGTCTGCCAGGAGACGTGGGAGATCGCGACGAGGCGGGTCTTCGGCGTGATCTCGGCCAGGATCGTCTCCACGGCCTGTTCGGGCGGAAGGGCGCGGACCGCCGCGACGCGCACGGCCGCCCCGGACGCATGGAGCGGCCCGAGCAGCCCGAAGTGCTCGGTGTCGGTCGTGACCACCTCGTCGGCGGGTCCCAGTCGGAGGCCGGCGAGGACGATGTTGCAGCCCTCCGTGGTCGACGAGGTCAGCGCGAGCTTCTCGGGCGGAACGCAGATGACGGCCGCGAGGGTCGTGCGGACCCGGTCGCGCAGCCCGAGCATCGTCTCGACGTACGGCTTGCCCCCGCGGCCATGCTCGAGATCCGACTGTTCCTGCGCGTGCATGGCGTCGATCGTCGCTCGTGCGAGCGGCCCCATCGACCCCGCGTTCAGGTACGCGACCTCGTCCAGGACCGGGAACTGGGCGCGTGCCTCGTGGAAGTTCACAGCGTCAGCTCCACCGGGGCGTGGTCGGACAGGAGCAGGCCGCTCCGGCGGCGCAGGTCGTCCCGCCAGACGACGAGCGGCGAGGGAGTCGCGCCGCGAACGGTGATGTGGTCGATTCCCGGGCCGGGGTCGGAGTAGCCGTCCAGCGCGACGTGCGCGGCGGGACAGTTGAAGTCGCCTGCGAGCACGACGACGTCTCCCTCCCGCGCGAGGGTCTCGGTGAACCCGACGGCGCGGCGAAGCTCGGCGGCGGGAACGCGGGAGTCGCCGAGCGAGCCCGACGCGTGCAGGTTCGCGACGACCATCCGCCGCTCGAGACGCACGGCCTGGCAGATCCGCCGCTCCTTCGCCCATGCGAGCCGTGTGGCCAGGTCGAGGCCGAGCAGCCTCCCCTGCTCGCGACGGAACCACGCCGGGTTCAGCGTCAGCGCCTCGTGCGTCACGACCTCGTGGCCGTTGCCGAGCAGGATCGCGTTCGCCTGACCGGAGAACGCCGAGCGGAACCGCCCGTGGTGGGCCGACGTGAGCATCCGACCGAGACCGGCGGAAATCGGGACCGGTCCCAGCTGCGGCCGTTGGGCGACGTCCGCGAGCACCTTCATCCCGCTCCACTCTGCCAGGCGGCCGAGTGCCCAGACCGGAATCTCCTGAAGAGCGACGACGTCGGGCCGGTCGGCGGTCACCAGCCGAACCATCTCCTCCAGGTGCGAGCGCCTGTTCGGCGGCCAGGAGTTGCCGTGGTACAGGTTCCAGCTCCGAACGAGCACGGGGTCTACTGTACGACGCCGTGCGCGTCGTCCTCGCCGATCCGGCCGCCTTCACGCCGCCGTACGACCACGAGCTCGCGCGCGCGCTCGCGCGGCGGGGCGTCGCGGTCGAACTGATCACGGCGCCGTTCCGCTTCGGGGAGGCGCCTGCGCCCGACGGCTATGTGCGCCGGGAGGTCTTCTACCCCTTCTCGTCACGCTGGTTCGGCCGCTCCCGGCTGCGGCTGCCCGTGAAGGTCCTCGAGCACCCGTTCGGGATGGCACGGCTCGCGAGCGAGCGTCCCGACGTCCTCCACGTCCAGTGGCTGGCGGCGCCGCAGCTCGACGCTCTGCTCCTCCGCCCCCGGGCTCCCAGCGTCTTCACCGCCCACGACCTCCTTCCCCGCCGGACCGCCCACCGCGAGGACCTCTGGCGGCGACTGCTGGGCCGCTTCGACCGCGTCGTCGTGCACAGCGAGCGGGGCCTGGCGCGCCTGGTCGGGCTTGGCGTGGAGCCGGAGCGGCTGCGCGTCATCCCCCACCCCGCGTTCCGCAGCGACCCGGCCCGTACCGACGACGGTCGGACCGTGCTCTGTCTCGGGTCGATCCGCCCCTACAAGAGGCTCGGTGACGCGATCGAGGCGGTGCGGCAGGTGGACGAGGCCCGGCTGCTCGTCGCGGGCGAGCCGGTCGAGGCGGTCGACGGATACCGTGCGGCCGCGGGCGACCGGGCGGAGTGGCGGCTGGGATACCTCTCCGAGCGTGAGCTCGACGCAGCGCTCGGCGAGGCGACGATCGCGGTGTTCCCGTACCGGGCGGAGCTCGACCAGTCGGGTGCGCTGATGCGGGCTCTCGGTGCGGGGGTGCCCGCGATCGTGTACGACGTCGGCGGGCTCGCGGAGCCCGTGCGCGCGTTCGGCGCCGGCCTGGTCGTGCCGCCCGGGGACGTCGAGGCGCTCGCGGAGGCGATCGGCGGCCTCCTCGGTGATGCCGACGCGCTGGCCGAGGCACGGGCCGGCGCCCGGCGTGTGCGCGACGAGCTCACCTGGGACGGCGCCGCGGCCGCCCACCTCGATCTCTACCGGGAGGTCCTCCGCACACGGCGCTGACCCGGGAGCCCGGTTGAAAAGGGCGGTCGACCCTGCGATCCTGGAGCGATGAGCCGGGGGCTGCTCTTCTTCGCCATCGTCTCGATGATCGTCCTCGAGATCCAGCACCTGCGGTGGATCTGGTGGGAGTACTGGGACTGCAAGGCGTGCGGCGCGAAGAACAAGCACTGCGCGTGCGGGCGGTTCCGCTGGCAGCTCTGGCTCTAGCCGCGCCATTCGCACGAGCACGCCCATAGAGGATTACGGGCTCGTCGGGAACCTCCGAACGGCTGCCCTCGTCTCGCGTACAGGATCGGTCGACTGGCTCTGCCTGCCCCGATTCGACTCGGCCGCCTGCTTCGCCGCGCTGCTCGGCACCTCCGAGCACGGCCGGTGGCTGATCGCACCGAAGGCCGAGCCGCGACGCGTCGAGCGCCGTTACCGCCCGGACACGCTCGTCCTGGAGACGACCTTCGAGACCGACGAGGGAGCCGCCCGCGTGGTCGACTTCATGCCGCCCGGCCGGGACGACACCGTCCTCGTCCGGCTCGTCGAGGGCCTCGAGGGATGCGTCGAGATCGAGACCGAGCTCGTCCTCCGTTTCGAGTACGGATCCGCGGTGCCCTGGCTGCGCCGCATGGACGACGCCCGGCTGGCGGTGGTGGGCCCGAACGCCGTCCGCATCGAGAGCGGCATCGAGCTCGAGGGGAAGGACTTCACCAGCGTCGGCTCTGCGACCGTCTCCGCCGGAGAATCCCTGCCCTTCGCGCTCACCTGGTTCGCCTCGCACGGCGACCTGCCCCCGCCGGTCGACGCCGGGCGGGCGCTCGAGGAGACCGAGGCGTTCTGGCAGGAGTGGTCCGGCCGCTGCGCCTACAGCGGCGAGTGGGCCGAGCCGGTCCGGACGTCGCTGCGCGTCCTGAAAGCGCTGATCTACGAGCCGACGGGTGGAATCGTCGCGGCGCCGACGACCTCGCTTCCGGAGTGGATCGGCGGGCCGCGCAACTGGGACTACCGCTACTGCTGGATCCGCGACGCCACGCTCACCCTGGTCGCTCTGATCGACGCGGGCTATCTCGACGAGGCGCGCGGGTGGCGCGAGTGGCTCTTCCGGGCCGCCGCCGGCCGTCCCGCCGACCTCCAGATCATGTACGGCGTCGCCGGCGAGCGCCGGCTCGCGGAGTACGAGGCCGACTGGCTCCCGGGCTACGAGGGCTCGACGCCGGTCCGGATCGGCAACGCCGCCTCCGAGCAGGTGCAGCTCGACGTCTACGGCGAGATCATCGACGCCTTCACGACTGCCCGGACGCACGGCCTCGAACCGTCGGACCACGCCTGGGAGCTCTCCGTCAACCTGCTCGAGTTCCTGGACGCGGCCTGGCGCCGCCCGGACTCCGGCCTCTGGGAGGTGCGAGGTCCCAGCCGCCATTTCACGCACTCGAAGGTGATGGCCTGGGTGGCGTTCGACCGGGCGATCCGAACCTGCGAGGAGTGGGGTCGCGAAGGCCCCGTCGACCGCTGGCGGTCGATCCGGGACGAGATCCACGCCGACGTGTGTGCCAACGGCTTCGAGCCCGAGCTGGGGTCGTTCGTCCAGTCGTACGGCTCCAGGCGGCTCGACGCGAGTCTCCTGCTGATCCCGCTCGTCGGCTTCCTGCCGGCCGAGGACGAGCGAGTCGTCGGCACGGTCGACGCGATCGGCCGCGTGCTCTCACGGGACGGGCTGATCGCGCGCTACGAGGCGGACGAGGAGAACGGTCACGTCGACGGTCTTCCTTCCGGCGAGGGCGTGTTCCTCCCCTGCTCGTTCTGGTACGCGGCCGACCTCGCGCTGCTCGGCCGTGCCGAGGAAGCACGTGCTCTCTTCACGCGGCTCCTCTCCCTGCGCAACGACCTCGGGTTGATCTCCGAGGAGTACGACCCGGAGGCGGGCCGCATGCTCGGCAACTTCCCCCAGGCGTTCACGCACCTGGCGCTCGTCGGCTGCGCGTACCTCCTCGAGCGCGGAGGATCGCCTCGAGGGACGCGGGCGGGCTAGTGGTCAGCGGTGGCCGAAGTGGTGCGCGCGGGGCAACGCCGCTTGCACCTCCGCCAGCCCCGCGACCTCGCGGGCGAGCGGCCCCAGGGTCTCCAGGGCGCCGACCAGGACGTTGAGGTTCCGCCCCGACCGCTCCAGCCGTCCCCGGGCCAGGAGCAGCGGTTCCCCTCTGACCAGGGGCCGGTACCGCTCGTAGACCGGCGGTGGGACGATCAGGTTCACCTGCCCGATCTCGTCCTCGAGGAGCATGAAGACGACGCCGTTGGCGGTCGCCGGCCGCTGGCGGGCGACCGCCATGCCTGCGACCGCGATCTCGCTGCGGTTCGGGAGGCCGGGCAGCTCGCCGGTGCCGACCGTCCCGGCAGGCAGGTGAGGGCGAAGCAGCTCGAGCGGGTGGGGCCCGACGGACAGGCTGGTCGTCCCGTAGTCGGCCAGCATCCGTTCCCAGTCGGTCTGCGGCGGGAGCTCGGGAACGGGAGCGGTCGGCTCGAGCGGGAGCGCGAGCTGTAGCGTCCCGCGAGCGACGCTCGCGGGACGGGGAACGACACCGACCCGCCACAGGAGCTCGCGCCTCGGCAACCCGAACGAGTCGCACGACCCACTCGCCACCAGTGCCTCGAGCGCAGTCCGATCGACCGGCGCCCGGCGGGCGAGATCGGCGACGTCCGCGTAGGGCTGCCCGGCGACGACCGCCCCGGCCTCCTCCTCGCCGACCGAGCGGATGTAGCCGAGCCCGACGCGGACGGCGGGGCCTTCGAGACAGCAGCGCGCAGCGCTGCGGTTGACGTCGGGCGGGAGAACCTCCACGCAGTGCCGCTGGCCGTCCCGGACGAGGCTCGCCGGCGGGTAGAAGCCCATCGGCTGGGCGTTCAGGAGGGCACAGAGGAACTCGGCCGGATAGTGGTGCCGGAGCCACGCGGACTGGTAGGCGAGGAGTGCGAACGCGGCCGAGTGCGACTTCGGAAAGCCGAACCCGGAGAAGCCGGCGAGCTTGTCGTAGATGTGGTTCGCGAGCCCGGCGTCCACGCCCTGCGCCAGCGCTCCGGCGACGAAGCGGGAGCGCAGAGCCTCGATCGCCTCCTCGCTCCGCTTGCGGCTCATCGCCCGGCGCAGGCCTTCCGCCTCCCCGACGGTGAATCCTGCGAGCACCATCGCCACCTCCAGCACCTGGTCCTGGAAGACGACGACGCCGAGCGTCTCGCGGAGCGGCTCCGCCAGCGAGGGATGGTCGACCGGCGGGACGTACGAGGGATCCTCGCGGAGCTTCTGGCGCCGTTCGACGTACGGGTGGACCGCCCCGCCCTGGATCGGCCCCGGCCGGACGAGCGCGACCTGGATCGTCAGGTCGTCGAGGCTCTCCGGCCGGGTGCGCAGCAGGCTCTGCATCTGCGCGCGGCTCTCGATCTGGAAGTCGCCGACGGTGTCGGCACGCTGGATCTCGGCGTACACCGCCCGGTCGTCGAGCGGGATCCGGGAGAGGTCGATCGTGGTGCCGCGCAGGCGGGCGATCTGGTCGACGCAGTCCTCGACGGCGGAGAGCATCCCGAGGCCGAGCAGGTCGATCTTCAGGAAGCCCGCATCAGCGCACGAGTCCTTGTCCCACTGGCAGATCTGGCGTCCCTCCATCGCCGCGGGCTGCACCGGGACGATCTCGACCAGCGGCCGGCTCGAGATCACCATCCCCCCGGGGTGCTGGGAGATGTGGCGGGGCAGGCCGGCGATCTCGTGCGCCAGCGCCCCGAGCGCCTGCCAGCGGGCGGAGGCGTGGTCGCCGGGCAACCGCTCGACCTCCTCGGCGACCCGGCGCGGGTTCCCCTCCGTCACCCGTGCGAGCCGCTCGAGCTCGGCCGCGGGCAGCCCGAGCGCCTTCCCCAGGTCCCGGATCGCCCCGCGGGAGTGGTAGGTCGAGAAGGCGGCGACGAGGGCGGCGTGCTCACGGCCGTACCGCTCGGTCACCCGGACGATCAGCTTCTCGCGGATGTCCCGCGGGAAATCGAGGTCGATGTCCGGCGCGGACACGAGCTCCCGGTTGAGGAAGCGGCCGAGCGAGAGATCGGCCTCCACGGGATCGACGTGCGACAGGCCGGCCAGGTAGCAGACGATCGATCCGACCGAGCTGCCGCGACCGCGCCCGGGCGGGAGCGCGTGGCGGGGCGAGCCCGGGCCGCGGACCTCGACGGCGACCTCGCGGGCGAGCTCGAGCACCTCCCAGTGCAGGAGGAAGAAGCCGGCGAGCTTCAGCTCGGCGATCAGGTCCAGCTCCTCGCGCAGGCGTGCCTTTGCGAGCCTCCGCAGCCGCGAGCTCCGGTAGCGGGTCTCGAACGCCCTGAGGCAGACCTCGCGCAGCTGTCCGTCGGGGGTCTCGAAGCCGTCGGAGAAGTCGGGGTAGCGGTAGCCGAGCTCCTCCGTCAGGTCGAAGGTCAGGCCGGCGGCGATCTCGGCCGTGCGCAGGACCGCGTCGCGGTCGCCGGGAAAGCGGTCGATCGTCTCCTCCGGCGCGAGCAGGACCGACTCGTGGTTGCCTCTCCGCTCCTGCTCGCAGCCGTCCAGCGACGTGCGACAGCGGATCGCGACGAGCGCGTCCTGAAGGGCGCTTCGCCGCTCGTGGTGCGCATGGACGTCGCCGGTTGCGACCGTTGCAACGCCGAGGTCGCGGGCCAGGTCGCGGAGGGCGGCATTCCGCCGGCTGTCGCCGCGCTCGTAGGGACGCTGGAGCTCGACGTAGAAGCGGTCCTGCCCGAATGCCGCTGCAACCTGCGCAGCGGCGTTCGGGTCGACGACCCCGAGTCCGTTGCGCGCGCAGCCGGACAGGCAGACCAGTCCCTCCCCCTGCTCGAGCAGCCTGTCGAGCGGCAGCTCCGGCGGAAGGGGCTGGGCGCCTTCCTGCGGGCGGGTGCCGGCGTGCGCCTCGGTGAGCAGCCTGCAGAGGTTCGCGTAGCCCCTCGGCGTCTCGACGAGCAGGGTGACGTGGGCGTCGCGTCCCGCTCCGGCACCGGCAAGGCCGGTCCCTCTGCTCGTGGCCGGCTCCGTCGGGCCTACGCCGGTCGCCAGGCTCAGCTCGGCACCGGTGATCGGCCGCACGCCGAACGCCTTCGCCGCGTGGGCGAACTCGAGCGAGCCGAAGACACCGTCGTGGTCGGTGAGCGCGAGCGCCTCGTAGCCGAGGTCGGCGGCCCGGGCGGCGATCTCCTCGGGCTGCGAGGCACCGTCGAGGAACGAATACGCTGAGTGGCAGTGGAGCTCGACGTACCCCATCTCCTAGCTCCCGCAGAGGGCCAGGGCGAGGCGATCACCGACACGCCCAGGCGGGAGCTGCGCATCCTCTGCGAGCACGAGTGGCTGCATGTGACCTGGACGTGCCATGCGTCCGGGGAGCTGGGCGCCGACCCGCATGTCCACCTCCGGCACGTGGACGTGTTCTACGTGCTCGCGGGCGAGCTCGGCCTGCAGGTCGGCCCCCACCTGGAGCCCCTGACCGCGACACCCGGGACGGTCGTCATGGTCCCACCGGGCGTCGTCCACGGCTTCGCGAACGACGGGCCGGAAGAGCTGCGGTTCCTGAACTTCCACGCACCGGGATCCGGCTTCGCCGACTACCTGCGCGGGCGCAACGACGACTTCGACCAGCACCCTCCGCCCGCGGACGGCGGCCGGCCGCCGTCCGACGCGATCGTCACGCCGCCCGGCGGAGGCGAGCGCTTCGGGCGCGACGACCGGACGATCACGATCCTCGGCGAGCTCGCGGAGATCTCGCTGTTCCGGCTGGAGGTCTTTCCGAACTGGCCGGGGATCCGGACGCACGCTCACGACGAACGGGTGGACACGTTCTTCGTGCTCGAGGGCGAGGCGGAGCTCGTCCACGGCGACGAGGTCGTGCAGGCCGGCCCCGGCTCGTTCTACGCCGCCTTGCCGGGAGCCCGGCACGGTGTCCGGAACGACCGCGGTGGGCGAATCGTCTTCCTCAACGTGCACGGTCCAGACTCCGGCTTCGCCGCCGACGTCCGCGGGCTGTAGACGAACGCCGGGAGCTCCTTCCCGGAGTCGGTGGTCCTTCCGGCGGCTCACGCTTTCGGGGTGCTCCGGCACGCCGGAGAACCGCTCTCACGGCGCGTCACTTGAACGTCCAGTGCTCGGGGTGCGCGCGGATCGCCGCCCGGGCGAAGACGATCCGGCCGATGGCGTGAACGTGGAAGGCGACCTCCCCGAGGTCGGCCGGGTGCGCCTGGGGGAGTTCCTTGAAGGCGAGGTATACCCGGCCCGCGAGCTTCGCCACCTCGATCTCCTCGGCCGTCAGGCCTCGCACATCCATATCTGCCAACTCGGGGCTCATCGCTCGGTTTCCAGGCTCTTCGAGTCTTTTCGTCGCGACCGACATGCGGGCGCGGCATACGATCGCGTACCGTGAGACCACCGCCTCGGGAGGGGGCTCATGGGAGGAACCGGCGTGCACGCGGAGCGGGCAAGCCAGCGCTGCCCCCCACGGGGCGCCCTTGGCTGCCCCGTGACAGGGAGCTCGCGCATAGCGCGGCGAGCCTCATCAGGCTCCTCTCTGTGAGAACCACCCACCCCGGTCCAGATCACGGAAGACGACGACGTTCTGGCCGCTCTCGAGGACGACCTCGAAGTAGCGGCGGCTGATCGGCTCCTCGGTCCACCACCGGTCGAGCACCCGCCATTCCTCGCGGACGACCGCCACCTCCTGGCGGTTCACGAGCCGCGGCGTCCCGTCGAAGCGTTCCTCGACGAGCACCGACTGCGGCTGATTCAGCCTCGGCAGCAAGGAGTACGGCTCTACCGGTCGCGCGGAACGAGGAGCGCGCGCTCGAGCACGGGGGAACCCATGGTTCCCCCGTGAGCCCCCTCCTTCTGGGCGTCGAGTCGAACCGTCCGATGGCTGCGCTCGGGCAAGGCCCGGCTCCGCCCATACAGGACCGTGAGTGCCGCGCCGGGAACGGCTATGCACCTCAAGCGTCGCGCGGAACGAGGAGCGCGCGCTGCTCGGGGATCCGCGACCACGGCGCGACCTCGACGACGGTTGCGACCGCTCCGGCGCCGGCGCGTGCGCGCACCTGGCGCAGGCCGTCCCGGAGGCGGGTCTGGAGCTCGTCACCCTCGGGGCGGACGAGCGCGAGCTGGCGACCTTCGGATTCGGCGAGCGCGAGCAGCTCGACGCCGAGGCTGAGAACGGGTGCGGGGAGCTCCGCGAGCTTCGGCCCGAGCGCCGCCCGCAGAGTCCCCCGCTCCGCGCTCGGCTCGCGGAGCGTCACGGTGCGACGCCACGAGCCTCCGCCGACGAGTCGCGCCGAGAGCGCGACCTTGCGGATCTCCCGGCCGCCGCGCTCGGGGCGGGCGAGGACCCGGTCGAGCAGTGCCGTGAATGCCCGTCGAAGGGTCAGCTCGTTGGCGACCGCTTCGGGAAACTCGAGCTGTTCGGCGAGGGCGGACGCCGGCGGGCGAGGGGCGGCCTTCTGCCCGTCCTCCGCCCTCGCCAGGCTCCAGGCGCGCCGGCCGTCCGGCCCCAGTCGTTCGGCGACGGCGCTGCCCGGTAGCCCGGCAAGCTGTCCGATCTTCTCGAGACCCAGGCCCTCGCAGTCCTCCCGCAGTCGATCCTCGACCGGTAGCAGGGACAGCGGGAGCGGTGCGAGGAACTCCTTGGAGCGGCCGTCGTCGACGACCACCGCCTGACCGGGGCGCGCGATCGCGGCCGCCGCGAGCGCGGCGAAGCGGCGGTCGGCTGCGCCGGCAGAGGCGTTCCAGGAGGCACCGACTGCGGTGAGCGCACGCGTAAGCGCGGGCTTGACGCCGCCGTAGAGCCGTTCCACTCCGCGCGTGTCGAAGTAGAGGCAGCCGGGCTCGACCGGCTCGACCGCGAAGCCGCTGTCCTCGAGCCGCTCGAGGATCTCCTCCCACTGGTTTTCGGCCAGCAGGGAGTCTCGTTCGACGAGGACGAGCGACGGGCAGGTGGCGAGCGCCTCCCCCAGCCGCATGCCCGGCCGGACGCCGGCCGCCTCGGCGGCGGCGGTGACCGGCCCCAGCAGCGGCTCGGCTCCCGGATCCGGCGCGAGCGCGGCCGGCCTGAGCCCGATCCGGGGGCGGTTGCGGAGCGCCGCTTGGAGCTCGAACCCGGGGACGAGGATGCAGGCGATCATCCGAACACATGTTCTACACGAACACACGTTCGCTTGTCAACCTCTCCCTTCGAGTCACGTGCGATCATGGCGAAATGAGCAGCCCGAGCCCGTTCGCCGACCTCGAGAACCTGGACGCACAGCGCATCTGGTCAGGCGTCGTCGGCCGCGTCGTCGAGGGCGAGCGCGTGACCCTCGCGGTGATCGAGCTCGATCCGGACAGCTTCGTCCCCGAGCACAGCCACGAGAACGAGCAGCTCGGCGTCCTCGTCTCCGGCCACCTCGAGTTCCGGATCGGCGACGAGACGCGCCGGGTCGGGCCGGGCGGGACGTGGAGCATTCCCGCCAACGTCCCGCACGAGGTGCGAGCCGGGCCCGGGGGCGCCGTTGCCGTCGAGGTCTTCGCGCCGACGCGCGCCGACTGGGCGGCGCTCGAGCGCCTCGAGGCACGTCCACGCTGGCCGGGGGCGGCCGAGTAGGCCCTCGCGCGCGACCGGGCGATGCCGCTGTCGAGGAGGGTCGCGCGCTTCAACGAGCGGGTCACGAACCGGCTGGCGCGGCCGGTCGCCCGCCACGCGCCCGGCTTCGGCGTCGTCGTCCACACCGGCCGGACATCCGGCCGCGTGTACCGAACGCCGGTCAACGTGTTCGTGCAGAACGGCCGCTTCGTCTTCGCGCTCACCTACGGACGGCACGCAGCGTGGGTCGAGAACGTCCTGGCCGCCGGCGGCTGCCGGCTCGTCACCCGTGGTCGCGAACACCAGCTGGTCGATCCGGAGATCGTCCACGACGACGCTCTCGCACCGGTGCCGACGCTCGTCCGTCCGGCCCTGCGCCTGCTCCACGTGGCGGACTTCCTCCTGCTCCGGGATTCCTGGCGGCAGGATTGGGTAGCCTCGCCTCTGTGGGCGAGCACATGACGAAGGAACACCACGCACGGCTCGAGGCCGAGCTCACCGAGCTCGAAGGGCCGCGACGGAAGGAGATCGTCGAGGCGATCGCGGTCGCGCGCGGGCACGGCGACCTCTCGGAGAACTTCGAGTACCACGCGGCGAAGAACGAGCAGGGCCTCCTCGAGCGCAAGATCTCGATCCTGCGCGCGCGGCTCGAGGACGCCGAGATCGTCGAGGCCGACGATCCCGACTCGGTCCACGTCGGGTCCAGGGTGACGATCGAGGACGAGACCGGCCTCCGGATGGAGGTCGAGATCTCGAGCCTCGGCGGCAACGGGACGACGTCCCCGGCCTCTCCGCTCGGCGCGGCGCTGCTCGGCAGACGGGTCGGCGAGACGGTCGACGTCCAGGCGCCGAAGAGCACCTGGCAGGCGACGATCGTCGAGATCAGCGCCGCCTAGCACGTAGCCCTCCAGGCAGGGTTAGGCTGAGCCTGGACATGACGTCCTGTCCGAGCTGCCACGCTGAGAACCGTCCCGGCGCCAAGTTCTGCCGGGGCTGCGGCGCGACGCTTGCGGCCGCCTGTCCCTCATGCGGGGCCGGGACCGAGCCGGGGCAGGCGTTCTGCGACGAATGCGGCGCCTCGCTCGGCGTCGACCTCCTGCCCGCCGCCGAGCCGGCGGCCGGCGCCGAGCGGCGCTTGGTCTCGGTGCTGTTCGCGGACCTGGTCGGCTTCACGGCGCTGTCGGAAACGCGCGACGCGGAGGAGGTACGCGAGCTCCTCACCCGGTACTTCGACACCTGCCGGCGGCTGATCGCCCTCTACGGCGGTACCGTCGAGAAGTTCATCGGCGACGCGGTGATGGCCGTCTGGGGAACGCCGGTCGCGACCGAGGACGACGCCGAGCGCGCCGTCAGGGCGGCGCTCGACCTCGTCGCCGCCGTCTCGGCACTCGGCCAGGAGGTCGGCGCGGAGGATCTGCGCGCCCGCGCGGGCGTCCTGACCGGGGAGGCGGCCGTTACGCTGGGCGCCGAGGGCCAGGGCATGGTCGCCGGCGACCTCGTGAACACCGCCTCTCGCGTCCAGTCGGTCGGCGAGCCGGGCACCGTGTACGTCGGAGAAGCCACGCGGCGGGCCACCGAGCAGACGATCGTCTACGAGGAGGCCGGGGCGTTCGAGCTCAAGGGCAAGGAGGGACTGACGCCGCTCTGGCGAGCGCAGCGCGTCGTCTCCGGCCTGCGCGGGTCGCTCAAGTCGCAGGGACTGGAGGCGCCGTTCGTCGGCCGCGACCGCGAGCTGCGCCAGATCAAGGAGCTGTTCCACGCCTCGGCCGACGAGCGGAAGGCGCACCTGGTCTCGGTCGCGGGCATCGCGGGGATCGGCAAGTCGCGACTGGCGTGGGAGTTCTACAAGTACTTCGACGGCATCGCCGAGAGCGTCTACTGGCACCGCGGGCGCTGCCTGTCGTACGGAGAGGGCGTCACCTACTGGGCCCTGGCAGACATGGTGCGCATGCGCTGCCGGATCGCCGAGGACGAGGCTCCGGAGTCGGCACAAGCGAAGCTGGCGGTCACGCTTGCCGAGCACCTCCTCGACCTCGAGGAGCGGAGCTTCGTCGAGCCCAGGCTCGGGCACTTGCTCGGCCTGACCGAGCACCGAGCTCACGACCAGCAGGATCTCTTCGCCGCCTGGCGACTCTTCTTCGAGCGTCTGGCGGAGACGTACCCGACCGTCCTCGCCTTCGAGGACATGCAGTGGGCCGACGCGAGCTTGCTCGACTTCGTCGAGTACATCCTCGACTGGTCCCGTAACTCGCCGATCTTCGTGGTCACACTGGCGCGGCCGGAGCTGCTCGAGCGGCGGCCGACCTGGGGCGCCGGCCAGCGCAACTTCACCTCCATCTACCTGGAGCCGCTCTCGTCGCATGCGATGCAGGAGCTGCTCGCCGGTCTCGTGCCCGGCCTTCCCACAGACGCCAGGGACCAGATCCTTGCGCGTGCCGAGGGCGTCCCGCTGTACGCCATCGAGACGGTGCGCATGCTGCTCGACCGAGGACTGCTCGCCCAGAACGGCCCCGCGTACGAGCCGACAGGCCCGATCGAGGCGCTGGACGTGCCGGAGACGCTGCACGCCCTGATCGCTGCCCGTCTCGACGGGCTCTCGCCCGAGGAGCGCCGGCTCCTCCAGGACGCGGCGGTGCTCGGCAAGACGTTCTCGACGGACGCGCTGGCCGCGCTGTCCGGCTCCGACGCCGGGATCGAGCCGCTGCTCGGCGCCCTCGTGCGCAAGGAGGTGCTCGGCGTCCAGGCCGACCCTCGCTCGCCCGAGCACGGCCAGTACGGCTTCCTCCAGGATCTCGTCCGCCACGTCGCCTACGAGACGCTCTCCAGGCGGGAGCGCCGGGCGAAGCACCTGGCCGCGGCCGCCCACCTCGAGTCAGCGTTTCCCGACGAGGACGAGATCGCCGAGGTCCTGGCCTCCCACTACGTCGACGCGCTCGCGGCCCTGCCCGACGCGGACGACGCGGACACGGTTCGGGCTCGTGCGGCCGAGACGCTCGTGCGGGCGGGAGAGCGGGCAGACGCCCTCGGCGCCGCCGGAGAGGCGCACCGGTACCTGGCGCAGGCGGCCGAGCTCGTCGACGGGCCGGGCCGCCGCGCCGACCTCCAGGCCCGGGCCGGCTGGCATGCCTACTACGCCGGCGACTACGACGCGGCCCGGAGGTTGCTCGGCGAGGCGATCTCGGGGCTCGAGTCGGCCGGCGACCCGCTGGGAGCTGCCCGCCTCTCCGGCAGGCTGGCGCAGGTCGAGTTCGACGCGGGCAGCGTGGACGAGGCATTGGCGCGGACCGAGCGGGCGCTCGAGGTCGCCTCCACGGCCCGGGCCGACGCCGACGTCGCCGAGCTCGCGTCGAGGCTCGGGATCGGCTGCGTCTTCACCGGCGACGTCGACCGGGGCGCCGAGCTGCTCGCGCTCGCACTCGACCTGGGCGAGTCGCTCGGAGACCTCGAGGTCGTTGCCCGCGTGTTCACCGGCAAGTCGATCGTCGCCACCGCGCAGGGTCACCCGGAGGAGGCGCTCGCCTTCGGGAAGCACGCGCTGACGATCGCGCTCGACCACGAGGACTGGGAACGCGCGTACAGCCAGTACTTCAACCTCTCGGACCTGTCGTTCCAGCGGGATCGGTACGAGGACGCGCTCGGGTATCTGCGCTCGAGCCTCGAGATCGCCCGCCGGCGCGGCGCCCGGGCCGGCGAGTGGGGCACCCTCGCGGAGATGACCTACCCCCTGTACATGCTCGGCCGCTGGGACGAGGCGCTCGCCACCGCCGCCGAGATCCCCGAGGAGAGAATCAAGGACGCGCTCACCCTGAGCCTGCTCGCGTCGACGCTTGAGATCTCGGTGCACCGCGGCGACTACGAGGAGGCGCGCCGCACGCTCTCGCTCTTCGACCACGTGGCGGATTCGAGCGACGTCCAGGGCCGGAGCAGCTACCTCAGCGGTCTCGCCGCCGTCCTCTGCGCAGAGGGCCGTTATGCCGAGGCGCTGGCGGCAGGGGTCGAGGCGGCGGAGCGTTCCAGGACGTCCCTCGGCGCGGCCACCCAGGCGGTCAAGCAGGGGCTCGTCAAGGCGGTGGAGGCTGCTCTGGCCCTCGGCGACCCCGGGAAGGCGGAGGAGCTGCTCGCCTTCGTCGACGAGCTCCAACCCGGCATCCGGCCGCCCTACCTCGACGCCCAGGCGAGGCGCTTCCGCGCCCGTATGCAGGGTGACCCGTCGGGCTACGAGGTAGCGGCCGCGGGGTTCCGCGGCCTGGGGATCGCCTTCTGGCTGGCGGTCACCCTGCTCGAGCACGCGGAGCTCCTCGCCGGTCCCGGTCAGGCCGGCGAGGCGGAACCGCTGCTTGCCGAGGCGGAAGCGATCTTCGACCAGCTCCAGGCACGGCCGTGGCTCGAGAGCACCGCCGTCCTTGCAGGGCCGCAGGTCCCGGCCTAGATCCGCTCGAGCTCGTCGACCGTCCGCTCGTTGCGGACGTTGCCCGTGTTCAGCGTCGTCTTCGGCTCGATCAGGACGACGTGCGTGTCGTCGGTCTCGGCGAGGGGGCAGTGCTC
>JBLMYA010000090.1:0-25224 GCA_050258035.1 Verrucomicrobiota bacterium
GCTGCGAACTATCGCGCCGGCCGCCTTGCGTTCCCCGGGGCCTGACGCTAACGTTCGGCCCGCTCAACCCTGGGTCGGCGGCTCGGTGCCCGGGCCGTCGTTTTTGCAGTACGAAGGAGGATGGTTTTGGCAGAGGGCACGGTGAAGTGGTTCTCGAACGAGAAGGGCTATGGATTCATCGAGCGGAGTGAGGGCGAGGACGTCTTCGTCCACTTCAGCGCGATTCAATCCGACGGGTACAAGACGCTGACCGAGGGTCAGAAGGTCGAGTTCGAGGTCGTGCAGGGCCAGAAGGGCCTGCAGGCGGCGAACGTCGTTCCGCTCTAGAGCTTCCCTTTCGGAACCTTGTTGCAAGGGCCCCCGAGAGGGGGCCCTTCGTTTTGGGAGGATGGTGTCCGTGGAGATCACAAGAGAGGAGGTCCTGCACGTCGCGAAGCTGGCGCGGCTGGCGCTCACCGAGGAGGAGATCGAGCGGTTCCGGGAGCAGCTGAGCGCGATCCTCGAGGCGGTCGGCAAGGTCAGCGAGCTCGATCTCGAGGGTGTGCCGCCGACCTCGCACCCGCTCGACCTGGTCAACGTCCTCGCCGAGGACGAGCCGGTGCTGTCGCTCTCCCGTGAGGAGGCGCTCGCGAATGCGCCGGATCCGGAGGGCGGCTTCTTCGGGGTGCCGCCGGTATGAGCATCGACACGCTGAGCCTCACGGCCGAGGAGGCGAACGACCTGCTCGGGCGCGGTGAGGTCTCGAGCCAAGAGCTCTTCGACGCCTACCGTGAGGCGATCGACCAGCGTGACGGCGAGCTCCACTGCTTCCTGCGCGTCTGCGACGGCGAGGGCGAGGGCGAGGGGATCCCGATCGCGCTCAAGGATGTGATCGGGACGAAGGGAGTCGAGACCACGGCCGGGTCGAAGATCCTCGCCGGCTACGTCCCCGTCTACGACTCGACGGTCGCCGAGCGGTGCAAGGCGCGCGGCCTCCGTCTGCTCGGGAAGACCAACACCGACGAGTTCGCGATGGGCTCGTCGACCGAGAACTCGGCGTTCGGACCGTCGCGGAATCCGTGGGATCCGACGCGGGTGCCGGGCGGCTCGGGCGGGGGATCGGCGGCTGCCGTCGCCGCCGGGATGGCGCCGTGGGCGCTCGGCTCCGACACCGGCGGCTCGATCAAGCAGCCGGCCGCGCTGTGCGGCAACGTCGGGCTCCGGCCGACGTACGGGACGGTCTCGCGGTACGGGATCGTCGCCTTCGCCTCGTCGCTCGACCAGGTCGGGCCGGTGGCGAAGACGGTGCGCGACTGCGCGTTCCTCTACTCGGTGATCGCCGGCCGCGATCCGGCGGACTCGACCACCGTCGAGGTGCCGCCGGTGGAGATCCCCGAGGGTGAGGATCTGAAGGGGCTGCGCGTGGGCGTCCCGGTGGAGATGCGCGACGCGAACGGGATCGAGCCGGGCGTGGCCGAGGCGGTCGACCGGGCGATCGCGCTCTGCGAGGAGCTCGGTGCCGAGGTCGAGGAGTGCTCGCTGCCACGCTCGGTCGAGTACGGCCTGCCCTGCTACTACCTGATCGCGCCCGCGGAGGCATCGTCCAACCTCGCCCGCTACGACGGTGTCCGCTACGGGTGCCGGGCGGAAGGAGACGATCTCACGACCGTCTACGAGCGGACGCGCGACGAGGGCTTCGGCGACGAGCCGAAGCGCCGGATCATGCTCGGGACGTACGCGCTCTCGGCGGGCTACTACGAGGCGTACTACGGCAAGGCACAGCAGGTGCGGACGGTGATCATCCGCGAGCACGCCGCGGTCTTCGAGCGCTTCGACCTGATCGTGTCGGCGACGTCGCCGACGGTCGCGTTCCCGATAGGCCAGCGCACGGCCGATCCGCTCGCCATGTACGTATGCGACCTGCTGACGATCCCCTCCTGCGTCGCCGGGCTGCCGGGGCTCTCGATCCCGTGCGGCCTGTCCGAGGGCCTCCCCGTCGGCTTCCAGCTGATCGGCCCGCAGCTGTCCGAGAACACGCTGTTCCGGGCCGGACACGCGCTCGAGCGCGCGCTGGAGTTCGACATCGTGCCGGGGCGGCTCCGGTGAACTGGGAGGCGGTCGTCGGGCTCGAGATCCATGTCCATCTGAAAACGCGGACGAAGATGTTCTGCCGCTGCGAGAGGGGTTTCGGCGCTCCCGAGAACACGCACACATGTCCCGTCTGCCTCGCCCACCCGGGTGCGCTTCCGGTTGCGAATCGCACAGCGGTCGAGTGGACCATCAAGCTGGGGCTCGCGCTCGGATCCCGGATCGCCGAGCAGGCGGTGTTCGCCCGGAAGAACTACTTCTATCCCGACAACCCGAAGGGGTACCAGATCTCCCAGTACGACCTGCCGCTCTGTGTCGGCGGTCGCCTGGTCGTGCCGGGCGATCCGGAGTTCGAAGTCGGGTTCGTGCGCGCGCACCTGGAGGAGGACGCGGCGAAGACCGTTCACGTCGGCGGCGGCACCGGTCGGAAGGTGGGCGCCGAGCGGTCGCTGATCGACTTCAACCGCGGCGGCACGCCGCTGGTCGAGATCGTCACGCAACCGGATATCCGCTCGCCCGAGCAGGCCGAGCGCTTCCTCCAGCTCCTGCGGCAGACGATCGTCGCGCTCGGGATCTCGGACGCGCGCATGGAGGAGGGAACACTGCGCTGCGACGCCAACGTCTCCGTCCGTCCGGCCGGCTCCGAGGAGCTGCGGACGCGCTGGGAGCTGAAGAACATGAACTCGTTCCGGTTCATCGGTCGCGGCATCGACGCCGCCGTCCGGGAACAGGTCGCTCTGTACGAGAGCGGCGGCGCGGTCGAGCAGCACACCTACGACTACGAGCCGGACACGGATACGCTGACACCTCACCGCACGAAGGAGGAGGCGGACGACTACCGCTACTTCCCCGAGCCCGACCTCGTGCCCCTCGAGCCGGAGTCCGCCCTGGTCGAGCGTCTGCGCGGGGAGCTGCCCGAGCTGCCGGCCGACGCGATCCGGGCGCGGGCGGATGCGCTCGGCGTGGCCGACGCCTGGGCGCTCGTCACCACCGACCGCGATCAGGCATACGGCGGCCTGGTTTCCGCCGGCCTCGCCGAGCGCGAGGCGTTCAACTTCGCGATGAACCAGCCGATCCCCGCGGGTGCGAACCTCTCTGAGCTCGCGAAGGTCGCGAAGGCGGCGAAGGAGCTCACGCGGGAGGCTCTGTCGGGCGCGGTCGCGGCGAGCGCCGAACCGGGCTTCTCCGCCGACGAGTATCTCGGCCAGACGGCGGTCGCGGACACGGGGGAGCTCCTGCCGATCGTGGAGGCGATCCTCGCCGCCAACCCCGGCCAGGTGGAGGCGTACCTCGGCGGCAAGGAGGGCCTGCTCGGCTTCTTCGTCGGTCAGGTGATGAAGGAGACCGGCGGCAAGGCGAACCCGAAGGTTGTCAACGAGCTCCTGCGCGAGCAACTGGGCGCGTCGTGATCGACCGGGCGAACGACGCGCTGCTGGCGAAGGGCTACTCGGCCGCGCAGCTGAGCGCCGTCGCGGCGCCGCTTCCGGGGAAGGTGCTGCTGAAGGGCACGAAGATCCTCAGCCCCTTCTCCGACACGGAGGAGGTCGTGCTGCGGGTCGTGCACGAATTCGTCCCCGATGCCCAGGATCTGCAGCGGCGGCAGCTGACTCCGACGGAGATCCGCCAGTGGCTCGCGGAGGCGTCGTGATCACCGGGGCGGCGCTTCGCCGGGCGGATCTGCTCCGGGAGCAGGCATGGGTGGACGGCGCGTGGGTCGACGCCGACTCGGGCGACACCTTCGCCGTCACCGACCCCGCAACGGGAGAGGAGCTCGCGCGCGTGCCGCGCATGGGCGCCGCCGAGACCCGGCGCGCGCTCCAGGCGGCCGGGGCCGCGCTCCCCGGCTGGCGCTCGCGGACCGCCGCCGACCGGGCGCGGATCATGCGCCGTTGGGCGGATCTGATGCTCGAGCACCTGGACGATCTCGCCGTGTTGTTGACACTGGAGCAGGGCAAGCCGCTCGCCGAGTCGGAGGCAGAGATCCGCTACGCGGCGTCGTTCCTCGAGTGGTTCGGCGAAGAGGGCAAGCGCGTCTACGGCGACACCATCCCCACGCCGCTCCCCGACCGGCGGATCCTGGTGCTCAAGCAGCCGGTCGGGGTCTCAGCCGGGATCACGCCCTGGAACTTCCCCTCGGCGATGCCCACCCGCAAGGCGGCGCCGGCGCTCGCGGCCGGCTGCACGATGGTGCTGAAGCCGGCCGAGCAGACGCCGCTCTCCGCGCTCGCCGTCGCCGTGCTCGCCGAGGAGGCAGGGCTGGCGAAGGGCGTGCTCTCGATCGTCACGGGCGCCGCCGGGGACGCACCCGAGATCGGAGCCGAGATGACGTCCAACCCGCTCGTTCGCAAGGTCGGCTTCACGGGCTCCAACGAGGTCGGGAAGCTCCTGATGGCCCAGTGCGCGAGGGGGCTGAAGAAGATCTCGCTCGAGCTCGGCGGGAACGCGCCCTTCATCGTCTTCGACGACGCCGACCTCGACGAGGCGGTCGCCGGAACGCTGCTCAACAAGTACCGGAACTCGGGCCAGACGTGCATCACCGCCAACCGGATCCTCGTCCAGGAGGCGGTCTACGACGAGTTCCTCGAGCTCCTCGTCGAAGGTGTCACCCGGCTCAAGGTCGGTGCCGGTACCGAGCCGGACGTGAAAGTGGGGCCGCTGATCGACACGCCCGCACTGGAGAAGGTCGAACGTCACGTCGCCGATGCCGTCGAGCATGGGGCGCAGCTCCACCTCGGCGGCGAGCGGCACGAGCTCGGACAGACGTTCTTCCGGCCGACCGTGCTCACCGGGCTGACGCCGGAGATGGCGATGAGCTGCGAGGAGACGTTCGGGCCTGTCGCTGCGATCGCCCGCTTTGCCATCGAGGAGGAGGCGGTGAGGATCGCCAACGACACGCCGTACGGGCTTTCCGCCTACTTCTACTCGCGGGACGTCGGCCGCGTCTGGCGCGTGTCGGAGGCGCTGGACTACGGGATCGTCGGGATCAACACCGGCTTCGTCTCGACCGAGGTCGCCCCGTTCGGCGGGATGAAGGAGTCCGGCATCGGCCGGGAGGGATCGAGGTACGGGATCGAGGACTGGCTCGAGCTGAAGTACCTGGCGCTCGCCGGGCTCTAGCCGCCGCTCCCCCGACGACGGCCCACACCATCCACACGTCCGTGGACAAGACGTCACGGTTTCGTCACACGTCTGGTGCCAGGTACCGGCTGTGGAAAAGTCACCGTCTGCGGACAAGAAGTCACGCTTCTGGCACACGTCCGGTGCCAGGTACTGGTGTGGAAAACCGTTGGCCGGAGGCGCGGTCGGCGGCCGTCTACGCCGGCCGCGCCAGCGCGCGGCCGAGCACGTACGGACGGACGATCTTGGGCCCCATCGGCAGCTCGCTCCGCTCCAGCTCGGCGACCTCGAACGTCCGCTCGATCCGCGACAGCGTGTCCCGGTTCGGATGGCAGCCCATCGCGACCACGCCCCAGACGCCCTCCCAGCGGTCCTGGCTGCGGGCGACCTTCGAGTCGTCGGAGCGGACGTGCTCGAGGAAGAGGTACTGACCACCGGGCCGGAGCACCCGGCGGATCTCGGCCACTGCCCGGCCCTGGTCGTCCACCGAGCAGAGGAGGAGCGACGCGACGACCGTGTCGAAGGACGCGTCCTCGAACGGCAAGCTCTCGACCGACGCCTTCTTGGCCGTCACGTGCCGGCCGGCCTCCCCGGCGCGCCGCTCGGCACGACGGAGCATCCCGTCCATCCCGTCGGTGACGGTCAAGTCCTCGACGCTCTCGGGGTAGTGGGGGAGGTTGAAGCCGGTGCCGGCCCCGACCTCGAGCACGCGACCGTCCGCCGCTGCAAGCAGCTGCCGCCGCTTCTCCCGGATCAGGGGCTTCCTCTCCATCGGTCCGCCGAAGAGATCGTGGACCGCGGGCACGATGCGATCGCGGAGGGACACTGGCGACCCGCATCATAGAATCGGCTGCGTGATCGTCGAGCAGCGCGACTACCACGTTCACACCGGCAAGCTCAACGAGCTCGTCGGCCTCTACGAGTCTGAGGGAATCGCGCTCCAGGAGCGCTACCTCGGTCGGCTGATCGGCGCGTTCACGACGGACGTCGGCAAGCTCTCCACCTATACGCACCTGTGGGCGTACGACGACTACAACGAGCGTGCCCGGCGCCGGGCGGAGCTCCAGGCGGACGAGACGTGGAAGGCCTTCCTCGGCAAGATCCAGCCCCTGATCCACACCCAGGAGAACCGGATCCTGGTACCGACCGCGTTCTCGCCGCTGCAATGAGCCGGCTGGACGGCAAGGTGGCGATCGTCACCGGCGGCGCACAGGGAATCGGCGCCGCGATCGCGGCAGGTCTCGCCGCCGAGGGCGCGGCCGTCGTCGTCGCCGACCTCAACCCCCCCGAGGATGGCATCCGCGCCGACGTGGCGGACGAAGACGACGTCGGCCGGATGGTCGACGAGGCGCTCGGACGACACGGACGCCTCGACATCCTGGTCAACAACGCCGGGCTGTACGCGTCGCTCGCGATGCGGCCGTTCACCGAGATCCCGCTGGAGGAGTGGCGGCGGGTGATGGAGGTGAACGTCGCGTCGATGTTCCTGACCTGCCGGGCCGCGGTGCCGGCGATGCGCGCGCAGGGCGGCGGCAAGATCGTGAACATCTCGTCCGGGACGCCGTTCCGCGGCGTGCCGTTCCTCCTCCACTACGTGACCTCGAAGGGGGCGATCGTCGCGTTCACCCGGGCGCTCGCGAAGGAGCTGGGGAAGGACGGGATCCACGTCAACTGCGTCGCGCCGGGCTTCACGATGAGTGCCGGGGTCGAGGCGCACCCCGAGGTGGTCGAGAAGCTGCGCGACGTCTCCGTCGCGGCCAGGACGATCCAGCGCGACCAGCTGCCGGAGGACGTCGTCGGCGCGGTCGTCTTCCTGTGCACGCCGGCCGCCGACTTCGTCACCGGCCAGACCATGGTCATCGACGGCGGCCAGTACTTCCATTGATCCTCGCGCTGTCGCGGACGCACCATGGTGCGCAGAACGCCGTCGTCCACGAGCTCGACGACGGGACGACGCTCGTCTGGGAGCTGCTCGACGCCGATCCCGACGACGCGCTGCTCGCCGCACGCGTGCACGTCGACCCGGGCTGGCTGATGCGCCACGACCGCATCGACTTCCCGCCCGGCGGGATCGCCTACCGGCACACGCATCCCGGGCCCGGCATTCGCTACCTGCTGCACGGCTCGATCCGGATCGACTCCGGCGGGGAGATCCACGACTACGGGCCCGGCGATCCGTGGTTCGAGAGCGGCCCGGAACCGGTGCTCGCGACGGCGTCTGCGACCGAGGAGAGCGCGTTCGTCCGCGTCCTCCTCCTGCCAGCGGAGTGGGCGGGGAAGAGGACGATCCGGTACGTGGATCCGGGGGACGAGGATCGGCCGAAGCTCCAGCGTCCGACCGTGTACGGCGAGTACCCGATCGCCTTCTCGTGATCCGCACCGCCGCGCGTATCCTCGTCGACCAGCTGGTCGTCCACGGCGTGGACACGGCGTACTGCGTTCCCGGCGAGAGCTACGTCGCAGTGCTCGATGCGATCGGGCAGTCGGAGATCCGCCTGTACTCGACGCGGCACGAGGCGGCGGCGGCCAACATGGCCGAGGCGTACGGCAAGCTGACCGGTCGCCCGGGCGTCTGCCTCGTGACCAGGGCGCCGGGCGCGACCCACGCCGCGGTGGGCGTCCACACCGCCTACCAGGACTCCACGCCGCTCGTCCTCTTCGTCGGGCAGGTGCCGCGCCGCCACCTCGGCCGCGAAGCCTTCCAGGAGCTCGACTACTCGCGGATGTTCGGCGAGATGGCGAAGTGGGTGACGACGGTCGAGGATCCGGCCGCGGTGCCCGAGCTGATCTCGCACGCGTTCCACACGGCCACATCCGGCAGGCCGGGACCCGTGGTGATCGCGGTGCCCGAGGACGTGCAGGACGACGAGGCCGACGTCGCCGACGCCGCGGCGTACCGGCCGGCGCGGGCGTCGGCGGCCGCCGAGGACGTCGCGCGCGGGGCCGAGATGCTCGCTGCCGCGGAGCGCCCGCTGATCGTCGTCGGCGGCGGCGGCTGGAGCGCCCAGGCCGGCCGCGACGTCCTCGCCTTCGCCGAGGCCTCGCACATTCCCGTCGCCGCGTCGTTCCGCCGCCAGGACTACGTCGACAACGCTTCGCCCACCTACATCGGTCCGCTGACGATCGGGATGGACCCCGCACTCGCGGCCCGCGTCCGCGAGGCCGACGTCGTCCTCGCCCTCGGCACGCGGCTCGGCGAGATCGCGACGCAACAGTACTCGCTCCTCGAACCACCAAGGCCGCGGCAACGCCTGATCCACGTCCACGCCGACCCCGACGAGCTCGGCCGGGTGTACGAGGCCGAGCTGCCGATCGTCTCCGGGTCCCCCGAGTTCACCGCGATGCTCACGCCGGTGAACGGCACCCATCGAACCGCCTGGGTCGAGGGAGCGCGGGCGGACTACCTCGCCAACCTTCGTTCCGGCCCGCTGCCGGGCGACCTCCAGCTCGCCGAGGTGATGGCGTACCTGCGCGAGCGCCTGCCGGAGGACGCCGTGATCACGAACGGCGCCGGCAACTACACCGTGTGGGCGCACAGGTTCTACGAGTTCCGGCGCTACGGCACCCAGCTCGCGCCCTGTGCCGGGGCGATGGGCTACGGCGTCCCGGCGGCCGTCGCGGCCAAGCTGCTGAAGCCGGAGCGGCCCGTGGTCTGCATCTCCGGAGACGGCGACTTCCTGATGAGCGGCCAGGAGTTCGCCACGGCCGCCCAGTACGGCGCGGCGATCGTCGTCCTCGTGGTCGACAACGGCATGTACGGGACGATCCGAATGCACCAGGAACGCCACTTCGGCCGCGGTGTCGCCACCGACCTGGTCAACCCGGACTTCGTCGCCTACGCGCAGTCGTTCGGCGCCTTCGCGGCGCGGGTGGAGCGCACCGAGGACTTCGCTCCCGCGTTCGAGGCCGCGCTGGCCGAGGGCCGGCCGGCCCTGCTCGAGCTGCGGGTCGACCCGGAGGCGATCACTCCGCGGGCGACGCTCTCCCAGATCCGCGCGGGCGGTTAGCGTCCCGGCATGCGCGACCTGCTCCGCGAGACGGCCGATCTCGCCGCCGACTTCCTCGAGGGCCTGCCCGACCGGCCGGTCTTCCCCGACACGAGCGACCACGACCTGCGGGATCACTTCGGCGGCCCGGTACCGGAGACGCCGCAGGATCCCCGGCAGATCCTCGCCGACCTCGCCGCCCACGGCGGCGACGCCGCTGTGGCGATCCCCGGCCCGCGCTACTTCGGGTTCGTGATCGGCGGTGCCCTGCCGGCAGCGCTGGCAGCGGACTGGCTGACGTCGACGTGGGACCAGAACGCCGGCCTCTACGTCGCCGGCCCGGCCGCGTCGGTGATCGAGGAGATCGCGGGCTCCTGGGTCGCCGACCTCCTCGGGCTGTCACGGGTCGAGTCCTTCGCGTTCGTCACCGGCACGCAGATGGCCCACGCGACCGCACTCGCGGCGGCGCGCAACCACGTCCTCGCCGAGATCGGGTGGGACGTCGAGGAGCGAGGGCTGACCGGCGCCCCGCCGATCCACGTGTTCGCCGGAGAGAAGGCGCACTCGACGTTCCCGCGTGCCCTCCGCTTCGTCGGCCTCGGCCTCGGCTCGATCGAGTGGATTCCCGCGGACGACCAGGGGCGGATGCGGCCCGACGCGCTCCGCGAGGCCCTCGGCGCCCACGACGGCCCGGCGATCGTCCACGCCAAGGCCGGCGAGGTGAACACCGGATCGTTCGACGACTTCCACGCGATCGCGGATGCGGCGGAGGAGGCAGGAGCATGGCTGCACGTGGACGGCGCCTTCGGCCTGTGGGCGGCCGCGAGCCCACGCTTCGCCCATCTCTGCGCCGGCGCCGAGCGGGCCGACTCCTGGGCGACCGACGGCCACAAGTGGCTGAACGTCCCCTACGACTGCGGGATCATGCTGTGCGCCCGGCCGGAGCCCCACCGCCGCGCGATCTCCGTGTACGCCGACTACCTCGTCCATGCGGGCGAGGACGGTCCGCGCGACCAGATGGACTGGACGCCGGAGTTCTCGCGCCGCGCGCGCGCCTTCACCGTCTACGCGGCGATCCGCCAGCTCGGGCGCAGCGGTGTCGCCGAGCTGGTCGACCGGTGCTGCGACCATGCGGCCCGCTTCGCGGCCGGGATCGCCGAGGTGTCCGGGGTCGAGGTCCTGAACGAGGTCGTCCTCAACCAGGTGCTTTTCCGCTTCGAGTCGGACGGGCGCACCCAGGCCGTGCTCGACGCAGTCCAGCGGAGCGGCGTCGCGTGGATGAGCGGCACGGTCTGGGGCGGTCGACAGGCGATCCGGCTCTCGGTCTGCAACTGGCAGACGACCGCGGAGGACGTCGACCGGACGGTCGCCGCCTTCGCCGCCGTCTAGTTCAGCGACGGATCTTCGGGCATCAGGGCGACGACGCGGTACAGGCCGCCCTTGTCGCGGAGCACCGAGGCCCAGAGGTCGTCGTCGGGCTCGGGAAAGAGACCGGGGCCGGTGGAGGGCTCGATGATCCACGACGACTCCTCGAGCTCCGCCTCGAGCTGGCCCGGGCCCCAGCCGGCGTACCCGGCGAACACGCGGGCCCGGCGCGTGGAGGCGGCGAGCAGCCCGAAGTCCCCGTCGCCGGGGACGAAGCCGACGTCGTCCACGACGAGCAGCGCCGCGTCGTCGGGGTCGTCGAACTCGGCGAGCACGAGCACGGCAGACTCCTGGACCGGGCCGCCGACGTACACGCGGTCGTCGTCCCCGACGAGCGGCGTGAGATCCGGCACGGCCTCCGCGACGGCCGTCTCCGACGGGCGGTTGAGCACGAGCCCGGCCGCACCCTCGTCGGTGTGCTCGGTGACGAGGACGACCGTCCGGCGGAAGTTCGGGTCGAAGAGGCCCGGCGAGGCGAGGAGCAGCTGTCCCTTCAGCGAGTCCATCGCCCGCCGCCTACTCGTACTGGAGCGCCTCGAGGACGTTGAGGCGCGCCGCGCGGCGCGCCGGGAAGATCGCGGCGATCAGGCCGACGACGATCGCCAGGAACGCGAAGATCAGGAGCTGGGCGATCGGGAGGGAGAATGCGATCGCATTCACGCGTGCGACGAGCAACGCGCCGAGCGCGACCCCGAGCACGATTCCGAGCACGCCGCCGATGAGCGCGGTGATCACGCTCTCGTGGCGAATCATCCGGCGGGTCTGACGGCGGGTCATCCCGACCGCGCGCAGCATCCCGATCTCGCGCGTCCGCTCGAAGACGGTCAGGACGAGCGTGTTCACGATCCCGAATAGGCTGATGATCACCGAGAGCGCGAGCAGCACGTAGAGCACGTTCAGCACGGCGCTGAGAGCGCCGATCTGGTTGTCGATGAACTCATGCTTGGTCTGTACCTTTGCATTCGGGTAGCCGGCGAGTTGTCGCTCGAGGGCTGCCTTGTTCTTGTCGTTCTCGCCGCCCTTCATCCGCACGAACGTGAAGAGGTTCTCGGGCTGGTCGTAGATCCGATCCCAGGAGGAGTCCGAGATCGTGACGCGGCCGAATGGAGAGCCGCCCGCCGGTGGCTTGAAGATGCCTCGCACCTCGAGCGCGAGAATCGTCCCGCGTGGCGAGGTGAGCGTCAACGGCGAGCCGACGGTGAGGTCGTGCTTCTTCGCGTAGGCGTCGTCGACGAACGCACCATGGCCGCCCAGCCTCGCCAGCACCAGGTTCGAGCCGTCCTTCCACTTGAGGTTGAAGACGTCGGCCGCCTCTGGATTGACGGCGGTCGCGTTGATCACGTGGTTGAAGACGAGCGCGTCACCGACCCGCACATTGGCGAACGCGGTCACGCCCGGCGTCCGAGCCGCTGCATTGCCGGCTGCGATCGGAATCGGCGAGAAGTTGTTCTGCGCGGTGACCGCGTACCCGTCGATCCAGAGCGCGTCCACGGCGCCTCGGAAACTCTTGGTGATCCCGGCGGCTAGGACGGCCACCACCGTCACCAGCGCAAGCCCGATCATCAGGGCTGAGGCGGTCGACGCGGTGCGCTGCGGGTTGCGGCGTGCATTGTCGCGCGCGAGCGTCCCCGCGGATGACCGGTCCAGGTAGGTGGGCCACTCTCCATGGCGAAGGCGGTGGTAGAGCTGGTAGAGCCAGCCGACCGGGGTGAGGAACAGGAAGACGAGCCAGATCGCCGTGATCAGCCAGCGGGCGGGCGGTGCGATGCTCCAGGCCAGCGGTCCGGCGATGCGCGCCGAAAGCAGGGCGATTCCGAAGAAGATCAATATGGCACCGACACCCATGAAGATCAGGACCTTGGCCGTGCCGAGGCCCTGCCCGAACAGGCCGTAGACGAGGGCGAGGAAGCCGAGAACCACGAGCACGATCGATACGGGTGTCCGGTGGCGCGCGAGGATCGACGGTGGAAGGGTCGCGCCCTCCCGCACCGCCGAGATCGGTGGCACGCGGGCGGCACGAAACGCGGGGAAGAGGCTTGCGACCAGGGTGACGACGACCCCGAGGAGCATCGCGACAACGACAGTGCGCGTGTGCAATACGAGGCCGTTGTTGGGGAGCGTGAAGCCGACGGCATCGAAGAGCCTGAAGAGGCCGACACCGAGCCCCAGGCCCACGAGGATCCCGACGACTGACGCGAGGACGCCCATGACGAGCGCCTCGACGACGATCGACCAGATGACCTGATGGCGCGATGCGCCAAGCGTGCGGAGTGTGGCCAGCTCTCGCGTGCGCTGGGCGATGGTGATCGACAGCGAGTTGACGATCACGAAGGCGCCCACAAAGAGAGCGATGATCCCGAACCCGAGCAGGAAGTACTGGAGAATGTTGAGGAAGCTCTCTGTGTCCTTCGCGTCCTCGCGCGCTTGTGCCTCACCCGTACGAACTTGCGTGCCCGGAGGCAAGATCTTCCGGATCTGATCGCTCAGTTGTTCGGCAGTGACTCCGGGTTTGGCCTTCGCGCGGATCTGGTCGAGCTTGCCCACCTTGTCGAAGAGCCGTTGCGCGGTGACGAGGTTGAAGCCGGCAAGCGTCGCGCCGCCCAGGCTCGAGGCACCGCCGAATTTGACCAGGCCGGAGATCCGGTAGAGCTCAGTCTTCTCGGACGCCTCGACGCCGACGATCTCGCCGACCGAGATGTCCTTCTTGCCGGCGGTCGACTTGTCGATCACCATCTCGCCGGGGCCGGGCCACTTCCCGTCGACCAGCGTCAGGGAGTTGAACTGGGGGTGGGCGGGGTCGACGCTGAAGCCCAGGTTCGGCGCGCCCCCGAAGACGATCACCTTGCCGTTCTTGTCGATCAGGTGCGCCTCGCCGCCGACGCCGCCGATCGCGTCGTCGACGTCCGGCAGTGCGCGCACCCTGGCGAGCAGCGACTGAGCAAACGGCGGCGCGGTCGTGTTGTTCTGGTTCGTGAGGTCGAATGCGGACTTGCCAGTGATCGTAGCGTCGGTGCCCTGGTAGATCTCGGTGAAGATTCCGCCGAATGCGCCCTTGATCGAGTCGGTGAGGACGTAGGTGCCGGTTACGAGGGCGACCCCCAGCACGACTGCGATCGCAGTCAGCGCCGTCCGGAGCTTTCGCGTGGCGAGCCCCCTGACCGCGAAGCGGATCACGTCCTGCTGATCTCCTCCATGGCGGCGATCACGTCGTGTGGTTCCGAGCGGGGCAGCTCCTTGACGATGTTCCCGTCGGCGAGGAAGAGAATCCGGTCGGCGATCGAGGCCGACCTGGGGTCGTGCGTCACCATCACCGTCGTCTGACCCGCCTCCTGGACGGCCTGGCGGAGGAGCTCGAGGATCTCGCCGCCGGTCTTCGAGTCGAGGTTCCCGGTCGGCTCGTCGGCGAAGACGACGGTCGGCTTCGAGACGAGCGCACGGGCGATCGCCACGCGCTGCTGCTGACCGCCGGAGAGCTCCGACGGCCGATGCTTGCGCCGATCCTTCAGGCCGACCGAGTCGAGCAACTGCTCGAGCCACTCGCTGTCGACCTTCTCGCCGGCGATCGTCAGCGGCAGGACGACGTTCTCCTCGGCGGTCAGCATCGGCAGCAGGTTGAAGAACTGGAAGATGAAGCCGATGTGCTCACGGCGCAGCCTCGTCAGAGCGGTGTCGCCGAGCGTGGTGATCTCGGTCCCGTCGATCCGGACGCTGCCCGACGTCGGCCGGTCGAGGCCGGCGAGGATGTGCATCAGCGTCGACTTGCCGGAGCCCGAAGGCCCCATCACCGTGGTCAGCTGCCCCCTCGCCACGTCCAGCGACACGCCGCGGAGGGCCTCGACGGCGTTGTCACCCTCGCCGTACCGGCGCGCGAGGTCGTTCGCGACGACGACTGCTCCGTTGGAGTGCATCGTTCTCCCCTCTCGGTTTGCGCCAGACTAACGATCCTTGGCCACCGCTGTCGCTAGGCTCACGACAGTGGCCGAACGGCGTTATCTCTTCACCCCCGGCCCGACGCCGGTGCCGCCGGAAGTGCTGGCCGCGCTCGCCGAGCCGGTCGTCCACCACCGCGGGCCGGACTACCGCGCGCTCTTCGCGGACTGCCTCGAACGGCTGCACCAGGTCGTCCGGACGAAGAACGACGTCCTGCTCTTCACCTCGTCGGGAACCGGCGCGATGGAGTCGGCGGTCGCGAACCTCTGCTCCCCCGCGGACCGCGTCGTCGTCGTCTCCGCGGGCGCGTTCGGAGAGCGCTGGCGGGCGCTGGCGAAGGCCTACGGCGCCGACGTCCAGGCGGTGGGGTACGAATGGGGGGAGATCCCTCAGGCCGACGACCTCGCGGCCAAGCTCGACGAGGTCGGCGGTGCCAAGGCCGTCTTCCTCACCCATTCCGAGACGTCGACCGGTGTCGTCGCCGACGTGCAGGCGCTCGCGGCGGCGGCGAAAGCGGCGGGCGCCCTCGTCGTCGTCGACGGGGTGTCGAGCCTCGGCGCCGTTCCGCTCGAGACGGACGCCTGGGAGATCGACGTGGTCGCGTCCGGCTCGCAGAAGGCCCTGATGACGCCGCCCGGCCTCGGGCTCGTCTCCGTCTCGGAGGCGGCCCTCTCGGCGCTCGGCACCTCGCCGCGCTTCTACTTCGACTGGGAGAAGACTCGCTCCGGGCAGGCGAAGCTGGACAGCGCCTTCACGCCCGCCGTGTCGCTCGTCCGGGCCCTCGACGTCGCGCTCGGGCTCCTGCTCGACGAGGGGCTGGAGGCGGCGTTCGCACGGCACGTCCGGCTCGGCCGCGCCTGCCGCGAGGGCGCGAAGGCGATGGGTCTCGAGCTGTTCTCGCCCGACGACGACCGGTCGGCCGTCGTCACCGCGATCCTCACGCCAGAGGGGATCGACGCCACCGAGCTGCGTCTCGCGCTTCGGGACAAGTACGGGGTGACCGTCGCGGGCGGTCACGGAAACCTCAAGGATCGCCTCTTCCGGATCGGGCACATCGGCTACTACGACGTCTTCGACATCACGAGTGCACTCGGGGCGGTCGAGCTGGCGCTGGTCGACGCCGGAGCCGACATCGAGCGAGGCGCGGGGGTCGCCCGCGCGCTCGAGGCCTTCGCGGCGCCCGCCCTGGCGTGAGCACGACTCGTCCGCGGGTGCTCGTCCGCGAGCAGATCGCGGAGGCGGGAGTCGACCTTCTCCGGAGCCACTTCGACGTGGACGTCGACGGCGACTCCGACCTGGAGCGGACGATCGGCGACTACGACGCGATCGTCGTCCGCTCTCAGACGTTGCTGACAGCCGACCTGATCGACCGCGCCGAGCGCCTGAAGGTGATCGGCCGGGCCGGGGTGGGGGTCGACAACGTCGACGTCGACGCGGCCACGCGTCGCGGGATCGTCGTCGCGAACGCACCCGAGTCCACGGTCGTCTCGGCGGCCGAGCAGACGATCGGCCTGCTGGTCGCCCTCGCCCGCAACATCCCGCAGGCACACGCGGCCCTGAAGCAGGGGAGCTGGGAGCGGTCGCGCTGGAGCGGGATCGAGCTCGCGGGCAAGACACTCGGCGTCCTCGGGCTCGGGCGGATCGGGCAGCAGGTCGCCCGCCGGGCCGTCGGTCTGGGGATGCGCGTCGTCGCGTACGACCCGTTCGTCGGTGACGACCGCTTCCGCGAGGCCGGGATCGAGCGGGAGGCCGCCGTCGAGGACGTGCTCGCCGCGTCCGACTTCGTCACGCTCCACCTTCCGCTGACCGACGAGACGCGCGGGATCATCGGCCGGGAGGCGATCGCGGCGATGCGGGACGGGGCGCGCCTGATCAACGCCGCGCGGGGCGCGCTGGTCGACGAGGACGCGCTCGTCGAGGCGATCCGCGCGGGAAAGCTCGGCGGCGCGGCCCTCGACGTCTTCTCGTCCGAGCCGTACTCGGGGCCGCTGCTGGAGCTGGACGAGGTCGTCGTCACCCCGCACCTCGCAGCCTCCACGGACGAGGCGCAGGACCGGGCGGGGGTGATCATCGCCGAGCAGATCGTCGCTGCGCTCGACGGCGCGCCGGTCACGAACGCCGTGAACATCCCGGTGGTCGACGCCGCCGACCTGGAGATGCTCGGCCCCTTCATCCCACTCGCGGCGAAGCTCGGCCGGCTGGCGGTCGAGCTGGAGGGCGGGTGGCCCGCGAAGGTCGTCGTCGCAGCACACGGTCCGCTCTCGGAGTACGACACCCGGCTGCTGACGGTGGCCGCTCTGAACGGGATCTTCCAGGGACGGATCGACCAGGTCGTGAACTACGTGAACGCGCCGGTGATCGCCGCAGAGCGCGGGATCGCCGTCTCGGAGGAGCGGTTCCGCGCGTCGCGCGACTACATGAACCTCGTCGAGGTGCGCGCGGACTCCATCGCCGTCTCGGGGACGACGATCGGACCCGAGCCGCGCCTCTTCCTGGCCGGCGCGCTCGGCTTCGGCATCGACATCGAGCTCGCCCCGAACCTCGTCTTCCTGCGCTACACCGACATGCCCGGCGTGATCGGGCGGGTCGGGACGATGTTCGGCGAGCACGGCGTCAACATCGCCAACATGGCGGTCTCGCGGACGCACGAAGCGGGAAAGGCGCTGATGGCGTTCGCGATCGATGCGCCCGCGCCGCCCGAGCTCGTCGACCGGGTACACGCGGAAGGCTTCGACGACGCCCAGTTCATCTCGCTCGCCTGATGGCCGAGCCGTGGCCCGAATCGGTCGAGCGGGTGAGTGCGGCTTTTCGCGCGGCGGGCGCGGAGGCGCGGATCGAGGAGTTCGCCGGCGGCACGCCGACCGCCGAGGCGGCGGCGGCAGCGGTCGGCTGCGAGCTGCTGCGGATCGTGAAGTCGCTCGTCTTCGACTGCGACGGCGCGTGGGTGCTCGTGCTCGTCCCCGGCGACCGGCGCGCCGATGCCAAGAAGGTGGCGCGGGCGACCTCCGCGAGCCGGGCAAGGGTTGCAGGAGCGGCCCAGGTGGTCGCTGCGACCGGCTACGAGCCCGGTGCGGTGGCGCCCGTCGGGCTGGCGGGAGTGGAGCGGGTGCTCGTCGACCGCCGAATCCCGGTGGACGGGATCCTCTGGGTCGGCGCGGGCTCGTCGAGGCACATGGCGGGACTCCCTGCTCCGGAGCTCCTCCGCGTGACGCGGGGTGATCTGGTCGACGTCTCGGAGGACACGTAACATTGCCGAAAGGACGCCGATGCAGGAATCCGAGAAGATCTGGATGAACGGGGAGCTCGTGGACTGGGCCGATGCCCGGGTCCACGTCGGCGCACACGGCCTCCACTATGGGACCGGTGTCTTCGAGGGCATCCGCTGCTACGCGACCGACCGAGGCCCCGCCGTCTTCCGGCTGGGCGACCACCTGAAGCGGCTGGAGGGCTCGGCCGGGCTGATCTACATGGAGCTTCCGTACACGTTGGAGGAGCTGCGCTCCGCCTGCTTCGAGACCCTCGCGGTCAACGGCCTCGAGGCGTCGTACCTCCGTCCGATCGCGTTCTACGGCTACGGCGAGCTCGGCGTCCACTCGGGTGACAACCCGGTCGACGTCGCGATCATCTGCTTCCCCTGGGGCGCCTACCTGGGCGAGGGCAGCCAGAGCCGCGGGATCAGCGCGATGATCTCCACCTGGCGCCGGGTGGGGCCGAACACGATCCCACACGCGGCGAAGGCGACCGGCGTCTACCTGAACTCGATGCTGGCCACGCACGAGGCCCGCCGCGCCGGCTACGACGAGGCGATCCTGCTCACCGACGACGGCTGCATCGCCGACGGCCCCGGGGAGACGATCTTCGCCGTCAAGGACGGCACGCTCTTCACGCCCGACCTCAGCGCCTCGATCCTGCCGGGGATCACGCGCGACTCGATCATCCAGATCGCCCAGGACCTCGGGTACGCCGTCGTCCAGAAGCCGCTGATCCGCACCGACCTCTACATGGCCGACGAGGTCTTCATGACGGGCACCGCGGTCGAGGTGACGCCGGTGCGGGCGATCGACGACCACGAGATCGGCGTCGGGGCGATCACGCTCGAGCTCCAGTCAGCCTACAAGGACACGGTCGAGGGCCGCAGCGAGCGCTGGGCCCAGTGGCTCGACTACGCGCCGACGCGCGCCGCGTCCTAGAGCTGTTCGCGGACGATCCCGACGATCCGCAGCTGGTCCTCCTCGGTCAGCGCGGAGCCCGACGGGAGACACAGCCCCCGCGCGAAGAGGCCGGCCGAGACGCTGCCGCCGTAGACGGGTGCGTCGCGGTAGAACGGTTGGAGGTGCATCGGCTTCCAGAGGGGTCGTGACTCGACGTCCTCGGCCTCGAGCGCCCGGCGGATCCGCTCGGGGTCGTCGGCGAGGATGCACGTCAGCCAGCAGTTGCTCGTCCCGTAGGGCGCCTCGGGCATGAACTCGACCTCGGGCAGCAGCTCGCGGTAGCGCCGGTTGATCCGGCGGCGGGCGGCGACGCGCTCCGGAAGCGCCTCGAGCTGGGCACGGCCGACTGCCGCCAGGAGGTTGGAGAGCCGGTAGTTGAAGCCCAGCTCGGTGTGCTCGTAGTGGGGTGCCGGCTCGCGGGCCTGGGTCGAGAGCTTGCGGGCATGCTCGATCCAGGCGCCGTCGTCGGAGAGCAGAGCACCGCCGCCGCTGGTCGTGATCACCTTGTTCCCGTTGAACGAGAACACCGCGAGGTCTCCCTGGCGCCCGGAGGGGCTGCCGTCGTAGGTCGCTCCGAGCGACTCGGCCGCGTCCTGGACGAGCGGGACGCCGTGCCGGTCGCAGGCAGCGCGGATCGCGGCGTAGTCACAGCACTGGCCGTAGAGGTCGACCGCGACCACGGCCGCGATCTCCCGCCCGGCGAGCGCGCGGTCGAGCAGCTCAGGATCGAGCGTCCACGTCCCGGGGCTCGCGTCCACGAAGACCGGATGGGCGCCGACGTACCGGATCGGGTTGGCGGAGGCCGAGAAGGTCAGCGACGAGCAGGCGACCTCGTCGCCCGGGCCGATTCCGAGGACCACGAGCGCGAGGTGGAGCGCGGCCGTCCCGCTCGAGAGCGCGAGGGCGTGCTCCACTCCGGCCAGTCCCGCGAGCTCGGCCTCGAAGGCGTCGACGTGGGGCCCGAGCGGGGCGACCCAGTTCGAGTCGACCGCGTCCCGGAGGTAGTCGAGCTCGCGGCCGGACAGGTGTGGGGGGGAGAGGTAGATCCGCGGCACGGCGCCGCGAGCCTACCCACCTGGGCTCCGACACCTCGTGACTGCATAATCACCTCGTGGCAGACGGCTCCAGGATGATCTTCCTCGGCTTCGGGAAGTTCGCCCGCGCCGACAAGATCTACGCGCTCGACCCGATCGAGAGCTCGGAGCGGGGGAGCGGCCGGCGGACGCGCGTGTGGGTGGAGGGCATACCCGAGCCGATCGTCGCCTCCCGGACGGAGCGGACGATCCTGCACGACATGGGCAGCGACGCCGGCGGCGGATCGGCGATCGTCGACGAGGCGCTCGGGCTCGCCGAGCGGCTCGCGGAGGCCGCCGACCAGGGCAAGGTCGACCTGAACGATCTCGGCAGGCGTGCGCGGCGACTGCTCGAGAAGACGTCGAAACCATCCGGCGACGAGAAGCTCTTCTAGCCTCATCCCCTTCTGACCGAGTTCGACGAACTGCCGCCGCCTCTCGAGAAGGCCTTGCCGACCACAGGCCGGCCGGGCCGCTTCGCCCGCCTGCGCTCGCCCGCAATCGACACCGGTGCGATCGTCGCCGCCGTCCCGAGTCTGTTCCATTACGACTCGAAGGCCCGTGTCTTCGAGGGTCGCGTTCCGGGGACGGTCCCCGAAGCCGATGGCTGACGTCCTCTCCGCTGCCTTCTTCGCCCGGAGCGTTCACGAGGTCGCACCCGACCTCGTCGGCGTGACCCTGCTCGTCGACGGCGTCGGCGGCCCGATCGTCGAGGTGGAGGCCTACGACGCGACCGACCCGGCGAGCCACGGGTTCCGCGGCCGCACCGCACGGAACGGGAGCATGTTCGGCCCGCCCGGACATGCCTACGTCTACCGGTCGTATGGGATCCACTGGTGCCTCAATCTCGTCTGCGAGCAGGAGGGCACGGCGGCTGCGGTGCTGATCCGGGCGCTGGAGCCGGCGCACGGGATCGAGCGGATGCAGAAGCGGCGCCGCACCCAGGACGCGCGCGTTCTCGCCGCCGGTCCCGGCAGGCTCACCGAGGCGCTCGGGGTGACAGGCGACCACGACGGTCTGCCACTCGACCGGCCGCCGTTCGAGCTTCGTCCGCGCGGAGAGGAGCCGCTGATCCTGGCCGCGCCGCGGGTCGGCATCACGCTCGCCGCCGACTACCCCTGGCGCTACGTCCTGGCGGGGTCGCGGTTCCTCAGCCGGGCCGTGCCCAGAGGGTGACCGGGAGTCCTGCTCCTGCAGCGAGCCCGGCCTTCGGCTGCTGCCGGACGACACGCCCTTCGAGGCCGCGCAGGACCGGCTCGAGCTTGAGCCGCTCGAGCTTCGCCCGCGCCCGAGCGACGGGGAGTCCGACCACGCTCGGGATCACGCCGTGGAGCGGTTTCGCGAAGACGATGGTCACCTTGTCGAACGAGGAGAGTCGACCCTCGAGCGGGAACTGCTTGACCACGACGCCGAGCGCCTGGCCGGCCGCGGCCGGCTTGTACACGACGACCGGCGTCAACGGTTGGGCCGCGAGCCGCGCCCGTGCTGCGTCGTAGGTGTCGCCGACGACGTTGGGCACCTCGACCTCGTTGGGCTTGCAGTTCGCCGTCTTCGCCGGCGAGCGCCCGTCGAAGTACGCGATCTGGATCGTGTTCCGGCAGAGCCCGTTGTCGAGCTGGAAGGTGCCGTCGCGCAGGACGAGCCGGCGGGTCGAGGCACCGGGAATGCTGGCGACGGGGAAGCTCTGGGGCTCGTCCTTCAGGTGGGGAAGCGCCTTCTCCATGAACGCCTTCCAGATCAGCGCGGGCAGCGTCCCCCCGGCGACCGCCTCGCCGTGGAACTGCGACAGCATCGGCACGAGCTTGTTCGGGTAGCCGACCCAGACGGCGACCACGAGCTGCGGCGTGTAGCCGACGAACCAGGCGTCGCCGTAGTTCTCGGTCGTCCCGGTCTTGCCGGCGACCGGGCGGCCGTCCGGGAGCTGCGCCCGCTTCCCCGTGCCCGACTGCACGACCTGCTGGAGGATTCCGTTGACGATCTCCGCGTTCTGCCCGCTGATCACCTGACGCGCCTCCGGTGCGTTCTTCTTGCCGTTCACCGACAGGATCACCCGCGGACGGTTGCCGACGATCGCCCCGTCGATGCGCCTGCCCCCGTCGGCGAAGGCGGCATACGCGCGGGCCATCTCGAGTGGGTTCACAGCCTCGCCGCCGAGCGCGATCGAGAAGTAGCCCTGCAGCGGGCTGGTGATCCCCAGGTCGTGCGCGGTCTTCACGACGGCCTTGGGGCCGACGATCCGAGTCAGCTGGGCGTAGACCGTGTTGTCGGACTCGACCGTCGCCGTGGTCAGGTCGATCGGCCCGAGGTTGGCTCCCTCGTAGTTGTGGACGTAGTACGTGCGGTCGCCGAGCGGGATCGACACCGGCTTCGAGTCGAACACCGTCGACGGGGAGATCCCCTGCTGCAGCGCCGCCGCCAGTGCGAACGGCTTGAACGCCGACCCCGGCTGGCGCTCACCCTGCACGGCGAGGTTGAACTGGCTCTTCCGGTAGTTGTCCCCGCCGACCATCGCCAGGACGCGGCCGTCTCGTGGGTCGATCGCGACCAGGGCGGCCGCAGGCCCGTCCGGCGACGTCAACACCTTCGCGATCGCCTGCCGCGCCTGCTCCTGGAGCGCGAGGTCGATCGTCGTCACGACCTCGAGCCCGCCGCCGAAGACCTTGCCCGACCCGTACCGGTCGACGAGCTGCTGCTTCACGTAGTCGACGAAGTACTGCGCAGGCCCGCGTGTCCCCGGCAGGTGGACGTCCTCCGCCCTGGGGAGCGGCGCCCGGTTGGCGAGCCGGAACTCGTTGTAGGTGATGTCGTGCTGGTCGAGCATCGCCTGGAGCACCTCGCGCCGCCGGCGGTGCGTCGTCTTCGGGTTCGTGACCGGGTTGTAGAGGCTCGGGTCGGACGGGATCCCGGCGAGGAGCGCCGCCTCGGGAAGCGTCAGCGCCGAGGCGCCGTGGCCGAAATACACGCGCGCGGCCTGCTCGATCCCGTAGGCGCCGTTCCCGAAGTAGATCGTGTTCAGGTACGCCGTGAGGATCCGATCCTTCGGCCAGACCTGCTCCAGCTGCCACGCGAGCGCAGCCTCCTTCAGCTTGCGGCTGATCGTGCGGCTGCTCCGGACGTAGGTGTTCTTGACGAACTGCTGCGTGATCGTCGAGCCGCCCTGGACGACCTTCTTGTTGCGGATGTCCTGCCAGATGGCGCGCATGATCCCGTGGATGTCGACGCCGCGGTGCTCGAAGAACCGGTGGTCCTCGATTGCGACGATTGCCTGCTTCATGACCGGCGCGATGTCGGCGGAGTCGACGAGAACGCGCGACTCCGAGCCTCGCAGCACGGCCAGCACGCGCTTCCGGCGCGCGTCGTAGATGTAGCCGTTCTGCTCGAGCCGATGGCTGCTGCGCGCGGGATCGAGCTGGGGCAGCTCGCTGCGGATGCCGAGCACCAGCCCGTAGGCGAACGAGACGAAGCAGAAGAGACCCACCAGGACGAGGAGGGCGAAGAGGCGGAGCTTCCGGATACGGCGACGGCGCGTGCCGTTCGCCCGAGAGGACTTCCGACCGGCCAGAACCCGCGGATTCTAGCCGCGGCTTGGATCTAGACTCGACCGAGATGGCAATTGCAGTGCTGACCAGGAACGCGACGAACGTCCTCCCGCAAGGGGAGCTCGAGCGCAAGCTTGCGCTGGGCCGGCCTCTGCGGGTCAAGCTCGGCATCGACGTGACCGCTCCCGACGTCACGCTCGGGAACGGCATCCCGTTGCAGCGGATGCGCGCTTTCCAGGACGAGGGGCATCTCGGCGTCCTGATCGTCGGCGACTACACGACGAGGATCGGAGACCCGTCGGGGCGCTCGGCCGAGCGTCCGATCATCCCGCCCGAGGTGATCGATGCAAACGCGCAACGGTACTTCGACCACGCCTCGACCATCATCGATCCCGATCGCACCGAGCTGCGCTTCAACAGCGAATGGCTTTCGAAGCTGGATTTCGCGGAGATCCTCAGGCTGACCCGCACAGCCACGATCGCTCGGCTGCTCGAGCGAGACGACTTCTCGAAGAGGTACGCCGCGAAGGAGCCGATCTCGGTCTCGGAGCTGCTCTACCCGCTGATGCAGGCCTACGACTCCGTGGCAGTCGAGGCCGATGTCGAACTTGGCGGGAACGACCAGCTTTTCAACCTTCTGACGGGACGTGAGGTGATGGACGCCTACGGACTGCCGCCGCAGGTCGCCTTGACGGTCGCCTACCTGGACAGCTGGGACAGGACGGGTATGAGTGCCTCGCGGGGGAACTACATCGGCCTGAAAGAGGCGCCGGAAGAGCAGTTCGGGAAGGCGATGCGGATCCCCGACAGCCTGCTCGACCAGTGGTACCGCCTCGTGATGGAGCAGGACGGCGTACCCGGCGGCGATCCGCTCGATGCGAAGCTGGCGCTCGCGCGGTTCATCGTCGCCCGCGCGCATGGGGAGGAGGCGGCGCGCGAGGCGGAGGCGCATTTCAACCGCGTGGTTCGGGAGGGAAAGGCTCCCGAGCAGGTTCCGTCGGCGCCGATGCCGGACGGCGATCCCGTCCATCTGCCCGCGGTGCTGGCCGGTGCATTCGAGATGTCCACGAGCGAGGCGCGGCGGCTGATCGCGGACGGGGCGGTCAAGGTCGACGGCGAGATCGTCCGGGAGCTCGACGTGCCCCGCCGCCGGCTCGAGAATGGGCTTGTTCAAGCCGGGAAGCGTCGCTTCGTCCGCTTGACAGCGACCTGACGGGTGCTATCATTCCGCGGCTGCCCGAAAGGGTGGTGTGGAACTGTCCCGACGACCAGGAGTTCCCAAACCGAGCAACCGAGACGGAAGTCGAAGTCGCAACGTTCGGGGCCTCCGGTGCGGTTGGAGGCCTTTTTCACGCCCTCTGGTCAGCAGCACGGTCTTTGAAAACTCAGCAGCGTGCGTTTACGTCGAGACCTCTCGCGTGGTTTGTGCCGCGCGCGAGGCACCAAGACCCGTCACGTCCTTCGGGACGCGACACTTTGAGCACAAGCTCGAAGCGAAGATCGTCGGCCCTGTTCCAGGGCCGGCACCACTTCTTCACGGAGAGTTTGATCCTGGCTCAGGACGAACGCTGGCGGCGCGCTTAACACATGCAAGTCGAGCGAGAACCTGGGCTTCGGCCCTGGGGACAGCGGCGAACGGGTGAGTAACACGTGGGTAATCTGCCCTCGGCACCGGGATAGCCCGGGGAAACCCGGATTAATACCGGATAGCCTCCGGAGCCTTCGGGCGCCGGAGAAAAGGTAGCTTCGGCCTCTGGCCGAGGATGAGCCCGCGGCGGATTAGCTTGTTGGCGGGGTAACGGCCCACCAAGGCGACGATCCGTAGCTGGTCTGAGAGGACGATCAGCCACACTGGGACTGAGACACGGCCCAGACT
>JBLMYA010000091.1:0-4183 GCA_050258035.1 Verrucomicrobiota bacterium
TCACCATCTCCCACAGCAGGTGTGCCCGGCCGCGGGTCGAGTGTTTCTCCTCCCTCGTCACCATGTAGCTCGGGCACATCACTCCGCCCTTCGTCCGGCGGCAATTTCCGATCCCGACGCACCGGACGGTCGCGTGGGCGAAGCTGCCGCCGTCGTCCGGGTAGGCGAAGTGGGTGCGGGGGGCCGCCGGGCGGTAGTCGGTGCCGAACCGGAGGTTGGAGGCGATCGGATCGGGGTCGACCACCTTGCCCGGGTTCATCCGCCCGTCGGGATCCCAGATCGACTTGAACTCACGGAACGCTTCGACGAGCTCCGGCCCGAACATCTTCGGGAGGAGCTCCGCACGCGCCTGCCCGTCGCCGTGCTCCCCGGAGAGCGAGCCGCCGAGCGAGAGCACGAGGTCGGATGCCTCGTCGAGAAACCGTCGCCAGGTGGCGATGCCCTCCTTCGTCTCGAGATCGAAGTTCCAGCGGGCGTGGACGCAGCCCTGGCCGTAGTGGCCGTAGAGCGCGCTCTCGTACTCGTACCGGCGTGCCAGCTCGCCCAGTTTCCGCAGGTAGTCGCCGAGACGGTCCGGTGGGACTGCGGAGTCCTCCCAGCCCTCGTGCGTGTCCGGCCTGCCCGGAAGGAAGGCGGTTGCGCCGAGTCCCGCTTCGCGCACCTCCCAGATGTGCTCTTCGCCGGACGGATCGTCGTAGAGCTTGGTCCCGCGGAGGCCGCCGCCCGCCTTCTCGAGTGCGGCGATGATCGCCCGACCTCGATCGTCCGCCTCGTGCTTCGTCTCGCCCCCGACCTCGATCACGAGCCAGCCCCTGCCCTCCGGAAGCAGCGAGAGATCGTGGCGGTGCTTGCCGAGCAACGTCATGTCCTCGATCAGCTTGTCGTCGACCCCCTCGAGACCGAGAGGCCGGTGCTCGAGGACCTCGGGAACGTGGTCGGCCGCGGTGGGGGCGTCCTGGTAGCCGGCGACGACGAGGGTGCGGAACGGGGGGCTCGGGAGCAGATGGACGGTCGCCGAGAGGATCGTCACGCAGGTGCCCTCGGTCCCCGCGAGGGCATGCGCGACGTCGAAGTCCTTCTCGGGCAGCAGGTCGTCGAGGTTGTAGCCGGAGACTCGGCGCGGGATGTCCGGGTAGCGCTCGCGGATCAGGTCGCCGTACCGGTCGGCGAGGCCGCGCAGGCGCTCGGCGATCTCCGGCGGGACGCCCTCGCCGCGCGCGCCGACGCGCAGGCGCTCGCCACGGTACGTGACCACCTCGAGCTCGGCGACGTTGTCGGAGGTGCGGGGTCCAGGCCCGTAGAGCTGCGCCATCACCGAGCGGACGCCGCACGAGTTGTTCCCAATCATCCCGCCCAGGGTGCAGTGGTCGTGCGTGGACGGATCAGGCCCGAACGTGAGCCCGAAACGCTCCTGCGCCTGCTCGCGCAGTCGGTCCAGCACGACCCCCGGCTCGACGCGCGCGAGGCGGCGGTCGGGGTCGATCTCGAGGACGCGGTTCAGATGCTTCGAGCAGTCGAGGACGACGGCGTGGTTCACGCATTGGCCGGCGAGACTCGTACCCCCGCCGCGCGGCAGGATCGGAGCCTGGTGATCCCGGGCGACGGCGACCGCGGCGACGACGTCGTCCACCGTCCGCGGAACGACGACGCCGATCGGCAGCCGGCGGTAGTTCGACCCCGTCGTCGCGTACAGGGCCCGGTCGCCGTGGCCGAAACGGACTTCGCCCTCGATCGCAGCGCGGAGATCGGCTTCGAGGGACGTCATGCGGCGTACCGCTCCGCGTCGGCGCGTCTCAGCTCGACGCCGAGGCCGGGCCGCCCGGGGTCGGGCCGGAGGGCCCCGCGCTCCGGCTCGGGGACGCCGTCGAACAGCAGGCGCTCAACGCGCACGTGGTCGTGGAACCACTCGAGGTGCCGGAGCCTCGGCACCGCGGCGAGAGCGTGGGCGTGGATGGTCGGGGCCGTGTGGCCGGAGAGCTCGAGCTCGTGCGTTTCCGCGACCGCCGCCGCGGCGGCGAGGCCGGTGATCCCGCCGCACCTCGTCGCGTCGGCCTGGAGGCAGTCGACCACGCCGGCGAGGCGGTCGAACTCGTCGAGTGACGACGCGTACTCCCCCGCCGCGATGTCCATTCCGGCCGGCGCGCGGTCGCGCAGGAGGCGGAGGCCGTCCACGTTCCGGGAGCTGACGGGCTCCTCGAACCAGGACACGCCGAGCTCCGCCCACTGCTCGGCGAAGCGGAGCGCCTGCTTGACGGACAGGGCGCCGTTCGCGTCGACGTAGAGCTCCGGCCCGTCGCCGATCGCCTCGCGGGCGGCACGGACGCGTTCGAGATCCTCGGCCGGCTCCCGGCCGACCTTCATCTTCACGCTGGGAATGCCTTCGGCCACCCAGCCGGCAAGCTGCTCCGTCAGCTCGTCGAGCGAGTAGGAGCAGAACCCGCCGCTGCCGTAGACCGGGACACCGGTGTGGGCGGGGCCGAGCAGCGACGCGACCGAGATGCCGAGCAGCTTCGCCTTCAGGTCCCACAAGGCGACGTCCACGGCGGAGAGCGCCATCGCGCCGGGGCCGGCCGCGCCGGCATTGCGAAGGGCTCGGCGCATCCGCAGGTGGGCCGAGCCGACTGCCATTGCGTCCGCGTCCTCCACGACGGGTGCGAGCAGCTCCGCGACGAGCATCTCGAGCGCGGCGGCGCCGTAGGTCCAGCCGATCCCGGTCTCACCGTCCGCGTCCACCTCGACGACCACGATCGTGGTCGAGTCCCACTCGAGCCTGCCGTCCGACTCCGGCCGGTCGGTCGGGATCGTGTACGCCGCGGCCGTCACGCTCCGGATCGACGGCCCGACCACTCTCATCGGCCGGAGGTGACGACGTCGAGCAGCTGGCGGAGCGAGTGCCGGATCATCGGGCGTCGGCCGGCGTCCCCGTGCAGGACCGCCTCCGCGAAGTGCTTCGCCTGCTCGAAGCTGATGTGCGGCGGAAGCGGCGGGACCTCCGGGTCGACGATCGCTTCGAGCACGGCAGGGCGGTCGGAGCCGAGCGCCTCGTCCCAGGCCTCGCCGACACGGTCGGGCTCGTCGACGCGCACTCCGCGCAGCCCGATCAGCTCGGCGTACCGCGCATAGGGGAAGTCCGGAATCGACGCGAGCTGGCTCACTTCTGACCTCCTGCGACAGCGGTGATTGCGGCGCCCGCGAGGGCGGCGGCCCCCGCGGCGCCGAGGACGCGGCGGTGCTTCGTGACCCAGAGCTGGACCGAGAACGGCCTGGAGCGGTCGTCGAACGGCCCGTGTGCGCCCTGGTCGCCGTCGGCGGGCTCGAACAGGTTCCCCGGCCGCTCGTGCCCGAGCGGCCGTTCGGTCTGCTGGGCGTCGTAGCCCTTGCTCGCCAGGTACCGGTCGGCCGCGCCGGGCGCGACGGCGTTGCCGAGGATCGTCTTCACCGTCGGCCAGCCGACCATCAGCTCCCGGCGCGGGTGGTCGGCGGCCCACACGATCGCGTCGGCGGCCACCTCGGGCTGGAAGATCGGCGGCACCGGTTGCGGCTGGCGGGGCATCTTCGCCCGGCTCCACGTGAACTGCGGGGTGTTCAGCGCCGGGAGCTGGACCATCGTCACGCGGACGTTCGAGCCGTCGTGCGCGAGCTCCGTTCGCACCGACTCGAGGAACCCCTGGAGGGCGTGCTTGGCGCCGCAGTAGGCCGACTGGAGCGGTATCCCCCGGTAGGCGAGCGCTGAGCCGACCTGGACGACCACGCCGCGGTCGCGCGGGCGCATCCGCCGGAGAGCGGCCATCGTCCCCCACACGGAGCCGAGGTACGTGACCTCGGTCGCCCGCCGGAATTCGTCGGGCTCGGTGGCGGACAGCGGGGCGAAGACGGTCGCCATCGCGTTGTTCACCCAGACGTCGATCGGCCCCAGCACGCTCTCGATCTCCGATGCGGCCGCTTCGACGCCCTCCGGTCCGGCGACGTCGACGGAGACATCCTGCGCACGGCTCCCGAGGGCTTCGATCTCCCGCCGCGTCGATTCGAGGCGCTCGGCGCCGCGCGCGATCAGGCCGACGGCATCACCCCGCCGCGCGAACGCGAGTGCCGCCGCCCGCCCGACACCTGCCGATGCGCCGGTGACCACGACCACCCGACCGCTCACGGCACCCGCTCGAGGGAGGGGAGGATCTCCCGCTCG
>JBLMYA010000092.1:0-90404 GCA_050258035.1 Verrucomicrobiota bacterium
TACGGCGAGAAGCGGAAGAGAGACTGAGGTCTGCTGCCGGGCGAGAGGCGACGGCGCGTCAGGAACAGGCCGCGGCCGAGCGTGAACGCCTTGTCGCAAAGGAGAAGCTGAAGGAGGCGGACGCCGTGGATCCCGAACTTCCAGTGGAGGCGGCGAACCTGGACACGCGACGACCGGCCCAAACAGCGGACGAGTCAGGCTGACGCGCCGCGGACGCGCGTCGATTCCGAGAAGCGAGACGTCCTTCCTGAATTGCCTGACCGTTGGTCCACGTCCTCAACGATTTCGAAGAGGTCGCCTGCGCCGGCTACCCGCGCGTGGTTCGCGCGTGCCCGACTCCGCGCTGGTCCGGCGCTGGAGGACCCGGAAGAGGCTCGTCCCTGTGCCCTTCTTTGGCGAACGCAGCTCCCAGAGATCGGCTCGCGCCTCGTTGGGCCTGATAGTTGGCCGAACTGGATGAGGCAGGTCGTTCCGAGTCTTCGGCAGTCGGCCATGTGACGCGACCGTCCTTCCGGGGAACAGCTCGAACGATGGCCTCCGTCCAGGAGCCGGTGCGGACCGGCCGGCCCAGTCGAGGACTTGCATGGATCGTCGTAGCCTTGGGCTGGGCCGTCGTGCCTGCGATCGCGGTCGCCGCGTTTCTCGCCTGGTATGCGCTGCCCGGGATCTCGGCGCTACCCGAGTCCGGGGTCAGGGCGCTGCTGCCGAGCCGAACCGCCGCCATTGACACGGAGCGAGAGGCGACAAGGCTATTCGGCTCGTCTCTGCTGCCGCGGATCGCCGTTGTCGAGCGGAATCCGAACAGGATCCCGCTTCGGCAGCAGCGACGGATCGTCGACGTCGCTGTTCGCCTCGATCGCGGGCAGCTTCCCGGGTTCCCCGAGGGCTCCCGCGCACTTCCGTACTCGAACGCGTTCGGGATCGCGCCGGGCGCACGCGAGCGCGGCACAGCGGTGATCACCTATCTCGGCTTTCCGACGGAAATCACGCCGGGACGGCAGAGGACGCTCGCCGACCGCTACGCGGGACTCGTGTCCGTCCCGGGAGCGCCCGCAGCCGCCACGGGATTCATTCCCGGTTCGATGGCCCAGTCCGATGCCGTCGACGAGGGCCTGTCTTGGGTCACCCTGGCGGCGATCGTCTTGACGGCGGCGATCCTCGCGCTCTACCTCCGCTCGCTCGTTGCCCCACTCGTCGTCCTCGCCGCGGCCGGTCTTGCCTACGTGCTCGCAACACACGTGATGGCATGGCTGGCAGACAAGATCGGTATCGAGATCCAACACGAGGTCGAGCCGATCGTCATCGTGCTGCTGCTCGCGGTCGTCACCGACTACTCGGTGTTCCTGCTCTCAGGTACGCGCGGCAGGATCCTTGCCGGCGAACGGCCGCGTGACGCGGTACGGCGGGCGACGGCGGAGATGCTGCCGATCATCGTGACGGCGGGGCTGCTCGTCGCCGCTGGTCTCGCCACACTCCGTCTTGCCGGGATCGGCTTCGTGCGGGCGCTCGGCCCGGCGATGGCGATCGTCGTCCTCGTTGGTCTCGCCGTTTCGGTGCTCTTTGTCCCAGCGGCCATGGGGCTGCTCGGACGGTCGACCTTCTGGCCCGGCCTCCGAGACGACGATGACATGCGGGAGCCGTTCATTGCAGGGTTCGGGGAGCGAGCGCGTCGAGTTCTGGCAATCGGAGCCAGCCGCCGTCTCAGCGCCGTACCGACGCTCGTGCTGGCGGCCGTCGCCCTTGCCGTCGCGGCGACCGGTCTGGCACGGATGCGTCTGGCGCTCACTCCGATTCGCGGGCTGCCCGCAGACGCACCGGCAGCCCGGGCCGACCGCCAGGCGGCGCTTGGCTTCGCAGCGGGTGTGATCGCGCCCACCGAACTTCTCCTCCAGAAGCACGACATCGGGTTCAGAACGGCTGCGCTGAAGAAGTTCGGTCGGAGTGTCAGGGCCGAGCCCTATGTGGCCGGCGTCGTCGGCGCCGCCCTGCCGACGCTTCCGCGGCGCGCGCAGCCTGCCTTTCGCAGCCGGACTGGCGACGCGGTGCGCTACTTCGTCGCGCTTCGACACCATCCGTACGGGTCGGCCGGCATCGACGATCTCCACCGGCTGGAGCGAGCGATGCCGCGTCTGCTCGCAGACGCGGGTCTATCCGGCACCGAAGTTGGTTACGCCGGCGACACCGCGATGGCTGCGGAGACGACCGGGCTGATCGTGCACGACCTCCTCGTGGTCGGTCTCGCCGCGGTACTCGTAAACCTCGTACTGCTCGCCCTGTTCCTTCGCTCGCTCGTCGCACCACTGCTCCTCGTCGCGACCAGCCTGCTAGGCATCGCCGCCACCCTCGGGCTGACCGCCTACGTCACCCGCACCGTCTTCGGAACAGCGGACGTCACCTACTACGTACCGCTCGCAGTCGGTGTTCTACTGCTCTCGCTGGGGACTGACTACAACTTGTTCATTGTCGGCCGGATCTGGCAGGAGGCCGACCGGCGCGACGTCGGAGAGGCTATCCGGGCCGCCGTCCCCCGCGCCGGACGTGCAATCTCGATTGCGGCGCTTGCGCTGGCCGGGTCGTTCGCCACGCTCTGGATCATCCCGATCGCGCCGTTCCGGACCTTCTCCTTCGCCGTCTCCATGGGCGTCCTGATCGACGCGTTCATCGTCCGGACGCTGATGGTCCCAGCGCTCCTCGCCGCATGCGGGGACGCGAGCTGGTGGCCCGCCCGCCGCCAGGCGAGACCGATGCTCGAGCGCGGCTAGAACTCGGCAACGGTAGCTGGCGCCTGTCGAGCGCGCACTCGTCGAGGAAGCACTGCCGAAGCTGATCGGGGAGGTACAGGATGGCGGTTTCCACAACGGCCTCGAGAAGCACCTCGACGAATTGGACGAGGAGCCTGCCCCGGAAGACGATCCACGGAGCCCGCCTGGTCACCGAGGTTCGGCGGGTGCCGAGCTCGCTGCCCCAAGAACACGGTCGTCGCGCAATCCCCGAGGCCTGGAGCCGCGGCAAAGCCCGGCGCTGATGTGCTCGTAACGGTCTCGCTCGGCTCGAAGAAGCACGCCGGCTGATCGGCCGGCCCGGGCTCGAGTTCCCAGATCCCGATCCCGAACGTTGTGGGCGAGGACCAGGCGACGGCAACGGACGACCTTCAGGCCGCAGGATTCGACGTCGAGGTCACCGACCGGAACACGACGGACGCCGGAGAAGACGGCGCCGTACTCGAGCAGAGCCCGGCCGCAGGTGACTCAGCCCGACCCGGAACGACGGTCACGATTTACGTGGGCCGCCTCAACAGCTGAAATTTACCCAGCCTTCTCCAGAGCACCGCGTCGGCTGTGACAGTCGTCTGCGCCCTTGCCGCCGACGAGATCCAGCAGCAGTGTGACTCGAGAAACGTCACGAGGTCGACGGTCCCAGCGCATCGTCCCGCACACTCTGCAATCGTTCACCGATGCCCACCGACCAGTACCACGAGCCTCCCAACCAGCTCAGCGCGGAGACCCGCACCTTCGCCCGTGTGATTGCGTCGCTCCAGGAGGAAGCGGAGGCGATCGGCTGGTACGAACAGCGGATGTCGATCGAGGAGAACGACGAGGCCCGCCGGATCATGGAACACGCCCAGCGGGAGGAGTTCCTCCACTTCGCGATGGACCTCGAGTTCCTGGCGCGCCGCAAGGAGAAGTGGCGGATTGCGCTGCAGAAGATCCTCTTCAGCCAGGGAGACATCGTCGAGCAGGCCGAGCAGGCCGAGGACGCGGTCGAAGAGTAGGCACAGGAGCCGCTTGTCGAGGTTTTCCGGCGTCGGGGGACCAGCGAGGGACAGGGCGGCCGTAGCGTCACACCTTGGTGCCGGAGTCACGTGAGCGGGGCAGCGTTCCGAAACGAGTTCCAATCCGAGCCGGCCCGGGTTGAACGACTCTCCTGCGCGCGTGCCGGTCTGCCCTGCCTCGGCGGAAGGGCCGTCTGCCCCCAGCGAGAACTGGTCTCAGAGAGCAAACCGCGGAGGAGGGGGTCTTCAGATGGACTTCGACGACGCGATCAGGGAGCACCTCGAGCTCCGACGTCGCAATGCCCGGCTCGAGCCGGAACTGCCGCTTCAGCGCTACCACGCACAACTGACGAATACGGATCACGGGCCTTTCAACCGGCAGGCGGAGGCGCTTTCCGAAGAGACACAAGAGCTCTCGCCAGGCCGGCCCGTGTCCCCCGAACCAGGCCGCGACATCGACTCCTCACAGCTGTGGGACATACCACCCCTGTTCGACTGGGGTGAGTAAGGCGGGCGTGCCGACCCGGCCCGTGTGTCGGCCGGCTCGCGGCGGTCTTCGAAGGGTCGCCGGCATCGGGAAGGATGGCGAGCAGACGACTCGTCGGTTGCCGACGACCATGATCGTGGCCGCGTCAGCGGCCGAGGATGCCCTGGAACCCTGGCCAGTTGCTCAGCATCCACATGTGACCGCCACCCTCGACCTGTCGGCACTCGCCACCGAGCCTCCGCGCGACCGCCTCACAGACAGCGGGGGTGGTCAACGTGTCCGTGGCGCAACCAACCACCAGAGTCGGGATGCCGGCGGCTGAAACCCGGCCCATCTCCTCGCGGAGGTCGAGATCGTGCGCTTCACGGGCGAGCCGGTAGGTCGCCCACGGGTGCCTGGTCGTCGCGGTGACGACGGCTGCAACCTCGGCGGCCGGGTAGAGCCCCTGAAGCGCCTGCCGGGTCAGCAGCACGAGGCTGTCCAGCATTGGCTTTGACAATGGCAGCCCGGCCGGTGAGAACAGAATGAGCCGCTCGACCAGATCGGGCCGATCGGCCGCGGCCGTGATCGCCAGGGCTGCACCCATCGAATGCCCAGCGAGCTGCACCGGCCGACCCTCGTGAGTCAACACGCCCAGGAGCCAGTCGCGGTACACCTGGAAACGTCCGTGGGTACGGCTGAGCGGGGGCGGCTCGAGTGCTCGCCAGCTGTTCGGAAGACCCGGCCGGTACAGACTCCCGCGCACTGCAAAACCAGGAAGGAACAAGCGCAGCTGATCCATGTCCCGACAGCCTGCCAGGGTCTGCAAGAAGCGCACAGGCCTCTGACTGGAACCGCGATCGCCCGGACGAATCCGCGTTCGCCCGAATGCCCGCCTGTCCTTCGATGCCGGGAGAGGACTCACCACCAGGTACAGGTCGAGCGTGCCGGAATGTCGCGCCGACTCGGTCGCTTTCTCCAGCGATGTGGCCCCGGGAGGGCGAGGCCTGACTAGAGGCCGAGCGGGTTGAGAATCAATCGTCCGATCGTGATCGCGACCACACTCGTCGCAATCGTGAGTACACGCGCCCACGTACCTTCGTCGATGGGGCCAGTCCTGGATAGCGCTCGCGCGCTTCTCCAGCGCATCGGCTGCGCCGAGCAGGCTGTGCTGCAGTTCGAGCATCTCAAGGGTGGGGCGCGACCTCAGTGGCCCGTACGCCTGGGCACATATCCAGACGAAGCGTGAACCGGGCAGGCGATCCAGGAGCCTCTCCGTCAGCGGTCTCAGCCCGAACGCCGGCGACGACTCCTCGACCGCGGCTGACAGCGAGCCGAAGAGCGTGCCTCCGAGGTTGGGAGAATGGAGCGTCCGGTGCTCATTTCGACTTCGGAGAACCGCCGATGGGAATGGAGGCGCGGTCGACGTGAACGGTTCCGTGTTGCTCGCTGTCAGAGCCGGTGTTCTCGGCAATCTGCGCCGCAGCGACACCAACGCCGACCGTCAGGGCGATGGCGGTGATGCCGATCACCGCCAGGCGCCCCACGTGCAACTTCGGGGGTGGGGTGTCCTGCGCGCGATCGCCGTGGTGGAAGTCGTGGACGACCGCGTGCCCTCTGCCGCGGGCGATCAGCCAGCGGTTGACGGGCCAGGCGACGAGGAAGGCGATGCCGAGGGCGAGCGCGAGCGAGCCCCAGAACAGGAGCTCGTCCAGGCCGGCGTCCATGGCCCCTGGGATGACGACCATGATGACGTTGTCGACGATCTCCATCACCGTGATCGAAAACGTGTCGGAGGTCAGGGCCAGAGGCAGAACGATCGGCAGCGCGAGGCCGCTTCGCAGCAGCGGCAGCATCGTCAGCGCGTAACCGAAGAGGAAGGCGAGCAGGATGGCGATCACGATCGTCACCGTGTTCGAGAGGCCAAGTGCGGTGCCGATGGCCAGGCCGAGGACCTCGCCGATCGCACAGCCGGTCAGGCAGTGCAGCGTTGCCACCGCCGCTGTCCGACCCAGTGACCCTGAACCTCCGTGCGAGTCGCGCCGGCGATGCTCCATCTGCGTCGACTCGTGCCGCCCGTCATCCATGTGGCCGTCTCCGTCCGTGGTCACAGAATCCTCCGGGCGGCAACATAGGTTGCCGCGTGCCAGGAGTCGGAACGGCTGGAGGTCTCGACCACGTCGCCGCTGCGCGGAGCGTGGATGAACCGGCTGTTCCCCTTCTCGGCGATCTTCGGCGGCTCGGCCGAGAGGGTGCCGGGGGCGACCATCGCGACGGCAACGACGACTCCCACAGCAAGGGCTGCGCTCACTCCTGGACTACAGCCGGTCGGCGCGCCGGCCTTGGCGCGAAGACGGTCACTCACACGAACCTCCTGGTCGATTGCAGACTTGGCAGCGACCCAGGCTCCGGTCGCCGGGAGGGCGTGCGTCAGTTCAGGAAGCGCTGCAACCAGGCCGGCGAAACCTGCCCGGGGCCGGTCTGGGCGCCGGCCCGGATCGGCACCAGGACGGCGGGCCAACTCGGCGGCGTTGCCGCCTCACGACGACGGGCTCCGCCGACAAGGGCAACGGCCGCCAAGACTGCGATTGCCGTCACGCAGAGCGCAGCAGCATCGTCGGCGTGATGGCGATGCTCGACCGCCTGGCAGAGCCCGTGTACCGAAACGCCGAAGACGAAGGCGACAGCCGTGAGGACGGCCAGGCGACGAAACCGTGAGTTCGCCTGCCGCACGATCACGGATTGTGGCTATCCGGTCGGAGAGCTGCAACCTGCTGTGAGCTCTACCGCTTCCCCGCTGGATCCAGGATGCGATCCATCCCGGCGCTCAGCGCGACTTGGCGAAGCGCTCGACTGCCTCGACGAGCTCACGACTCTTCTCCGCCGCCGCTTCCGCGTCTCCGGACGCCAAGGCGCCGGCGACGCAGTGGCCGACGTGCTGCTCGAGCAGCCGAAGAGCGACGCTCTCGAGCGCGGTCGAGACAGCGCTGATCTGGGTGAGTATGTCGATGCAGTAGCGCTCGTCCTCGACCATCTTCTCGATCCCCCGCACCTGGCCCTCGATGCGGTGCAGGCGCTTGACCAACGTGTCCTTCTCAGCAACGTAACCGTGCGTCACGCGGTCTCCCTTCGGCTGTGGAAGCGCCGCAGCCGCAGGCTGTTCGAGACGACGAACAGGCTGGAGAAGGCCATCGCAGCGGCGGCGATGATGGGATTGAGCAGGCCGGCCATCGCCAGAGGGATGGCGGCCACGTTGTAGGCGAACGCCCAGAAGAGGTTGCCCTTGATCGTGCGCAGCGTCCGCCGAGCCAGGCCGATCGCGTCTCCGGCCGCCCGCAGGTCGCCGGAGACGAGCGTCAGGTCGGACGCCTGAATCGCCACGTCGGTGCCGGTGCCGATCGAGAGCCCGAGGTCGGCCTGTGCCAGGGCGGGCGCGTCGTTGATCCCGTCGCCGACCATCGCCACAACCTCGCCTTCGGACTGAAGCTCGCGAACGACGGCTGCTTTCTCGTCTGGCATGACTTCGGCAATGACCCGCTCGATCCCGACCTCGGCAGCGATCTGCTCGGCCGCCGCCGTCGCGTCACCGGTGAGGAGCACGGGCGTCAGGCCAAGCGCCTTCAGCTGTGCGATCGCCTCGGCGCTCGTCGGCTTCACCGTGTCTTGCACCGACAGCGTCGCTCTCGGCCGACGATCCCAGCCGACGGTGATCAGGCCGTCGCGCCGGCCCACCTCCACTGCGTGTCCCTCGACGATGCCCTGAACGCCGATCCCGGGGAGGTTGCGGAACTCGTGCACCTCGGGAAGCGGGCCGAGCTCGGCGGCCGCGGCGCGGGCGACCGCCTGGGCGATCGGATGCTCGCTGGCCTGCTCGACGGCGCCGGCGAGGCGAAGGATGTCGGCTCGCGTCTCGCCGTTCAGCGGAGCGACGCCGACCAGCTCCATCTTCCCCTCGGTGACCGTGCCGGTCTTGTCGAGGACGATCGTCGAGATGCGGCGGGTCTGCTCCAGGATTTCGGGTCCCTTGATCAGGATTCCGAGCTGGGCGCCGCGCCCCGTGCCGACCATCAGAGCCGTGGGAGTGGCGAGCCCGAGGGCACACGGGCAGGCGATGATCAGGACTGCAACGGAGGCGGTGAACGCGTCGGCCGCACCGCCGGTTGCGAGCAGCCACCCGACGAGGGTGGCCAGCGCGAGCCCGAGGACGATCGGGACGAACACGGCCGAGACGCGATCGACGAGCCGCTGGATCGGCGCCTTTCCGGCCTGCGCCTCGGCGACGAGCCGGGCGATCTGGGCCAGAGCGGTCTCGGCGCCGACCCTGGTGGCGCGGACGAGCAGGCGGCCGTAGGTGTTGATCGTCGCGCCGGCGACCTCCGCGCCGGCAGCGACTTCGACGGGGACCGGCTCTCCGGTGAGCATCGACTGGTCGATCGCCGAGGCGCCGTCCTCGACCACCCCGTCGGTGGCGATCTTCTCGCCGGGGCGGACGACGAACAGATCGCCCGCGGCGAGCTTCTCGATCGGGACGATCGTCTCGACGCCGTCGTGCAGGACGCAGGCTTCTTTCGCCCCCAGTTCGAGCAGCGAGCGGATCGCCTCGCTCGAGTTGCGTCGTGCACGCGCTTCGAGGAACCGGCCGAGCAGGATCAGCGTCGTGATCACGGCTCCGACCTCGAAATAGGTGTCGCCGTCGAGACCGGCGAGGAGCACGACCGTCGACCAGGTCCAGGCGGCGAGCGTCCCGATCGAGATCAGTGTGTCCATCGTCGTCGTGAGGTGCCGGGCGTTCACGAGCGCGGCGCGGTGGAACTGCCAGCCGCTCCAGAACACGACCGGCGTCGCCAGGACGCCTGCGAACCACTCCCACCCGCTGAAGTGGAGCGGCGGGATCATGGCAACGACCGTGACAGGGACGGTCAGGGCCATCGCTCCGATCAGGCGGCGGCGCACGGTCGCGGCGGCGTCCGCCTCCGCCTGCTGGGACGCCTGCGTAACCCGGTAACCGGCGGCCTCGACCGCACCGACCAGGTCGTTCATGTCGATCCGCGCCGGGTCGTAGCTCACCGACGCCTCCTCGGACGCGTAGTTCACCGTCGCCTCGACGCCTTCGAGCTTGTTCAGCTTGCGCTCGATCCGGCTCGCGCACGACGCGCAGGTCATGCCCTCGATCGGGAGCCTGGCCCGTGCGGCCGGCTGGTCGGCGACCGCGGCCATCACGCCGTCCCGTAACCCGCTTCTTCGATCGCTTCGCGGACTGCGGCGTCGTCGACGTCGTCGCCGTGAACGAGCACGAGTTTGGTATCCAGATCGACGTCGACCGAGTCGACCCCATCGACCTTCGTCACTTCTTCGGTCACGGCCTTCCTGCAGTGAGCGCAGCTCATGTCGGGAACGGTGTAGCTCAGCGTCTGCATGTCGTTCTCCTCGGTCCTGATCGGGTACACGAGAATCGTCCGCCGGGGACGGCGATCTGGCGTCAGCTCTAAATGAGGATACCCCATAGGGGTATTTACCGATGTTGCTCGTATCGGCGTGAAGGTCTTCCAACCGGGTTCGGCCGCGAACCGGTTGGGCGAAAGCTGCTGAACGACGGCATCGGAACCCATACCGGGGGTAGCGTCTTGGTCGTGAGCAGCCCTGGTGCGGCTTCGATCCATCGACACGGACATCGCACACACGTCCACCCTCATGGCCGACCTCATCGTCATCTCCTGCTTCCGCGACGCTCCGAGCCTGTTCACGGCCACAGCCATGAGTCAGGCCGCGACTGTCACCGCAACCACGTCCACGGTCACGGTGGGCACGGCCACTCCCACGGACTCCTCGACCGTTCGATCGTCCGCTCCCGCGAGGGCATTCGTACCGTCTCGATCAGCCTGCTGGTCCTGGGGCTCACCGCCGGCCTGCAGGCGACCATCTTCGCAGTCTCGGGCTCTGTTGCCCTCCTGGCCGATCTGATCCACAACTTCGGCGACGCCCTGACCGCAGTCCCGCTCGGGCTCGCCTTCTTCCTCCGTTCAGCCCGTGCCGAGAAGCTGGCCGGGCTGACAGTCGTCCTGGCCATCTTCGTCTCGGCTTGCGTCGCCTTCTACGAGTCGGTCCGGCGCCTGATCGATCCTCAGACCCTCACGCATCTCTGGGTCTTGGCCGCCGCCGGTGCAATCGGTTTCGTCGGCAATGAGATCGCCGCTCAGGTTCGTCTGCGCGGCGGCCGGCGTTTGAACAGCCCAGCTCTGACCGCGGACGGCAACCACGCCCGCGTCGACGGCTTCGTCTCGCTGGGCGTCATCGCCAGCGCGCTCGTCGTCGCCCTTGGAGCGCCCGTCGCCGACCCGATCATCGGCATTGCGATCACGCTCGTGATCCTCGAGATCACGTGGGATTCGTGGCGGACGATCGCCGCGTCTCGAGGCGACGCCTACTAGGAGCCACCTGGCTCCAGGTCGAGCGCCCGGTCTACCTGGTCGGCCCATCGTGCTGCCGGTGTCCGAACCTCCCGTCATCCCGCCGGGGCGGAAGCTCAAGCAGTCACCACGGATCCGTTCGACGTCCGACCCGCTGGGCGGCGGTGAAGATCGAGAACTGCTGCCACCAGGCGGATCGCCGCGGCGACTGCGATCGTGGCGCTGAGGGCGATCGCCGTGTCGGCCGGCCACTGTCTGGTCACCGTGACGAACAGCGTCCCGTCGACGCCGACGTCGACCTCGCCGGTCACCGCCTGGGCGATCGTGAACCCTGCCGTCGCCACGGCGAGAGCGGCGGTGACGGCTGCGCGTTTGACGGAGGCCGTCCGCCTGAGCGAGTCCGCGTGCCAGAGCAGGAGAACGATCGCGACGATGCCGCCGACGATTCCCCATCCGGCCCAGCCGGAACCGGTGACGTGCATGTGGATGTCGAGCGCGCCCGAGGCGAGCACGGTGACCTTCACCCATCCGAGGAACATGTCGACGATCAACGCGAGGGCGCCGACGAAGACGACCGCGGAGGCGGCCCGATCGATCCGTGCACGCGTGATCACCGGGATGACCTGCCAGTGGACCCTCGCACCGGCCGTGAGCGCGGTCATCGTGGCTTTCGCTGAACGTGATCGCGCACAACCGCTCTGTGCGCGAGGAGTTGTGCGCCGTCCAGCAGGAGCAGGCTCCGAGCGGCATACGAACTCGCGCGGAGCCGAAAGCTGCGCCACCCCGGTGAACATCGCCGTTGAGTCCCGTCCAGTACGCCCGAGGCGGCGCAGCCGTAGGCAGGAGGCTAGGTGCGGCCTGTTGCGTGAGCCTTCGGTGACGGCACGGATCTGCCCGTGGCTTTCTACCGAGTGGGTTCCGCAGTCGATCGACGCTGCGCCAATGCGCCGGGCGACTTGGTTCTCAGCGGCTCAGTGCTGCGGTCGAGCGCGGTCGATCGGTGGAACGAGGCGGCACTCCCAGCCTCTTCTCCGCTCTCCCGGCACTTCGAAGCTGCGTGACCGCGCGCGGGCGCCTCAGCAGTTCGAGCGCGTGCTCGGTGCGGCCGTCTGCCAGGCGGTCGAGCGTGATCATCAGCCCCGCGAGCGACTCGAGGTAGCGCGCCGAGGAGAGTGCCCCGGCGTCCACCGGCTCGTACCCGAGGCAGGCGACGAGACCCGCGACGGCGTCCTTCGCGGCGCCGTCGTCGCCCGCGACGAAGATCGTCGGGGCAGTCCCCGCGAAGTCCGGCGGCTTCCGCAGGAGCGCCGACGAGAGCGTGTTGAAGGCTTTCACGAGGCGCGCCCGGGGCGCGGCAGCCTGAAGCTGCTCGGCGCCGGAGCTGTCGGAGCGCTTGCCGGAGCCGCCGGAGCTCGTCTCCGGGAAGGGGTTGGTCACGTCGACCAGGATGGTGCGGTCGAGATCGCCGAACGCCAGAAGTGTCTCGCGCGCGGCCGCCCAGGGGACCGCGAGAATCGCGACGTCGGCCCCGGGGAGGACGTCACGGTAGCCTCCTCCGCGGGCAGCGCCGACCTCCGTCGCCCGCGCGCGGCCGCGATCCGGGGCGCGGGAGCCCATTCTCACCTCGTGACCGGCTCCGGCGAGGCGGGCACCCAGGACCGCGCCCATCCGCCCGGTCCCGATGACCGCGATCCGCACCCGGCTAGCTCCGACGCCAGTCGTAGATCACGGTCGCGACCCGCGGCTCCTCGCGGGCGCAGCGCTCCCATGCGCCGACGACGTCCCACAGCTCCGATTCGGAGACGATGCGCTCGAACGCCTCGATGCCCTGGTCGGTCTCGAAGACGAAGATCGCCTCGCGTTCGGTGAGGTAGACGGCGTGCTTCTCGAGCCCGATGGCGGCGGGATCGAAGGGAGGGCCTTCCTCGAGGAACTCACGGACCACGTCGCAGCGGCCTTCGGCGAGCGGAACGACGACCGCGAGGCTCTCGTGCTTGCGGTGTTCGGGACCGACCACCGATGCCTGATGCAGGGCGGCGAGCTTGTCGGCCGCCTCGGCAATGTCGATCTTGATCGTCATGCTGCAAACGTCCGTCACCCTGTTCCGCCCCGAATCGGTAGTCGTAGGCAGACCGGCTTCGGAGAAGTCCCGATCCGCCGATCAGGACGCCGGCAGCTTGGCCGGCGACTCCGCGTCGACGGCGATGGGAACGAGCTCGAACCGGTCGACGTCGACCAGGCCGCGGTCGGTGATCTTCAGGGACGGGATCACCGACAGTGCGAGGAACGCCAGCATCTGAAACGGCGCAGGAAAGGTGATCCCGAGCCCGGCGGCCGCGGCCATCAGCGCATGACTCGCTTCGAGTACGTCCGCCAGCGGGCGGTCCGAGAGCAACCCGGCCACCGGAAGGGGCAGCTCCGCGCGGACGCCCTGGTCTTCGACGACCACGATCCCACCGCCGAGCTCGCGCAGGCGCCCGACCGCCCTGGCCATCGCGGCGTCGTCGACGCCGACGAGCACGATGTTGTGCGCGTCGTGGGCGAGCGTCGCTCCGAAGGCGCCGCGCTGGAGGCCGAAGCCGCGGACGAAACCGAGACCGACCCGGCCGGTCCCGAGATGCCGCTCGAGCACGGCGATCTTGGCGAGGTCGCGTCCGGGATCGGCGACGGCGAGGCCGTCCTCGACCGTCAGCTCCTCCTCCAGCGCCGCGGTCACGATCTGGCCGGGGATCAGGCCGATCACGCGTCCCTTGGCGCCATTCGGGAACGGGATCGCGAAGTCGTTCGAGGCGACCGGGCTGACGTGCACCGTCTGCTTGACCCAGTCGGGCACCTCGACCCTCGGGATCTCGTCCACCGGCCGGCCCCGCTTGAGGACCTGGTCGGGGACGAAGGAGACGAGGTCGGGGAGCAGGAGCAGATCGGCCTGGCGGCCGGGCGCGATCGCGCCGAGGTGGTCCAGGCCGTGGTAGAGCGCCCCGTTGAGCGACGCCATCACCAGCGCGTCCTCGGCGGGAACGCCGAGCGCGACGGCATCGCGAACGATCGCGTTCACGTGCCCGTCGTCGGCGATGTGCTCCGGCTCGCGGTCGTCGGTACAGAACGCGATCCGTGAGGGTCCGTACTCGAGTGCGAGCGGGACGAGGTCCTTCAGGTTGCGGGCGGCCGACGCCTCCCGGATCAGGAGCCACATGCCGGCGCGCAGCCGCTCTCGACCCTCCTCGATCGTGTACGCCTCGTGGTCGGAGCGGATCCCGGCCGCCGCATAGGCGTTCAGGGCCTTGCCCCGCACGCCGGGCGCATGGCCGTCGACGTGCCGTGCCAGGGCGAGCTTCGCGAGCTCCTGCTCGGAGCCGGAGACGACGCCGGGGAAGTTCATCATCTCGGCGAGGCCGAGCACGCGGTGCCGGTGGAGCAGCCCTTCCAGGTCGCCGGTCGACAGCGAACGCCGCGGCGACTCGAACGACGACGCGGGCACCGACGACGAGGCCATGAAGTAGACGTCGAGCGGCAGGCCGGCGCATGCGTCGAGCAGCCAGTGCACGCCGTCGGTGCCGAGCACGTTCGCGATCTCGTGCGGGTCGGCGACGACCGCGGTCGTACCGAACGGGAGGACGAGCCGCGCGAACTCGTCGACCAGCAGCTTCGACGTCTCGATGTGCAGGTGCGGGTCGACGAAGCCGGGCACGACGTGACGGCCGGCGGCATCGAGGGTCTCACGGCCCTCGTACTTGCCCAGGCCGGCGACGTACCCGTCGACGATCGCCACGTCCGTGTCGAGCCACTCCCGCGTGAAGGCCGAGAAGACCCGGCCTCCCGTGACCACGAGGTCGGCGGGCTCGTCGCCCCTGGCGACTGCGAGCCGTCTCGCGAGATCGACCACGCCGCGACCTTACCCGAGCACTCTCACCGAGGAGGGAGACGAAAGAGGGCCGGCCTCGGCCCCCGGTCGTCAGCCCAGCAGACCGTCGATCTGGCCGACGGCGAGCTCGATGCCCTCCTCCATCCCCATTGCCACGAGCCGCTCCATCGCCGCGAGGCTGGCGAAGAACGTCTGAATGGTCATGGTCGTGCCGCCGTCCTCGCGCGCCGCCAGCGACACCCGCGCGGTCGTCGTCGGCATTGCCCCCACCAGCGCTCCAGCTTGCGCGGGTCGGCGAAGACCTCCCAGACCTGCGCGACAGGCGCGTCGAACTCCGCCGTCACGGTCATCGTCAGGGCCTCGGCGTTCTTCTCGACACCCGTCAGCTCATCGGGGTCTCCTTTCGGGGGAGTGGAGAGGACATGACCGACACGGTCGATCCGCTCGCGCCAGACGACCTCCAGACGGTCGAGCAGGTGGTGGGCACGCCGGATGGCGTCACCGTTTCCGCGCACGAGCTGCACGCGCCCGCGTCGCTCCTTGGTGACGAGCCCCGCCCGCTCGAGCACGGCGACGTGCTTCTGGACCGCGGCGAAGCTCATCGGGAATCGGCGCGCGAGTTGGGACACACTCTGTTCCTCGTGCAGCGCGATCGCGACGATGTCACGGCGGGTGCCGTCGGCCAGCGCGTGGAAGAGTCGGTCGGTATACAGCCGCGGCGCCGGGCCGCCGGCGAGGCCGCGTCTCAGTCGTGGACGACCAGCGTGCCGGCGTCGCCCGCGAGCGCGTTCTCGACGTCGTCGGGGTCGGTGATGATCGCGTGCTTCCCGCCGCGCTCGAGGAACTCGATCACCGCCCGGATCTTCGGCGCCATGCTCCCCTCCGCGAAGTGGGTTCCCTCGGCCAGGTATGCCTTCGCCTCCGACAGCGTCAGCCGGTCGACCGGCCGCTCCTCGGGGGCGCCGAAGTGGAGCCAGACCTGCTTGACCGCGGTCGTGATCAGGAGCAGCTCCGCACCGATCCCGGTCGCGAGCAGCGCGCACGCGAGGTCCTTGTCGATCACCGCCGCGACGCCGGCCAGGTCGCCGTTCCCGTCGGCGACGACGGGGATGCCGCCGCCGCCGACCGAGATCACCACGAAGCCGTCGTCGAGGAGCGCCTTGATCGCGTCGAGCTCGACGATCCGGATCGGGGCCGGCGAGGGAACGACCCGCCGCCAGCCCCGTCCTGCGTCCTCGTGTACCGTCCAGCCGTCCTGGTCGCGCCGCCGGGCCGCCGTCTCCTCGTCCATGAACGAGCCGATCGGCTTCGAGGGGTGCTCGAACGCCGGGTCGTCGGCGGTGACCTCGACCTGGGTGACGACCGTGACCGCGTGCCGGTCCATGCCGAGCCGGCGGAAGTCGTTCTCCAGGTTCTGGGCGAGGGCGTAGCCGATCGCGCCCTGGCTGTCGGCGCCGCAGACGTCGAGCGGCACCTCGTGCAGCTCGTGCGCCGCGAGCTCCGAGCGGCGCAGGATGAAGCCCACCTGCGGGCCGTTCCCGTGGCCGATCGCCACGTCCCAGCCCTGCTCGATCATCGCCGCGATGTGCCAGCAGGTCTCGCCGGCGGCGACGTACTGGTCGCGGACGGTCTGGTGGAACTTGTCCTTGATCAGCGAGTTGCCGCCGATCGCGACGACCGCACGCTTTCGACTCACTCGTATGCCCCCATCGTCAGGGCGCAGAGCGCCTTGCCGGTGTGCATCCGGTTCTCCGCCTCGTCGAAGACGACCGAGTGCGGGCCGTCGATCACCTCGTCGGTGACCTCGCGGCCCCGGTCGGCGGGCAGGCAGTGCATATAGAGGACGTCCGGGCTCGCGAGCGCGATCTTCTTCGCGTCGCAGATCCAGCCCCGGTGCTCGGCCGACTCGGCGAGGGCGGTCGAGCCCTCCGCGAACGCGTCCAGCCGGCCCCACGACTTCGGGTAGACGACGTCTGCGCCCTCGAACGCCTCCTCCATCGAGTCCGTGAAGCTGAGCGTCGCGCCCGCGTCGGCGGCTGCGGCCCGCGCCTTCTCGAGCACCTCGGGCATCAGGTCGAACCCGGGCGGGTGCGCGATGACGACGTCCATGCCGAAGCGGGGGAAGAGCGTCGCGACGCCTTGCGGCACCGACAGCGGCCGCGCATACGACGGCGCGTAGGCCCAGGTCATCGCCACCTTCAGGCCGCGCAGGTCGTCGCCGCGCTTCTCGCGGAGGGTCATCAGGTCGGCGAGCGTCTGCGTCGGGTGGTCGACGTCGCACTGGAGGTTGATCAGCGGGATGTCCGCCCACTTCGCGATCTCCCGCATCCACGCGTTGCCCTCGTACGGGGCGAGGTCGTGGCGGATCGCGATCCCGTGGCCGTAGCGGGAGAGGATGATCCCCGTGTCCTTCGGGCTTTCGCCGTGGGCGACCTGGGTCTTGTCTGCGTCGAGGAAGATCGCATGCCCGCCGAGCTGGGTCATCCCCGCCTCGAAGGCGTTCCGGGTGCGCGTGGACTTGTCGAGGAAGAGCATGAACAGCGTCTTGTCCGGGAGCAGCCGGTGCGGCGTGCCCTCCTTGAACGCCTGCTTCAGCTCGGCCGACACGGCGAGCGTCTCCTCGATCTCGTCGACTGTCCAGTCGATCGTCTCGATGTAGTCGCGGCCGGTGAGGCTCGCGCGGTCGATCGCTACCTGTTGCATCGCGGGCTTCCTTTCATCTGGGGACGGGCGCGGGCGTCGCGCTCACGGCGGGCGGGCGGATCCCGAGCAGGTCGTCGGGGAGGACGGGGACGCGGTTCAGGGCGCGGCCGCTGGCATTGCGGAGCGCGGCGACGATCGCCGCCGTGGCGGCGACGGTCGGCACCTCGCCGATCCCCTTCGCGCCGTAGGGGCCGCCGGGCTCGGGCACCTCGACGAACTCGGTGACGACCTCCGGAACGTCGAGGATCGTCGGGACGAGGTAGTCGGTGAACGACGGGTTGAGGATCGCGCCGTTCCGGAGCTGGAGCCGCTCGGTGAGCGCGAGCCCGAGGCCCATCGCGACGCCGCCCTCGACCTGGCCCTCGGCGCCCTGCGGGTTGAGCACCCGGCCGGCATCCTCGGCGACCGCGACCTGGACGACCCGGGCGAGCCCGAGCTCCAGGTCGACCTCGACGACCGCGCGCTCGGCGACGAAGGCATGCACGGCATGGATCACGCCTTGACCTTCCGCGTCGAAGGCGGTCGTGGGCGGGTGGTGGTGCTCGCGCGTGCAGGTGATCGGCTCGAAGAGGTCGCCGCCGCGGGCGTCGAGCTCGGCGCGCACCGCCCGGCAGGCCTCGAGCACTGCGCCGCCGGTCATCATCGTCTGGCGGCTGGCCGACGTGGAACCGGCCGAGCCGACGGTCGTGTCCGCCGTGGGCACGACGACCGTCTCGACACCGAGCTCGGTGCGCGCGATCTGCGCGAGCACGGTGTGGAGGCCCTGGCCGTAGTCGACGCCGGCGGTGCGCACGGTCGCGAACGGCCCGTCCGGCCCCTCGGCCAGCGTCACCGTCGCCTCGGAGGCGTCGTCGAAGCCCTCGCTGTACTCGATGTTCTTGAACCCGACGGCGTAGCCGACGCCGCGCCTGATCCACGGCGGCGGCTCGTCCGGCCCCTCGGGGAGGGGGATCGCGGCGCAGCGCTCGATCAGCTCGGCGACCGGGGCGGCGCCGCCCAGCACCTGCCCGGTCGGGAGCGTCGACCCCGGGTGCACGGCGTTGCGGCGGCGGAGCTCGAGCGGGTCGAGCCCGAGCTTCGCGGCGAGCTGGTCCATGGCGCCCTCGTAGGCGAAGCAGACCTGCGGGGCGCCGAAGCCGCGCATCGCGCCGCAGGGCGGGTTGTTCGTTGAGACGACTGTGCCCTCGATGCGGACGTTCGGGAGCTCGTAGGGTCCGGCGGCGAAGGTGCTGGCGTTCGCGCCGACGGCGGGCGACGCGGAGGTGTATGCGCCGCCGTCGAGGAGCAGGCGCACGTCGGCGGTGACGAGGCGGCCCGCCCGCGTCGCGCCGTAGCGGATCCAGACCCGCGAGGGATGCCGGTGGACGTGGCCGTGGAACGACTCCTCGCGGCCGTACTGCATCTTCACCGGGCGGCCGGTGCGGAGCGCGAGCAGGCACGCGTGGATCTGGACGCTGACGTCCTCCCGGGAGCCGAATGCGCCGCCGACCCCTGCGAGCCGCAGCCGCACCTTGTCCTCCGGCAGGCCGAGGCAGGCGGCGATCTGCTGCCGGTCCTTGTGGAGCCACTGCGAGACCGCGGTCAGCTCGACGCCGCCGTCGGGAGAAGGCATCGCCAGCCCTGCCTCCGGCCCGAGCGGAGCCTGGTCCTGCATCGCCGTCTCGTAGTAACCCTCGACCCACACGTCGGCGTGCGCGGTGTCGGGGTCGCCGCGACGGATATGGGTGTGACGGAGCACGTTCCCGACCTCGAGCGCCTGCTCCATGTCGAGCACGGCGGGCAGCGGCTCGTAGTCGACCCGTACGAGCTCGGCGGCCGCGCGGGCCCCGGCGAGCGAATCTGCGGCGACGAGCGCGACCGGCTCGCCCGCGTACCGGACGACCCCGCCGGCGAGCACGGGCTGGTCGGAGACGATCAAGCCGTAGGTCTTCTCGCCGGGCACGTCGGCGGCAACGAGCACGGCCGCGACGCCGGGCGCCTCGCTTGCTGCGGCGGCGTCGATCGAGCGGATCCGCGCCGACGCGTGCGGGCTGCGGACGGTGACGCCCCAGAGCATCCCGGCGACGGCCAGGTCGCTGCCGTAGGCGAACTCGCCCGTCACCTTCGGCTCGCCGTCGATGCGGCGCGCGCTCTCGCCGACGACCTCGCGCTGAAGCGTGGCGCTCATTCCGATGCCGCCCGGACCGCGTCGACGATCTTCCGGTACCCCGTGCAGCGGCAGAGGTTCCCGGAGAGCGCCTCGCGGATCGCCTCGTCGCTCGGGTCGGGATCGCGCTCGAGCAGGTCGACCGCCGCGACGAGCATGCCCGGCGTGCAGAAGCCGCACTGGACGGCGCCCGCGTCGAGGAACGCCTCCTGGACGGGGTGGAGCCCGCCGTTGGCGAGCGACTCGACCGTGCGCACCTCGCGGCCGTCCGCCTGCGCCGCCGGGACGAGGCACGAGCAGACGATCTCACCGCCCAGCCACACGGCGCACGAGCCGCACTCGCCCTCGAGGCAGGCGCCTTTCGTGCCGACGAGGCCGAGCCGCTCGCGCAGCACCGTGAGCAGGCTCTCGCCGGGAACCGCGTCCGTCTCGTGGACGGCACCGTCGACGGTCATCCGGATCGTCATCGCGCCTCCAGCGCGGCGACCAGCGTGCGGCGCGCGAGCACCTCGACCGCGTGGCGGCGGTACGCGGCCGAGCCGCGCAGATCGTCGATCGGCTGCGTCTCCGCGGCGGCGAGCCGGCCGAAGTCCTCGAGCGCCCGCTCGGGCTGGTCCCAGTCGAGCGCGTCGTCGGCGAACGCCTCCGCGACACGCGCCCGGAGCACGGTCGGCGCCACGGAGCCGAGTGCAATGCGGACATGGTGCTCGCGCTCGTCGAGCTGGAGGCAGGCGCTCGCGACCGCGATCACCATCGCGTTCCGGATGCCGACCTTGAGGAAGCGTCCTTCGCCTTCGACCGGCGTCCACTCGACGCCGACGATCAGCTCGTCGGGCGCGAGCGCCGTCTGCTTCGGCCCGGTCAGGAACTCCGCCAGCGGCAGCCGCCGCCTGCCCGCGGCCGCCGCCAGCAGAACGTTCGCCTCGTAGGCCGCCAGTACCGGCAGGCTGTCGCCCGCAGGCGAGGCGGTGGCGAGGTTGCCGCCGATCGTCGCCCGGTTGCGGATCGGCGGCGAGCCGACCGAGCGCGCGGCCTGGACGAGCGGCTGGAACTCCCCGAGCACGCGGGCGATCCGGGCGAAGGTCATCCCGGCGCCGACGAAGACCGTGCCGTTCCGCCGCTCCCAGCCCTGCAGCTCCTCGACCCGCGAGAGGTCGAGGAGCGCCGCGATCCGGCGTCGGCCGGCGTTCACCTCGACCATCAGGTCGGTGCCGCCGGCGACCGGCACCGCCTCTGGGCACGCAGCCCGCAGCGCGAGCGCCTCCTCGAGCGTCCTCGGGGCGGCCGAGTTCATGCGTGCACCAGCGCGAACGCGTCGATCATCGCCGCGACGTCGTCCCCGAGCGGATAGAGCACGGGGCACGTGCAGCCGTGGTCGACGTACTCCTGCACCTTGGCGCGGCACTCGTCCGGCGTGCCGGAGGCGGTGATCAGCTGGACGACCTCGTCCGGCACGAGCGCCATCGCCTTCTCGATCTGCTCGGGCGTCGCCGGCCAGGTGAGGACGGCGCCGATCTCCTCGAGCAGCGACTCGTCGACGCCGCTCGCCTTCATGATGTGTGGCTGCTGGCCGAGATACTGCGTGACGAGCTCGCGCGCCCGGTCGAGCGCGAGCGAGCGGTCGTCGTCGAGCGAGCAGACGACGAGCTGCGGCCGGTCGAGGTCCGCCGGCGTCCTGCCGGCACGCTCGGCGCCGACTGCGAGCGCCTGCATCGCCTGCTCGTTGTAGCCGGGGCCGACGAGGTAGTTGAGCAGGACGCCGTCGCCGATCTCCCCGGCCAGCTCCATCATCCTCATCCCGGTCGCTCCGACGTAGATCGGCACGTCCTTCGCAGAGCGGTCGCCGTGGACGATGTCGATCTCGACGTCGTCGAGGTGGACGAAGTCGCCGCGGAAGGTGACCCGCTCCATCGCCAACAGGCGGCGCGTCGCATCGACCGTCTCGCGCATCGCCCGGAGTGGATGGTGACGGTGGACGCCGACCTTCGAGGCGAGCGGCTCCCACCAGGCGCCGATCCCGAGGCGGATGCGCCCGGGGGCGAGGTCGTCGAGGGTCGAGAAGGTCGCCGCCAGCAGCCCGACGTTGCGGGTCCACGTGTTGACGACGCCGGAGCCGATCGCGATCCGCCCCGTGACGGCGGCGTAAGCGGCCATCGGGACGGTCGCCTCGCGGACGAGCCGGCTCTCCGCCTGCCAGACCGCCTCGAACCCCGCCTCTTCAGCGAGCTGTGCGTAGCGCATCCCGTCCCGGATGGGATGCTTGTCCTGCAGGTACAGCGCGACGCGGTCCATCGTCGCCTCCTTTCGGTGCGAAGTCGTGCGCGGGGATCTCCTCGATCCGTTGCCAGAGGCGGGCAGCCTGCGGGCGGGCGGCGCGCGCCAGGCCCGTCTGGTCGATCCGGCACAGGCGGCGGTCCCAGACGGCCCACTCGCCGCGGACCATGACGTGGCGGACGTGCCGAGACGAGAGGCCGAACACCCAGTGGCCGGGGAAGCTTTCGGCGTCGAGCGGCGCCGGGGCCGGATAGTCGAGGACGACCAGGTCGGCCGGCGCACCCGGCTCCAGGGTTCCGAGCAGCGGCTCGTCGAAGAGGCGCCCGGCGAGCCTCGCGCTCTCGGCCAGCCGCGAGAGCGGCCAGTCGGGTGCGGCGCCGTGCTCCTCGCGCAGCCGGAAGAACGCCGTGCGCGACTCCTCGAACATGTCGGCGCCGATCCCGTCGGTACCGAGCGCGACGCGGGGCGGGAACGCGGGCAGGCGGCCGACGGCGTTGTTCATGTTCGAGCGGGCGTTGTGGGCGAGGGTCGCACCCGCCTTCCCGACGAGGTCCAGCTCGGCCGGGTCCAGGTGGACGCCGTGGGCGAGCAGCGTGTCCTCGTGCAGGACCCCGAGCCTCGCCAGCCGAGCGACGGCCCCGTAGTCGACGCGATCCTCCGCCGCGTGGACGTGCAGCGGCCCGAGCTCGGCGCAGGCGGCGAGTGTCTCGTCCGACAGCGTGAACGAGGCGTGCGCGCCGACGAGCGCCCTCGCGAGCGGCGGCCGCTCGCGGCGGACCCGGTCCAGGAAGCCGCGGTTCTCCTCGATCCCCTCGGACGCTCGCTCCGGGCCGTCCCGGTCGGAGACCTCGTAGCAGAGCACGTGACGCACGCCGAGCGAGGCGAGCGCGTCGTGGATCACCTCGAGCGACCCCTCGATCGTGTTCGGCGAGGCGTGGTGGTCGACCACCGTCGTCGTCCCGGAGAGCAGCGCCTCCATGCCGCCGACGAGCGCCGACGCCCGGATCGTCTCCTCGTCCAGCGCCCGGTCCAGCCGCCACCAGATGCGCTGGAGGATCTGGAGGAAGTTCTCGGGGGGCGGGAGGCGGTACGGCATCCCACGGGCGAGGGCCGAGTACAGATGTGTGTGCGCGCAGACGTTTCCCGGGACGACCAGCTCGCCGTCGACCTTCACTCCCCGGCCGGGCGTGGCGACCCGCCCGTCCTCCACCCAGACGGCGTCCGCGATGCGGACGGGGTCGAGCGACGTGACGATCATGCTGCCCTCCTGCCGTGCGGAACGAGGTGCGGGACCGCGGCGCGGGCTGCCGGCGAGTCCTTCATCGGCAGGGTGTTCCGGTGGACGCCGTCGAAGGCATGGAGCGCGCCCGCGACGGCCGCGGCGGTCGGAACGAGCGCCGCCTCGCCGACGCCCTTGGCGCCGTACGGGCCCTCGGGCTGCGGGACTTCGACGAGCACGACCTCGACCGGCGGCATCCCGGTCGGGGGGATGATGTGCAGGGACTTCAGCGTCTCGGTCTGCGGCACGCTGTTCTGGACGACGAACTCCTCCGAGAGCGCCTGGCCGAGCCCCATGTGCACCCCACCCTCGATCTGGCCCTCGACGAGGGTCGGGTTGAGCGCCCGGCCGACGTCGTGCGCGGCGATCACCTTCTCCAGGCGCCCCTCCTCGTCGAGGATCACGACCTGGGTCACCCACGCGTACGCGAGGTGGGTGACCGGCTCGTCGGCGTCGTTCGGCGTCGTCCAGTCCACCCGGAACTCGCCGGCGAACTCGCGCCCCGCGAGCGTCTCGATCGGCCCGGCCTCGTTCAGCCGGCGTGCGGCGTCGATCACCGCGTTGCCGCCGAGCACGGTCGCCCGTGACGCGGTCGTCTGCCCCGTGTCGAGCTCGTGGCCGGTGTCGACGACGACCGTGACCCGCTCCGGCGGCAGCCCGAGTTCCTCGCAGGCGATCTGCCGGAGCACGGTGTGGACGCCCTGCCCCATCTCCGTCCACGAATGGAAGAGCGTGACCGCACCGCCCTCGCCCACGCGAAGGACGACGCGACCGGCCTCGGGGACGCCGTTGCCGATCCCCGTGTTCTTGACGCCGCAGGCGATCCCGGCGTAGCGGGCGCCGCGGTAGGCGTCTCGGACGGCGAGGAGCGTCTGCTTGACGCCGACACCCGGGCCGAGCTTCTGGCCGGTGCCGAAGCGGTCGCCCGCGTCGAGCGCGTTCCGCCAGCGCATCTCCCAGCCGTCCAGGCCGACCTTCTCGGCCAGGCGGTCGAGGAGGCCTTCGATCGCGAAGTTGGACTGGTTGACCCCGAACCCGCGCATCGCGCCGCACGGCGGGTTGTTCGTGTACACGGCGGCCGCGACGACGTCGACGTTCGGAACCCGGTACGGCCCGCAGGCGTGGCCGGCCGCGCGCTCGAGCACCTTGTCGCCGACACTCGCGTACGCACCGGTGTCCCCGGTGATGCGGGCGCACACCGCGACCAGGCGGCCGTCCTCGTCGCAGCCGGCGGTGTACTCGAGCCACATGCGGTGCCGTTTCGCATGGAAGCGCAGGCTCTGCTTCCGGGTGAGAACGAGCAGCACCGGGCGACGGGCGACAGTGGCGAGCAGCGCCGCGTGTGCCTGGACGTTCAGGTCCTCCTTCGCGCCGAAGCCGCCGCCGGAGGAGACCTGCGTGACGCGCACCCTCTCCTCCGGGAGCCCCAGAAAGGACGCGACCTGGCGGCGGTCCTCCCACGCGCCCTGGCCCTGCGACCAGACACGGATGCCGTCGCCGTCGGGCTCGGCGAGCGCCGCCTCCGGCTCGAGGAAGGCGTGCTCGATGAACTGGGTGCGGAAGGTGTCGGCAACCACATGCGCCGCGCCTGCGAGCGCGGCGTCGGTGTCGCCGCGCCGGACGACCGAGCGCGAGAGCTCGCGGGCCCCGTGCTGGAACGGCGACGTCACCGGCTCGAGCACCTCGTACTCGACCTCGACGAGAGCGGCTGCCTCGTGGGCGGCCTGCTTCGTCTCGGCGGCGACCGCAGCGAGGACGTCGCCGACGTAGGCGGTTTCCTCGCCGACGGCGACGAGCTGGCGCCAGTCGCGGGTGAGGAGGCCCTGCGTCCGTTCGCCGGGCACCTCCTCGGCGGTGACGACCGCGACGACACCCGGGTGCGCCTTCGCCTTCGAAGTGTCGATCCGGAGGACGCGGGCGCGCGGGTGATCGGAGAGCCGGAGCACGCCGTGCAGCATCCCCGGTCGCACGAGGTCGGCGACGAACGGCTTGTCGCCGAGCGCGAGCTCGACACCCCGGTAGCGGGCCGCCCGCGTGCCGATCCGGCCGGAGAGGTCAGGCTCCGGCAACGGTGAGCCCCGCTTCGCGGCCGCCGCGAGCTCGATCGCGTCGACGATCTTCGCGTAGCCCGTGCAGCGGCAGAGGTTGCCGAGGAGCGAGTGCGCGATCTCGGCGCGGGTCGGCTCGGGACGCCGGGCGAGCAGCGACTCGGCCTTCATCACCACGCCGGGCGAGCAGAAGCCGCACTGCGACGCGCCTGCGGCGACGAAGCACTCCGCCCACAGGCGCCGTGTCTCCTCGGAGAGCCCCTCCTGGGTGACGACCCTCTTCCCGGCGGCGCGGGTTGCCGGCTGGGCGCACGAGACACAGGCGCGGCCGTCGACGAGGACGGTGCACGCGCCGCACGAGCCTTCCGGCGCGCAGCCGTCCTTGACCGCCTTCAGGCCGAGGTCGTCGCGGAGCAGCTCGAGCAGGCTCTCGCCCTCGCGAGGCTCCGCGACGATCGGACGGCCGTTGACGGTCAGCTCCATGGCGCTACTCGACGGCCCCCAGGACGAGCGCGAGCAGCGACATGCGCAGGACGACGCCGTTGAATGCCTCCTGCCAGTACCGCGCGTGCCGCGTCTGGTCGACGTCGGCGGGCAGCTCGTCCATCCGCGGGAGGCTGTGGAGGATGATCGAGCCCGTCTTCGCCCGCTCGCGGAGCAGCTCCCGCGTCACCTGGTAGGTGCGTGGCGTGGTCGCGACGCCCCCGCCGAGATCCCGCTCCTCGCGCGACTTCGCGTAGTCGGCCTGGACGACCGGCTCCATGTAGATCACGTCCGCCTCCTCGATCACGTCCTCGACCGAGTCGGCCTCCTCGTAGCGGACGTTCCGCTCGTCCAGCTCGAGCATGAACTCGGGCAGGAGCGACATCTCGGGCGGCCCGACCACGTACGCCTTCGCGTCGAACTGCGAGAGTGCGTAGAGGATCGAGTGCATCGTCCGCATGCGCATGTCGCCGACGAGCAGGAAGGTGAGGCCGTCGATGCGGCCGAGCTCCGTACGGGTCGTGTACAGGTCGGTGAGGACCTGCGTCGGGTGCTCTCCCCAGCCGTCTCCGCAGTTGATCACCGGGACGGAGGCCCACCGTGCCGCCTCGGCCGGCGCGCCCTGCTCGAAGTGGCGCATCGCGATGACGTCGCCGTAGTACTCGAGCATGTGCACCGTGTCCTTGATCGATTCCTGGTAGAAGTCGCCGGCGCGGGTCATCTTCGCGTCGGAGAAGCCGAGCACGTGCCCGCCGAGCCGGTGCATCGCCGCCTCGGTCGCCAGACGTGTGCGTGTGCTCGGCTGGTAGAAGGCGGTCAGCAGGGTCTTGCCGGTCAGCAGGTCGGCGTTCTGCCGGCTCTTCGCGATCGGCGCGAGCTCGTCGCAGATCTCGAAGACCCGCTCGAAGTCAGCCCGCTCGAATTCCTTGAGCGACAGGATGTCTCGCCCCAAGAAGCTCCTCATCTCGTCTCCTTCTCGTCTCGTGGGCGCGGTCGACGCCCGTGAACAGCACTGCGACGCGCTCGTCCGGGGAGACGAGCGCGTTCTCGGCCAGGCTCAGGAGCCCGGCCAGGCCGGCGGAGCCGGTCGGGTCGACGTCGATGCCGGTGGCGCGGACCGCGATCTCGTTGGCGCGGGCGAGCGTGCGCTCGCCGACGACGAGCGGCGTGCCGCCGCTCTCGCGCATCGCCTCGACGACCGCGAGCCAGTCGTAGGTCTCGTCGTCCAGGATCCCGTGGGCGATGGAGTGCGGCTCCTGCTCCCACGGCCACATGAACTCGGACCGGTGTGTCGCCGCGTAGTGGAGGTCCGTGGCGGCGTCGAACGCGCGCTTCAGCGGCCATGCGCTCTCGGTCTGGACGGTGTCGAGCCGCGGTGCCGGTCCGCCCTCGCGGAGGCCCGCGGCAACGGCGCTCGCGAGCGCGCCGCCGCCGACCTGCACGACGACGCGGTCGAGCGTGACCCCGCTCGCCGCCAGCTCCCAGCCGAGCGTGTAGCCGCCCTCGATCGCCAGCCCGTTCAGGTTGCCCTGGCAGGTGAAGGGCAGCGCTCCGTCGTGCAGCGCCTCGAGCAGCCGCGCGTACGTCGGGTCGCCGGGCGCTCCCGTGCGCGCACAGACCTCGACGACCGCGCCGAGATCGTGCAGCTGCGTGAGCACGACCGGGTCGGCGTCGACGGGGACGAAGACCTGCAGCGTACGCCCGCCGGCGGCGGCGACGACGGCAGCGGCGAGCGCGGCGTTCCCGCAGCTCGCGACCGCGAGGTCCGGGCGGCCCCGTGCGAGGCCGAGCCGCTCCGCCGTTTCCAGGTAGACGAGCACCCCGAACAGGTGGCGGGCCTTGTGGGAGCCGGAGACGTTGCCGGTCTCGTCCTTCACCCACACGCCGCCCCTCTTCGAGAAGCCGAGCTCGTCGGACAGCGCGGTGCTGCGGGAGAACGGTGTGATCTCGAAACCGTGTCCGGCCACGGCCGCGACCCGGCGGTCGAGGGCCCGGACGAGCTCGACGAACTCGTCGTCCGGCAGGCCGAGGTGCCAGGCGTGGAGCAGACGGCGGAAGCGGACGAACGGGTTGGGCTCGGCGTCCCGGGACGGGAAGTCCACCCGCGGCAGCACACGGCGCAGCACGTGGTCGACGTCGCCCGCGCCGGCGTTCGGGCACCGGAACGGGTAGGGCTCTGAGGCAGGCGGCGAGGCGCCGCAGCCGGCGCAGACGAGCCGGCTCCCTTCGCTCTTCACAGCGTCTCCAGGACGCCCGTTCTCGCGTTGAACGCCTCGATCGCGGCGTCCCAGCTCTCCGCCCGGTTGCGGACATCGCGCCAGAACGCGGGGTCGCGCCGCGCGAGGAAATCCTCCACGGACACCCCTTGCTGCTCGACCCAGGTGAAGTACCCGAGGTTGAAGACGCGCAGGCGCTCCTCGTAGGTCAGCTCCCGGAGGTGGTCGGTCGCGGCGCCGAGCAGGTGCTCGCCGAACACCTCGGCGGCGGCGACCGGGTCGAAGCCGCCCCGGAAGTACTTCGCCAGGGCGAGCTCGCGTTCGCTCGCGTACATCGACGCTCCGTCGGTCGCCACCGTGGCGACGACATCGTCGGGGCCGAAGCCGAAATGCTTCGCGACCTTGATCGCCGCGAGGACGTTGCAGATGCTCGACAGACCGAGCGAGGGAAGCGCGGCGAGGATCCCGTCGCTCACGCCGCGCCGGGCGAGGTACGCGTGCCCTTCGTCGGTGCCGAACAGGACGCCGAGCCGGTCGGTCGCGCGGTCGGAGACGGCGACGACCACGTCGGTGTTCATCACGTTGTGGATCAGCGGCACGTGCTTGTCGCCGATCCCCTGGATGTTGTGCTCGCCGAAGCCGTTCAGGAGGAGCGTCGGGCACTCGAGCGCCTCGACGGCGACGACGAGCGAGCCGTACTCCTCCTTCAGGTAGTCCCCGGCGGCGATCGTGCCGGCCGAGCCGGTGGCGGAGACGAACGCACGCAGCCGCCGGCCGCGGACGACCTGCTCGACCGCCCGGCCGGTCGCGAAGTAGTGGGCGACGTAGTTCCCGTACTCCGAGAACTGGTTGAGGATCACGTTCTCGGGATGGGTCGCGAGTTCGGCGCACGTGTCGTAGATCTCCTTGACGTTGCTCTCCGTGCCCGGCGTGCGGATGACGTCCTCGTCCGGATCGACGACCCAGCGCGCCAGCCACTCGAACCGCTCGCGGCTCATGCCCTCGGGGAGGACGGCGACGCCGCGGCAGCCCATCAGCCGCGAGATCGCGACGCCGCCGCGACAGTAGTTGCCGGTCGACGGCCAGATCGCCCGGTTCCGGGTCGGGTCGAACTCGCCGCCGACGAGCCGGGGCGCCAGGCACCCGTAGGCGGCGAGCACCTTGTGCGCTCCGATCATCGGGAAGCGGTCCCCGAGGAGGACCACGACCGGGACCTCGACCCCCGTCAGCTCGGGCGGCAGGACGACATGCTCGGGAACCGCAGCCCGGGTGGTGCGGTCGGCCGCGTTGAACCAGTTGACGCGGAAGAGATTGAGGGGATGGGGGTCGTCCGGCCCGACGGCTCGCAGTGACTCCGTGACCCGATCCGGGACGAGCGACGGATCGGCGAGCTGGGCGAAGGTCGGCAGCGCGATGCCCGCTTCCCGAAAGCGGTCAGCGATCCGATCGAGAACCACGTCTGCGAACTCCGCGAGCACCGGCGCTCCTGGTCTTGTGAACTTCGATGCAACGTTAGGAACTTCCGCCGCCTGCGCCGTCGGTGCTTCGCCGTAGGCGCTATCAGGGGATTCCCCGGCGAGAGCGCTGCCGGGGGCAGGGCGGTGTCGACTCGGCACGAGACCGCGTTCTCGCTGATCCGCCCTCAGCGCCTGCACCGACGGCACGGGCAGCGCGGGTGCGATCGTGCGGTCGTCCTGGTCGCAGAGACGAGGTACCGCAACGCTCTGGTGGTCGTACGACCGCGGCGACCCGGCCGGCCCGCCGCACCGGGCCGGACGCGTGACGGAGCGGGCGCGAGCTCAGGGCCGTTCGGCAGTCCAGCGGTACACGGGCTCCAGACCCTGCGCGCGCCCTGCCTCGGCCGCGTCCGCGAGGTGCGGTCGGCCGCCGATGCAATCGCGCCAGGCCAGCCCGACTCTCCACAGGCTCGGATCTCGGCTTGCGTGCTGCACGGCTGCTCGGGCCCCGGGGCCTGCGAAGACGAAGATCGCCTCATCGGCCGTCAGATAGACCTCGTGCCGACTCAGACCAAGCGTCCTCGGATCGAACGGCGGCCCCTTGCCGACCAGCTCACGTGCCCGTTGCAGCCGGCCCTGCTTCAAGGGAACCACGACCGCGACCTCGTCGTCGCCGCCGGTCTTGCGTGCAAGCGCACCGAGCACGTCTGCGACTTCATGGAGAAGGCCGAACCCGAAGAACTCCACCTGGACCGAGCGAAGCGGGCCTCGCTCGAGCAGCAACGCCGGCCGATCGCCCAGACGCTCCTCCGGGCTCCGGGCGATCCGCACCCCGGTGAGCTCCGAATAGGCGATATCGAGCGCGACATTGCCACCCGGGCCACGTCCTTCCAGCAGAAGCCGATCCTCGGCGACTACCAGCACGCCGCGCATGGGCGGATCACCGCCCGAACGGAATGCAACGGCGTAACGGGGCCCGGCGAGGGTCGGCATCGCATCAATGTGCACCCGCACGTCGGCCCTGCCGTCCGTGTCCCACCGCGACAGCGCTCGGAGAACTACTGATCTCGATCAGCGCGCCGACCACAGGGAAGTGAGCCTGCACCGGCTGAGGGGTCTCGAACTGCTCGGGTTAGGCTTGCCGCGTGCCGGCGCGCTGGACACGATTCGTCCTCCGCCACCGAAACGTCGTGATCCTCAGCTGGATCGTGGTGGTCGTGCTCGGCCTCTGGTCTTCGACGCGGCTGCACGATCGGCTCACGACGTCCTTCGACGTCCCCGGCACCGACTCCCACCGCGCCGCCGCGCTGCTCGGGCGGCACTTCGGCGTGCGTCCCGAAGGCACGTTCACCGTCGTCTTCCCGGTCGCCCGCCCGTCGGACCGGGCCCTCCGTGCACGACTCCAGCTGCGGCTCGACCGCGCGGCCGCGAGCCTTCCGACCGGCGGCCCGGGCGTCCTGCGAAGCGGCGGCCGCGTCCTGTACGGCGACGTGACCACGGCGCTGAGCCTGAGCACGGCGAAGCGGTATACGGACGACCTGCGGCGCGCGCTGCGTTCCCGCGGCGGGCCGGCGGCGCTCGTCACCGGTGAACCTGCGATCCAGCACGATCTCGACCCGCTGCTCGCCTCTGATCTCAGGCGAGGCGAAGCACTCGCCCTGCCCGTTGCCCTGCTCGTGCTCGTGGCGATGCTCGGGCTCTCCCTGGCGGTCGCCGTTCCGTTCGCCGTCGCAGTGGGAGCGATCTCGGCGACGCTCGGAATCGTGTACCTGGTCGCGTCGGCGACGCCCGTCGTGGCCTTCGTGCCGAACCTCGTCGAGCTGATCGGGCTCGCGCTCGCGATCGACTACTCGCTGCTAATCGTCCTGCGCTATCGCGAGGAGTTGATCCCTGGACGGTCACGTGAACAGGCGATGGCGGCGACGATGGCGACGGCCGGCCGCGCCGTCGCCTTCTCGGGTCTGGCGGTCGCGATCGGGCTCGGGCTGCTCCTCGTCATGCCGATCCCGTTCATCCGCGGCCTCGGTCTCGGCGGCTTGCTCGTTCCCCTCGCGGCAGTCGCCGCCGGGCTGACTCTCCTGCCGGCGCTGCTCTCCTGCCTGAGGGAACGGCCCCGGGGCCGCCGGGCGACCGATGAGGACGGTACGTGGGCGCGCGTCGCCCGCAGGGTCATGGGCCGACCCGTGCGGCATCTGATCGCAGGCACGGTGATCCTCCTGGCGGCTGCCGCGCCCGCGCTCGGCCTCCAGCTCACGCCCGGCTCGATCAAGGGGCTCCCCTCGTCGTCGGAGGCGGTGCAGGGCTACTCGCTGCTGAGCCGGCGGGTCGGGCTCGGAGCCGTGACGCCCATCCAACTGGTCGTCGACGCAGGCAGTCCCGGTGCGGCGCGCGCGGACGCCGTCCGGTCGGCGATCGAGCGGCTCGCCGACCGGATCGCCGGCGACCCCGAGGCGTACGTGATCGCGAGCGGGAGAAGGCCCCCCTACGTCGACCCGACCGGACGCTACGCGCGGGTGATCGTCGCCGGACGGCACGAGTACGGCGAGCCTGCCTCCCGGTCGTTCGTCCGGCGCCTCCGCGACCGGCTCGTAGCGGCGTCGGGCTTCCCGGCGGGCGTGCGGGTCTACGCCGGCGGGATCCCGCCGCAGGGCGTCGACTTCCTGGCCCGCTCGTACGCGGTGTTCCCGTGGCTCGTGCTCGGCGTGCTCGCGTCGACGTTCGCGGCGCTCACCTGGGCGTTCAGGTCCCTGCTGCTGCCGTTGAAGGCGGTGCTGCTGAACCTGTTGACCGTCTCCGCCGTCTACGGGCTGCTCGTCGTCATCTTCCGCTGGGGGGTGGGGAGCGGCCTCGGACTTCACCGCAGCGACCAGGTCGAGGGCTGGATCCCGATCTTCCTGTTCGCGGTCCTCTTCGGCCTCTCGATGGACTACGAGGTCTTCATGGTCACGCGGATGCGAGAAGCGTGGGACGCGCGGCACGACAACAGGCAGGCGGTGGCGATCGGACTGGAGCGGACCGGCCGGATCGTCACGGCGGCGGCCGCGATCATGATCGTCGCCTTCGCGGGGTTCGCCGTCGGCCGGGTGCCGGGCCTTCAGGAGCTCGGGGTCGGCCTGGCGCTGGCGGTCTTCCTGGACGCGACGCTGGTACGAGTCGTGCTCGTGCCGTCGCTGATGGCGATCCTCGGCCGCTGGAACTGGTGGCTCCCCGGGCGGGCCGCAGGACATGCCGAGAGAGGGGCGCCGGACGACGCCCCTCTCTCGGAGCACACCGTCTAGTTCAGGCCACCACCTTGACGGCCAGCCGGAAGGCCGGCAGCCGGTATCCGAGCGCCAGACCCGGATAGTCGCGTGCGAAGCTCAGGAACGGAACTGCGGCGTGCGGGGGGTAGGCGTAGGCCGGCTGGTAGGGATAGAGCAGAGGGTAGATGTCGATCAGGTGCGTGCCCGGCCCGCCGGTCGCGGCCAGGTTCAGCACGACGTCGCCCTGGCTGTTGAAGCCGCAGCCGTACCCCACGTAGCCGTTGTCGTACGTGACCGCGACGGTGTTGTCGAGCTGGGTCCAGCCCACGCCCTTGAGATGGACCTGGAACATGTGCCCCGCCTTCACCACGCGCGGGACGCTGATCACGCTTCGCTCGATGAAGTAGGGGACCTGCGCCCTGACCTGACCGCCCTGCAGAACCTGCACGACGTGCCAGCCGCCCAGGCCGTCAGGAACCTCGAACGAGCCCTGCAACGATCCGTCCGCAGCCGCCTTGCCGCTGCCGAGCGGCACCGACGCCATCGTCCAGCACGTCCCCGTGCAGTTGACGCGGTTGCCGACGACCGTGCCGAGCGCGAGCTCGACCGGCTGATTCGGAGCCAGGCCGGTCGCGGACAGAGCCACCTTGCGCCCGACCGCACCGGAGGTCGATCCCAGCTTGACGCCGGCACCACCGGTTGCGTCGAGGCCCGTGGCGGACATGGTCGTCCGCGTGTCGACGGTCGGCTTCACGCTCACCGGCCAGTCGGTACGAGTCGGGGGCGGGCCGGCGTCCCTGGTGACCACGAAGGTCCTCAGCCCGCCCGTCGCCCACGGGATCGGCGACTGTTGGATGTTCAGATAGTTGAACTGCATGCCCGTGCCGATCAGCAGCGTGTGCTTGCCCACGGGGCCCGCAGCCCGGATCTGCACGGTCGCCTCACCACGCGTCCACTTGGCGGTGGCGACGCCGGCGTACCGGCCGTCCCACCAGACGCTGGCCGAGCCGCCGTAGAGGGTCGAGCCGAGGCCGCCGATCCTGATCGTGATCGGTGTCCCGATCGGCCCCTTGAGCGGCGTCACGCGAAGCGTGCGCGAGATCAGGTAGCCGCCCTTCGCGACCTGGACGCCGTCGATCACGGCGTAGATGTCGTGGATCGCACCGAAGTCCCTCGGTGCCTTCAACGAGATCGTGAAGGCACCCTTCGCGTCGGTCTTCGTCGTCGCGAGAACGACGCCGATACCCTTGGTCTCCGACTGCCCGATGTAGTCGACGCTGTCGGGCCGTGCGTCGAGGACCCAGTTCACGTTCGACGTCGTCCAGACGATGGAGACGTCCTTGTTCGCCCCGAGCCTGTTGCCGGACAGGGTGAACGGAGCTCCCGCCGCGCCCGTGTCGGGAGTCACCTTGAGCAGGCCCATGGTGTCCGACGCCTTGGCCGGCGGTGCCACCGGCCCGGGGAGCGGGGCGGCGCCGGGGATGACCGGCGCCGGCACCGGCGCGGGGGCTGCGAGAGCCGCGGACGGGAACAGCGCGAACGCCGACGCGAGCAGCGCCGCGGCAGCCCAGAGCGACAGGACGTGCCTCGTTGTCGCGGTCTTCGTGGTCATGTCGTTCTGCCTCCTTGACCTCGGCCTACGGCGTGACCGTGAGCTGTTGGCCCTCGATGGCGGGCTGCTGGAAGATGCCGAACCGCCCGTCCTCGGTCTTGAAGACGATCCGGAACGGGACGACGCCGAGCGGGTAGTCGACCGGAATCGCCCAGGCGGCGCTCCAGAAGCTGACCCGGTTCGGGGCGGTTCCGTGCGCACCCCAGTTGAGCGCGAGGTTCGGCTGGCCCGGGATCTTCACGTACGCGTACTTGATCTCCAGCGGTGTCAGCGGCTTGCCGGTCGTGGAGTTCATCGCCCACGCCCGGAAGACGACGCGCGCTTTCCGCGGGAACAGGTTCGTCTGCGTGCAGACCCGGGAGAGCTTCACGTCGCCGCGGGAAGAGGAGACGGTGTCCGCGTAGACGGGGACCGGCACCTTCGGCGACGGGTACGGAGCCTGGGCGGCCGCGGGAACGGCAAGTGCCGCGAGTGCGCCGACCGCCACCGTTGCTCCGATTGCGATCCTGAAGGGTTTCATGGTGTCACTCCTCTTCCGGTTAGGGCTTGGCGATGACGGTCAACTGCGCGGCGGCAACGGGCGCCTGCTGGAACATCCCGTGTCGACCCGACCTGGTCGTGAGCAGGACCTTGAAGGGGACGACCCCGAGCGGGTACGTCTCGGGGATGGTCCACGTGCCCGTCCAGACGTACGGCGCCTTCGCGGCGGTCCCCAGCTTCCCGTAGGTCAGCTTCACGTTCGGCTGGCTGGGGATGGAGACGTAGAAGTACTTCGCGTCCGTCGCCGTGACGACCCTGTGCGACTTCAGGTCGACCGCGTACACCTGGAAACGAACCGCCGACGTCTGGGGGAAGAAGTTCTCCTGCTTCCCGACCACGGCCGGCGTGTACGCGGCGTTGGCCGCCGTCAGCGTGTGCGCCGAGACGAAGACCTGCGTGGCACCGCCCGGCCAGGCGGGGGGCTCGGGCGTCTGCGCGAGCACGGGTGTCACGAGCGCCGCTGCGCCGAGGACGACGCTCGTGGCGATGAGCAGTCTGTTCATGATGTTCCTTTCGTCTGCCGGGAAACGAGCGAGGATCAGGCGGTCAGCGTTCCGAGGAACTTCACCGTGAAGGCACCGGTCGACTTCGTGAAGGCACCGGTGAACTTGAAGGTGCCCTTCGCCTTCAGGTACTTGCGGGTACCGCCCTTGAAGGTCGCACGCCCGGAGACGCTGAAGGCCTCGCCGCTCTGGTCGGGGCACGCAGTTCCGCCGGTTGGGGCGATCACGAAGTTGAGCCTCCCGGTCGGCGTCGTGATCGCGCCCGGACCGCCGAATGTCCCGCAGGGATCGCTGCCGATGCCCTTGCCCAGGCCCGTCAGCTTGCTCCTCCCGACCGGGACGGTCGCGGTTCCGAGCCCGGCGACCGACGAGATGGTGGCGGTGTTGTCCTGGATCTTCACGACCGCGGTTCCCTTGTAGGCCGCCGCGAAGCGGTAGTTCTTGGGCTTGGGCAGGATGCTGGACGTGGAGAGACCGCTGCTCACCACCATGCCGGCAGTGGCTGCGACGGCAACCAGGACGAGGGGAATTCGGAGGTTCATCATCATCGGACTCCTTTCGGTGTCCCGTAACGGGCGTGGTCAATTTCGCCCAGCCTGGTTCCCCGGGCCCCGAACGGCATCGGAAGGTGCACTGACTGCACTACGTAGATGCCCCTAGTCCGAATTGCTCGGAAGCCGCCGCTCCGACGTCTCGGCCCGCGTCAGCGAACGACGATCGTGAGCACGAGCACGTTGTCGGGACCCAGCGTCTGCAGCCCCACGTCGGCCGACGCCTGGACGTTCGTCGCGGTCAAGCGGTAGATCCCGCTCCTCGGAAAGGTGATCGCGCGGCTGGTGCCGCGGACGATGCGGGGATTGCCGAGGACGATTCGCGGGCCGCGGACCTGCGCGAGGTCGAAGTCCATCGGGCACGTCGGCCTGATCACGAGCCGCGTCCCCCGCCGGATGGTGATCGTGGCCGATGGGCCGAGCACCTTGCCCGATGCCCACACGTGGCAGCCGTGCAGCGTGTGGAGGATCGAGAGTCGAACGATCGGGGAAGCCGCGGCGATCCCGCCGATCGAACCCGATAGCGCGACGACCGCGAGGGCAGCCGCCAGAAGAAAGTGCCGACCGCGAAATCGGAGCCGCATGCCGAAACGATTGCCTCGCGGTGGCTCCCCCTTCATCCGCGGGCACGCTGGTCTAGCTCTCGGGTTTTCCCCTAGCCTCGAGGCGCCGACCGTTCCATGCCTCCCATGCAGACGCCTCGTTCTTGAACGCCTGCACGTGCCAGAGCTGCCCGTCGCAGGAAGTCGTCGAGCCACTCGCGCCGCAGGAGTACCGGCAGACGGTCAGCCCATCCCGCCGAAAGCCGTGCAGTCGACCCAGCCGCGCTTGATGTCGGCAACTGCGCGGGCGAAGGCCCGGTACGACGGCTTCGGCTGCCAGTTCGCCCAGAGCAGGCCCGACTGCCAGCCGTCCAGCCCTCGCTCGTCCGCGAGCAGGAAGTTGAAGAACGCGCCGACATAGGGCTGGCAGGAGGCGAAGCGGAGGGCGTCGGCGAGCTGGGTCGCCTGATCGACCACCCGTCCGTCCGCGGCAGCCCGCCGTCCGTGGGCAACCGCGTCGAGCGCCCAGCGGTCGTTCTCGTGGCCGGCGTAGTCCAGCGCGAGGCCGTGCGCGACACGGGTCTGGAAGCCGTCCTCCATGTACCAGATCGACAGACGACGGCCGGGCACCGGCTGCGCGGTCCCGGTGAACCCGTCGGTCAGCACCCGGACGAGCTTGTCGTGGTCGCCCTCGCCGATCGTGCCGCCGTCGTGGCGCGTCCACGGCGGCTCGGCCGAGGTGTTCGGGTACGGGTTGTGACCGACGGTGTCGAAGATTTGCCGGTCGCGTCCGCTCTCCCGGTACGCGGCCGCGAGCGCGGTGTAGAAGAGGACCGGCGACTCCGACGGGCGGGCCGCCGACGGGTCGTCGTTCCCGCGCGGCGCGCTCGCCGCGATCACGTTCACGCCGGCCCGGAAGGTGTGGAGCTCGTCCCAGCACTCGGCCAGCAGCTGCTCGTAGGCGGGCGCGGCCGCGCTCGAGCCGTCCGGAGCGAACTGTGGTCGCCAGAACCGGCCGGAGTTCGGCTCGTTCCAGATCACGACGTCGTTCACCTCCGGCGCGAGCGCGAGCAGGCGCACCACGTAGCCGCAATACTGGCGCCTGAACCGCGCGATCAGCGGCGCGTGCCGCGCACGCGAGTAGACCGCGAGCACGAGTCGCCGCCCCCGGGCGGTGTCCTCGGCGCGCCGCAGGGCGAGAACGGTCGGGCCACGCGGGCTGGACTCTCCCGGCGACCACCGGAGCGTGACTCGCACCGCGCCGATTCCGAGCCGGGCCATGTGGCCGCGGACGACCGCGGGTCTCGTCGGCGACCACTTCATCATGTCCTCCGAGACGCCGATCAGCAGCCTGTCGCCGGCGTGCGCGACGGGCGCCGTGAGCACGGCCGCGAGGACTGCGGGGGCCAACGACCGTAGTAGGATCTCTTCCTCTCCCGCACGCGATTCTGGAGCGCGGGAGGGCGCCTCTCAATGGGCCGAACGGCCTAACTTCTCGCAGGTGGGACGCGCCGCGGCCGGCTTCGATGCGTTCACCGCGATCGCCGACGGAACCGGCGTCTTCTGCTGGACGGCCTCCGCGGGCCGCGGGGCGCCGGCGGATCCATCGGCTCGACGCTGCGCCGCTCCGTGTCGTGCCCGACTGGACGGCCGAGTACGAGGTCTTCTGGCAGGCGAGTGCCACGACGAGTACTAGGCCCGGGTGAGCTCGACCGCGCGGCGGGCCTCGAGCTCGAAGCGGTTGTCCGCGTAGCCGCGGAGGTACGAGAGCGGCATCCGGATCGGCTCGTGCTGCATCTGCCAGACGTGGCAGAGCTCGTGCGTGACGAGGTCGTCGCCGGCCTCGTGCACCGGGCGCCGCAGGACGACCGTCCCCCACGCCGAGTAGCCGTCGAAGCGCCCAAACCACGGCAGCCGGAAGAGCCACGGCCAGACGACGATCCGCACCCGGTCGATCCGCACCGGGTTCGGGTAGAGATCGAGCCGATCGAGCCGCGCCTTGGCGCGCTCGAGCACGGCGCGGTCGGTTGCGTCGTTCAGCCGGTGACGGGGGAGAGGATGACCAGCACGCTCTGGTCGGCTGCCTGCTGGAAGTCGTAGTGGAACACCCGTCCGGCGGTCAGCATCTCGATCCCGTTGGCCTGCGCCGGCGTCAACGACCCCGGTGTCATCTTCACCTCGCCGGGTGGGAGTGCGTTCTCGAGGGTCGTCTGGAGCTCGGGGCCGAGGGCGGAGCGGGGAAGGAACACGGCGCGGTTGAACAACGGGCTCTGCTGCGACACGCCTGCCGGCGGGGGCATGAAGGCGAGCACGTAGTCCGCCTGAGGCAGGTAGTGGAACGTGTAGAGCGCGAGCTCGAGCGCCTCGCGGCGCACGAGCCGGCCGCGGGCGAGCGTCGCCCGGCCGGGGATGGCTCGGTTCGCCCCGGCTCCGACCAGCTGGTAGAAGACGCCGCTCTCCGGAAAGGCGATGTCGAGTCGCTCCTGTGCCACGCCTGCCCTGCCGGAGCGGATGAGGATCGCGGACACGGGGATCGGACCCTGCGAGGACTCGATCTGCATCGGCCCCGCGACGACCGACGTGAAGAGCGCGCCGTTCTCCAGGTGGTATCGCCCCGACACGTGCCGGGCGATCTCGCGCACGCCGAGCGTGCCGGTCGCCTGCGGGGCCCAGGACGACCATGCCTGCTTCTGCTGGTGGCCGTCGTCGCGGGTCCCGAACACGACGACGAGACCAACAGCCACCCCGACGATCGCGGCCAGCACGAGGTACGCGACGGCGAACCTCCGGCGGGAGACCGACGGCTCGGGCTTCGGCCGAGCGAGGGGGGTGGGCTGCTCGCTCACAATGTCGGCCACGTTTCCTCCTCGGACAGGTCGATCGTCGGCTCCTTCAGCTCGACCGAGTTGAGGAGGTCGATCAGCTCGTCGCCGTACAGCTCCTTGCGGGCGACGAGATGGTCGGCGATCGTCTCGACGCCGTGCTTGTTCTGGGCGATGAGCTGGTAGGCGGTCACGTACGCCTGCCCGATGATCTGCGCGGCGAGCTGGCGCTTGTCGAAGTCGCGCAGGACGGCGGCGATCGAGTCGTGCTGGAAGTCGCCGCTCGCGCGGTTCATCAGCTGGAGCCCGATCGACTCGAACCGCTTCGCGACCCGCTTCCGCTCCTCCTCACGCCGCTCCACGCTCCGCCGTGCCGAGGTGTCGATCGGGATCGGATCCGGGCCCATGCCGGAGACGCCGACCATCCAGGCCGCGCGCCCGGTTGCGCTCTGCAGGTCGCCGCCGACGCCGGTGGCGTTCTCCCCGTAGAAGACCTGCTCCGCGGCGAGCGCGCCGAGCGTCCACGCCAGCTTCGCCATCTCCTCGCTCTTCCACGAGCTGAAACGCTCCTCCTTCTCGAGCGCCTGGTGGTGCCCCAGCGACCCGGCGCGCATGCGGATCGAGATCCTGGTCGACTCGGCGCCCTTGAGGAGGACGTGGGCGGCCGCGGCGTGGCCGGCCTCGTGGATCGCGACCGCGCGGGTCTCCTCCGGGACGTACTCGACGCCGACCGCGGTGCCCGACTCGACGGTGGTCATCGCCTCGATGATGTCCTCGCGGTTGAAGCTCTCACGTGCGTCGTGGTGCGCGCGGGTCAGCGCCATCGAGCAGACCTGCTCCACCATCGCCGGCGAGTAGCCGTTGGTGATCCGCGCGAGCTCGTCGCGCGCGCGCTCGGTGTCGAGCTCGGGGTCGTGGTCGACCTTGGCGAGGTAGAGGTTGAAGATGTCCTCGCGGTCTCGCTTCGTCGGTGTCCGGAACCACACGTGCCGGCCCATCCGGCCGGGGCGGCGGAGCGCCGGGTCGAGCGCCTCGAGCGGCACGTTGGTCGCCCCGATGAAGTAGATCTGGTTGCCCGCGGGCCGGGCCGCCGGCAGGCGCATCGAGACCTTGCCCACCCGGCGCGGGACGACGTACGTGGCGTCGAGGAAGTTGTTGATCCGGTTCGTCCAGAAGCGCCGCCAGAAGGGCGGGTTGTCGATCCCGTCCATCGTCACCAGCAGCTGGTTGAGCGCCAGCTGGCCCATCCCGCCGAACATCCCCGGGAAGACGCCCTGGTTGACGATGCCCGCGAGGCGCGTGTACCAGCCGGGGTAGGGCGACGGCCCCCACGGCTCGCGCTCGGCGAAGAGGCGGTCGCGCCAGCCGCGGGTCTCGAGGATCAGATCGCCGGACGAGGTCAAGGCGCCGTACGGCCCGTAGAAGCAGTTGTCGTCGAAGCGGCCGGTGGTCGCGATCATCGACGGCGCCCCGCCGAGAGAGGCGCGGCGCATCCCCACCGCGTCGATCTCGTCGATGAAGACGATGCACTGGCCGCCCCACTTGGACGCGAGGCGCTTCGCCTTACGGGCGAGGTAGCGGACGATCAGCGCGTCGATCCCGATGAACGTCTGCGCGAACCCGGAGCCCGGGATGGTGACGAAGGGCGAGTTGAAGCCGGTCGCGATCGCCTTCGCGAGCATCGTCTTGCCGGTGCCGGGAGCGCCGTGGAAGAGGATCCCGCGCTCGCGGCGACCGCCCGCCTTCTCGAACGCCTCACCCGACTGCCAGAGATTGACGATCCGGCGCACCTCCTCCTTCGCCTCCGCCTGTCCCCGCACGTCCTCGAGCTTCACGCCCCAGTTGGCGTCGCCCGGCTCGAAGCCCTTTATCTGCGAGATGCCCATCAGCATCATCGGCCCCATGAAGATCAGGAAGTTGGCGAGGAAGAGGAAGAGGACGAGGAACGCCTGCGTCCACCAGGTTCGGCTCGTGATCGCGTCCGCGACCCCGTTCGCCATCGAGGTCGCCGTCCCCCACCAGGTGACGTCGCCGCCGAAGACCCACTGCACGACGAACACGACCGTGACGATCGACGCGACGATCAGGAGGAACTTGAAGACCGAGCGCCAGAACCAGGCGCGGCGGCGGTTGACGACGTCCTCCTCGCGCACCTGCGCGTCGTCCACCGCGAACAGGCTCGGCCAGGGGATGAACCGCCGGAAGACGAGGTCGAGCAGTCCGCGGAACGCGAAGACCGCGAGCGCGGTGGCGACGAGCGCCCACCCGAACGACACGTCCTGCGCCTGCCACAGCCAGAGGAACGCCGCCGGGGCGCAGAGGACGGCGACCACCGTCGCCGACCGTCGAAGTGCCCGCCACTGGTCGTTCAGAGCGCGCTGTTCTTCGGGGGCCGAGAGCGCAGGCGGCTGTACGGCGTCGTCTGCACTACTCATTTCGCAAGTGTAAAGACGCGGGTTCTGGCGGTCGAGTTAGCCTGACGGGAGTGCACGCGCACGATCATGCGCACCGCGTGGAGGGTGACCGGAAGCTTCTGATCGGCGCGCTCGCGCTGATCGTCGGTCTGATGGTCGTCGAGATCGTCGCAGGCATCCTCGCCGGCTCCCTCGCTCTCCTCGCCGACGCCGGGCATCTCGTCTCCGACGCGCTGGCGCTCGGATTCGCGGTCGTCGCCGCCACGCTCGCCGCGCGGCCGGCGCACGGCCGCTGGACGTACGGCCTCGGCCGGCTCGAGATCCTCTCCGCGCAGGCGAACGGCCTTCTGCTCGCGCTCGTCGGCATCTGGATCGTGTACGGGGCGATCCGCCGCCTGGTTTCTCCGGTCGACGTCCACGGCGGCGTCGTGCTGGCCGTCGCGCTCGCCGGAATCGCCGTCAACCTCGCTGCGACCGGGGTGCTTTCGCGTGCGAGCCGCGAGAGCCTGAACGTCCGCGGGGCGTTCCTACACGTCGCCACCGACCTGATCGCCTTCGTCGGCACCGCCGTCGCCGGACTGGTCGTCCTCCTCACCGGCTGGGACCGCGTCGACCCGATCGCGGGGCTTCTGGTCGCCGCGCTGATGTTCTGGGCCGCCTTCGGGCTCGTTCGTGATTCGACCCGGGTGTTCCTCGAAGCCTCGCCGGGAAACATCGACCCGGACGACGTCGCCCGCGCGATCGTCGCCGTCCCCGATGTCCGCGAGGTGCACGACCTGCACGTCTGGACGCTGACGAGCGGCTTCCCGGTGCTCTCGGCGCACGTCCTCGTCGCGTCCGGCGCGGACTGCCACGGTCTCCGGCGCGATCTCGAGGCGATGCTCGCCGTCCGCTTCGGGCTGGACCACTCGACCCTCCAGGTCGAGCACGCGGCGGGGACGATGCAGATCGGGCCGTCCTTCCGGCGCCGCGCGCCGCTCAATCAGTAGATTCCCGGCCGTGCCGGCCATCTCGCTCGACGGCAAGACGGCGATCGTCACAGGCGCCTCCAGCGGCTTCGGCAAGACGACGGCCAAAGCGCTCCGCGAGGCGGGCGTGAAGGTCGGTGTCGGCGCGCGCCGCGTCGAGTTGCTCGAGGGGGACTTCGTGCACCGGCTCGACGTCACCGATCCCGAGAGCTGCGCCGCGTTCGTGGACGCAGCAGTGGAGGCGCTCGGTGGGCTCGACATCCTGGTCAACAACGCGGGCGGCGCGATCGGTCGCTACCCGTTCTGGGAGTCGAGCGAGGACGACGAGGAGTGGATGATCGAGTCGAACGTCCATGGGCTGATGCGGATGACGCGCCTCTGCCTCCCACACATCCGCGACGGCGGACACATCGTCAACATGGACTCGATCGCCGGCCGGGGTGCCTACGAGAACGCGGCCGTCTACTGCGCGGTCAAGGCGGCCTCGGCGATGTTCAGCCAGGCCCTTCGTGAGGATCTCCTCGGGCGGCCGATCCGGGTGACCGCGCTCGCCCCCGGACTCGCCGGCGGGACCGAGTTCTCGCTCGTCCGTTTCAGGGGCGACGAGGAGAAGGCCAGGGCGGTCTACCAGGGCGTCGAGCCGCTGACCCCCGAGGACATCGCGGATTGCATCCTCTTCGCGTTGACGCGTCCGCTCCATGTGAACGTCGACGAGATCGTCGTCAAGGCCCTTGCGCAGACGAGCGGTGGCCGGATCCTTCGCGCGACCTGACCGTTTCTCCCGGGGAGGAATGGCATGGCGCTGACGATTCTCGAGGGCTCGACGTTCTGCATCAGCGACGAGCGCGGCGACATCTTCGAGCGGACCGGCGGGTTCTTCGCCCGGGACACGCGCTACCTCTCGGTCTTCAGGCTGACCGTCAACGGCCAGCCGCCGCTCCTGCTCTCGTCGGGCAAGGTCGACTACTTCTCCGCAGCCTTCTACCTGCGCAACCCGCCGGTCGACGGACTCGCGCAGGATTCGGTGTCGATCGCCCGCGAGCGCTTCGTCTCAGAGGCGCTGCAGGAGCGGATCGTGGTCGAGAACGTCACCGCCCAGCCCGTCTCGTTCGAGCTCGCCATCCACGTCGCCAGCGACTTCGCCGACATCTTCGCGGTCAAGGAGTACGACTTCGCGCTCGGCGACCCACTGCGGGCGAGGCCGCTGCCCGCGCCGGCTCCCCTGCGTTTCGACTCCGCCAAGGCGCTGTTCGTGATCGACGACCCGGAGGACGGGGCGTTCACGCTGGTGGCGTTCTCGAAGCCGGGCGTCGCCCAGGAGAGCTCGATCCGATACCAGGTTGAGCTCGGGCCGCGCGCGTGCTGGGAACTGACGGCGGACGTCGTCCCCAGCGGGGGCCGGCGCCGGAAGGTGGCGAGACCCGTCAGCCCGCGCCGCTTCGGCGAGCAGCGTGCCCGCGTCTACGACACGTTGACGGCGTGGCAGCTGCGCGTCCCGCAGCTGGAGGCGAGCTGGGACGCCCTCGAGGACACCTTCGCCCGGTCGGTGTCGGACCTCGCGTCGCTCCGCATGCGCGGAGGGAACAGCGGCCTCGCCCGCCTTCCGGCCGCAGGGATGCCGTGGTTCATGACCGTCTTCGGGCGCGACACGCTGATCACCTCGCTCCAGACGCTGCTCTTCGGGCCGGAGCTCGCGATCGGCGCCCTCGAGGTGCTCGCCGAGCTGCAGGCGCACGACGACGACCCGGAGACCGACGCCGAGCCGGGCAAGATCGTGCATGAGGTGCGCCACGGCAAGGCGGCGAAGGTCTGGTTCCACCGCTACTACGGCACGGTCGACGCGACGCCGCTCTACCTCGTGCTCCTGTCCGAGGTCTGGCGCTGGACCGGCGACGCGGCGCTCGTCGAGCGGCTGCGTGGGCCGGCGCTGCGGGCCCTCGCCTGGATCGACGAGCACGGCGACTCCGACGGCGACGGCTTCGTCGAGTACCGGCGCCGGACGGAGCGCGGTCTCGAGAATCAATCGTGGAAGGACTCGGGCGACTCCCAGCGCTTCGCCGACGGGCGGCTCGCCGCGCCCCCCATCGCCCCCTGCGAGGTCCAGGGGTACGTCTACGACGCCAAGCGGCGGATGGCCGAGCTCGCGCGCCAGGCGTGGCGCGACGACGCGCTCGCGCGACGGCTCGACGAGGAGGCCGACCGGCTCCGCGAGCGCTTCGACGAAGCCTTCTGGGTGGAGGAGCGGGGCGGGTACTACGCACTCGCGCTCGACGCCGAGAAGACGCGGGTCGACTCGCTCTGCTCGAACATGGGTCACCTGCTCTGGAGCGGGATCGTCCCCGAAGCGCGGGCTCCGCAGGTCGTCGACTCGTTGATGAGCGAGCCGCTCTGGTCCGGTTGGGGCGTGCGGACCATGTCCACGGAGGACGCCGGCTACAGCCCGCTCTCGTACCACAACGGCACCGTCTGGCCCCACGACAATTCCCTGATCGCAGCCGGCCTGGCGCGGTACGGCCGTCGGGACGACGCGCTGCGCATCGTCCGGCACATGCTCGAGGCGGCGGTGTACTTCGACTTCGAGCTGCCCGAGGTCTTCGCGGGGCTGCCGCGCGGGACGACGCCGTTCCCGATCGCGTATCCGACCGCCGCTCGCCCCCAGGCCTGGGCAGCCGGAACGCCGGTCCTCCTCCTCCAGGTCCTGCTCGGCCTCGAGCCCGACCGCGCGAGCTCGAGCCTCGTCACCACCGTGCCCGGCGAGGCGCCGGATTGGGCGGGCTCGCTCGTCCTGACCGGCGTGCCGGCGTTCGGATGTCTCTGGAACGTGCATCTCGACGGCGGCCGCGTCCGGGTGGAGGCGGCATGACCGGGCGCGAACCGGCCGGAACCGCCGCGAGGTTGTCCACAATTGCTGCAATTCGTGGTGTTTTCGGGAATACGAGAGCGTGACGTGACCGACCGGCCTTTGCGCGTCGCGGTGATCAGCCCCGTCTGGTTCCCCGTGCCGCCGACCGGCTACGGCGGCATCGAGTGGATCGTCTGGCTGCTCGCGGACGGGCTGATCGAAGCCGGGCACGACGTGACGCTCTTCGCCTCGGGCGACTCGCACACCAAGGCGACGCTTGCGTCGGTCTTCCCGACCGCCCCGAGCGAGCGGATCGGCCAGACGCTCCCGGAGCTCCAGCACTGCCTCGCCGCGTACGCCCGCGCCGACGAGTTCGACGTGATCAACGACCATTCCGGCCTGCCCGCCGCGGCGATCGGCGGCCTGATCGACACGCCGGTCCTGCACACGATCCACGGGCCGCTCGACGGGGAGGGCGGAGCGATCTACGAGCAGATCGCGCAGGTCTCGCGCGGCATCCGCTTCATCTCGATCTCGATGAACCAGCGCAGGCCGAAGCCCCACTTCCCGTGGGTGGCCAACTGTCCGAACGCCCTCGACTTCTCGCTCTACCCGGTGAAGCCGCACCGAGGCGACTACCTGCTCTTCCTCGGCCGGATGAGCCCCGACAAGGGCTGCCACCGCGCGATCGACGTCGCCGTCTCCGCCGGCCTGCCGCTGAAGATCGCCGGCAAGAGGCGCGAACCCCTCGAGCAGCAGTACTTCGACGAGTTCGTCGCGCCGCACCTGTCCGACGAGATCGAGTACCTCGGCGAGGTCACGCACGGGGAGAAGGTCGAGCTCCTGCAGAACGCGCGGGCGACGCTCTTCCCGATCGAGTGGGAGGAGCCGTTCGGGCTCGTCATGATCGAGTCGATGGCCTGCGGCACCCCGGTGATCGCCACCCGGTGGGGGGCGGTGCCGGAGGTGATCGAGCAGTGCCGGAGCGGGATCATCGTCGACGACTACCGCCTGATGGCGGCGGCGATCGAGGAGGCCGACCGGCTGGATCCGCTCGAGCTCGTCCGCTACGCGCAGCAGCACTTCTCGCCCGAGCGAATGGTCGGCGACTACCTGCGCGCGTTTCGGTCGGTCCTCGATCGCTAGATTGGAGTCGTGGTGACCGACCGGCTGCGCGCCCTCCTCGAGCAGGCGTTCCCCGATGCGGGTGAACTCGAGGTCGAGGACCGAACCGGCACCGGCGACCACTTCCAGGTGACCGTCGCGACACCGGAGTTCCAGGGGCTCTCGCTGCTCGAGCAGCATCGGCTCGTGAACGAGGCGCTCGCGGGTCCGCTCGCCGACGGCACCATTCACGAGTTGCGGATCAAGACAAAGGGGGAAGCGTGAGCGACCTGGGCTCGAACATCCGGCAGGTGATCGAGGGCGAGGACGTGGCCCTGTTCATGAAGGGGACGCCGCAGATGGTGATGTGCGGCAACTCCATGCGCGCGCTCGAGGCGCTCCGCCGCGCGGGCGCTCCGATCAGCGTGGTCGACGTGCTCCCCGACCCGGCGATCCGCCAGGAGCTTTCGGCCCAGTCCGGCTGGCCGACGATCCCGCAGGTGTTCGTCCGCGGCGAGCTGGTCGGCGGCGCGGACATCGTCGAGGAGCTCGAGGCGACCGGCGAGCTCGAGCGCACGCTCGAGGAGAAGCTCGGCCCGGGCTACCGCGACGAGCGCGAGGAGAAGACGCTCGCGGTCACCTCCTTCGCCGCACCCTAGGTCTCGCTTTCCGCACGCTTGTCCCAGTAGCGCTTCATCCCGACGTAGGACTGCCACAGCGGAGCGGCGCGCTCCCAGACGTCGGCCTCGTCGGCGCCGACCGCGGCCTCGAGATCGCGCCGCGCCGCCGCCACCCACGCCTGCTCGTCGAGACCCTCGCGCCCCCGCGCCGCCCACCTGGTCAGCGCCTCCCGGACGAGCGCCAGATGCTCCGACGGAGAGTCGGCGACGCCGAAATGGATCAGCGCGAGCCGCTCGGGCCGGCGCCGCTCGATCTCCTCGAACGTATGGAACCAACCCTCGACGTCGAGATCCGGAGGCGGGCACACGGGCAGCGCGTACCGTCCCGGCTGGATCCGGACGCCGGCCGCGTCGCCCGCGTACAGCGTCCCGTCGTCGTGCAGGTAGCAGACGTGGTGCGAGGCGTGGCCGGGGGACGGGAAGCACTCGAGCCCGACGACGCGGTCGCCGGCGACCTCCACGTTCCCTCCCGGCACCGGCGCCAGCTCGCCCCAGAGGATGTCGAAGGCGTCCCCGTACAGGCGACGGGCACTCGCCTCGAGCCGCGCCGGGTCGACGAGGTGCGCGGCACCGACCTCGGAGACGTGGACACGCAGCTCCGGGTGCTCACGGACGATCGTCCCCACGGCGCCGGCGTGGTCGAGGTGGATGTGCGAGAGGAGGAGGTGGCGGAGGTCGGTGAGCTCGAGCCCGCGGTCGGCGAGCGCGGCCTTCAGGGCCGGCAGGCAGGTGGTCGGGCCACAGTCGTGCAGCGCGAACCCGTCGTCGGTCTCGAGGAGGTAGCAGGCGACGACGCGCTCGGTCTGATGGTGGAGGTCGATGAGGTCGGGTGCGCCCACGACCGGGATTCAACCCGATCGTGGGCGCCCCGCTACGGGAGCCTGCGTCCGGGGATGCCGACCGCGACCAGGGCCCGCTTCAGCGTGAGCCCGCCCCGGTACCAGCCGCCGTGCGTGTCACCGCCGAAGATCCGCTGCCCGGCCGCGACGTGGGCGAGCGCGCCGGCGGCTGCGAACGGGTAGAGCTCCTGGCGGATCGTCCCCGCGGGCGCGGTGCCCATCGGGACGACGTACGCCGCGACGTAACGGGGGCCGAGCGCGCCGGCCGGGCGGCGGGGAGAGGTCGGGTCGGGCGATTGCCGGAAGACGAGCCCGAACCAGCCGCTCCGTTCGACGAGGCTTTCGAAGGGCGTGCCGGGGCCGTCGCTCTCCGGGTTGCCGGTGAGCACGATCGGGTGGGTGAGGCCCGGGCCGGTGATCGTGACCTTGGACGGGCCCTTCGCCGCAGCCGGCCCGGCGAATGCGGCCAGCACGGCGGCGGCGATGAGGACCACGAGTGCGAATGGACGCTTCATGCCGTCTCTACACCGCCTCCGGCCGGCGGGTTCCCGACGAGGCCCGCCAGCCCTGTGGAAAAATCGTCACGGTTCTGCCACACGTCTGGTGCCAGGCATTCACTGTGGAAAACCGCCAGCAGAGGGCGAAAACAGCCTAGGCCGTTGCAGCCGAGTGGAGGAGCGCGGCGCCGAGGTCGGCGACCAGGTCGTCGACGGACTCGATCCCGACCGACAGCCGAACGAGGTTCGGCGGCGCGGCGAAGGGCGTGTCCGAGGTCGACGCATGCGTCATGGCCGACGGGACCTCGATCAGGCTCTCCACGCCGCCGAGGCTCTCGGCCAGCTTCCAGATCTTCGTACGCGCGACGAGCGCGACCGCGTCCTCGACGGTCGGGGCGAGGAACGAGACCATTCCGCCGTAGTCGGACATCTGGCGTGCGGCCACGTCACGTCCCGGATGACCCTGGAGGCCGGGGTAGAGCACACGCTCGACCCCGGCATGCCCGTCGAGGAACCCCGCGACCGCGCGGGCGTTCTCGCAGTGGCGCTGCATCCGGAGGGCGAGCGTCTTCAGTCCGCGCAGCACCAGCCACGAGTCGAACGGGCCCGGCACCGCACCCAGCGAGTTCTGCAGGAACGCGAGCCGCTCGGCGACGGTCGGGTCGTCGGTGGCGGCGAAGCCGCCGACGAGATCGGAATGGCCGCCGAGATACTTCGTGGTCGAGTGGACGACGATGTCGGCGCCGAGCTCGAGCGGCCGCTGGAGGTACGGCGTCGCGAACGTGTTGTCCACGACGACCACGGCTCCGGCGGCGTGTGCGACCTCGACGGCGGCGGCGATGTCGACGACGTTGAGGAGCGGATTCGTCGGCGTCTCGATCCAGACGAGGCGGGTCTCGCCGTCGATCGCATCGACGACGCCGTCGTGCGGCGCGAACTCGAACCGGTAGCCCTTCGGCTCGTAGACCTTCGAGAACAGGCGGTAGGTCCCGCCGTAGACGTCGTTGACCGCGACCACCCGGTCGCCCGGCGAGATCAGGTGCATCACCGTGGTCGTCGCACCCATTCCGGACGAGTACGCGAAGCCGTACCGGGCGCTCTCGAGCGAGGCGAGGCACGTCTCCAGCGCCCTCCTGGTCGGGTTCGCAGTGCGCGAGTAGTCGTAGCCCTTGTGCTCGCCGACCGCCTCCTGTACGTAGGTGGACGTCTGGTAGATCGGGATGGTGACCGCGCCGGTGGCCGGGTCGGGCTCCTGGCCCTCGTGGATCGCGCGCGTCTCGAAGTCCATCACCCGATCGTAGCTCCGAGCCAGCGCGGCAGGCCTCTCAGCGGCCGGTCGAGCGATGCGGGGCGGGCGCCGTCCTCCCACCAGACGCCGCGCACGCGGAGCAGGCGGTTCTTCCGGTCGTGGACGGGCTCGACCCTGCCGACCAGCCGCTCTCCGCGGCTCGGTCCCTGGCACCGTGAGGAGGCTCACCAGGCGACCCGGTCGAGTTCGAGCACACGCGCGAGACGGTCGAGCGCCTTCTCGAGCGCGGTGTCGAGCGCTCCCGAGCGGCGTACCTTCGGCTCGAGGTGGAAGGCGCGGACGCGGAGCACGCCTTCCGCCCGGTCTGCCTTCAGGTCGGCGCGCCCGGCCAGCCGTTCGCCGTACAGGAACGGGAGCACGTAGTAGCCGTATTTCCGCTGCGGGGCGGGCTTGTAGACCTCGATCACGTGGACGAATCCGAAGATCCGCTCGACGAACGCCCGGTCCCACACCAGGTTGTCGAACGGGCAGAGGAGCACCCCGCCGCTCGGCGAGCCGTCGACCTCCGCGGCGGCCGGCACGACCACGGGCACCCCGCCGTCGTCGACCGCGACCCGCCGGACGAGGCCCTCGGCTTCGAGGCCGTCGACGACCGGACGCATCGCCTTCGCTCCGCCCTGGAAACGGCAGTGCTCCGCGATCCCCGCCTCGGTCAGAGCGCCGCGACCCTGGACCGCGCGCAGCGCGTAGCCGCGCCGGAATTCCTCCTCGGTCGGGACGGGCGCCTCCAGTTGCTCCCGCGGTATCACCCGGTCGGGCAGGTCGTACAGCCGCTGGAAGCCGTCGCGTCCCGCGACCACGACCTCTCCGGCGGCGAACAGGTTCTCGAGGATCCGCTTCTCCGGCTTCCAGTTCCACATGCCACCGCCGCCACCGCCCTCGAAGAAGCGGGTCGGGAGGGCGCCGTTGGTGCGGAGGGCGTCGAGCACCCGTTCCTTCACCTCCGGGTCGTGGTCGTGCTTGCGGCCCCACCAGTGCCGCTCGCGGAGGTGCTCCATGCGCCGCTTGAAGAGCGGATAGTCCTCGATCGGGACGAGGCAGGCTTCGTGCGCCCAGTACTCGAAGATCCGGCCCGCCTTCAGCAGCCGTGAGACGACCGACTCCGGGTAACTGCCGATGCGGCTGGCGAGCGTCAGCCGGTGCGCGCGGCCGACGGTCGAGATCGAGTCGAGCTGTACGCAGCCGAGCCGGCGAATCGCCTTCGCGACCTCGTCCGCCCGCGCCCGCCGGAAGCGGGTGGCATAGCCCTGGTGCGCGACGACGTAGCGGCGCAGCTGTGCGACGGAAACGGTCTCCAACGTCCGTCCCGGTGGGCTACGCCTCGAGCGGAACGTAGCCGGGGACGGCCGCCACCCGCTCGATCCACGCCCGGACGCCGGGGTAGCGGCCGAGGTCGAAGTCACCTTCCTCGGCGAGGTGCGTGTAGGCGTAGAGCGAGATGTCTGCGACCGTGAAACCGTCGTCGACGAGCCATTCGCGCCCATCGAGGTGGCCGTCCAGTGCGGCCAGGGCGCGGTTGCCTCCCCGCCACTTCGACTCGAGCTCGTCGGCGTGGCGCTCGCGCTCGCCGAGCAGCGCGATCCAGAACCGCGCGACGGCGATCGTCGGCTCCAGCTCGTACTGCTCGAAGAACATCCACTGGAGGACGCGAGCCCGTGCGAGCGGGTCCGCAGGCAGGTACGCGGTTCCGTCGGCGAGGTACCAGAGAATCGCATTCGACTCGGCGAGGTGCTCGCCGTCGTCGAGCTCGAGCGTCGGGACGCGCAACGCCGGGTTCTTCCCGCCGAGAAGCTCGGGCCGGTTCGAGCGGTCGACGACGTCGACCTCGACCCGCTCGTACTGGAGCCCGCGGAGGGCCAGGATCTGCCGGACCTTCCAGCAGTTGCCGGAGCGCTGCGAGTTGTAGAGCCGCATCGCCGTTACCAACGCCGCTGGCGGCCGGACACTTCCGAGACGGCGGCGGCGCGCACCCTAACGCCGGTGCGCGAGGTACTCGAGCAGGTCGGAGCGGGTGAGCACGGCCTCGGGCTTCCCCTCTCGGGCGACGACCACCGCCTGGTTGCGCTCGCGCAGGTCGGCGAACACCTCGTCGACCGAGTCCTGCACGTCGACCGCGCCGAGCGGCGGCTGCATCGCGGCGGCGACGTCCTCGCCGAGTGCGTCGGGGTTCCGGAAGATGCGGTCGAGCAGCGTGCGCTCGTTCAGGGAGCCGATCACGTCCGCCAGCGTCTCGGCCGGTGCGTTGCGGACCACCGGGACCTGCGAGATCCCGTAGCGCTGCATCAGCTCGATCGCGGCGCCCAGCTTCTCGTGTGGCTCGCAGGTGACCAGATCCGGGATGCCGTTCTCGGCGTGCGTGAACGCGAGTACCTGCTCGACGGTGTCGGGCGGCCCGTGTCGCTCGAGGAAGCCGTGCTCGAGCATCCAGTTGTCGTCGTAGATCTTCGAGAGGTAGCCGCGGCCGCCGTCGGGGATCGTGGTCAGGACCGTCGCATCCGGGCCGAGCCGCCTCGCGACCTCGACCATCGCGAACACGGACGTTCCGCCCGAGCCGCCGGCGAGGATCCCCTCCTCGCGCGCGAGCCGGCGTGTCATCCGGAACGAGTCGCGGTCGGACACGCGGACGTACTCGTCGACGACCGACGGGTCGAAGCTCTCCGGCCAGCCGTCCTTGCCGATCCCCTCCACGAGGTACGGGTGGACGGGCCCGCCGGAGTAGATCGAGCCCTCGGGGTCGGCCCCGACGACGAGCAGGTCGGGCTTCTGCTCCTTGAGGTACCGAGCCGCGCCGGTGATCGAGCCGCCGGTGCCGACAGCGATCACGACCGCGTCGAGCTCGCCGCCCGTCTGCTCCCAGATCTCCGGGCCGGTCGTCCGGTAGTGCGCCTCGGGGTTGCCCGGGTTCGAGTACTGGTCCGGCTTGTAGGCGCCGGGAATCTCCTCGGCGAGCCGGTCGGAGACGGCGTAGTAGCTCTCGGGCGAGTCGGCGTCGACGGCGGTCGGACAGATGACGACATCCGCCCCGAACGCGCGCAGCAGGGCGATCTTCTCCGGGGCCACCTTGTCGGGGACGACGAAGATCATCTTGTAGCCCCTGCTCGCCGCCGCGAGCGCGAGGCCGACGCCGGTGTTGCCGGACGTCGGCTCGACGATCGTCCCGCCCGGCCTCAGCCTCCCGGTGTGCTCCGCGTCCTCGATCATGCTCAGCGCGATCCGGTCCTTGTTCGAGCCTCCCGGATTCAGGTACTCGAGCTTGACGAGGAGAGTGGGTCCGAGCTCCCGGCCGATCTTCTGGAGGCGGACGACCGGCGTCCCGCCGACCAGGTCGAGCAGCGTCGGATACTCGAGCGCCACGCGCCGGAAGCCTATCCCCGCTCGACGCGGTCGAGGAAGCCGGCGACCAGCTCGCGGTAGCGCTCCGGCTCCTCGACGAACTGCATGTGCGAGGCGTTCGCGAAGGTGACGAGCTCGGAGCCTCGGATGCCCTCGTGGAGACGCTGCGCCTGCACCGGAGTGAACTCGTCGTGCGCTCCGGCCGTGATCAGCGTGGGAACGTCGATCTCGCCGAGGCGTGCGGTGATGTCCCAGTGCCTCAGCGTCCCGGTGATCACGAACTCGTTCGGGCCCTGCATGGTCAGGTAGACGTCGGGGTGCTCGCCGACCCCGGCGAAGGTGCGCTGCACGCAGTCGGGGAACGGGTCGATGCGGCAGACGTGCCGCTTGTAGAACTCCATCGTCGCCGCCTCGTACTCGGGCGAGTCGAGTGTCCCGGCCGCCTCGTGCTGGTCGAGGACGGCCTGGACCTCGTCCGGGAGCTCGCGCCGGAGCCGGCCGGTCTCGGACCCCCACACCGGGAGGCTCGCGGGCGAGGACGAGAGAACGAGGCTGTCCAGGCCGGCCGGCTCGGTCAGCGCGTACTCCATCGCCAGCATCCCGCCCCAGGAGGAGCCGAACAGGTGGACGCGCTCGAGGCCGAGGGCGTCCCGGACCGCCTGCACCTCGCGGACGAAGAGCTCCACCGTCCAGAAGTCGGGCGGCTTCTCGATCCACGAACGGCCGCAGCCGATCTGGTCGTAGAAGACCACGCGCCGGCCGGTGGCGGCGAGCTCCCCGAGCGGCTCGAGGTAGTCGTGCAGGGCGCCGGGGCCGCCGTGCAGGCAGAGGAGCGGCAACTTCCCGGGCTCCTCGCCGTCGCCGACGATCCGGTACCAGGTCTCGCCGCCGGCGAAGGTGATGCGGCCCTCGGTGGTCACGCGCGCGGAGTCTACGGCCGGCTGCGCAGCTCAGGCGAGGAGCGCGCGCAGCTGATCGGGCGTCATGTTGCCGCCGCTCGCGATCAGGCCGATCTTCCTGCCGGCGAGGTCGAGCTTCAGCGCCGCCGCGAGCGGGGCGGCCCCGGCGGGCTCGATCAGGTTCCGTGTCCGCTCGAGCATGTGGAGCGTCGCTGCACGGAGGTCGTCCTCGGAGACGAGGACGAAGTCGTGGAGGTGCTCGCGCAGGATCGCCTGCGGGAGCTCGAAGCCGACCCGCGTCGCCAGCCCCTCGGCCGAGGTGCGCATCTCGTCCTCGACGAGGGCGCCCTTCTTCCAGGAGCGGTAGGCGGCGGGCGCCGCCTCGGACTGGACGCCGATCACCTGGAGCTCCGGGCGGAGGGCGTTCGCGACGATGCAGGCGCCGGCGGCGCCGCTGCCGCCGCCGATCGGCACGATCAGGACGTCGAGGTCGGGCTGCCGCTCCAGCGTCTCGAGCGTGTGGGTGGCGACTCCTGCGATCAGGTGGGGCTCGTTGCCGGAATGGATGTAGCGGTAGCCGTGCTCCTCCGCGAGCGCCTCGCAGTGCTCGCGCGCGTCGTCGAAGTCGCGGCCGTGCTCGACGACCTCGCCGCCGAGGCCCCGGATCGACCCGATCTTGACCGGGTTCGCGTGTTCGGGGACGCAGACGATCGCGCGCACGCCGAACAGACGCGACGCGAGGGCGATCGACTGGCCGTGGTTGCCCGTCGAGGCCGTGACCACGCCGCGTCTCCGTTCGTCGTCCGTCAGCCGGGAGACCAGGTTGACCCCGCCGCGAACCTTGAAGTTGCAGACCGGCTGATGGTTCTCGTGCTTGACCCAGACCTCGGCGCCGACCAGCTCGTCGAGCGGCGGGTATCGGTTGAGCGCGGTCGGAACGAGGTGGGGAGAGATGCGCTCGCGCGCCGCGAGGACGTCGTCGAAGGTCGGGGTGGACAACGGGACCGGCACGGATGCACGCTACCCGAGGGACGGTCCCGGGAGCTGTCCCCGGTTCAGTGGCGGAAGTGGCGGCGGCCGGTGAACACCATCGCCGCGCCGGCCGCCTCGACGGCGGCGACGACGTCGGCGTCCCGCTTCGACCCGCCCGGCTGGATGATCGCCGAGACGCCCTGCTCGAGCGCGAGCGCCGGCCCGTCGGCGAACGGGAAGAAGGCGTCCGAGGCCAGCACGGCGCCCGCCAGGTCGTGGCCGTGCTCCAGAGCCTTCTCGATCGCGATCCGGACCGCGTCCACGCGCGACATCTGGCCGGCCCCGATCCCGATCGTGCGCAGGCCCCTGGCGATCACGATCGCGTTCGAGGTGACGTGCTTGCAGACGCGCCAGGCGAACAGCAGGTCGTCCCAGTCCGAGTCGCTCGCGTCCCCGCAGACGACGGTCATCGCGCCGCGGTCCTCGGCGGCGGCGTCGCGCTCCTGGACGAGCAGACCCCCGACCACCCGTCGGTAGTCGCGCTCTCCCGCCGGCGCGCTCCGGCGCTCGGCCGAGTCGAGGATGCGCAGCGCCTCCTTTGCGCGCAGCACGTCGACTGCGCCCTCCTCGTACCCGGGCGCGAACAGGACTTCGACGAACTGCTCCGAGATCCGCTTGGCCAGCTCCACCGAGATCGGGTGGTTGAGCACGACCACGCCCCCGTAGGCGGACAGCGGATCGGAGGCGAGCGCCCGCTCGTAGGCGTCCGCGATCGACTCAGCGATCGCCGCACCGCATGGGTTCGCGTGCTTGACGATCACGCACGCCGGCTGCGTGAGCTCCTCGACCAGCTCCCGGGCCGCGGAGAGGTCGTTGAGGTTGTTGTACGAGAGCTCCTTGCCGCCGAGCTGCTCGACGCGGGAGAGCAGGTGGCGGCGCTCGCCGGCCTGGGCGTAGTAGGCGGCGCGCTGGTGGGGGTTTTCCCCGTATGCGAGCGTTCGCTCCTTCCAGAAGGTCGGGATGAGGCCCTCGGGGAAGGTCTCCCGCTCGTCGAACCAGGCCGAGATCGCCGACTCGTACGCGGCCGTGACGACGAAGGCCTCGCCGGCGAGCGACCGGCGGGTGTCGAGGGAGAGCTCGCCGTGGTGCCGAAGCTCCTCGAGGACGCTCGAGTAGCGCTCCGGGCGGGCGACCGCGGCGACGTGGCGGAAGTTCTTCGCGGCAGCGCGGAGCAGGGTCGGCCCGCCGATGTCGATCATCTCCACCGCCTCCTCGTCGGTCACGCCCTGCTGCGACGCGACCTCGGTGAACGGGTAGAGGTTGACGACGACCATGTCGATCGGCTCGATCGCGTGCTCGGCGAGGTCGTCGAGGTCCTCGGGCACGTCGCGCCGGGCCAGGATCCCGCCGTGGACGGCGGGGTGGAGCGTGACGACGCGGTGGCCGAGCATCTCGGCGAAGCCGGTCATCGTCTCGACGCGGGTCACGGGCAGGCCGTGCTCCTCCAGGTGCGCGGCGGTGCCGCCGCTGGCCGCGAGCTCCCAGGCGAGCTCGACCAGCCCGCCGGCGAGCTCCTGCAGTCCGCGCTTGTCATAGACCGAGATCAGCGCGCGGCGCACAGCTCTCTCACCACCTCGGGCAGCAGGCGGTGCTCCACCGAGTGGATCCGCTCGACCAGCGTGTCCAGCGGCTCGACCGGAACCGGCTCCTGGCGCAACACCGGCCCGGTGTCGATCCCCTCGTCGACGAGATGGACGGTCACCCCCGTCGTCCGGACGCCCGCTGCGACCGCCTGCTCGATCGCCCGGAGGCCGGGGAAGTCGGGGAGGAGCGACGGGTGGACGTTGACGATCCGGCCGGGAAAGCGGGCGAGGAACGCGGGGGTCAGGAGCTGCATGTAGCCGGCGAGGACGACGAGCCGGACGCCGTGCCCTTCCAGCCAGTCGGCCATCGCACGGTCGCGGGCCTCCCGGTCGTCTCCGAGCTCGAAGAGCGCGGACGCGATTCCCGCCGCCCGCGCGCGCACCAGGGCGCGCGCTTCCGGGCGGTTCGAGGCAACAGCCGAGATCGGCAGCCCGCAGTCGATCAGCGCCTGGAGGTTCGTACCCTCTCCCGACGCGAGGACGCCGATCACGCGATCCGGCCGATGACGGTCCGGCCCGCCGGCTCCGGAACGACCGCGCAGTAGCCGATCCCGAGGTTGAAGACGCGCCGCAGCTCCTCCTCCCCGGCGTGGCGCCCGAGCCAGGCGAACACAGCAGGGCGGTCCCACGAGTCCCAGTCGATCTCCGCCCGGAGCCCCTCCGGGAGCACGCGCGAGACGTTCCCCTCGATCCCGCCGCCGGTCACGTGCGCGAGCGCGCGCACGTCGGCGTCCAGGCGCAGCGCCCGGATCTCGTCGAGGTACAGGCGCGTCGGCGCGAGCAGGTCCTCGCCGTCGTAATCCTCCAGCTCGAGGACCCGGCGGACGAGCGAGAAGCCGTTCGCGTGCACGCCGGCCGAGGCGAAGCCGACGATCCAGTCGCCGGCCTCGACGCGCGACCCGTCGACGAGGTCGCGACGGTCGACCAGGCCGACGCATGCCGCGGCGAAGTCGAGCTCGCCCTCGCGGTAGACGCCGGGCATCTCCGCGGTCTCGCCGCCGACGAGCGCGCAGCCGGCTGCACGGCACACCTCGGCGGCGCCCTCGACCAGCTCGGCGACCTGCTCGAGGTCGAGCCGGTCGGCCGCGACGTAGTCGAGCAGGAACAGCGGCTCAGCGCCGGTCGTCGCCACGTCGTTTATGCAGTGTGCGGCCATGTCCGCGCCGCAGTTCCGGAGCAGCCCGCGGCCCCGCGCGACGATCGGCTTCGTCCCGATCGAGTCCATCGAGGCAGCGAGCAGCCGCTGCTCGTCGAGCGGGTACAGCCCCGCGAAGGCGCCGAACCCTTCCGCGCCTGTCGACTCGACCGCCGCCCGCAGCCGTTCGACGACCGCCCCCGCGGTCGCGAGCGAGACCCCTGCAGCCCCGTAGGTGGGCTCGTCCTCCATGCCTCCGAGTCTAAGCCCACTACGCTCCGGACATGGACTGGCCCTGGGAGATCGCCGAGCGCGACCACGAGCTCCAGAACCCGACGAGCGCGGAGAAGGTCCTGCTGCTGGGGAGGTACCTCCGCCTCGACGCGGAGAGCCGTGTGCTCGACGTCGCCTGCGGGAAGGGCGGCCCGGCGGCGATCCTCGCCGCCGCGTACGGCTGCCGGATCACCGGTGTCGAGATCCGGCCCGAGTTCGCCGCGGCGGCGCGCGAGCGCGTCGCCGCGGCAGGCCTCGACAGGCTCGTCGAGATCCACACCGCCGACGCGACGACGTTCCCGCTCGAGCCGGAGAGTCTCGACGCCGCGCTCTGCATCGGCGCGGCGTTCGTCTGGGGGACGATCCGCGATGCGGCGTCGGCGCTCCGTCAGGCGGTGCGGCCCGGCGGCTTCGTCGCGATCGGGGAGCCGTTCTGGCGTGCCTGGCCGCTCCCGGACGGCGCCGCGCCCGACGGGTTCGTCTCGCTGTCCGAGACCGCCGACCGCCTCGAGCGGGCGGGTTTCGTCCTCACCGGGGTCATCGCCGCCTCGGAGGACGACTGGGACCGGTACGAGAGCCTGCACTGGCGCGCGCTCGAGGAGTGGCTCGCCGAGCACCCCGATCCCGAGATCCGCGCCGAGCACGAACGGCGGTGCAGCGACTACCTGCGGTACAGACGCTCGCTCCTCGGCTGGGCGATCTTCGTCGGTCGCAAGCGCTGAGGCTCCTACACTCTCCCGGTGGGCCCTTCGCCCCTGACCAGCTGGACGTTCGATCCGGCGGCGATGCTCCTGATCGCGGCGTCGGGCTTCCTCTACTACCGCAGGACGGCCACGCTCGCCTCGCGCGGCACGCCGGTCGAGCTCTGGCGTCGGCTCGTCTTCGGCCTCGGCCTCGTCCTCTCGTTCACGGCAGTCGCCTCGCCGATCCACGAGCTCGGCGAGCAGCAGTTCTTCTTCGCGCACATGATCCAGCACATCCTGCTCGGCGACCTCGCGCCGCTGTGCTTCGTCGCCGGGCTGACGGGACCGATCCTGCGGCCGGTGCTCGCCCTCCCGGCGGTGATGCGGCTGCGCTTCCTGACGCTTCCGTACGTCGCTCTCCCGATCTGGGCGGCGAACCTGCTGCTCTGGCACCTGCCGGTCGCCTACCTGGCGGCGCTCCACCACTCGGGCATGCACGCTGTCCAGCACCTGCTCTTCTTCACGTGCGGCGCGCTGATGTGGGCGCCGGTGGTCGAGGTGCTCCCGGGGCCCGAGTGGTTCGGGTCGGGGATGAAGCTCGGCTACATCGCGGCGGTCCGGGCCGTCGAGACGATCCTCGGCAACGTCTTCGTCTGGTCGGGCGGCGTCTTCTACACGGCGTACGAGCACCCGGTGAACCGCTGGGGCATCTCCCCCCACGCCGACCAGGGCATCGCCGGCGGGGTGATGATGCTCGAGGGCTCGCTCGTCACGCTCGGCGCGCTCGCCTGGCTCTTCCTCCGCTGGGCGCGCGAGAGCGAGGAGCGGCAGCAGCTGCTCGACGAGGGAGTCGACCGGCGGGCGGCGACACGCGCCGTCCGGTACGGCCGCGGCGGAGAGCTGTCCCGGCGTGGGGGAACCCCTCGTTCTCCAACGGGCCCTCTCCTCTGAGCGCTATCCGCCTCGCCGCCGATCATGTTGCGGCAGAAACTTGCGTTCCACCGGCTTCCATCACGTCGACCTCGTCGTCAGCTCGATACTCCGCAGCCTGCCCTTCTACCGGGAGCTGCTCGAGCCGCTCGGCTGGCACCGCGTCGGCGAGGTGGAGGGCGAGCGCGGCGAGACGATCTGGTACATCTCGGGCCCCGGCAGCTCGCTCGGCCTGAGGCAGGCGCAGACACCGTCGAGGGAGCCTTTCGACCGCTACCGGGTCGGCGTCCACCACGTCGCCTTCGAGGCCGCGTCCCGGCACGACGTCGACGAGCGCGCCGACTGGCTGCGCGGCCGCGGCGTCTCGATCGAGAGCGGCCCCGAGGAGTACTCGTACATGCCCGGGTACTACGCGGTCTTCTTCTACGACCCGGACGGGATCAAGCTCGAGATCGTGCACGTGCCCGGCCACGCGGCCTGATCCGTACGATCGCGCCACCCAGCGCGCAGCGACAGAAAGCCGGCCGCGGCGCGTGTGCTTCTCGCGCGGCCGGCACCCTCGAGCGCAAGCGACAGAAAGGAGCGCCGCATGTCCACCACGGAGAAGCCCGCCGAGAGCCCGTCGGCCGGAGGAGGAGAGGGAGGGGGGTACCGCTTCCAGCCCGTCGCGGGCGCCCGGATGCCGATTCCCGGCAACGCGGAGCTCGCGCTGTTCCTCTTCGTCTGGATCGTCGTCGCGATCATCTGGGCGGCCAGCGACGCGGTCGACGCGAGCGGTTTCGTCACCGCGACGGTCGTGTTGACCTTCGGCTACCTGCTCAGCCGCGGGATCGCGAAGGCGAGCAGGGTCCTCGAGCAGTAGCGGACGACGAGCCGGCGTCGGCTCAGGCCCGCGCCGGCTCGAACCTCAGCTTCGCCAGCCGCCGGTCGGCGGGGATGCGCGTCGGGTAGTCGCCGGTCAGGCACGCGCGGCACAGGGAGGACGCTGGCCGCGCGGTCGCCGACTCCAGCCCCGCGAGGGAGATGTGGGCGAGGGACGTCGCGCCGATCGACTCGCGTACCTCCTCGACCGACCTGGATGCCGCGATCAACTCGTCCTCGTCGGCCAGATCGATGCCGTAGAAGCACGGGCCGATCACCGGCGGAGACGAGATCCGCACGTGCACCTCGGTCGCGCCGGCGTCGAACAGCATCGCGACGATCTGGCGCGTCGTGTTCCCGCGCACGATCGAGTCGTCGACGACCACGACGCGCTTGCCTGCCACCTCGGCGAGCGGGTTGAACTTCAGCCGGATGCCCTGCTGGCGGAGCTCCTGGTCGGGCTGGATGAACGTCCGGCCGACGCAGCGGTTCTTGATCAGCCCTTCGCTGAACGGGATGCCGATCGCCCGTGCGAACCCGATCGCCGCCGGCGTCCCCGAGTCGGGGATCGGCAGGACGAGGTCGGCCTCGACCGGCGACTCCTCGGCCAGCCGCTCGCCCATCCGTACCCGCGCGGCATGCACCTCCACGCCGTCGAGCCAGGTGTCCGGGCGCGCGAGGTAGAAGAACTCGAAGATGCACAGCGCGCCCCCGGTCGCGGGCACCGCCTGCCGCGCCTCGATCCCTCCCTCGTCGACGACGACCAGCTCGCCGCGGGCGATCTCGCGGTCGAGCTCGGCGCCGAGCAGGTCGAGCGCGCAGGTCTCGGAGGCGACCACCCAGCCGTCCGAGAGTCGCCCGAGCACGAGCGGGCGGAAGCCGTGCGGGTCGCGGAAGGCCAGGAGCTTGCCCTCGGCGAGCGCGGTCACCGAGTAGGCGCCCTCCAGCCTGCTCATCGCATGTGCGACCGCGTCCGCGAGCGGCGCCGGGTCGTTCGCGATCAGCGCCGCGATCAGTTCGGTGTCCGAGCTCGAGCCCAGCTTCACCCCGTCGGCCGAGAGCTCGTCCCGCAGCTCGCCGGCGTTGACGAGGTTGCCGTTGTGCCCCAGAGCGACCGTGCGGTGACGGCCGTGCTGGACGATCGGCTGCGCGTTCGCCCACTGCGCCGAGCCCGTCGTCGAGTACCGGGTGTGGCCGATCGCGAGCTGGCCGCGCAGACCTCGGAGCTTCTGCTCGTCGAAGACCTGCGTGACGAGGCCCATCTCCCTGAGGACGGTCAGGCGGCCGCGGTCGGAGACGGCGATTCCGGCCGACTCCTGGCCGCGGTGCTGGAGCGCGTGCAGGCCGAAGTGCGCGAGCCGCGCGACGTCGCGGGCGGGCGCGCAGACTCCGAGGACGCCGCACATCAGCCGCGCCACGCCTTGCAGAGCTCGTCCAGCGGCACGTCGAACACGGTTTCCCCGCCGACGACGCCCACCTCGTGCAGCGGTACGCCCTCGAGCCGCGACACATCACCGCGTGCGCAGGCGATCACCGCCTGGCCGCCACCCTCGCCGAACCAGGCGAGCAGGTCGGGCGGCAGCTCGATCTCCGCGCCGACACCGCTCCAGAGTGCCGCCTGGGCGAACGCGACCGCGGGCCCCCCGGTGGATACGTCGTGCGCGAGCGACAGGATCGGCCCGGAACGCCAGAGAAACTCGACCAGAGCGCGCTCGGCGCCGAGATCGAGGTGCGGTCGGGCGCCGCCGAGCTCGCCGTAGAGCGCCTGGTACTCCGACCACGCGAGCGTGACCGACAGCTTCGGCGCCGATGCGACCAGCACCACATCACCCTCGTGCCAGCGGCCGGGAACGACGGACACGTCGGGCACGAGCCCGACACATCCGACCACCGGCGCCGGCAGGATCGCCCGGCCGTCGGTTTCGTTGTACAGGGAGACGTTCCCCGAGACGACCGGGATCCGCAGCGCCTCGGCCGCGCGCGCCATACCTTCGATCGCCTCGGCCAGTTCCCAGGCGACCTCCGGCTTCTCCGGATTGCCGAAGTTAAGGCAGTCCGTCAATCCGATCGGCTCGCCGCCGGCGCAGGCGACGTTCCGGGCCGCCTCCAAGACTGCCAGGGCACCGCCGGTTCGCGGCGCCGCGCGGGCGATGCGACCCGGACCGTCCAGCGACAGCGCAAGGCCCCGCAACGACGGGCGGAGCCGCAAGATCGCTGCATCCAATCCCGGCCGGCGCACGGTCCGCGAGCCCACGAGATGGTCGTAGCGCTCGTAGATCCACGACCGCGAGCGGATGTTCGGGGAGGCGAGCAGCGCGAGCAGCGCGTCCTCGACGTGGGGGCCGACCGGCGCCGGCGGCTCGGGGCCGGCCGGCCGCCGCGCCCGCTCGACCTCGTAGCGCGGCGCGTCGTCGGTGAGGAACCGCGCCGGGATCGTGCCGACCGGATCCTCGTCGTGAAACGCGCGCAGCTCGCCGGTGTCGGTCACCTCGCCGATCGCGGAGCAATGCAGTTCCCAGCGGGCGCATACCTCCTCGACCGCCTCCAGGAACGCGGGCCGCACGACCGCGACCATCCGCTCCTGGCTCTCGGAGATCATGATCTCCCAGGGTTCGAGCTCCTCGCGAAGCGGCACCCGGTTGAGGTGGACGTCGACGCCGGCTCCGTCCCGTGCCATCTCTGCGAGCGCCGAGGCCAGCCCGGCGGCACCGCAGTCCTGGAGCGACTCGACCAGGCCACGTTCGACCAGCTCGATCGACACCTCGATCAGCCTGTTGCCGGTGAACGGGTCGCCGATCTGGACGGAGGGGCGCTTCTCCGCTGCGCCCTCGCCGAGCTCCTGGCTGGCGAGGACGCTGGCGCCGCCGATCCCGTCCCGGCCGGTCGCCGACCCGTAGAGGACGACGAGGTGGCCGGGCGTGGTCGCCTTCGCGCGGGTGACCCGGTCGGCGGGAAGCAGCCCGACGCACATCGCGTTGACGAGGCAGTTGTCGGCATAGCTCTCGTCGAAGAAGGCTTCGCCGCCGACGGTGGGGACGCCCACGCTGTTCCCGTAGGCGCCGATCCCGGCGACCGCCCGGTCGAAGGCGAAGCCCGCCTCTCCGAAGCGCAGGCCGTCGAGCAGCGCGACCGGCCGGGCGCCCATCGCGACGATGTCCCGGAGGATCCCGCCGACGCCGGTGGCGGCGCCCTGAAACGGCTCGACCGCGGACGGGTGGTTGTGACTCTCGACCTTGAAGGCGACCGCCTCGCCGTCCCCGAGATCGAGGACGCCTGCGTTCTCCCCGGGGCCCTGGAGCACGCGCGCCCCGTCGGCGGGGAAGCGCCTGAGCAGGAGGGCCGAGTGCTTGTAGGCGCAGTGCTCCGACCAGAGCAGCGAGAAGACCGCGAGCTCGAAGTGGTTCAGACCGCGCCCCATCAGCTCGCGGATACGGTCGAGCTCCCCGTCCGTGAGACCGAGCGCCCGGTGGAGAGGTTCCGCGACCTGCGACAGACGAGCATCGTAGCGGGGAAGCCCGACGACTACGCTCTGGCCGTGCCACCGATCGTGGGACGCGAGTCCGAGGTCGCGGTCGTCGAAGCGTTCCTGGGGAGCGACCGCGGTGCCGGCGTGCTCGCCGTCGTCGGCGAGGCCGGCATCGGGAAGACGACGGTCTGGGAGCACGCGGTCGTCCATGCGCGGGAGTCCGGGGCGACCGTCCTCGTCGCAAGGCCGGCCGAGTCCGAGGCGAAGCTGTCGTTCGCCGGTCTCACGGACCTCCTGTCACCCGTCCCGCCGAGCCTGGTGGCGGCTCTCCCGGCCCCGCAGCGCGAGGCGATCGACGTGGTTCTGCTGAAGGCGGAGGCGGCGCGCCCGCCCGGTCGCCGGCTGGTCGGGACGGCGGTTCTCTCCGTGCTGCGCATGCTGGCCGCCGACCGCACGGTCGTGCTGGCGGTCGACGACGTCCACTGGCTCGACGGGTCGTCGGCGTCGGCGGTCGAGTTCGCGATCAGGCGTCTCGCCGACCAGCCGGTGCGGATGATCGTCTCGCTGCGCCCCGAGGCTGAGCCGGCCGGGCTCGCCGGTGTCACAGGGGAGCGCGCGGAGCGGCTCGAGCTTGGCCCGCTGTCGGTAGCCGCCCTGCACCGGATCATCGCCGCCGCGCTCGGCCGCACCTTCCCGCGTCCGACGCTCGTTCGCATCGCGCACGCCTCTGGAGGCAATCCGTTCTACGCGCTCGAGATCGCCAGGCTGCTGAGACGCCACGGCGGCCCGCGCGGAGCTGAGACTCTGCCCGTGCCCGAGGATCTGAGAGCGCTCGTCGCGGAGCGCGTGGCCTCGCTGCAGGCGAGGACGCGGGCGGCCCTGCTGCGTGCCGCCGCGCTCGCGCGACCCGACCTGAGCCTCGTCGACGCTCGCGCCATCGCTGCGGCGGAGGAGGCGGAGCTGGTGCGGATCGGACTCGACGGGCGCGTCGAGTTCGCTCATCCGCTCTACGCGTCTGCGGTCTACGCGTCTGCACCGCTCAGCCGCCGGCGGGCGACGCACCGCGCACTTGCCGACCACGTCCACGATCCGGAGGAGCGGGCACGTCACCTCGCGCTCGGCTCCGCCCGCCCCGACGAGACGGCGGCGGCGGCGGTCGAGGAGGCCGCCCGCCGGGCACGCATGCGGGGCGCGCCCGATGCCGCCGCTGAGCTCGCGGAGCTCGCGCTTCGGTTGACGCCCAGAGGGGCGGGCGCCGGCGAGCGCCGTCTCGCCCTCGCCGAGCATCTCCAGGTGGCGGGGGACTATGAACGGGCGATCGTGCTCCTCGACGAGCTGGCGGAGGTCGAGTCCGGCGATCTCTTGGCGCGCGCCCTGCTCGCGCTCGCCGAGATCGACTTCTGGCGCAAGGGCGAGTCGGTCGCTGTGGCGCTCGCCGAGGAGGCGCTGCGCGCTGCGCGCGACCCGGTCGTGCAGGCCCGATGCCACGCGGCGATCGCCCTCTACGGCGGCACGGTCGACCTGCCGAAGGCGGCTGCTGCGGCGAGGGCCGCACTTGCGCTGCTCGAGCCGGTGTCCGATGCCGACCCGGGGCTTGTCGCGGCGGCACTGGGCGCGCTGGTGCGGGCCGACCTGTTCCTCGGCGAGGGCTTCGACGGGAAGGCCGCAGAGCGCGCGCTCGTCCTGGAATCCGCCTCGCCTCCGAGCGCGGTGGACACGCGGGTCGTGTTCAAGCTCGGCCAGTGGCTTCGCTACGTGGACGACTTCGATGCGGCGCGGGAGCACCTCGAGCAGTCGGAGCGGGACGCCTACGAGGAGGGCGACGAGTCCTCGCTCGCGAACATCTTTCTCAACCGGCTCGTGGTCGAATGCTGGGCGGGCAACTGGTCGGAGGCGGCCGAGTTCGCCGAGCGGATGGGGGAGGCGTTCGACCAGCGAGGAGTTGAAGCAGAGGGCGTGGGACCGTGGCGGGTCTACGTCGACGCGCACGCCGGAAGGGTGGAGGCCGTGCGGGCAGCGGCCGCGCGCGCGAGGCCGCAGGAGCCGATCGTCGAGATGATCTGGAACCGCTGCCTCGGTCTGGCCGAGCTGGCCGCAGGTGAGGACGAGGCCGCCGACAGACACCTCTCGGCGGCGATGGCGGAGCTCGAGCGGGTGGACTTCCGCGAGCCCGCGGTGTGGCGGGTCGACGGCGACGCGATCGAGGCGGCGGTGGCGGCCGGTGACCTGCCGAGGGCGGACGCGCTCACGGCCCGGCTCGAGAGGCGGGCCGCCCGGTCGCGGATTCCGTGGAGCCTGGCCGTGGCCGCCCGCTGCCGTGGGCTCCTGCTCGCGGCGCGGGGTGAGCTGGCAGAAGCTGCCGACGCGCTCGACCGCGCGCTCGCCGCGCACGATGACTGCCCCGCGCCGTTCGACCGCGCCCGCACCCTGCTCGTGAGCGGCCAGATCTCGCGGCGTCTGAAGCAAAAGCGGCGGGCGCGCAGGGCGCTCGAGGAGGCGCTCGCGATCTTCCGTCGGCTGGGGGCGGAGACGTGGGCCGACCGGGCGGATGCAGAGCTCCGGCGGGTGGCGGTCCGGGCGGCGCCACACGACCTGAGCGCTACCGAGCTGCGAATCGCGCACCTCGCTGCGTCCGGGCTCACGAATCAGGCGATCGCGGGCGAGGTCTTCCTCACCCGGAAGGCCGTGGAGGCCAACCTCGCCCGCGCCTACCGCAAGCTCGGGATCCGTTCGCGGGCCCAGCTCTCCCGGGCGCTGGACGCGCGCGAGGCTCGGCCTCGCGCCTGAGCGGCGCGTTCACCTCACCGTGACCTTGACCGAGGCCGTCGCGTAGCCGGCCGCGGCCCCGCTGACCGGGTGCGTCCCGGGCTTGAGTGTGAGCAGCACCGTGCCGGACGCGTCTGTCTTCAGCCGCCTGCCGCCGACCGAGATCGTCGCGCCGGGGACGGGGTCGCCGGCGTCCCGGGCCGAGATCGTCACCCGCGCGGTCGCCGCGTTCTTCGGGCGGGCCGCCGCCCTTGCCTGCAGCGAGAACAGGGCGAGGACGTGGGTGCGCCAGAAGCCGAGCCCGTTCGCCTTGTCGAGGACCTCGGCGAAGAGATCGGCCGGGCCGGCGGACCCCTCGCACTGCAGGAACCTGAGCCCGTTCCTGGTCTGCTGCGGGAGCCTCAGCTTCTGCACAGGCTCGTACCCGCCGACGGCGCGGTTCGAGCGTGTGATGAAGAGCTCGTTGTTGTTGTCGCCCCAGGCGACCCACAGCCGCCCGTCGGGACCGGCGCAGGCGGTCGCGCTGGTGAACGGGCCCCTCGCAAGGGTCTTGGAGCTGCCGCCGTAACGGTAGAGATGGACGGCCTTCGTGTCGGCGTATGCGACGTACACCCCTGGCGCCCCGATCCGCGCGCTCAGCCCCTCGACGTAGTCGTTGTTGTTACCCCCGTCCGAGAGCACGACGGCCTTCCCGGTGCTCGGCAGGACCTGCTGGACGTAGACGCCGCCCTTGCCGCCTCCGTATACACCCGCGAGGACGACCGCGCCGCTTCCCGCGTCGGTTGCGAGGTGCGTGGCGAGCTGGAACGGCGCGTAGGCGGTCTGCGGGATCGAGCTCGGCGGGATGCCCACGGCGGCGGTGCCGCGCCAGCCGGTGACCAGCTGACCGTCCTTCGTCAGTGTTGCACCGATCACCGAGGAGGCGGCGGCGATCGGGCCGCCCCAGACCTCCGGCTGCAACGTCCAGCTGGCTCCGCTCGCGGGCGCGGTGAACGTGCTTATGCCTCCATTCGAGCCGGGGGACGAATGGTCGCCGGTAGCGACCAGGCGGAGCGTCTTGTCCGGCATCACGAGCAGCACGAGCCCGTTCCTGGCGCCTTCCCAGTGACCCGTCACGGTGGTCGTCCCGCGCGAAGCGCCGCTCGCCGATACGCGCGTGTCGAAGATCGAGCTGGGCGCCTGGTTGCCGCGGTTCCAGATCACGTGCAGCGTGCCGTCCGGGGTGCGGGCGAGACCGAGCTGGTCGCCGGCGTTGTTCGGGCCGCTGATCCGCGTCCACGAGGGTGCAGCGGGGGCGGCCGACCCGACCCCGACCGCGAGCACGGCGGCCGCGATGACGAGGGCGGCGCGGATGGGACTGGCTGGGCGCATTCGAGCCTCCTTCAGGTGTTCTTCGTGTTGGGCCAGGGAGAGCCGGAGGCCTCGAGGATCCGCTCGAACGGGATCCCGGCCTCCACCGCTGCGCGGCGAACTGCGTCCTCGGTACCGTCGAACAGGCAGAGCACGACCTCGTCCTCGCGCATCAGGATCGAGCCGAGGTAGCGCACCGTGTCGCCGGCGGCGGCCAGCTCGGCCGCCGAGGCTCCGGCCCGCGCGTCGAGGTCGCGCACGGCCTCCTCGTCGACGTCGGGCCAGAAGCACTCGGCCACGTACTCGTTTGTCGGCGGCTTGGGCTTCTCGGCCACGGAGCCGAAGCTAGAGCCCGCGGCCCGGCGACGAAAGTGGGGGAAACCCTACGGAATCGCATCCGCCGACCGTCCGGGGCCCGGCCTGCGCCGGTTCACTAGGCTGGACGGATGCTGCGTTCCTACCCGGTCCTGCTCTGCCTGCTCTCCGCGCTCTGGGGCGCCTCCTACGTCTTCATCAAGGTGGGCATCCGGGACTTCGAGCCGACCGTGCTGATGGCAGCCCGCCTGCTGCTCGCCGGCGTGCTCCTGATCGGGTTCCTCGTCGCCACCGACGGGGACGGACGGGTGCTGGCCGAGATCCGCGCCGTCTGGCGCCGGGGCATCGTGATCGGGGTGATCAGCGGGGCGCTGCCGTTCACGCTGATCGCGTGGGGGGAGAAGCACATCGACTCGGGCGTGGCGGCGATCGCGAACGCGACCGTGCCGATCTGGGTGGCGATCCTGGCGATCAGGTTCAACCCGGGCGAGCGGTCGGGCGGCCTGAAGCTGGTCGGGATCCTCGTCGGCCTGCTCGGCGTCGGCGTCCTCACCGGCGTGAACCCCGACGGCGGCGCCTGGGCGGTCGTCGGGACGCTCGCGGTCGTGCTCGCAGCGGTCTCCTACGCCGCCGGCGGGCTCTACAGTCAGCACGCGGTCGCGAGCGCGAGAGGGCCGGTGCTCGCCGCCGCCGGCATGCTCTTCGGCGGGCTCGTCCTCGTCCCGTTCGCGCTCTTCCAGCTTCCCGACCACGCCCCCGGCTGGAAGCCGGTCGCCTCGCTCCTCGGGCTCGCGATCGCCGGGACCGCCTGCGCCCAGCTGATCTTCTTCCGGATGATCCGGTTGTTCGGCGCGGCCAGGGTGCTGCTCGTGACCTACCTCATCCCGGGGACGGCGCTGGTCTACGGCTCGCTGCTCCTCGACGAGCCGCTGCGCCCGACGATGCTCGTCGGCCTGGGGCTGATCCTCGGCGGCGTGGCACTCGGCTCCGGCGCGTGGCGGCCACAGCGGGGGCCGGTCGCGGACTCGGCCGCGTGAGCGAAGCCGGAGCCGTCAGCATCCGCCGTGCCGAACGGGGCGACGCCGACTTGGTCAGCGGGCTCCTCGCCCACGACGAGGTCGAGCCCTTCCTCTCCGCGCGACGCCCTCGGGGCCGGGAGGCGATGCTCGAGCAGATCGACCGTTCGATGCGAGAGCCGGGCTCGTTCGGCGTGTTCGTGATCGAGGTCGACGGCGACCGGGTGGGCATGATGGAGTTCGAGACCGCGAACGAGCGAAGCCGGATCGCGTACCTCGGCGGCCTCGCAGTCGATCCCGCCTTCCGCGGCCGCGGGCTGGCCGAGGAGGCGGCACGCGCGCTCATCCATCACCTCCTGCTCGACCTCGGCTTTCACAGGCTGCAGCTGGAGGTCTACGGCTTCAACGACCGCGCCGTCCGGCATGCGGAACGGGTCGGGTTCGTCCGCGAAGGCGTCAAGCGGAAGGCGTACCGGCGCCACGGCGGCTGGCACGACGGGATCATGTTCGGACTCGTTCGGGAGGACCTCGGGCTGCCGCCGGCAGTCGACCTGCTGTACGAGTTCACGGCAAGGCACAACCAGGGCGTCCGGACCGGCGACTGGGAGGCGCTCGGGGAGTGCTTGGCAGGGGACGCCCGCCTGGAGTTCGGGGGCGTGCAGCTGGGGCCGTTCTGTGGGCGGGAGGCGATCGTCGCGGCGTACCGCGCGCGCCCGCCCGATGACGAGGTGCGGCTCGTCGATCCGGTCGAGGAGCAAGGCGGCGACGGCGTGAACGCGGGTTACATGTGGTCGCGGTCGCCCGACGAGCCCGGCGGCACGATGAGGCTCGAGTTCGTCGACGGCCTGATCAGCAGGCTGATGGTCGTCGTCTCGTAGTCCTCCGTCAGCCGGCTATCAGCGCGGCCAGGGACACTGCGTGCACGGCGGGCCGCTGGTCAGCCGAGCCGCTGGCTCGGGGGGCAAGCTCGAAGCGGCGCCGCGGGCTCGGCTGGTGGCCCAGGCAGCGGCCGCGCTCGAGGCGGCGCACGAACGAGGTCTCGTGCACCGGGATGTGAAGGCGACACGTCTCGAGCAGGCTGTCTCCCGTTTCGAGGCGCCTACCGCGTGATCGTCTTGTGGACCTGCAGGATCTCCGGCTTGCCGGGATCGATCCCAACCTCAGCGAGGATCGGCATCAGGCGTGGTCCGAATGCCTCGAACTTCTCCTGCGAGTCCCAGACCTCGCTGACGCGCACAATCCCGTTGGACATGAACGCGCAGTGGTACTCCAACCCATCCGGTGGGAAGTCGCCGCCGTCCGACTCGAGACGGCTGATGGTCTCGTCGTACTGCTCCGTTGTCACAGCCGACGCAGGTGCGAAGCGCACAAGAATGCTCATCTCTGAACCCTCCACATTCCGTGAGGCGGCCCAGGTCGGGGCTGCCGGGTAACTGGAGAGTACGCCGCAGCGATGGCCCTGTCGAACACCAGCCGCGTCGTCGGAGACGCCGACGTCGTGGGGTGCCTCGAGCGGCGTCAGATTGCAGGTCGATGCAGCCGAGGTTGACGATCCACGCGAGCGCGGGGCGTCGACTGGGAAGTTCAGGCGCCAGCAGTAGCTCCCACACGAAGGTGGACGCCGTGTTATCGAGCCGCGCACCAAGTTAAGGCTGGATCCGCGCGCAGCAACCACCGCACCCACCAACTCGACGAGCCGACCCCGCCGAGTTGACACCCTCGACCGTATTCAGCTACGGGGCTCCGCGACGGGCCCGAGCCCGGTTGGCAGAGCCCAGATCGGGGTCGAAGCATCATCGTCTCGTAGACGCGACCGGGATGCCGCTCGCCTGGACGGTGGCCGGCGGCAACCGCAACGACGTCACCCGGCTGCTTCCCTCGTCTGCCTCAGGAGGCTGCAACCGTCATTCTGAGACGAGTTCCTAGACAGGCACGAGCTTGTAACCCACCTCGCGGACGGTGACGATCCGCTCGGGATGGGCCGGATCGCGCTCGATTTTCCTCCGCAGGTGCGAGACATGGACATCGCAGGCCCGCTGGTCGCCGACGTACGGCGTCTCCCAGAGGTGCTCCATGATCTCCCGCCGCGAGAAGACCTGTTCTGGATGCTCGGCGAGCAAGGCAAGAAGCCTGAACTCCGAGGGCGTCAGCTGTATCGGCTGTCCGTCCGCAACGACGCGGTGGCGTACGAGGTCGAGCTCGAGGCCGCCGAGGACTCGGGTCGGCCCGGCCGAGGCGGCGGTCCGGTCGAGTTCGCGGCGCCGGAGAAGTGCGCGTACCCGGCTCACGAGCTCGGCGAGGGAGAACGGCTTTGTCAAGTAGTCGTCGGCTCCGAGCTCGAGACCGAGCACCCGGTCGACCTCGGCGTCGCGCGCGGTGAGCATGATGATCGGGAGATCGCTCTCTGAGCGCAGCATGCGACAGACCTCGAGCCCCGTGAGCTTCGGCATCATCACGTCGAGGATGGCGATGTCGTAGCGGGCGCCGCCGCCGACAGCGATTAGGGCTGACTTCCCATCCCCGACCACGTCGACATCGAAGCCCTCGCGGCGCAAGGCGTAGCTAACGCTCTCGGTGAGGTCCGGCTCGTCGTCGGCAAGGAGGATGCGAGCGTTCACTCGCTCTCCGTGCGCGCCGCTGCCAGCCTCACCCGCACAACGGTACCGCGTCCGGGCGCAGAGTCGATCTCGATGACCCCACCGAGCGCCTGGACTGCCTCGCGCACGATCGCCAGACCGAGACCGAAGCCATCCTGGCGGCCGTTGCTGGTCTGGAAGAAGCGGTCGAAAACTCGCTCCTGGTCGGCGGGCCAGATGCCGGATCCCGTGTCGCTCACTCGGATCTGCACTTCGCTCGAGTCGAGTCGATCCGCTGCCACCATGATTCTGCCGCGTTCGGTGTGCTTGACCGCATTGGCAACCAGGTTCGCGACGACCTGCTCGAGCAGGCTGCGCTGGCCGAGTGCGGCGAGCGCCTTCGGGCATGACACGTCGATGTCGACGCCGTCCGCCGGCTCGATTCCGTCAATCGCCTGCTCGATGACAGGCCTGAGCGGAACGGAGCCGAGCTGCAAGGTCTCCTGGCGGGTCTGCGTGCGAGCGAGGTCGAGCAACGCCCGGACGAGGCGGCCGAGTCGCGTCGTCTGCCTGTCGATCAGGGCCAGGAAGCGGTCACGGTCGTCGGCGTCCTCCTTCGCCCCGAGCTGAAGCGCTTCCATCGCGTTCGTGATTGCGGCCAATGGCGTACGAAGCTCGTGCGCGGCGTTCGTGACGAACTCACGCTCCGCGCGCTCGCGGCGCTCTCGTGCGGACACGTCCGATACGACGAGCAGCGCCATGTCGGTCCCGTACCCCGACGGCATCCCGACCACTGAGTACGTCCGCTCGTCGTCTGGTGAGACCCGCGCCTGTGAGATCCCCGCCCCGTCTTCGAACAGGGTGCGGGCGAGCGTTCTGATCTCGAAGTCGGGCCATGGCTCCGGCAGCGGCGCTCCTTCGGCCAGGGGCGAACCGGCGAAGATCCGGTGAGCCGCCCTGTTCGCCAACTCGACTTCCAGCCCGGGGTTCACCGCGACGACGCCCTCCTGCAGCTGCTCGAAGAGGGTTCGAAGCCGATCGCGCTCCGACTCCAAGGCTGCAAATGACTCGCGTAATCGACCCCTCATACGGTCGATCGTTGCGGCGAGGCCGCCGACCTCGTCATGGAGAACGCCGGGACGGAGCTCCGTCTCGAAACTGCCAGCCTCGATCGCCGCCGCCGTCGAGGCGATCCGACGCAGCCTCGCCGCGATCAGGACAGCCACGAGCAGGCCGACGACGGCACCGACGAGCACCGCCAGTCCGGCGGCACGGAGGATCTCGGCATGCAGGAGCCCGGCCTCCGCGACCAGATCCTTCCGAAAGGAGACGGTCACGAGCGCGGATCCAGGAGGCTCGCGCAGGGGAAGACCCACGACGATCCGGCTGCCTGAAGAGTCGTGATCGACAAATCGACGTCCCGAGAGCGCGCTTCCGAGGGCCTTGCGATCGAGCGGGTCGCTGCCGAAGCGGACACCGCGAGCGCCGCCGGGACTGAGCGGACGACGGTTCCGGTCGAACACGAACAGCGAGAGCTTGCGGCCCGCGGCGAGCACACCGATCGTCCGCGGCAGATCGCCCTGCTCCATTGCGGAGGCGATCTCGTGAGCGGCGACGACGCTACTCCCCGTTGCGATCTCCTCTGCTCGCGTGGATAGCACGCTCTCGGCTCGTTGCGTGAGCACCTCGGCGACCGCAACTGCTGTCACCGCCGCCACGGCCGCGAACGCAAGTGCGAGCCACCAACGCATGCTGACGGCGATCCGTCGCATCCCTCCAGCAGTATCGCCCGCGAGATGCTCCCAGGCAGCAGCCTGAGCAATTCTTCACGAGGCACTCACACGAAACACAAGCAGGGTGGATACCGTCCTCGCCGGTGCGGCAAGAGCGTGAGAGGAGCGCTGACCACCTGGTCAACTGTCACGGGTACGACGTCATCGCCGACGACGGCTGGCTCGGCAATGTCGAGACGCCCGTCTTCGGGTCAGACTCGAGCAGGCCGGACTACCTGGCGGTCCGCATGCAGCGGGAGGGCATGCCACGGCGTGCGCTGGTTCCAGCTGCGCTCGTACGGCAAGTTGATTTCGACGACCGGCTCATCCACGTGAGGGGCAAGGTGCGGGAACTCGCCCGCCTGCCGGACGCCCTCCCGCTGGAACCGCAACCGCACCGCGGTGGCTAGACCGTCGCTGGCCGACGCGGCGATGCCGACATCACACGTCAGATGCTGTCGAGCCGCGAGGCGGCCGCGTTCGCCTCGCAACCGAAGTGCGGTGTCGTCGCACGACGCCACGTCTGTAGCGTCAGGAGAGTCGAGAACAAGAGGCGCCGTCCTCGGCGCCGCCGCCACGCCGATCGTCTCCAGCGGGAGCGACTCGGCGGCGGCGCAGGACGAGCCGACCAACACGACCCCGCCCTCGATCTCGGGCACCGAGCGCGAGGGCGAATCCCTGCACGCCGACCGCGGAGGCTGGATCAGCCCGAGCGACTACTCGTACCAGTGGCAACGCTGCAAGTCGAATGGCTCGGACTGCGCCGGGGAAGGCGCGCCCCTTTCGGGGAGAGTTCGGCGATCCGATCTACGTCCTCTGTCTTGCGCGCCGGCGGGGTCGCGCGTCCAGTTCTGTTGCGCTGTCGAAGGTTCGTGCGAGAAGGCCAAACGCCTCGCCGAGAGCGCGGCGGTCGTCGTCGGTCGCCCGAATCGCCTCGGCGAGCCGTCGCTCGCCCTCGGCCGTGAGGCGGAGCTCGACGATGCGCTGGTCGCGTCTCGACCGCTCGCGGGCGACCAGGCCGGCCCGCTCCGTCCGGGTCACGAGCTCGCTCGCCGTGTTCGCCGAGATCCGGAGCTTCGCGGCGAGCTCACCCGTGCTCATCCGCTCCTTCCCGCCGGGTGCACCCTTGACCATCAGGAGCAGCAGGTAGCGCTGCGGAGTGAGTCCTGCCTGGCGCGCCCCGGCCTCGCTGCGCTCGAGAAAGCCGGCGAGCGCGGCGCGAAACTCGGCGATCAGCGCGACCCGGTCGGTCGAGAGCCGACCGTCGTCGAGGGACAGCTCGTTCTTGGAGGCTCTCATGACATATCGGTATACGACCTTATCGCTCTACGACCTGCTAGCGTGCCATCGTATAGCTCTCTCACCGACCAGGTCCGGGAGGATGATGAGACCCGCACGCCGGTGTTCGCGTCTGCTGGGTGTCATGGGTTCGCTGGCAGTCCTTTGGCTGGCCCTGCCGGCTGTGCGACCCGCGGCCGCAGCGATGCCGCCGCCGAGTCATTGGGTCAAGAGCGGGCCGAGGGCGCATCGGGCCGACGTGCTGGTGATCGCGTCCTTCACGAAGGCTGCGGGGGGCTTCAACTTCGACGGCTTCGCGAAGGGGCGTCTGCGGATCACGGTGCCTGCCGGCTGGGCGGTGCACGTCGATTTCCGGAACGCCGGCCCGCTGCCCCACAGCCTGATGGTCGTCCCCTGGTCGACGAAGGCGACCGCGACTCGTCCGAAGCCGGCCTTCGGGGGAGCGGAGACCCCGCTTCCTTACCGCGGAACGCTGCGGGGCGGCCGCGCGCGGTTCGCCTTCACCGCGCGCAAGCCTGGTCAGTACCGGCTGATCTGCGCCGTGCCCGGCCACGACGCTGCGGGCATGTGGGACACGCTGATCGTGAGCCGGAGCGCGACGCGGGCGACGGCAACGGCCTGAGTCCGTCCCGTGGTCGCGCCGCGATCCAGGAGCCTCCGCCGACGGCGCCTCGCGCCCGCGGTCGCCGTCGTCGCGCAGGCGCCCTGGACCATCGAGCAGGGGCTCGACGACATCATCGGCCGCCTGCTCGGCCGGGGGATCCCCGCTCCGGAGATCGGGCAGTGAGCGCACCCCGCCGCAGCATCGTCCTCTGCGCACTCCTGGTCGCGTTCGCGCTTCCCAGCCTGGCCCGAGCGCACGTGACCCTGGCGCCGCACCAGCTCGCTCCGGGAGCCGAGAGGCTGCTCGTCTTCTCCGCCCCGGACGAGCGCGACCGCGTCGCGATCACCGCGCTCACGATCACACTCTCGCCCGGATTCGTCGTCGGGTCGGTCGAGGCAACGCCCGGCTGGACGGCCTCGGCCGGAACGCGCACCGTCGGCTGGCGAGGCGGCCGCATCCCGCCGAACCAGTTCGCCCAGCTGGCCGTTCGAGTCGTCGCTCCCGACCGCACCGGCAGCTTCACCGTCGAGGCCGTGGAGCACTTCGCCGACGGTCGCAGCTCGACCTTCCATCCCCGCCTCACCGTCCGGCCGCCCGCCGCCGTGCGGGCGGAGCCCGGTCGGGACTCGGGCGCGCGGACGCTCGGGAAGTTCGCCCTCGGCGCAGGCCTGATCGGCATCGTGCTCGCCGTCGCCGTCGGCTTCCTCGCCCTCCGCAACTGGTTGTCCCTGCCCGACCCGAGGGAAGAAACGGAGTATCCGGAGGCAGCCAAGTGGGAACCCACTCGCATGCCACCGTCGCGCTAGTCGGCCCTACGGTGTCCGCCTGGATCCCTCCGAACCTCCGCAGCCGGAGCGCTTGACCTGGCTCACGCTGATATTGATCCTGATTGCAGTCGTCGTGCTCGCCTTCTGCTTGTGGGTAATCCGCGGCTACCCCAGGCGGTGAGGGGATTGGCGCCATTCCAAGAGAGTCGAGCCGGGCCGCTCGAGTCGCGTCTCGCCTGAGCCTCGCTGTCCCGCTCAACCTCCCTGCGGCCCGGCGCGAGACCGAGCAGAGTGTGCAAATGCTAGTTGCAGCGCGGACGCAATCAGGTAGATGGCAGTGGCGAGGAAGCCACCCAACGGCCAGGCGGCGACGTCTCGAACGACGTGAGCGACGGCCGACGCCGCCCCGATTGCAAGACCGACGGAGAAGACATGCAGACCACCCCATACCACTGCTCGCGCCGGCTCCGGAATCAAGGTCTCCCAGAAGCCGCCAAACGCCAGCACACCGACGAGGGCGAATCCCACCACGGCGCCGAGAAGAAAGAGGAGCGCCTCGGCGCTGCCGGGAATGCCGCGTGCGTGCGATAGCACTGCGCCGCTTGTCCAGATCGTCAGTGTGTAGCCGTAGGGTGCGGCACTTGCCGCAACCGTCGCGCGAAGCGCCGACCGGTACCGCGACGCTTGCACGTATGAACCTTCGCAAACCGGTCACCCAATCCTGCCGCCCAGCGTTCGATGCTCGTCACGCCTGCCCTGCCGTCGCCGCCGCGGGAGAGACCGGTGCTGCGGGGGGAGGTGCTGCAGGCGCTCATGTGCTTGCAGCACCTCCAGGCCGAATGTTCTGGTTGACGTGGAAGACCGTGCGTGCGTTGGCTGGATCGGGGTCGATGCCACCGATGACCCCGGACCACTTGGCGTCGCGGTAGGCGAATGCCGTCTGGCCGGCCTCGCGACGGCGATCGACTCGTCCGTAATCCGATCGGACCGACGGCCATCACTCCGCCCCCGCCGAGCAAGACACCGATCTCACGCGGGACCCGTCACGCCGTCGGGCTGGACGACCAAGCGCACATCGGCGATCTCGAAGGTGGGTGCTCCCTCTACCTGGTAGGCGATTGGGATCGTGCGCGCAAGATCGGTCTCCCGGAACCGGTTGAGGGCCTCCTCGGAGTCCCAGACATAAACAGCGCCGAACTCGCCGGTATCGCGGAGGCGCAGGTAGAGCTTCTCCACGAGGCCAGGCACTGCACGGTAGTCGTTGGAGCGCTCCTCGAACATCGCCTGCACCTTCTCGTCGTCGAGCCTCGACTTGAAGCGAACAAGCGAGACGATCAATTGGCCGTCACCTCCTCTGCCGCAGTCTCAGGTCTTGCACGTTTCGTTGGGTTACGTCCTCGCTCGCTGGCGATGGATCCATCGGCCCACGTCCCGGGACCTGTGCGATCCGCTCTCTGGCTCGTCTGCGATGGATCCACCGCCATCCCGCTGCGCCCTCCCTCGGTGAGGCCGTGCTCTCCCTCCGTGAAGCAACCGAGTCTGTCGCAGTGATGTGAGTGATGCGTGACGATCACCTAAACCTTTCGTCACACACCAGATCCCGTCGTGGGCCGAGTAAACCTCCGCGCCCCGACGTCCTGACCGTGAGCCGCGGCAGAGGGACATCTGCTTCTCGGGCGTCGCCGTGAGCACTTCCGAGCGGGCGAGTTGCATGATGGGGAGCCCCGCCCGAGAAGGGATGACGCGAGGGTGCCGCGGTTCTAGACTCGCGTAGACCGGGGCCAGTTCCGGCCCGGTTTACGCCAATCGAGGAGGCTGCAGTGACCGCGATGGATGCTCGGCTGGAGTTGGGCGCCAGGTTCGAGGGCGAATTGGTCGGTCCCGAAGACGCGAGCTACGACAAGGCACGGGCTCTGTACAACGCGATGATCGACAAGCGGCCGGCGGTGATCGCACGCTGCACGTCCGCGAACGACGTCGCGCAGGCGGTCGCGTTCGCGCGCGCACACGAGCTGCCGCTGGCGGTGCGCGGCGGCGGTCACAACGGCGGCGGTCTCGGCAGCGTCGACGACGGCATCGTCGCCGACCTGTCACCGCTGCGCTCGGTATCGGTCGATGCGGAGGCGCATACTGTTCGTGTCGGCGGCGGCTGTACCTGGGCCGACGTGGACGCCGCCACGAACCCGCATGGCCTGGCGGTGCCGTGTGGAGTGATCTCCACGACCGGTGTGGGCGGGCTCACGCTTGGAGGCGGTATCGGTCACCTGACGCGTGGCTACGGCCTGACGATCGACAACCTGCTTGCTGCGGAGGTCGTGCTCGCAGATGGAGAGCAGGTCACGGCGAGCGCCGACGAGAACGCTGAGCTCTTCTGGGCCTTGCGTGGAGGCGGCGGTAACTACGGCGTGGTGACGGAGTTCACGTTCCGGGCGCATCCGGTCTCTGACGTGGTCGGCGGCCCGACGTTCTGGCCGATCGAGCAGACCGACGAGGTGCTCGCCGCCTACCGGGAGTACCTGCCCACGCTGGGGCGCAACGTCGGCGCGTTCTTCGCCTTCCACACCGTTCCCCCGGGCCCGCCGTTCCCGGAAGAGATCCACCTGCGCAAGGTGTGCGGGATCGTCTGGTGCATCGTCGGCTCAGACGAAGAGGCGGCGCAGGCGATGGCGCCGATGCTTGCCGTTGGTACACCGCTCATGAACGGCGCCGGCCGCGTGCCGTTGCCGGGCTTGAACAGCGCGTTCGACGGCCTCTACCCGCCGGGCGATCAATGGTACTGGCGAGCCGACTTCGTCAACGAGATACCCGACGAGGCGGTGGCCCGCAATGCAGAGTGGAACGAGAAGATGCCAACCTGGAAGTCGGGCTCCCACATCTATCCGATCGACGGCGCCGCCCACGACGTCGGCCCAGACGAAACGCCATGGGCATATCGCGACACCCGCTGGGCGCAGGTGATCATCGCCGTAGATCCCGATCCCGCCGCCGCACCCGTCCTGCGCGAATGGGCCGTCGGCTACTGGGAAGCACTGCACCCATATTCAGCCGGGGGTGCGTACGTCAACTTCATGATGGACGAGGGCCAAGACAGGGTGAAGGCCACCTACCGCGACAACTACGACCGCCTCGCGAGAGCGAAGAAGACATACGACCCGGGGAACGTCTTCCGCGTCAACCAGAACATCCAACCAGCCGGGTAGGCACCGCCGCCGCAGCGCCACAGGCGGAATCGCTGGACTGACCCGCTCGCACGTCGCGCACAAGTGATCCTGCCGATGCCCTCGGGATCTATGGCCGTCCACATCCAGGAGGGATATCGAAGTCGAGGTTACGGAACGGAAGCGATGCTGCTCGCGGAGGCGCGCCGCCGCGGCTTCGCCCGCCTCGGGTTGAACGTCTTCAGAGGTAACGAGGTCGCGCGCAACCTCTACCGCTCGCTCGGCTACTCCGAGGCCGCCGTCATCGTGCCTAAGTAGCGCGACAGGACGTGGAGGCACAGCTAGCGCCAAGTATCCGGGCATCGAGCAAAGAGGGGGCCGCTGTGGCGGCCCCCTTCGGTTCGTTGTTAGGCGTGCAGGTTGACGCGTACCGAAAACAGGCGCCGGGTGGAGATTCCGGCGAGAACGTTCTCGCCTGCTTTGCGGGCGCGGACGAAGATCGCGATCAGCTGCTGATTGGAGCTGACCGGGAAGCCGGACAGCCGCCTCAGGTGGAGTTCTGCCCAGCCGTCCCTGTTGGTCCGCTGCTCGGCGGGAATCGTCCACTGGTTGTAGGGAACGGCGGTCGCGTAGACGAGCGCGTTCTGTACCGGCCGGCCGCCGCAGGCGGTGACGTGGTAGCGGACCACGAGTTCTTGCGTTCCGCGGTGGACGACGGAGGGACTCGCGTCCTGACGGTCGATCAGGAGCCGCGCGGGTGAGCCGATGCTCGCCACGTCGACGGTGCCGGTGCCGCTCGGGCAGCCGGCCGCGGGCGGCGGCGGCGGTGTGGGGGCCCCGGCGACGACGTGGGTCGGCACGGAGGTTGCCTGGGCCGATCCGCCCGAGTTCGAGGCGGTGACGCGGCCGCGGAGCGTGTGTCCGGCCGAGGTCGGCTGGATCCGCCAGGTGCTGCCGACTGCGCCTGGGATCGCTGCGCAGCCGCCGCCGTTCTGATCGCAGCGAAGCCACTGATAGTGGTAGATGGTCGGCGAGTTGTTCCATTTTCCGGTGCTCATCGTCAGCACCTGGCCGACTGCTGCGACCCCGGAGATGGTCGGTGGCGACGTGTTCACCGGCGCGTTGACGGCGGCGGCGATGATCGCGGTCGGCGCCGAGGTCGCCGTGCTGCTGCCGCTTCCGTTCTTTGCCTTCACCCTGAACCGGATCGTGTGGCCGACATCGTTGCCGGTCAGGACATAGGTGGTGCCGGCCGCGTTGTTCTTGATCGTCGAGCAGTTCCCGCCGCTCTTGTTACAGCGAAGCCAGGAGTCGTCGTAGTCGTTGACCCCGCCGCTCCAGTTACCGCGGCTCCCGGTCAGCGTCTCGCCCTGACGCGGTACCCCCGAGATCGTCGGCGACGAGGTGTTCTGCGGCGGGCCGGAAGCGGCGACCACGTTGGTCGCCGACGACGTCGCCTTCGTGCTGCCGTCGGCGTTCCTTGCCTCGACCTCCAGCCGGATCGTGTGCCCGACATCGTCCGAGGTCAGCGTGTAGGTCGTGTTGTGCGCGCCGCCGATGCTCGAGCAGTTGTCGCCGCTCTGGTTGCAGCGTTTCCAGGTGTAGTCGTAACTGGTCGGTGAGCCGGTCCAGTTCCCCCTGTCTCCGGTCAGAACTGCACCCTGCTTCGCCGTCCCGCTGATCGTCGGCCGGGAGATGTTCGTCGGCGCAGACTTGCCCACCGCCGGGGGCGAGGCCAGGACGGGCACCGTAGGAGTGGAGGTCGCCCGGGTCGTTCCACCGCTGTTCTTGGCGTCGACCTGGAAGCGGATCGTGTGTCCGACGTCCGCCAGCACCAGCGAGTACGCCATCGTTGTGGCCCGCCGGATTGCGGCGCACGAGCCGCCGGCTGTGACGCAGCGAAGCCAGGAGTACCGGTACGACGTCGGCGAATTCGTCCAGGCGCCCCGGTCGCCTCTCAGCACGTTGCCCTGCTGGGCGCTTCCCGAGATCCGTGGCGGCGAGGTATTCGCCGGCGCGTGAGGCAACGGCGAGGGCGCAACCTGGCCGGTGGGGCTCGAGAGCGAGCTGGCCGAGCCGGCTGCGTTCCTGACGGTCACAAGCACACGCAGCGCCCGACCCGCATCACTGGACTTCAACGTATAGGCCTGACCCTGCGTGGTCGTTACGACACAGGTACCGCCGGTGCGTGAGCAACGCCGCCACTGGTAGCTGAGGTCGGTCGGCGCCGGCCCCGTCCACGTACCGGTCGAGGCAGTCAGGACGCGCCCGACAACCGGTGATCCCGAGATCGTCGGTGGCGCAGCGTTGTGCGGGGACTGCGCGGGCGCCGCCACGACAATGGCGGTGGCCGCAGACGTCCCGACCGAGGAGCCATCGCGGTTCGTCGCGATGACGTTTACCCGCATGGTGTGGCCAATATCGGCAGTACGAATCGGGTAGATCGAATCGGTTGCCTGTGCGACGTCGACGCAGCTGCTCCCGTCCGACAAGCACCGTCGCCACTGATATGAGAAGCCAATAGTCGGCTGGCCTTTCCACTTGCCCTCGCTTGCCGTGAGCACAGTTCCTTCCTGCGCCGCCCCCGTAATCCTTGGCAAGTCCTTGTTCTTCGGCACTGCCGTATCCGCGGCAACGCCGGCACCGGCAAGCAGCCCGATGCCGACCATCGCCGCGCCGAGGCAGAGGCTCGTCCGGGAGAGCGCCCACCGTTTCGTCCGAGCTAGAGAAAACATCATCACTCCCTTGGTCACGAGGTCATCGACTTCTGACCTCAGCGTGGCCTGCACGCGCAGGCCTCTCCACTGTTCGATATTGATCCTAATGTGATATACCGCACGGTACAATGTTCCAAACCCTCCGGCCAGCACCCTTACCGTTTCCTAACGAGGAGCCAAGACGATGCGCCGAACTCGGCAGGGCCTTCCAACAGACGAGTACGTTCGCGCCGCTGAGCTGCGCGCCGCTCTGCGCGGGTTTCTTCGCCGAACCGAGAAAGTCACACGCACGCACGGACTCACGCTCGAGCGCTACGAGCTCCTACTCGCAATCAAGGTCGAAAACGAACGCGAGCGTCCGCCGACCGTCACCCGTCTTTGCTCGACACTCCTGCTCAGCCAAAGTGCCGTCACCCAGCTCGTCCGCCGCGCCGAGAACCTCGGCCTGATCCAGCGCCAACTCTCCAGCCACGACGCCCGCATCCGTCACCTCCGCCTCACCCCCGAAGGAGAACGGCGCCTCGCCGCCGCAGTCGCAGAACTCGGCCCCGAACGAGACCACCTCGCCGCCGTACTCTGGGCAACACCGGCACCCGATCCCGCATCCCACGTTGAACCGGACCGGAAGCGCAAGACAACGTCCCGCTCCGCCAATCCAACCTGATGCTCGGATGCGGCGGGCCTGGCGTAGGCGACCATCGTGCTCACCGCGAGACCGGGGACATAGGCACAACGCCACCACCGCTGATGCCCACCAGTCCCGGCCCCACAGGTAGCCGATGCTGATGAGGAACCCTGTGTGCTGGCGAGCAGGGCGGCGGTCACTGTCGGCCGGCCCGCATCATCGAACAGCCGCAACAGCTGGAAAGTCACCGTTCCTCGTCAGTGGGCACGATGCGGAATGCCCGGTCGAGTCCCGTGATCTCGAGGACGTGCCTTGTCTTGCCAGTCACCCCGGCCAGGACAACATCGCTTTCGTTACGCCGCGCTTCCTTTTGCGCAAGCACGAGCGCACCGAGAGCGGCCGAGTCGGCGAGGTCAGCGGAGCTCAAGTCGATGATCAGCACGTTTGCACCGAGACGAGCCGCCCGCGAAAGTGCCCGACCAAGCTCGCGCGCTATCGAGATGTTCAACTCACCGCGCAGAACCAATCTGACGCGGCCGTCTTGTCGAACGGCGCGCCCCAAGAAGGATTGTGTTCCCGTCCGCTCGATCTGCACGCGACCCCCTCGCGCTCTGTCAGGACTCTGTGCACCAGCGTAGGGACGGCCTGTGAGCGAGGGGCAGTGTTCGTTGGGCGTGGGCTTATGGTTTGGTAAGGGTTCGTTCGTAGTCCGCCGGCGCCGCACCTCCCTTCGCGAACCCACGCGCCCCCGTTCCGCGAACATCAGAGTCGCTCTTCTCCACTCGAAGGCCCAGGACACCGAGGTGCAGTCAACTCTGGGGACCCCGAGGAGGCGGCGTGAGAATCGAGGACATGACTGCCGGCAAGAGCTCACGTGCGCATCAAGAACCTTTCGGTGCGGGTGCTCGCACCTGTGCGGCCACCGGTCGCATGTACAGCGTCAGCTGGACGGGCTGGCGGCGGGCTTCACCGAGTTCGCGGCCGACGCGGCCGCGCTCACCCACGCGTTCGCGCTCACTTGCTCGCCGGCCTCGCCGCACTCGCCGCAGCTCCTACGGCCGTCCTCTTCGAGTCCGCCCCGGCGCTCGCCGCGGACGTCCAGGCGGTCACGAATGTAAGGATTACATCATGACATGATTTAGACGCCATACGGCGGGCAGCAACACCCAAAGGAGTGGAGAGGTTGCCACTACCCAGTGAAAGGGGTGTTGCACGAATGCAGAACTACAGGAGAAGGACACGGCGACTGTTCTTCGGCAGGCGCAAACTACTGGGCGCGTTGGGTCTGACGGCGTTGCTGGCTCTGCTCGTCGTCTTTGTCGGGGCAGGAGCAGCGGCGAGGACGACTGCGCCGGCGAACACCTATCCGCCGACGATCTCCGGGACGGCGCAAGAAGGGAAGACGCTCACCGGTGATCGCGGCAACTGGTCGAACAACCCGACCGGGTACGACTACGCCTGGCTTCGGTGCGACCACAACGGAGGCAGCTGCTCCACGATCAGTGGGGCCGACTCGAAGAAGTACGAGCTGAAGTCCAACGATGTCGGCAACACCCTGCGCTTTCAGGTCAAGGCCAAGAACGCCGACGGGACGACGACGGCGACCTCGATACCCACCGGTGTGGTCGTCGCCGAGACGTCGGATCTGCCGGTGAATACCAAGCCGCCGAGGATTTCCGGAACGCCACAGCAGGGCAAGGTGCTTTCCGCAGATCGAGGGTCCTGGACGCACGATCCCAGCAGCTACGCCTACGTCTGGCTTCGCTGCGACAAGATCGGCGGCAGCTGCTCGGCAATCGGCGGAGCAACATCAACGAAGTACACCCTGACCTCAGTCGACGTCAACAACACGCTCCGGTTCCGAGTGACGGCGACCAACAGCGGCGGCTCGACAACCGCAACCTCGGTTCCTACCGGCCTCGTCGCGGCACCGGCGCCACCTCCGAAGCCTGGGGGCGCCAACGGCTGTCCTCCCGGCGACGGGGCTGACCAGGCCGCCTCGATCTCGCCGCCAGCCAGGCTACTGGTTGACACGCTCCAGTCCAACCCGCAGGTGGCAACGGCCGGAACCCGGACGCTGATCGTCCGCTTCCACGTCACCTCGACCTGCGGCGGGCCAGTTCAGGGCGCACTCGTCTACGCCACGGCGACACCCTACAACCAGTTCGCCATCCCCAGCGAACAGCGCACCGGTGCTGACGGCTGGGCAGAACTTCGCTTCCAGCGCCTCTCCGGCTTCCCCGTCAGCGGCAAGCAGCAGCTGATCGCGATGTTCGTCCGCGCCCGCAAGTCCGGAGAAGGCATCCTCGGCGGTATCTCCACCCGCCGCCTCGTCTCTATCCGGGTCTCCCCGCACTCGTGAAGGTAGGTAGGTGGGTGAGGGCCACAGACCGCAACTGGGCCCTCACCCGCCTCCGCCGACCGTCCCCCACGGCCTGCAACTGCCCAGGTGTTCACGCCAGCTCAGGCCGGCCGCGGTCACAGTCGCAAGCCCTGATTAGGAACGCGATCGTCCGGGGATTCGCGTGCTGATCCAGCCGGGCCCCTGGCTCACCGTCCCGATGCTGGAAGCAGGAGGACCTCGACGCGCGCTCAGTTGCCTGCTGCGGGGAGCGTGAAGGAGATTCGCGCGCCGCCTTCGGGTCGGTTCTCGGCCCAGATCCGTCCTCCCTGGGCTTCGACGAGGCCGCGGGCGATCGCGAGGCCGAGCCCCGATCCCGGCGAGCTTCGTGACGAGTCGCCCCGCCAGAAGCGTTCGAACATCCGCTCGCGCACGTCGCTGTTGACGCCCTCGCCCGTGTCTTCGACGGCGACAGTCACGCTCCCCGGCTGCCGTCTCGCCACGACGGCGATTCCTCCTTCGGCCGGGGTGTGGCGGAGGGCGTTGGTGAGGAGGTTGCACAGCACGCGCTCGACCTTTTCCGGTGCGCAGCGAACGGCCGGAAGCGGCCTTTCGAGCTGCATGCGGAGCCGGACGCGCTTGGCGCGGGCGTCCGCCTCGAGGCCGTGCATGCATGACTTGATGACCCCGTCGAGGTCGGCGTCGTGCAGTTCGAGCCGGAGGACGCCGGCGTCGATGCGGGCGAGCTCGAAGAGGTCGTCGACGAGCATCGAGAGCGTCCGGACCTGGTGGTTCAGAGCGGGCAGGTATTCGGCGGAATCGACGAGTCCGTCCTCGGCCGCCTCGAGCATCGCCTGCATCGACGTGAGCGGCGTGCGCAGATCGTGGCTGGCCCAGGCGACGAGCTCCCGCCGAGCGTCGAAGAGACGTTCGACCGACTCGGCCATTGCATTGAACGATTCGCCCATCTGCGCAAGCTCGCGCGCGCCCTCCTGGGGTGCGCGGGTGGCCAGGTCGCCGGCGGCGAGTTGAGCGGAGGAGGCCCGGAGCCGCTCGAGCGGCTTCACGATCCAACGGGCGAGCAGCAACGCACCGACGACGGCGGAGAGAGCTGCGGCCGACGAGACGGCGAGGATCTTCGCATCGTCGTGCATATGGAACATGACCCAGCCGGAGGCAAGCACGGCTCCGAGGGGGAGGACGACCGCGAGCAGTGCGAGCCCGGCCAGCTGCAGCCTCAGCGTGGGTAGCAGCCTGAGTAGAAGCGCCGCGGCCACCCCGACGGCGACCGTGCCCAGCGCGAGGAAGACGGCGACTTCAGTCACGGCGTGAACCGGTAGCCGCTGCCCCAGACCGTCTCGAGGTGCCGGGGCCGGGAGGGGTCGTCCTCGATCTTCGCGCGCAGCCGGCGAACGTGGACCGTGACGGTTCCGGTGTCGAGCACGGAGGTGTACCCCCAGACGCGGTCCATCAGCTCCCGGCGCGAGAACACCCGATTCGGGTTGCCGACCAGGAAGCTCAGCAGGTCGAACTCGAGAGTCGTCAGCCGGAGCGGCGAGCCACCCTTACGCACCTCGCGTCTGCCGGGGTCGACGACGAGATCGCCGACCTCGATGGCGGTCACCAGTCCGCTCGGGGCGGAGGCTCGTCGCAGCACAGCCTTCACCCGCGCGACCAGCTCGCGCGGGGAGAACGGCTTTGCCAGGTAGTCGTCCGCGCCGAGCTCGAGCCCGATCAACCGGTCGGCCTCCTCGGCGAGGGCGGTCACCATGATCACCGGCAGCTGCGAGCGCTCGCGGATCCATCCGCACAAGGCGAGCCCGTCCGTCCCGGGGAGCATCAGGTCGAGAACGACCAGGCTCGGCGTCTCGCGCTCGAGAATGTCGCGCGCCGTCTCGCCGTCGCTCGCCTGCAGTGTCCGGTACCCCTCCTGCTCCAGGTACCGGACGACCACGTCGCGAACGACCGGCTCGTCGTCGATCACGAGAACTGTGCCCATCGTCTCATTGTCACGAGGTAGCGCGACCAAGTCCTTAAGAGTTGCTTACGGAGAAGGTCGGGCCGTTCGAGAGTTCAGTCTTTCGTAATGGTGCCGCGTTTCAGCCAGGACTACGGTCGCCTGGAATCGACAAGGAGGCACCTGTGAATCTGTTGCATCGCATTGCCCTCTCGACCTCTCTCCTCGCCGTCGCCGGCCTGGCCGTCTCAATCCCGACAGTTCTGGCCGGCATGCACCCACAGCTGGCGGCCCGCCTGGCCGGGATGGGTGAGCACGGGATCGTCAACCTGACCGTGAACAGGAAAGGGAAGAAGCTCTGCTGGACGTTCGACGTCCCGACGAAGGGAATCACCCGAGCGGCGATTCACACCCGCGCGAAGGGCACGGTTCTCGTCCGGCTCGGCACCACGTACGCGAAGAAGGGCTGCACAACTGCGTCCGAGATGACCCTCGAGCACCTGGAGTCGGCGCCGGCCAGGTACTCGGTCTGGATCGACACGAAGGGCCATCCCGGCGATCTGCGCGGAATGCTCTTCGCCGGCATGGCCCATATGTAGAGGAAGACGCGTGCCCGATCGCGATCAGCTTCCCGAGTCGCCGCGCGAGAATGTCGGTGCGCGGCGGCTCGGGCGTGTCGGATTCCTCGGCGTCGTCGGCGCCGGGGTCGCGACGCTGTTCTACGGGAAGACGATCTCGCACGCGACCGGCCGGCTGACCAACCCGATCTCGGACGCGACCGACCTGACCCGGATCATCCCGTCGGGCGGCTGGCGAATCTACACCGTCGCCGACTCGATGCCGAGATTCGACCCTGCATCCTGGCGGCTCCGCATCGACGGGCTCGTCGAGCACCCCCTCGAGCTCTCCTACCAGGAGCTCCTTGCCCTCCCGAAGGCCGTCCAGCTCTCGACCTTCCACTGCGTGACCGGATGGATCGTGAACAACGTCCGCTGGGGTGGCGTCCGCTTCCACGACCTGCTCGCAGCGGCGAAGCCGCTGCCGCGAGCCGGAGCGCTGCATTTCGTCTCGGCCGAGAAGCCCTACGACGACTACCTGGAGCTGCGCCAGGTGCAGCTCCGGGACGTGATGCTCGCCTACGAGCTGGACAGGAAGCCGCTTCCCCGCGAGCACGGCGCCCCCGCTCGGGTGGTGATCCCGGAGATGTACGGCTACAAGAACGTCAAATGGGTGGAGCGGATCGAACTGGTCGCGAAGCCCGGCTCGGGTTACTGGGAGCAGCGCGGCTACGACGTCAACGCCTGGGTAGGGCGCTCCAACGGCAATGGCTAGCGCAACCCACGCCGCCGCGCCTCGGCCGCGGTATGTCGAGCGCTTCACACTGACCGAGCGGCTCCTCCACTGGGTGCACGCGAGCGCGTTCTTCGTCCTGCTCGGATCCGGACTCGTGCTCTACCTGCCCTCGCTGTCGGCGGCGGTCGCCAGGAGGCCGCTGATCAAGGACATCCACTTCTGGACCGGGATCTCGTGGGCGGGAGCGATCCTGCTGATCGCCGTCCTCGGCAACCGGCGCGCAGTCGCGCAGACCGTCCGCGAGATCGACCTCTTCGACCGGGACGACCGCCGCTTCCTCGCCGGCGACACCCGGCGCCCACAGGGCCGTTTCAACGCCGGGCAGAAGGTCAACACCATCCTCACCGCCGCATTCGCAACGCTGTTCTTCGTCTCGGGCCTGCTGCTCTGGTACGGCGAGCGCGACACACGGTTCCGGCTCGGCGGAACCGTCTACCTCCACGACACGCTCGTGTACATCTCGATCGTGATCGTCCTCGGCCACCTCTACCTCTCGCTCATCCACCCAGCCACCCGGCACGCCCTCCGTGGAATGACCCTCGGGACCGTCCGCGAAGAATGGGCCCGGACCCATCACGCCAAATGGACGACCTCACCGCGGAGCGAACGGAACCAGTGAGTCGCCACCGCATCCCTGGAGGAGTCACGATCGAGCTCTACGCTGTCGTGCGGCTGGGGGTCGAGCCTGCGGATGGTGATCGGGCGCAGGTCGCGGGCGAGCCCGGCCCAGTCGGCCTTGCTCGCGTAGCGGAAGCTGTTGCGGATCAGGTGCGCAGGTCTGGACGATCGCCTGCGGCCAGACGTCGGCGATCGCCTCCGGCAGGCCGCGCAGTGACGATGCAGACGTCGGCCGTGCCCCCGGTTCAGGACTCGGAGAGAACCTGATGCCAGTACTTCGCGCCCTCCGAGCCGTCGCCGACCCAGAGCCCGAGGGTGTCGCGCTCGCCGCTCAGCATGCAAGTCAGGCAACTGCGATTACGCCGCTCTGAGTAATAGGCTCCGGGCCGTTCTCGCCGCCCTCGTCCTCAGTCGTCTACGATCGCCCGCGTGGACGAGTTCGTCCCGGGCGACTTCGACGTGCCTCGCCGACTCGAGACGCCGCAGTTCGTGCTCGAGCCGCTCGGGCCTGAACACAACGAGCAGGACTACGACGCCTGGACGTCGTCGATGGACCACATCGCCGCGACGCCCGGGTGGGGCGACGGCCGCTGGCCGCGAGAGATGACGCCGGACGAGAACCGGGAGGACCTGCAGCGCCATGCCGACGACTTCCGCAACCGGGCGGGGTTCACGTACACGGTGCTCGATCCGGAGAGCCGCGACGTGATCGGGTGCGTCTACATCTACCCGCTGCCCGACGGCGATCACGACGCCCGTGTGCGCTCCTGGGTACGGGCCAGCCACGCGGAGCTGGACGTCCCTCTCTGGCGCGCCGTCAGCGACTGGCTCGCGTCCGACTGGCCGTTCGGCAGCGTCGAGTACGCGCCGCGCGGGTAGGGGGTTGTCGAGGTGGACGCCGGGCGGTGCTTCGCGATGAGGCTCGCGATGCCCGCCTCCGGCGGCGCGGGCTGCACGCTCTAGACGGCACCGCTCGAACACGCGAGACTTGGAGTCGCCTGGAGCGGTCAGCTCGGGTCTCGGGAGGAGTGCGTATGGCGGTCGAGGCACCACAGGCTCACCCACGCGCGGACGCGTACGGCACCACCTTGTCGTTCACGCTCAACGGCGAGGCGGTGAGGATCGAGAACCCCGATCCCACGACGTCGCTCGTCGACTACCTGCGCTCACCCGCGGTCGGCCTGACCGGGACGAAGCTCGTGTGCGGCGAAGGAGGTTGCGGCGCCTGCACCGTCCTGATCACCCGAACGGACCCGAACACGACTCAGGTCGTCGAGCGGGCGGTGAACGCCTGCCTCCATCCCCTCTGCTCGCTCGACGGTGTGCAGGTGACGACGATCGAGGCGACCGGCAGCAGCAGGACGGGCCTGAGCCCGGTCCAGAAGGCGATGGTGACA